>CAVPWY010000013.1:0-475744 GCA_963709535.1 uncultured Chloroflexia bacterium | reverse complement strand
AATGGATGTCTTATTTTGTGCCGAGACGCAGAATTGGACTGCGGACACTGCGATTTTCAGTCGCATGCTCTACCAACTGAGCTATCTCGGCCAGCATCCATATTGAATGCAGGCGTGAGTTTAACAAGGTATCCCTTGATTGTCAAGCTTTGGGTCTTCTCCACCCCCGATGAAGAAAAACGAGCCTATAGAAAATTGGGCAATGAGGTTTCCATCCCAAATTCCTGCAATAATCACTTTTCAAAACAAGCTCAATATTAATCCTGTAATTCCAATTACGAGTGCTATACCTATTCCATAAGGCAAAGTTTTACGTAATACCAAACCCTCTTTACCTGCCATATTCACGGTACTACATCCAATGATCAATTTTGCGGGGCGATCATACTCCCCAACGAACCTCCAGCTGTTTGCGCTAGCGACAGAATGACCGGAGATATTGCAATTATGGCAGCTACGTTTTTTTGAAGGGAAACAAATAAGACATTTGAATTTGAATTACTACCTGTAGCAAAGGACCCTAACATTCCAACAAGAGGTGAGACGATGGGGAAAAATCTACCCGTCAGATCGCTTAATCCCTGGGCAATCAGAAAGGTCATTCCAGAATGATCCATTACCATGGCCAATCCAATTGTTGATATTATTCCAATTGTGGCTGGACCCGCCGATTTGGCAGTATCTTTGAAGGCTTTAACAAAGGTATCGGAAGTAGCCACCCGCAGTTTTCTAAAGAAAATAAAGCTGGCAAGAATTGCAATAGAAATCAATGTTGCAGGGTACGCGAACCAGCGAAAAATTTGACCATATCCAGCCGGGGTAACATATCCAAGCAGGGTGGAAACTTCCGGGAATGGATACTTCCATAAAATTGGGAAAAGAATATCGCGAATTGGTCCATTAATAAAGATCAGCAGCATTAAAACTACCAAAAAACCATAACTAAGAAACGTGGCAATTAACGGGTTGGATATGGGTAGTTTTGGACTTATTACAGATGATTTTTTGCAGATAATCATACCCAGTACTAATCCGGACACAGCAGCGCCAAATGCGGATAAAGGAATTAATCCAATAGCTGCCAATCCATACTGGACCATTGCCATAAAAATCCCGATGATGATCACTTCTTTCCACTTTCTTATTTCTCCCAGTACTGATGCGACAGCCAATCCAGTAAAGATGCAGGCAATACCCATCATGAGAGCAATTGTCGGAACAAGGACCATTTCTTCCAGTCCGGAAATACCAGTAAGCACCTGCATGACCATCCCCATATTGCCTAAGGATACAGACCAGGTATTCCCAATTGCAGAAGCAACAACGGCGATAAGGGGATATACACCCAAGCCTGCAAGCATGGGTGCTGCTACCGCAATGGGCAATCCAAATCCTGCAATCCCCTCTAATATACCAGTAAAAGCCCAAGCTAGTAGAATTTTTAACAAGGTTGGGTCAGGAATTTTCGTTTGCAGCCATTGTGTAAGCGCAGAAATTCCGCCTGTTCTATTATTGAAATTGTAGAGTAATAAAGCAGACCAAAGAACGAGTAATACATAAATTGAGAAAATTAATCCTTTGGCTTGAGAAACCCAGAAAACATCAAGAGATAATCCAAAAAATAAGCTAGCTATGACGACTGAAAATAACCAGCTTACCGTACCAGCCAGCTTTCCACTCCACTTAAATATTGTCAATAAAGCAAGTAAAAGAATAATAGGGGCTGATGCCAGGAGGTAATTCATATATTGATAGACCTACTTTAAAAGGATTAATAATTCTAAAGGATGGATTAACAGTTTTCCGGCTGACCAATAACTGCTGTCATCCCTCTCATTTCAGGGAGTACCATTTGTGTTTTCATCCGGAACCGGTGTGGGGACATCGATTGGCTCACGAACGAGATTGAGTTTTGCCTGGTATTCCTTGATCATTTCCTGGAATGCGGGATCATTGATCAGGTTATTCAATTCATACGGATCTGTTTGCAGATCATAGAACTCGCTGCGATCTCCCTGCGTTTCAGCGTAGACATAATTTCCAGTATGTAGAGCAGAATAGAAACCTCTTGGCGGCCATCCTTCTATCAATAAACTGTCTCGCCAGGGGATAGTTTTGTTCAGAAGTCCAACCAGGGATATCCCGTCCATGGGCAGTCCTCCGGATTTCACTTTGGATAACTCATAGATGGTCGGCGCAATATCGATATTGGCAACCAGGTGATCATCAATATATGGTTCTGGAATCAACGGAGGGTAACGAATAGCAAAAGGCACTTTTACTGCTTCTTCATAAAAACTGTTTTTAGAAGAAATGCGGTGTTCGCCCCAAAACTTACCATTATCCGACATAAACAGAATAAAAGTATTATCTAATTCACCTTCAAATTCGAGTGAATCAATTAACATCCCCACTGCCCGATCCAGCGAGACAAGTGTGAGTATCTGATCACGTCGAAATTTATCAATGGCTGCTATTTCCTTCTCATCCATTAATGGTTTTTTCTCCAGCCAACTCGGCTTATCTGATACATCTGCTTCATTAAAAGAAGGAGGTCGGTAGGGCTCCAGGTCGGTAAACAAGTTTTGATCCCCCACGAACGGTTCTGCAGATGCGTGGGGTGCTATCGGGGTATATACCAGGATCCAGGGTTTATTTTGTCCAAGAGCCTCTTTAACGAACTGGAGTGAATAAGTACCTAGAATGTCTGTTATATAACCCAGATGTGTGAACCAACGTCCGTTGGAATTCAAAACAGGGTTAGTATACGGTGATTTGCCTTTGAAGTAAGAGACCCAGAAATCATATTCCGGGCGGGGGTCGCCTTTCCATGTATTAAGTACTTGCCCACCAGACCGGTGAAGTAGCCTTGTGCATGCATATCCTCGATAATAGTCCGGTTGAGGTTCTCTTCAAAATTAGTTCGTACTATAGTATCGTGTGCATAAGCACCAGTCAGGATTCCAACCCGTGAAGGACAACATAACGGAGTAGTAATATATCCATGTGTAAAAGTCACTCCCTGGTCAAAAATCTTTTCCTGTGTTTGCGGCATATATTGCATGGTGTCAAAGCGCTGGTCGTCAGTAATAATGATCAAAAAATTGGGTCGATTATCAGGGAACAATTTTTGGGCAGCATGTTTTATGGTCGTGCAACTTTGCAACACCAGGGTCGTGACCATAAAAAGGCCAATGATTGACGCGGATCTTCTTTTCATGTAATCCTCGACTATATTTTTCCGTATTTGTAGATGATTATACTTGTAAACTCTTTAGTAATTTGTATAAAACCGGGTTATCAGTGAATATCCTTGACATCGGGATAATGTGAAGTAAAATCATATTCAATATTATGAATATGATTAACGAATCCACAAAAACGACCTCCCTGGAATATCAAACACAGTTTTTCAAGGTTCTTGCCCACCCAGCCAGAATTTCCATTATTAATATTTTGCGGGATGGCGAACATTGCGTTTGCCATATGGAAGCTTATCTGGGTTTACGGCAGGCTTTTATTTCCCAACAACTGGCAGTATTGCGTGAAGCAGGCATCATTGTTGATCGAAGGGATGGTTGGAACATTTTCTATCGGGTAACGAAACCCCAAATTTACGATCTCCTGGATGCTGCTAACAGGTTGACGGGTATAGTTATAGATGAAACGATGAACCCCAAGGTTAAATGCAGCTGTCCGCATTGTAATCCTAACGGTGACATCTAATAAATAACGGAGGATGAAATGATGATTATCAAAGTACTTGGTTCAGGTTGTGCAAATTGCAAACGCCTCGAACAAACAACCCGAAAAGTAGTCGAAGACCTGGCAATTGAAGCAGAGATTGTGAAAGTTACTGATCACACTGAGATCATAAAATACCCGATATTATCAACTCCAGGACTGGTTATTAATGAAAAATTAGTCTCTGCCGGCCGAATTCCAAGCGAAAAAGAAATATCTGGTTGGCTGACTGCTCAATCCAAGTCAGTGTAATAACCTTAAAATTGGGTGGTTATTACCCAAAAGAATAACCAATTCAAAAAACCGGTAATTATCATTTATGGAATTCTGTGAGATGTCGAGGATCAAATGCCAAAATATCTTGAAATAAAAGTAGATAAATTTACTTTTCAAGTAGATCCAACTTGCTTTTTTAACGATGAGGGTGTTTGGGTACGTGTTGAGAAAAATCGGGCAAGGCTGGGTCTCTCGGATTATCTTCAGCAGCACAGCGGAGATATTGCTTTTGTGAATGTTTATCCTGTAGGAACCAGAGTAAAGGCTGGCGAGGAGTTTTCTTCGATTGAAACGATCAAGGTGGATATCGCACTATCATCTCCCGTTTCCGGAAATATATTACTGCTGAATCCAAAATTGGAAACCACCCCTGAAATTATCAACCAGGATCCGTTTGGTGAAGGCTGGTTATGCGAGGTGGAATTAAGTAACTGGGAAGCGGACCAGCATCAATTATTGGACGCCTCATCATATTTTGAAAAAATGAAACGGGATGCGGAGGCTGAGGTAGATACCAAATGAGGATAAACACAAAAAAGGTAGTTATTGTTCCCTGCAGTGGTATAGGAAAATCGTATGGAACGGTCAGTCGAATCGCTGCCTACCAAATAACGGAGGATGATCGCCCCGAAACTACACAACTCGTGCCTTTATCATTACTGGTATTAGGGGATGAAGAAGCACGTGCTGAATTAGCTGAAAATCCGGCCATCACTATTGATGGCTGTAAGTTGGCCTGCGCGACCAAAATGGTTCAAGAGTGTGGTGGGAATGTCGCCAAAGATTTCGCTGTGCTGGATGTATTCCGTCGTTACCGCGACTTAAAACCGCAGGGTATTGGCGAATTGAATGAAGGCGGGCAGAAACTTGCTGATGCTCTGGCCAAAGAAGTGGACATGGTCGTCGATGAACTGATCATAAAAGGAGGCCAGAATGCCTGACCTACAGCAGAAAAAGGTGGGCATCGTCGCCTGTTCTGGCGAGGAAATTACTGAAGGGACAATCTCCCGTCTGGCAGCATTAAAGGTTTTGGAGAAGCTGCGCCCCAGCAAAACAGTTACCATATGTTTACCGCTCTTTCTGGCCGGTGGTGAAGGTGACCGCGCCTTTGCCAAGTTTTACCCGACCATTGCCATCGATGGCTGCGAAAAACGCTGCGCCTACCGTGGTACAGAAATGTATTCCAACAAACCGGCAGGGAGTATTGTCGTCACGGATCTTGTTGCCCAAAAACATCTTGGCAAGTCAGAGGGGAAACGAAAGCTCAATGATATTGGGATGCAGGTTGTAGATGCGGTTGCCGAAGATGTCGTAGATCAGGTTGACGCACTGCTTGGCAATGGGTTGGAACCGGCGCGAGGGCACATTAACTCAATCCAAAGCAAGTGATGTGCCAGAGGAAGAAGTGGCAGCAACCTGTTCATGCGGCTCAGGAATTCCTATCCAAAAAATCAATGTTAATGGCAAGGAAATGACATTGGTTGCTTTGCCACTCATATTTCAAAACTTTCATGAGGCAAAGAAATTCCCTTCCGAACCAGTTCTATCTGAGATGATGGAGATGGTGAAAATCTATAACGGCATTGAGCCGGCCGATGAGGTAGCAATTCTTCAGGAAATCAGCCGTGAATATCAAGCTTTCTGGCAAAAACAATTGGTGAAGCATGAGTAAAACTGCGGTCTATAACACGACTGTAAACTGGAAGGGTGACCATTGGGGGCATATAGTCATGGGCAATGGTCCAGAAATGGATTTTTCAGCTCCTCCCGATGCACAAGGTCATCCAGGGGTTTTTACACCGGAAGATGCTTTTGTGGCAGCTGCGAATACATGCATCATGATGATGTTCATCTGGGCAGCAGAACGATTTAAGCTCAAGCTGCTTTCCTATGAGTGCAAGGCTGAAGGGACAAAGCTGATCGAATTGGATCGGACTGAAATATTCACCCAACTGCGGTTCTGGCCTGTGATTCGGGTTTCTGCAGGTAATGAGAAGCCAGAAGTGGTACACGCTCGTACAATGCGTGCTTTACAATCTGCTCAGAAGTACAGCCTGGTAGCAAACTCAGTAAAATCAGAAATTATCATCGAGCCGCAAATCGAAATTTCACAATAATAATAATCCTCTAATCACTACAATTTCACGGGCATTGGATGAACCCCTGCGCCCATAAACATCCACCGCATGCAGGTTGAACGTTTCCGAAACAGTCTTCAAGATTGGCTTCCGCCATCTCACAGCTATTACAATATGTACATGGGGAAAAATCAAAAGACCTTAAGCGCTCCCTCAACTCCTTATAGTTTTGACCTTTCCATATTTCATTTAGACTATTCTCCTGGATATTGCCAACGGAAAAAGAATGTGATTTTCTTAAGGTATCGTCCAAATAGCTTTCGTGGTTATGCAGTAAAGGCAGGCAAGGACTGACTGCCCCATCCCAACGGATTGATGTACTATTACTTTCTATAAAAGGGCAGGAATTGGATCCTGTGGAAATTTCTTTTCTTGCAAGTCCGAAATTGTTTCTGCTCTTAAGTACCTTAAGCAAAGGAATCTGGGTATGGTCATTCAGATCCATCCGCGGAAGTTGAATCTTGGGAATCCATTGTGATGGAGTATCATCCATAAAGTAAAGTGACTTATGATAAAGGACTTCCTGCTGCAATTCTTTGGTATGGGCTAAGACATTACTGATTGAAAATATATCTGCTCCCAAGCGTTTTCCCAGTTGGACGACCGCAGGAAGATCAGAAATATTTCTTTTCATCGCCACAAAGGCGATACCAAGTTTTGGAAGTTCTGGCAATGAAATCGTCCTTAATCGCAACAACTCTTCCAGGTTTGCTATCACCTGAGGCAGCTCGTCACCCAGACGTACGTCTGCATAACTTTCCCGCGTCGAACCATCCAAAGAAACCCAGATCCTATCCACGCATAAACTCACCAATTTAGCAGATACTGTTGGGTTTAATAAAGTGCCATTGGTGATCAGTTCAACTGTAAATCCCTGATTCTTTGCCACTTCGATCATATCCAGGATATTTGGATGCGATAATGGTTCCCCATATCCCCCGAAGAATATTATTGGTTTTGGCTCAAATAGATCCAAATCCATAATAATTTTTGAGTAAACGCGTAAATCCATATAGCCGGGTTTTTCGTCCCACACATTCCGCATACATGTCCTGCACTCCAGGTTGCAGGTATTGGTTGGTTCGATATAAACCTTTGCCAGTTTTTCGGTTGTGTTGGATGATGGATCTCTGATCATATTTTCTCTTACCTGGCTGCAATGAAGTCAAAATGACTTAATGCAACAGGTTTTTATCCGCTAGAACCATAGGTATATATACTCAGATCGTTATCGCAATACCATATAATTTGGGTAAGTAAAGTAAAAGCAATGAGCTGTCGGTTTTGTCCGGCAGCCCATTTTATTCCACTAACAAATATCCGGTTTTGGGATTCCAGGAGTGATTTGATTTTTATAAACCCGCTTTTGCAGCCAGAAAGCTACATTAACCAAACCGATCATCACAGGCACCTCAACCAGTGGACCGATCACCGCAGTGAAAGCTTCGCCTGAATTGATACCGAATACTGCCACAGCTACAGCGATTGCCAGCTCGAAGTTGTTGCTGGCAGCAGTAAAAGCAAGAGTTGTACTTTTTTTATAATCTGCCCCGATAGCTTTGCCCATCATAAAACTGATCAGGAACATGAAGACAAAGTAGATCAACAATGGAATGGCTATGCGCACGACATCCAATGGTATGGTTACGATCAGGTTACCTTTCAAACTGAACATGACCACGATAGTAAATAGCAGAGCGATTAACGTTATCGGGCTGATCTTTGGAATGAACTTTTTGTAGTACCAGTCCTTCCCCATTGTTCGGGTGAGGATGAGATTGGTGATAAATCCGGCAATGAAGGGAATACCAAGATAGATGAAGACGCTTTTGGCAATTTCTCCAATCGTGATTGCCACCAAGCTGCCCTGCAAGCCGAACCAGGTCGGCAGGATGGTAATGAACACATAAGCATACACACTGTAGAAAAGGACCTGGAAGATGCTGTTGAATGCCACCAACCCGGCTGCGTATTCAGTATCACCCTTTGCCAGTTCATTCCACACGATCACCATGGCGATGCAGCGAGCCAGGCCGATCATGATCAATCCAACCATATAATGCGGATAGCCTCGTAAGAACACGATAGCCAGGATAAACATAAGGATTGGACCAACGATCCAATTCTGGAAAAGTGATAACCCCAACACTTTCCAGTTCCGGAAGACATCCCCAAGTTCATCGTAATGGACCTTAGCAAGCGGTGGGTACATCATTAAGATCAGACCGATCGCTATGGGAATGTTGGTAGTACCAACAGCAAATTTATTAATGAAGCCTTCGACCCCAGGCAGCAGGTATCCCAGACCGACACCAATGGCCATGGCCAGGAATATCCACAAAGTTAAAAATCGATCCAAAAATGATAGCCGTCTGGTAACACTTTTATTTTCCATATTTCCACTCCTGTTCTATAGGTTTAATGATTAATAATGATCTCATCATTTAACTGATATATCTACCCTAACTTCTTACAGGTTAAGTTCGGATCCATATTCGGATTGCATCTAGGGCAAGGGCAATTGGGAAAGGGTTTATTGGAAAATACTACCAGGCTCTCCGGTGATATTTTTAAAACGCTGGCAACCTTGTTAATGCTTTGGATTATGTCCGGGTGGGTAAGTGAATAGAAGATATTCCGCCCTTCCCTCGTAGCCTGGACCAGTCCAGCCTTCCTTAATATAGTTAGTTGTTGGGATATGGCTGCCTGACGAATTCCTGTGACCGCTTCAATGTGACACACACAGGCAGAATCATTTGCCAATATTAATAAGATCTGTATTCGGACAGGTTGTCCGATCAATCTTATAGTATCAGCCAGGTGAACTACGTCAGTCAATATATTCATATTCATGAATATATTATAGCGATAATATTGATGTGCACAATTTCCCCCTGTCACTAAATTACTATTACATAATTCACATAATTATAGAAACAACCGGGTGAGCCGAAATTACTGCAAACCCGGTTGTTTTATTAAGTTAAGGCAAACTTCTGCAATTATGTATGGGCTACCTTAAGTTTTCCCTTTTCCTTACGGGTTTGAACCAGGATGTCGGTATAGAACTTGTTATACGTACAGCACCCTATCGGTCTTTGTTGGATGAGTAATTCCAGGCAGTTATCGCAAACTGAGCACCAGTTGATCTCCTTTTCGCGACCTTCACGGTACTTGAGTGGCAGCAACGGATCGGCGAAGGATTGGCGTCCAAGAGCGATCATATCCACATAATCTTTCTGAATATTGGTTGCGCCATAAGCAAAGAGGTTACTGTCTTCCGGGTTCACTGCACATAACTTGTTCTTGCCATCGCGGAAAACCGAATAGTTGGAGCCGATGACAACAGTCTCCTTTTTAAGATTATCGCGCATTAATTTAGCATAATATTGGTGCAGATATGCCCAGTATTGGGCGTTTTTATCCGCCTGGGTCAGGCTGATCGTGATGGAAGGGCTGCCTGCAGATTGGATAAAATACTGCGCACCGCGTTCTTCCAGACCTTTGATCAGGTCGATCGGTTCGGTCGGGTCAAATGACAGGAGAATCCGGCCCTGTTGTACCGAATCCACCAGGGAAACCTTCCCAGACGGATACTTTTGAGCCGATCAGGAAATTCTTATCATTAACGGCTTTCTGCATACGTTCATAAAGATCAAAAGCAAACTGGCGCCGCTTTTCCCATGGTCCGCCGTATTTCCACTTACGATCGTTGTATGGGCGCAGGATCTGCGAACCCAGGTAGCCGTGGCAAAGTTTCATATCAACGCCATCCGCGCCGGCATCATGAGTGAGTTGGGCAGCCAGTACAAAATCATCAAAGATCTTATCCAATTCTTCTTCGGTCAGTATATCTGACTTATAAGTTGGCAGTGGTTTCACGGAAACACGCTGCGAGAATTCCGGATTACTTAATTCACCTGAATGGGTGAGTTGGAAGAGAAAAATCGTTTTCGGGTTGATCTCTTTGAGATGTTTCACGAACCTGGTTAATGGCTCGAGATTCTTTTTCATGATCATCAGCTGGTCAATCCGACCCCGGCTGCGCTGGCTGATCGAGATCGCTTCCAGTACTACCACACCCGCTTCCCCTTTGAAGAGGTTCTCATATCGTTTATAGGTGAGGTCTGTCGGGTTGCCTTCCGGATCAGCATCTGTACATTCCATCGGTTGAATGACGAAACGGTTCGGGCTTACTTTATTCCCTATCTTGATGGGTGAAAGGAGAGTATTTTTATATTCCTTTGCTTTTTCTGCATCCATTGCCATTTAATGCCTCCTGATCTAATTTACCATTATAGTTTTTCGCAAAACTCAAGAATTACACCATTAGGGTCTTTGAATAATAACACGCGGACGCCAAGGTTTGGAAGGTCACAAGTGGGTAAGGTAATTTCAACCCCTTGCGCGCGTAATTCCTTTTCATGCGAGGCGACATCTTCCACCTGAAACGCCAGGTGTCGTAGACCTGCATCGCTTTCTTCCCGGGGATTATTTGCTGACTTACCTTTATAGTCAAATAATTCCAGCCGCGATCCGCCCGGTATACTGAAGTAATGAATAAAAAAATCACCACAGTCTACTGACTCCAATTGTTTGAAACCCAGGATACGACTGTAGAAATCCTTTGACTTTTCAAAATCGTTGGAATTTATGGAAATATGTTCGATATTCTGGATTTTCAAAATGACGTCTCCTGAATAAGGTAGGCTGATTATCTAAATAGAACCTGCCTACCAAAAATTCTTATAGGATTTCTCGTTTTGTGATATCGGGTGATACGAAGATCTTGAACAAATCCGGGTCTCTTCGGAGTTCATGCAGTGCCCAATCCAGGTCTTCCAACGGTACCTTCATTGAGAACAGCGGTTCCGGTTTGATGCGGCCACTCGCGAGTAAAGTGATCGCATCAGGTACATCCTGACCGACGCCAGCACAGGATCCGGTAATCTTCTTTTCTCCAAGCACGAATTCAAACGGCCGGATCTGCATGGTATCTGTTTCTCCAGTTATACCAAAGGCGGAGAGTACTCCACCGCGTCGCAGCATCTTGAATGCCTGTTCATATGTGGAGACTTTACCAACGGCTTCAATTGCATAATCCACACCACGGCCATCTGTGATCTTCATCACTTCTGCGACAGGATCAGCCACTTTGTGAATATCGATGATGTAGTCAGCACCCATCTCTTTTGCGGCTTTCAGACGTTTTTCATTATCACCAATAACGATCACCGGAGCACAGGCGCGCAAGACACCCATATCGGGCATGCAGAACACCCAATCCACAGCCGATGACTACCAGGCTGCTTCCCAGCTTTGCATTG
This sequence comes from uncultured Chloroflexia bacterium, assembly GCA_963709535.1. Lineage (GTDB taxonomy): Bacteria > Chloroflexota > Anaerolineae > Anaerolineales > Anaerolineaceae > PNON01. Next base: position 464,259 of record CAVPWY010000013.1, on the reverse strand, counting down.
AGTGCTTTGGCAGCATGGATGGTGCATGAAACGGGTTCCACAAAAGCACCTGATTCGAAGCTCAAGTTGTCCGGTAATTTGTGTACCTGTTTCCATGGAGCTTTCACGTATTCAGCAAAAGTGCCATCCATGTGGATGCCCAACTGGCTGAAATGATCGCATAATAATGGTTCGCCATGCCGGCAATAATAGCAGGTGCCGCAGTTAATGTTGATGTCGGCAGTGACTCGATCACCCGCTTTCAAACCCATTAGCCTTGCCCCCTACCTTCTCGATCGTACCGGAGAATTCGTGTCCAGGAATCATGGGAAGTTTATCAGATGAGTACCAGCCATTGTAGATGCTCCAATCAGTACCACAAATACCGGTAAATTTAACCCTGATCAGTACCTCATCATCATTAATTTCTGGCACAGGTACACTCTTAACAACAATAACACCCGGTTTCTCAAAAACAGCAGCCTTCATAGTAGCCATATGTATTTATCTCCTTTCGAATTAGTTAAATAAAACGTCGTTCCGGCCTTCGTATGGTTTTTCAATTAGTAAAGGCTTCAAATAGGCAATGGTTTTAGTAATACCGTCATGACGACTCATGGTTACATCTTCATGCTCGTAGCTCATAACATAATCATAGCCAATCAAAGAAAGCTCCGTAATCACTTTCTTCCAGGGTACTGAACCCCAACCCGGGATTCTGGAAGCGGAAACCGCGTCCAAGCCGCTGCCAATCACCCTGAGGGATGACCCCGGAGCGTTTAACATTATGTGCAACGACTTCTCCGTCTTTTGCATGAACATGATATATGCGGTCGCGCAGTGTGTCAATAAAGTTTTCAACATCGATTCCAAGATATATCAGGTTGGCTGGATCGAAATTGAAGCCAAACTCCTTACGACCTCCCATCAGTTCTACAGCCCGCACAGCCGTTTCAACATTATAAACGAGCTCATTGGGGTGTGGTTCATGCGCAAACTTGACACCATACTCACCAAATTTATCCAGGATCTTACTCCACCTTTCGACAAATTCCTGCTCCATATCAGACCAGCCTTTGGAGTATGGCCATGGGAAGAACCGCCCAAAATTCTCACAGCCAATAAAACCTGTCACGACGGGTACTTCCAGGGCGTTGGCAGCCTGGGCTGTTTTGATCATTCGCTCGGTACCAAATTTGATCTTCTCTTCCTTGGTTCCCTTGAAAATGCCATCTGTATCTTTTCCATACGGGCCTAATACGATCTGACCTTCAGGGTGGTTGGCCAGGGCAGAGATGATCAATCCATAGGACTTAACCAGTTTTTTGAGTTCGGCTGCCTTATTTGCTTTGACAACATCTTCTATATCCAGGTGCGGATTATTAGCAAATGCAGGCATCTCAACGGCCTGATAGCCCAATCCTGACGCGAGCTTGAATACTTCTTCCAATTGCATATCCAAAAATGTAGCGGTAAATAATCCTATTTTCATTTTGTTTTTCCTTTCGTAAGATTTAATTTAGGTACCCGGACTGGTAACTTACATCTGAAGAATATCTTTACATAATTGGTAATGTTTCAATTCTTAAAGTTCAATTTCCCGGAGTGAATCACTGATACTTGCCTGATATCCGGCTGCGAGCTCGAAGACCGGCAGCAATTTTTCATATTTTTGATTATTCTCTTTGTTCGGCTTTACCTTTTCAACGACCTTGTGGATCTGATCGATCCTGTCAAAATTTTCCCATAATCCACATCCAACAGCAGCAATCGCAGCCGCTCCAAGTGCGCCAGCATCCTGATCAATATTGGTTTTAATAATGATATTGTTAAAAACATCTGCAAATATACCAAGATAGAACCGGCTTTTTGCACCTCCACCAACGAAGAGGATCTCATCATCCAACCGAGTATATTTTCGCAGCAAATCAAGCCGGAGCCGAAGATTCATGGCTATACCTTCCATGGCTGCCCGAATAAGTTCGGGTTTTCCGTGCTTCAGATCTAATCCGATATATGCCCCGCGAATATGTACACTAGCATCCTGGGAGGTTCCACCTGCCAGGCTGGGGTTGAACATCAATTTGTTCGAACCCACCGGAGCTTTCTCGGCTTCACGGTTCATCAGCATATAAACGTCATTTTTGTCTTTCTCTGCTTCTTCGATCAGTTCGCTGCATAAATTATCTTTTACCCAGGTGAATGATGTGCCGGCGGAAAAAATGCTAACTGCTGATGTGAACATGTTGGGAATAACATGTGCAAACACGTACGGTCGATACTGCTTATCGAGGACTGGTTGCTCAGATGAAACGGCTATCCAGGCAGATGAACCCAGTGAAGTGTAAACTCTCCCGCTGCGGATATTTTTTGCCCCCAATGCCATGCAAGAGTTATCCACACCGCCACACACTACCTGCACACCATTACTTAAGCCCAACAATTTTGCGATTTCTGGAAGGACTTCCCCAAGAATTTGGGTTGACGAAACGATATTTGGCCAAACCTCTGCCGGAATCCCACTGGCATCGATAAACTTTTCGTCGTATTTCCAACCCTTCAAGTCATAAATTCCTGAACCTGAGGCATATGAGTAATCTGTTAATAGTTTACCGGTAAGTTTGTAATTGATATAATCCTTTGTCCCAAGGATCTTGTCAACATTTTTCCACATTTCCGGTTCATGGTTTTTGTACCACATCACTTTGAAGATCGTGTAACACGCAGCAGGGAACCCGTTTCCGGTGGTTAAGTACCAATGATCCGAGTCCACTTTTCTAAAAAAGTCTTCCACCTCCTTTTGTGCACGAATATCGGACCAGATGGGGGTTTCTTCCCTCAGCAGGCAGCCATACTTATCGATGGGAACAGCTCCAAGGCTATGACCGGAAATGCCGAGACAGGTAATATCCTTTTCATTCACTCCACTGGATTTGATCAATTTACGGGTGCTTTCTACAACTGCATTCCACCAATCTCCAGGACGCTGTTCGTGCCACCCGACCTCGGGATATTGTGTTGTATATGGAACGAATGTACTTTCCAGGCAGTTCCCATCTACATCATAAAGGGATGCTTTATTGCCGCCCGTTCCGAGATCAAAAGAAATGATTTTTTTACCCATTCTTCACCCTTTGATTACCGATTTACGATAACTCGATACCAGAGCCTAGTGCAAGGCACTCTTCAACGATTTTGATGCCACTAATCAAATTCACCCCAAATCGCCTTGCACCTGCTTGATACATTTTTGCCAGTAAATCCAGGTTGCGAATTCCGCCAGATGCTTTGATCTGGATGCTTTCACCAACATAAGCCTTGACCAGGCGAACATCTTCAACGGTGGTTCCACGATCTGCCCAACCGGTACCAGTTTTTACAAATGCTGCTCCGGATCTCAAGCAAATATCACATGCCTGTTTTACCTCATTCTGCGTGAGATACATGATTTCGATGATCACTTTCACCGGTAACGGACGAATGGTATCGATCACAGCACGCAGATCTGATTCCACTTCGACCAGATCGCCTGACTTTAGCATTCCGATATTCATGACCACATCGATCTCATCACAACCTGCAGTAATCATCTCTTTTGCCTGGAATACTTTTACACTTGTCGAATCGGATCCTGAAGGAAAACTGACATTACCAACAATGTGAATTTGCGGATCGTTCTTTAACAATTGTTTTGTATATGGAATGTAACACTGCGTGACCGAAACTTGACCAAAATTATATTTTTGTGCTGCTGCTGCCATTGCTTCGATATCCATCTTGCTTGAAATGGTTCGAACACAGGAGAGGTCTATCATTTTTGCGATTTCTTTTATTGTCAGGAGCATTATTTCATCGCCTTTCTAATATTGAGAAGGTTTCTTGCATCCATTCTGTCTTGAATACTAATCAAATTAGTAAACAAATCCATTTTCCAACTGTGTCGTATGCAAAACAAGTCAACTCATGAAAGTAATTTCACTTACCTCTGACTGTTGAAGCAGCTTCATTCAGTTTATCAAATAAGGCGGGCGTAAGGTCAAAATGAAGAACCTGGGCGACAACCTGAGTCCATCCGTGCACAAAATAAAGCCAACCGTCTTCCACTTTTACATTTCGGCTTTCGACCTGTGCCAGTGATTGATGCAGAAAATCCAGTTCGCCGCGATAGTTGAATTCCCACGCGATACTATTCATGGGGAATTTTCCATCCCATGTTACCGGCGATCCTGGAGTATCTTTGCCCATGCCGGTCGCATTGATAATAATACTTCCAGGTGCAAATTTTTCCATGATCTTATCGTTGATGGCTGGGTCTGAATTGCATATGTATTCAATTTCGATGTCCGTATTTAATCCACCCACCATCTCTTGAGCATGGTCCAACCGGCCTTGAGAGCGGTTTACAAATGTGAATTTGCGGGGACGGTCACCCTTATCTTTTTTATTGATGAGGTGTAACAGAGTAGCTATGGCAGATCCTCCTGCCCCAAAACAAAGCACATCCCCTTTTGTTTTTGCGAAATAACCTTTTTCGATGATCGCATCCAGGCTGGCTCCGGAAGTGAGCGGGTCTTTTGCATGACCTTCCAATCGTCCTTCCAATTTGGATATGCTCGATACCTCGTCAGTGATCATTGCATAAGGATCAAGATAATCAAACATGTCACGTGCTGCAGTGAGAAGGTCAATTTTATGCGTGGTTACGAGGGCACCAAGTGATAACGGGTCATATTTGATCTGAGCTACCGCTTTACGGTACTCCACCGGGTCACCATGGATTTTACAATCCACACCTTCCATGATGACATCTTCCCTGCCCAGCACTTTCATCCATAATGGAAATACCTTCATGATGGAAGATTTACCCGTGGTAACACCAATAAAATAAAAAGTGGGAACTGTCTTTTTTACAATTGGATAATTTTCTTTATTCATACAGTCGCTCCATTTATTGAGTTACAAATTTCTGGCTGATTTTACAACCTGGACGAAATCGGAAGCTCGTTTTGATATTTCTTCAAACTTTCCTTCCTTTGCCAGTTGCGGTGGACAAAGTTCACTACCTGCACCTACTGCTACAACACCGGTGGCAAACCATTCTGCCACATTTCCGGCACTCACCCCACCAGTTGGCATCATTGGAATATACGGGAATGGTCCCTTGAGCGCTTTAATATAAGCTGGTCCACCCAGGGAACCGGGAAAGATCTTGATAACATCCACACCCATGTTGTACGCTTGAAATACTTCGGTAGGAGTTAGTGCGCCTGCCATGGTCAATAACCCGCTATCAACCATTCCTTTCACCAGGTTTGGTTCACAAACCGGGCTGACAAGGAAACATGCTCCTGCTGCTTTCGCTGATACTGCTTGTTCCGGTTTGGTAAGGGTCCCCATTCCGAGGATAATACTGCTGCCAAATTTCTTGGATAATGCCTGGACCACTTCTTCAGCATTTGGCGTGCTATAGGTGATTTCGATCCCTATTACTCCGCCGGTGATCAAAGCTTCCACCATTTTTATGGTTAGCTCTGGTGAGGGTCCTCGAATTACAGCCAGTACGCCCAACTCTTTTACTTTATCTAAAACTTCCTTCTTATCCATGTTTTCTCCAATAAGTAATTAAATGATATGGTCCTAATTTACTCTATACACTGGTTCTTCATTTCTTAACACTGCCAGGCAATCTTTCATTGCAAACCATCCCATGTTACTGGTAGCGCCATCAGTCTGGGCACCCAGGTGCGGAGTAGAGATCACCTGTGGCAATGCTAAGAGAGGATTCTTTGGATCTGGTGGTTCACTGCTAAAAGCATCCAACCCTGCACCTTTGAGATGACCGCTTTGGAGTGCTTTTAATAATGCAACTTCATCAATTACTTCCCCGCGCGATGTGTTGATCAGGAACGATCCCTTTTTCATTTTGCCCAAAAAAGTCTCATTTACAATTCCACGGGTCTCTGGCAGTAGGGGAAGGTGAAGACTGATAAAATCTGATCGTTCTATAACTTGATCCATAGTCCCGAGCTCAATTGAATTCGCCTTTGCAAAAACAGTATCTACACAAGGATCGAAAGCTACTATGGTACAGTCGAAGCCAGAAAGCCGCCTTGCAAGATGTTTCCCAATTGCTCCAAGACCTAAAATACCAATGGTTTTCCCTTCAAGGCTTACACCCGAATAACGAGGCCACTTGCCTTGATGCACGGCTTCGACAGCTTCAGGAATTTGACGCGCTAAAGCCAACATTAGCCCAAGGGCTAATTCTGCAACAGAAACAGAATTTGCTCCAGGCGTGTTAGTGACAATAATCCCTTTTTCCCGGGCAGCAGTTAAATCCACATTGTCAAAGCCAACCCCATAACGTGAAATCACTTTAAGCCTGTCAGCAGAGTGCAATGCATCCGCATCAATGCAATCCAGCCCGGCAATATATCCATCAATTCCAGGGAGCAGTTTAGCTACTTCTGCTGATGAAAGCGGTTTTCCGGTTGGATTGTAGATAACCTCACCCACCAGGGCTTCCAATTCTGTTTTCAGACGGGAATCGTTCTTACCATAAGAAGTAGGAGTAACCAGTAAGCGGCATTCTTTAAGATCCATAGCTCCTCATTGTTGAATGCGTGGATTATCAATAATTTCTGGGCCATTATCACCATCTACAACCAGCTTTCTAAAACCTGACCGTTCAATGGTGCCATAATCATGTCCGGCGTTGGCTGGATATGCAAAGAAAGTGACCAGATCCTCCAATCGTGAAGTGCAAACTGAACGGTGAGCCCAACGTGGAGGAACATAGAGTACTTTCCCGGGAGATAGCGCTTCCACTGAGGTGTCTCCCTCTGGAGATTCCATCACCATAAAACCCTCACCACGCAGACAATAATAAATTTCGGATGTCTCGAGAACAGAGTGGAAGTGACCTTTTGTCATAAAGAATTCATTTCCGACCTTCCCGGGATGGACAATTGAAATACCCATCAACATTTCACCCTCCACTTCCGGGCGCTTAATTTCATAAACTTCATAGATCAATCTATCTTCATCAGCCAACATTTGATCGAAGGTTTTCTGATCTAAAAACTGACCTTTCAATGCTGATAAGGTTCGAATGATATGGTTATCCACCCGGGAGGGGATCACATCGGGGGAAGGTAAAGAAAAAGAAAATGGTAAATCGATCATCTATAATCTCCGTGAAAAATTAATTTAACCCAGCAAGACGACGGGCGATGTTCTCACCCAACATTTGCTGGATATTATTTTCTTGTACATGCATTTGGATTAATCGTTCCCGGATAATTCCGGGCAAACTGGCCAAACCTGGTCCACCACCCAGGTTATGATAATACTCTGCTTCCGCCATATCAGTCGCCAATGCCAACCTGTAGGATAATCCTGTGTTCACCATGGTGTCTATCAATCTCCAAACATTCTCTTCCGGCGAATATTTTGTCCTGAAAAACGTATCATACTCCAGGAGAATACCGGCCTTGGCCAATTCGGTATGTAATCCGATATCCGCGCGTTTATCCACGTGACATAATACGATCTGAGAAGAATTCACACCATTATTAAGGAAGTATTCAACGATATTTTCAGCAAGCACACCTTTTTCTGTGTGGATCTCAACCGCTGTACCTGTTTCTTTTGCTGCGTTTACTGCAGCATTAAGAGCTGATTGAGGTATTTCTTCCCATACAGATTCCAAGGCAATTTTTATAAAGCCAGCTTTTATCGTTTTCAGGTTTTGTTTCAACTCTGCGACTCCATCATCCAATTCACTGATAAGGTAGTCTGTCCATTTTTGTTCCGACCACTTCCAATATGAATGATTTTGAGGATAGTATTTGCGGCGGTGGAAACCGGTACATGCGATGATGTTTACTCCGCTTGTTATGGATAAATCCATTAACATATTTGCATCTCGTCCACATCCTCCGGGTTGACAATCCAAAATCGTTTTTCCACCCGCTTTAATATATTCACCTAATTCCCGGGTGATCATTTCCTGATCATTCAGAACCGGACTACCTTTTGCAGCACCATCAATTGGATCGATCCAAACGTGGTTATGTGCGTCGGTTATCCCAAACACAAGATGCGAGAGCGGTCCAAGTACAGTATTTACCAGGTGAGGTTGAGTGATCGGGTTAGTGATTGACATGATATTTATGGGACAATAACAATCTTTAACTCTTTTCGGTCTTCCGCCGCGGCAAATGCCTGAACTGATTCCTTTAACGGAAATCTTTGGCTAACCAGTTCACTTAAGTCGATCAAACCAGCATTAACGATGGCAGCGGCTTGCCAGCAATCAGCTGTGCTGCAGGCGGTAGTTGCAGTGATTACCAATTCTTTGTAATGAACCAGGTTTGAATCAAAATTTATTGTTGGCCGGTCCTTGGGAAGGCCGCCAAAAAAGTTGATCCTGCCCCCTATTGCTGCCAAGTCCAGTGCTGATTCTTGGGCTGCATGGACCGGTGCGGCAACGATGATCACATCCGCTCCCTGGCTATCAGTGACTTCATCAAGAACTTTACGCAAGTTTTGTTCGACTGGATTTATCACCAGATCAGCACCCATTTTCCGAACTTGATCTGCCCGGGAGGAAATGGGTTCGCTTACAATCACCTTGCCTGCGCCGCGTACTTTCGCCAGCTTTGTATGCATAACCCCGATCGGTCCAGCACCGATCACTAACATGACTTCTCCAGGTTCGATATGAACTGCATTTTGACCACGGAGGACACAAGCAAATGGCTCCATCAAGGCTGCAACTGCGGGATCAACATCTTTACTTACTTCAATGATATTTCCCTGCCGGATGGAATTTGCTGGTACTTTCATATACTCCGCAAAACCGCCATCCATTGTTACACCCAACGCCTGGTAATTTGCACACAGGTTATTGTTTCCGGTGATGCATTGCTTACAATGCCCACAGCCCATATTGGGTGCCACAAAGACACGTTGACCAATAGAATAGCCGGTTACTTCATTACCTACAGCAACTATATCCCCTACAACTTCATGCCCGGGAATTCGAATGGTTCCGGGTGGATATAGACGGTGATTTCCGTGGAAAATTCTCAAGTCAGTTCCACAGATACTGGCGCTCAAAACTTTTACCAATAACTCATCTTTATTGATCTCAGGTTTTTGGACATTTTCAACCCGAATATCATTGGGTCCATGATAGACAACAGCTAACATATTTCCTCCAGAAACCATTCTCAACTTCCCAATATTTCCTTCAGATAGACCGGCCGTTCCTCCAGGAAAGACCGGGTACCAGCAAGTACCCCTGCCACAGCCCAACGTCCTTCTTCCCCACCAGCTTTTGGTTTAGTGTCGGTCTGGATACAGGTTATGAAATGTTCCATTTCGTAGATGTAACCCCAGATAAATCGTTCCGGCCAGGTACGGAAAATTGGTGTGATCAATCCCTGGTCACGGTTCGTACAGACAACTACTGCCTGCCCCTGCAGTTCACCAATTTGCATAATACCCTTATCACCAATGATCTCCACCCGGGCATCATATCCATAACCACACGGGCACACTCCAGAGATCATACCCAACCCACCGCTTTCGAACTTGATATTTACGAGGACGTTATCATAAAAGTTCGGTGTATCTATGTTATTGGCAGCTCCTTTGAAATTCGCTACCTCTGTGTACACCCGTTCGTAATTGGAACCCATTAACCAACGTGTGGAATCCCAATCGTGGCTATTCACTTCAGCCAGCATTCCATTGGATGTTTTCAGGTCACGCGCCCAAGGAGGAGGCAAACCCGGGCCGTGGGTTAGTGATTTGACCATCATGGGCTGCCCGATTTCTCCGGCTTCGATCCTTGCTGCAGCCGCCACAAATTCAGGATCAAATCTTCGCATAAATCCAAGTTGAAGCAAAATACCATGTTTTGTGGTGATGCGATTTATTTCATCGCATTCATCAATATTGAGTGCCATTGGTTTTTCCAGGAAAACATGCTTTCCGTTTTCTGCAGCAAGTGCTGTCAATGGAAGATGGGTCGGTGTTGGAGTGGTGATGATCACTGCGTCGAAATCAATTTTTCCAATTGCCTGTTCCAGGGTATCAAACTCACTTTCGATACCAAATTCCTTTGCTGTTTCATTTCGGACGGGTATGACCGGATCAACCAGTGCCACAATTTTTCCACCTGGGACATGACGTGTAATTGCACGGGAATGATTTTTTCCAACCCGGCCGGCACCGATCATACATATTTTAATTTGACTCTTCACTATTTACTCCTTGATAAGATACGAACCAGTATTGTCTATAATTTACGATAACTAACTTGAGTAATAATGTTCAAGTTGCTTTTCCATCTCGATATAACGTTGAATGAGAGGCTGGTACAACTTATGAATATCCGGGTCGGGAAGGATGGGTTTCCCTTTTGCTGCCGCTGTTTTTTCAGAGTACTCAGCCAGGTCGTGGATTAATCCTGCTGCTTTTCCTGCGATCATTGCCGCACCCCATGTGCCAAATTCATTTTTTCTTAGTCTCTGGTATGGAATATTTAATACATTTGCTTTGATCTGGTTCCATGTGGTGCTTCTTGCACCACCTCCAACTGCGCGGGCTTCAACAAAACGTAGTTCCGGAAGCAGGTCCTTCATAATTTGGAGGTAGTAAGCATACTCAAAAGCTATGCTTTCAAGAATTGCTTTACTGAAATGTGCCTGGGTATGTCCCCAGGAAAATCCCAGCCATCCACCCCGCATGGCTGGACTGGATGGACAGATTCTTCCACCGAGGTGAGGAGAAAAGAATAACCCATCCGACCCTGGAGCAATTTTTTCCGATTGACGGATCATTTTTTCATAGAGCTTTTCATTACTTTTTAGTGAATTCCCTCTGGAAGTATTATAGAATTGGTCTCTAAACCACCTGAGTGCGATCCCGCCACCACCGATGTAAGCCAATGGATTCCATAAACCCGGGAGGACTGAACGCATGGTAAGTAAAGCTTGATTTTTAGTATCAGCTACAAATTTATCAGTACAACCTGCCAGAACTGCGGCTGTTCCGGCAACATCAAAAACCATTCCGGGACGATTGATCCCTGCACCGAGAGCGTTTGAGGCTGTATCCCCGGCACCAGCAGCTATTATCGTCCCTGGAGCCAGACCAAACAAAGCAGCAGCTTTTTCCTTTACTTCCCCTATCACATGCCACGGTTCAACAATTCGAGGTAATTTTGAAATGTCCATCTGGAATGTATCGCATAATTCCTTCGACCATTTACCTTGCCGGCATTTGAGAAAGTTGAAAAGTGAATGAAGGTGTAATCTATATAGGCCTCGTCACCCCTAAGGCCGGCCATAGTCCCGGCCACATAAGCTGATGGCATTAAGAATTTTACGACCCGCTTGTATTCTTGCGGGCGCTCGTTCTTCCACCACAACATCTTTGGACCATGGTCACATGTCGGCGGGCATCCGGAAAGCTGGGTGATTTTTTCGCCGGCTTCTTTACTCATCCATTCAATGTATGGCTTACAGCGCATGTCCAACCAGCTATCAAAACGAGTGGCTGGTTTGAATTCTTCATCGACCGAACCGACACCAGCCATTTGGGAATCGAAAGCGATCGCAGCGATCGCATGCGGATCGATACCACTTTCTTCGATACACTTTTTTACAGTGATAGCTGCAGACTGATAAAAGTCGTTATTTTCCTGTTCAACAATGCCTGGGTTGGGATAATAAATTGGTACTTCCTGGCTAAACTCCGAGATCAGCTTTCCATCGATCCGATATAAAGCAGCCTTTGTTCCACTCGTCCCAAGGTCGACCCCGATGAGGTAGTTTTTTACCATTAATTCTCCAAGAAATATTCTGGCTGATTATTTAATAAGCATCTACTCAGGAAATTTGAGCGGTTAATTCTGGCTCAGCTTCAGACAACCTTAATAGCTCTACCTCAAATCTTGAGCGGTCACCGCGATGCAGTGCATGATAATATTCAACCGGTCTTCCATCCTGCGAATAACTAACACTATCCAGCATGAGCAGGGGAGCACCTCGCTCAATTCCGAGGATCATCGCTTCAGTTTCATTCGCGATCACAGCTTCTATATATCTTCGACCACGGGCTATAAAAATATTGCATTCTTTTTCAAGAAATTCATACAGGGATCGATTTGTCAGATCTACTAATGCCAGGCTTGGGCAGACATCGTAAGGTACATAAGTGGTAACCAACTGGATCGGCTCATCATTGATAAATCGTAAACGTTGAATATCGATGATTTGTGTTCCTGGTGGAATCTCCAAATATTGAGCCACTTTTTCGGTAACTGGTTTTACTTCCTGGTGTAAGACACGTGTGACAGGTTTCAAACCCCTTTCTATCATATCCTGGTAAAAACCGGTCAGTTTTTGAATTAATCCTTCGCTGATTTTTGGTTCAGCTACAAAGGTACCTTTTCCTTTTCGCCGGGTGATAACCCCTTCAAGTTCCATTTCCCGTAACGCTTGACGTACTACGGTTCGGCTGATGCCATAATTCTCACATAGATCTTGCTCACCGGGTATTTGCATCCCAGCCAACCATACTTTGGCATTAATCTGATCCTTTAATAGGTCGATCAATTGTATGTAATATGGAATATGACTTTCGAAATTAATTTTTGTTATTTCCATAATCGTCCATACCCTCAAGATGCATTCTTGTAATCCTGTTATTACAACCTATTATAGAAAGAAATCGAAATAGTGTCAATAGACCCTGAACAAAACCATTATTACGTTAAATTTTCCGATAAAAATCAATACTTGGTGCTAACTCTTGAAAAAAAGGCATTAATAGTTATAATAACGTTATCCTGTAATGACAGGTTTATAATAAGGATTTGATATGGTCATCAATCCAAGATCATATTAAATATATTTATTGTATATTTCGTAAAATAGTGTCAGAATCAGGAATAATAAACACTCCAAATTGTTGTTCAATTTAGTCTGATCATTTAACATTCATACTTTTTCAGGAGGAAAAATGAAAGTCGGAATTGATAGTTATTGTTACCACAGGTTTTTTGGTGAAGTTTATCCTGACCAGAAACCCCCAAAAAAGAATATGACGATGGAAGATTTTCTAAAGCGAGCAAAAGAACTTGACGTGGATGGCGTTTCGCTTGAATCCTGCTTCTTCCCAAATTATGATGCAGGCTGGTTCAAAAATTTAAAGGCTCAGTTAGATGAATATAAATTTGACCGGGTTTATGCCTGGGGACACCCCGATGGCCTGGAACGTGGTCAAAATTGGACAGCATATGATGAGATGGTTGCCAGTGTTCCGCGGGCAAAAGCGATTGGCGCGGATGTGATGCGGGTTGTAGGCAGCAGCTTAATGTTCCGGCATGAACCGCATGGACCACAGATCAAAGCCCTGGTAAAAATGTTTAAGAAAGCTGTAAAAGTTGCCAAGGACCATGGAATTAAAATGGCTGTGGAAAACCACATTGATTTCACGGCAGATGAGATCCTCCAATTACTTGAAGGTGTCGATTCTGAATATTTTGGACTAAATTTTGATACTGGCAACTTCCTTCGACTGCTCGACAATCCGGTAAAAGGGATGGAGAAACTTGCACCATTTGTTCTCGCCACTCACGTAAAAGATCTTATGCCCGACAAGAATTTCTCACCAACTGATTGGCATTTCTTTGCCGGTGTCCCGGTTGGACAAGGTCTGATTGACAATGCAGCTCTTGCCAAGTTACTCCACAAAGCTCATTTTAAAGGCTTCCTGGCAGTTGAAATTGACCACCCCCATACAGACTGGACCGAACGCGAAGACGAAGCTGTAGCTTTGAGCATTAAGGAACTTAAAAGGATTGCTTCTCCTCTAAAGTAATATCAAATTAATTTACATCAAGGAGATGACTAAGTGAAAAATGTAAATGTTGCCATTATTGGCACAAAATTTATGGGTAAAGCCCATAGTAATGCTTGGAGTTCAGCGCCTAAATTCTTTAGTCTTGGATTAAAACCGGTTTTGAAAGTCGCGTGCGGTCAGGATGAAAAAGGCACCGGTGATTTTGCAAAAAACTGGGGTTGGGAAGAAACAGCCAACGATTGGAAAAAAGTTGTGGAACGAAAAGATATCGATATTATTGATATCTGCACTCCCACTTACTTGCATAAAGATATTGTCATCGCGGCTGCGAAAAATGGAAAGCAGATCTTTTGTGAGAAACCTGTTGCTCTGAATTTGGCAGAAGCAAAAGAGATGTACGAAGCAGCTGAGAAAGCAGGGGTGCTTCACTACCTGAATCACAACTACCGCCGTACACCCGCAATTGCATTTGCCAAGCAACTGATCGAAGAAGGAAAAATCGGACAAATTTTCCATTGGCGTGGAACTTACCTGCAAGACTGGATCACTGATCCCAATTTCCCATTGACCTGGCATTTGCAGAGTAAATATGCCGGGGCTGGACCACATTACGACCTCAATTCTCACAGCGTCGACCTTGCCCGGTACCTGATCGGAGAAGTCTCCACCGTCACAGCAATGCTGAAGACCTTCGTAAAAGAGAGACCTTTACCCGGAAAAGATGCAGGTACATTTAAATCTGGTACGGGAGCGGCGGAAAAAGGTAAAGTTACGGTCGATGACGCTGCCTTCATGGTAGTGGAATTTGAGAATGGCGCTCTTGGTTCTTTCGAGTCCAGTCGATTTGCCAGCGGTCGTAAAAACTTTAATTATTTTGAAATATATGGCAGTAAAGGCAGCCTGATTTTTAACCTGGAACGGATGAATGAGCTGCAATATCTCAACCTTGAAGACCCGGTCGATGAACAAGGTTTCCGTACCATCCTCGTTACGAATTCAACCCATCCCTACGTGGCAGCCTGGTGGCCGCCGGGACATGTGATCGGTTACGAACATGAATTTACTCATGCGGTTGTTGACTTCCTCACCGCGATGGAAAAAGGTACAAAGATCACTCCCAATTTACTTGATGGTGTAAAAGATATCCAGGTGCTTGAAGCCGGAATCATATCATCCAACACCGGTCGAAAAGTAACGATATCGGATGTCAAATAATTATTGAAACAACAAAACTGGGTTCCTCAGGGAAGAAGTAGTACTACTTCTTCCCTGAGCATCCAATCTGAGGAATTATTTATCTGTAAATAGAATTATTGTCCATTGGATTTTATAATCCACAAATTGCCTTTGATTTGTACACCAAAATTACACCTGGAGAGACCATGAAAGCTAAGATCGTACCGGTATACTTCCACTCTGCAGAAGATCCAAATTTTAAGAAACAAACTGAAAATCTGAGAAATCTTCTGGCAAACGAAGCCGAATTGCTTTCTCCGGTTGCTTTGGGTGGAAAGATCCCACCGGCAGACGCAGTTATTTTCCCCCAAATGCTTGGTGAAGCTTTCCGCATGTTGGATCAAATCAAAGCCTTGCCGCAGCCTATCCTCGTGGTGACGTCTGAATTCGGAACAGTTTCCATGTGGGATTGGGAGATCAATAACTATCTTTCCAGGAATGGTGTTACCGTGATTGCGCCATCCAATCTGGAAGATACCCTCAAAGCATGCAAGGCATTGGGTTTAAAAAGAGAATTAAAACAATCAAAATTCCTTGTATATCAAGATAATCCTGGTGAAGGTTTCCAGGCCGAAATCTTTAAAAGATTTTATTGGTGGGAAAAAGAATGCATTGATACTATCTATGGTCGATTTGGGGTAACTGTTGTAAAGAAGAGTTTTAAAGAAATGGGAGCCAGAGCAAAACAAATTCCCGATGTGCAAGCGCAGGAAGTCTGGAAGGCCTGGGAAAAAACAACCCCTGTGGAAGGAATCAGTCCACATGCATTATTGAGTGCAGTAAAGATCTATATTGCAGTCAAACAGGATTTGGATCAAGACCCTTCCTACATAGCGGCAGGAATAAACTGCCTGAATGAATCTGCTTTTTCCGATACCACTCCCTGCCTGGCCTGGAATATGCTCTTTGAGGATCAACGCCTCGTTTGGGGCTGTGAGGCAGATATTGTATCCATGCTTACCAAAGTCTTAATCAACAAAGTGCTTGGAGTTCCATTCATGATGACAAACCTTTATCCATTCATGATGGGAATGGCTGCATTGAAACACGAAAATATTCCATACTTTCCACAAGTTTCATCAAACCCGGAGAATTATATCCTGGCGGCACATTGCGGATATCTTGGCGTAGTCCCTAAGTCGTTTTCGACACAATGGACATTGCGTAAAAAAGTGCTGGCGATTGTGGACGAGAATGCCACCGCAATTGATGCACGACTGGCAGAAGGTGATGTTACATTAATAAAGCTGATGCCCCCATTTGATGCCATATCAGTGATTGAGGGTTCCCTTACAAATTACTCACAATTTGAAAACTCAGACTGCCGTAACGGAGCTGTGATCAAAGTTCCTAATGGCCCCCGATTGGTGAATGAACTGGCTTCACATCATTACATCCTCACAAATGGTCATAATCTAAATGACCTCCAATTGCTTTCCAGGGTATTTGACCTGGATTGTCGGGTAATAGATTAGGAATGTTATCCATTATTAAATATGCTTTTTAACCGATTAGTCTCAACGAGGTTGATAAGCTTGGAATTACCAAATATGTATTTTATGCAATGTTTTGTCGTAATAAGTCATAAGTTAGAGGAAATAAATCATAACTTATTGACTTTTAATTATTAGTTGATATAATGATGTTAATATTGAATTTGGCTAATAAAATTCTCTGTACCCCGGTTATTGAATTGCTGTATTGTAGACAAAGGCAACTGTGTTAAGAAGATTATTAATACTTGTTGTCACTTGAAGATATATTCTTCTAAACCTTAACCACATTTTGATCGCAGACAGAAGTTTCAAGGATTAAATGGGCATCGGGCGCGAAGTAAGTAAAATAATCAGCCAAACCAAATCATCCATCACCCAACCGGGGTGGATTTGTTCAAGTGATCAAATCTCAAAACGTCTTTGTATTTCCCCTTTAGAAAACGAACTTATTTTATTAATCCGGAAGCATGGTAACCTTACCAAAGCTGACCTTGTGGAGCATACTGATTATTCCAGGACCAAAATAACGCAGTGCATCGATTCTTTGGTCGCAAAAAATATAATCAAATCAAACGGATCAAGTGATTATACTGGCGGCCGACGATCTCGAACTTACAGCTTTAATGGTGAACTGGGATTGGTCGCAGGCGTAGATATAGGCGCAACAAGCATTGATGTTGTTCTTTCAGATTTTTCAAGAAATGTAATCTCCCGAAAAAGTATTTCTGCAATCGTCAGGGATGGTCCCCAATCAATTTTAGCCAAAGTCTGTGAGATACTGATTCAGATCATTCGAGAAAATAATTTAAACCCTGAAAAATTAACTGGTATTGGGATTGGAGTTCCCGGTCCAGTTGATTTTTCATTAGGAACAGTTTTATCTCCCCCGATCATGCCCGGTTGGGATCGTTTTCCGATCATATCCACCATGCAAAAATCCTTTCCCCTGGCAAATATCGTAGTTGATAATGATGTCAATTTGATGGCTCTTGGAGAGGTTACTCATGGAGCAGCAAAAGATGTCAACAACATCATTTTCCTTAAAATTGGAACTGGTATAGGCGCGGGTATCATCTCCTTTGGAAAAATTTACCGTGGCTCCAACGGTTGTGCTGGAGACGTTGGCCATATCTGTGCAGACAAAAATGGACCGATCTGTTCGTGCGGCAATGCAGGTTGTCTTGAAGCAGTTGCTGCAGGTCCGGCTATTGCGGAAAGGGGAAGAAATGCTGCAATTTCCGGAAACAGTCCAATCTTGAATAAATATCTTGAAAACAACGGGGGATTCCTCAAAGCGGAAGATGTAGGTGATGCCGCAAGAGAGGGAGATCCATCGGCTATAGAAATTATTCGATCGAGCGGTGAATTAATCGGTGATGTTCTTGCAAGTCTGGTTAATTTTTATAATCCTGACATGATAATCATTGGTGGTGGAGTAAGCAATATTGGTAATCTTCTTTTATCGTCCATTCGGCAAGGGGTCCTAAATAGATCCTTACCTTTGGCCACACGTGATCTGCAAATTGTTTTTTCAGCCATTGGACCAGAAGCAGGAATTACTGGTGCCGTAAGTCTGGCAATTGAACATATGTTTACAGTTGAATGCAATAATGCCCTTAATATTTTGAGGTAGAAAATGACTGTGAAATTTGGTGTAAATACATTTGTCTGGGTCTCACCTTTCACCACTCAATCGATCTATGAGTTGGCTCCAAAAGTCAAACAAATGGGATTTGACATCATTGAATTATCCATCGAGAATCCGCAATTAGTCGATGTAAAACAAGTAAAGCTTGAAATTCAAAAGGTTGGTTTGGATGTGATCGTTTGCGGTGCGTTCGGTCCAGATAGAAATATTTGCAGTGATGATCCAAAAATTCGGGAAACTGCTAAACGATACATCCGCTGGCTGATCGATGCAGCTGCAGAATTAGGGTCTCCGACAATTTGTGGTCCGATGTATTCATCGGTTGGAAAAGAACACAAAGAAGATAATAAGAGCAGAATAGCAGAGTGGGATCTATCAGTTTCAGGAATCCGCAAAATGGCTGAATACGCCACCACAAAAGGAATCAAACTGGCGCTTGAACCGCTCAACCGTTTTGAAACCGATATGATCAATATCGTCTCTCAGGGAATGCAATTCATCAAAGAAGTAAATATGGACAATGTCGGATTACATCTCGACACATTCCACATGCACCTGGAGGAAAAATCTTCCCCAGCAGCAATTCATTTGGCAGGTGACAGAATTTTCCACTTCCATGCCTGCGAGAATGATCGTGGAGTTCCCGGTACCGGCCAGGTTTACTGGGTAGAAATTGGTAAGGCATTAAAACAGACTGGTTATCAAGGACCGGTTGTTATTGAATCTTTTACTGACCAGGTAAAAGAAATTGCCAGGGCTGTATGTATCTGGCGAGAGATCGCACCCAGCCAGGACGCGATCGCTGAACAGGGCTTAAAGTTTATTAAAACAATTTTTGCGTGAACGGATAACCCAAATCATTAAGGTTGGTGTTAATTATGGCTGAAGAACAGATAGAGTTAAAAGAAAACGAGACAACTGAAGATCAACCTCTACTTGAGGTCCGGAACATTCACAAACGCTTTCCTGGTGTTTATGCCTTGAATGATGTTTCTCTTAAATTCATGCCGGGAGAAGTTCATGCAGTTGTTGGTGAAAATGGCGCAGGAAAATCCACCCTTATGAAAATCATGTCAGGGGCGTACATCCCTGATGAAGGGGAGATTATTCTCCAAGGTGAGAAAGTCCATTTTTCTCATCCAGTTGAAGCCCAGCATAAGGGTGTCAGCATTATGTACCAGGAGTTTAACCTTCTTCCGGAAAGGACAGTTGCACATAATATTTTCCTGGGTAGAGAGCCTTCAAAACTGGGAGTAGTTGATATTCGTAAGCTTAATGAGCAGGCAAAGGCAGTTTTGAGCGACCTTGGAGTGGAGAAGATGATCTCCCCTACCACCCAGGTTAGTAACTTGTCTGTAGCACAACAACAATTAGTTGAAATTGCTAAAGCTATCTCCTTTAAAGCCAAAGTGCTGATCATGGATGAACCCACTGCAGCACTAACCTATACCGAGGTAAAACTTCTCGGTGAATTGATTCTCCGATTAAAAGGTATGGGAATGGCGATTGTATTTATTTCCCATCGCCTGGCAGAAGTCCTGGATATTGCTGAAAAGATCACTGTGCTGAAGGATGGTATGTTTGTAGGTACAGTCAATAAAAAAGATGTTACTCCTGAAGATCTGGTCTTTATGATGGTTGGTCGATCATTGGACCATTATTTTCCACCACTTGGTACCCAAGAAGATTTTGGAGAGGTCGTTCTTCAGGTCAAAAATGCATCCAACAATTTCCTTAAAGATATCAGCTTTGAAATGCGTAAGGGAGAAGTCTTGGGTATCGCAGGATTGCAGGGTTCCGGACGAACGGAAATGGCCCAGGCATTGTTTGGGGTCGTTCCTTTCAAAACAGGAACCCTCCTGCTTCATGGAAACCTCATTGATATCAAATCTCCATATCAGGCGATCAAAAACGGTATGGGGTTTGTTACAGAAGACAGGAAATCAGAAGGGATCCTTCCAAATCAGCCCATCCGGGATAATATGCTGTTGACTATCAGGTCCATACAATCCATTTTTAGCATTATTTTTAAAGATGGTATACAAAAATCGCGAAAACTGGTCCCTGACCTTGGGAAACAGGTGGATGTTAGAACCGATTCATATGATCGTGAGATACAGTTCCTCAGCGGAGGTAACCAGCAGAAAGTGGTACTCGCAAAATGGCTGGCATCCGGGTCAAAAGTATTTATTTTTGATGAACCAACACGCGGTATTGATGTGGAAGCCAAAGCGAGTATCCATGACATGATCAGGGATCTCACCAAAAAAGGAATTGCCGTTCTAATGATTTCATCCGAGTTGCCAGAAGTCATTGGTATGAGCGACAGGGTTTTGGTGATGAGGGATGGGCGAATTTCTGGCGAATTACCGGCAAAATCCACCGAACAAGATATTATGATGGTTGCAACAGGACAACAAAAAGACCAAGATAATCGTAATGCAGCTAGAGGAGAGCATTAATATGACGACAAATACTCCTTCAGGGAATGTCATAAAACGAATTTCAAGCTCTGTCCGAATCCCTCCGGTCTACTTTTTCCTGATTCTCATCTTCCTTTTCACCGGAATTCTGGATCAAATTAAAGCGGACGGGCAGATATTCACTAATCCCAGCATCATGTTAAACATCATTGTTCGATCAGTTGCCTTAGGTATTGTTGCAGTTGGACAAACACTAGTTCTTGTCGGCGCTTCCATCGATCTTTCTGTAGCATATACAATTAGTATCACCGCAGTCATGTCCTCTTATCTTATGCAAGGAAAAACGGAGAACGTCCCATTTGCGCTTGCAGGTGTATTCCTGATCGGGGCGACAATTGGTTTGGTCAATGGATTGGTTATAACCAAACTCCGGGTTAATCCATTCATTGCAACACTGGGAACAAGTTTGATCATTAAGGGTATTATTAATGCTACTTTCTCAAACTACACAGGCAGCGTTCCTGAATCATTTGAATATTTTGGTTATGGAACCCTTGGCCCAATTCCAGTTTCGATAATCATCTTTTACTGATTGTCTTGATTGGATGGTTCATCCTGGCTAGAACTACATTCGGTTCCCATCTATATGGTGTAGGTGGTAATGCTGAAGTTGCCCGCCTCTCTGGTGTAAGGACAGACAGGGTATTGATTGGTGCCCATATACTATGCAGCATGTCTGCTGTTCTTGCAGGTTTATTCCTGGTCAGCCAGATGCGATCCGGTGCGCCATGGGTTGGTCCAAATGGTGTTTATGATCTAAATTCTATTGCGACAACGGTCATTGGTGGTACAGCATTATCTGGTGGTAAAGGCGGTGTGTGGGGTACATTGGCGGGTGTATTGATATTTGGTGTTCTCAGCACAGCCTTCAACCAACTGGGAGTAAATCCTTATCTGAAGAACGTTTTCCAGGGATTAATTATCGTCCTTGCAGTAGGAAGCTATACCTTACGATTGAATAAAGAAGTATCTTAAGGAGTTAATCGAATGACTGCTTCAACAATTACTACATCAGGTTCTTCTAACAATTTCCTTAAGAAATCTTGGACCTTGTTCAAGAGAATTCCTCCTGTTTACCCTATTTTTATCATCATTTTTATATCATTAGGATTTCTCAATCCTAAAGGTTATCAGACAATGAATGGAATCATGACCTTTCTCCGTCCAGCATCCCCATTAGCAGTTCTTGCAATTGGAGAAATGGTTGTGTTAGCTCTTGGTGGTTTTGATCTATCGATCGGTGCGATAGTTACGTTTTGTGTTTTAGTAAGTTCAAAATTCCTTGCTAATGATCCAGCCAATCTTGTACCTAACATACTTATTCTTCTCGGTTTAGGGATATTGGTTGGAGTAATTAATGGGGTCATTGTGAGTTATTTGAAAGTTCCATCATTCATAACAACATTGGGTATGATGATGGTAGTTCGTGGAGCTGCACTTTACTACGTTGGTGGTGCCCCTCAAGGATATCTTACTGATAATTTCCGCGCATTTGGTCGTAATTATATCCAGGATGTTCCATTCTTTTCCAGAATACCATACTCATTTATTATTCTAATTGTTCTTGCTTTGATCGCTTATTTCATTTTCCATAAAACTAATTTTGGCCGCTTTGTTTTGTCCATTGGCGATAATATGCGAGCTTCAGGACTATCAGGGGTCAGGGTAAAATTAATCCGCATTTTGAGCTTTGTATTCTGCAGTGTTTTTGCGGTTCTGGGTGGAATCATGACAGCTGGCTATGGGGGTGTGAATGTGACCATTGGCGAAGGTATGGAAATGCAAGCTATTGCTGCATGTGTAATAGGCGGAGCAATGTTAGGCGGGGGAAGAGGTAATGTAATTAATGTTATTTTTGGGGCCTTTACTCTTCAGGCCATAGTTAATTTATTAAACCAATTGGGATTACCCAAGCCATATACCGATGCAGTCCAAGGCTTGATAATAATCGGAGTTGTTGCTTACTCGGCGCTAAGCACCATGAAAAAGCGGTAGGTATTTCCATGGAGCCACTCTTATGCTTTGAAACAGATGATTAAGCGAGTGCAAATTCAGTTAAAGGAGGTGATATTCGGAAAATATTTGTAAGTGAAGAAGGTGTTGAGTATAGTTCAAGAAAATCAAAGTTACCTATATTTGGAGGAGTAAAGATAATGAAAAAAAGTATATTTGTCATATCAATATTGGTGGTTTTAGCCATGGTTCTCGGCGCATGCACTCCCGCTGCCCCCGCTGCCCCCGCAGCCCCCGCTGAACCCGCAGCTCCCGCAGCCCCCGCTGCCCAGCTGCCCCCGCAGCTCCTGCTGCAGCAGCCAATCCTGGTTTGCAGATGGAACAAGCTAAAGTCGCACCACAGTTCTTTAACGATGCCGACTATGAGATCAATAAAGAGTGGATGACAAAAGCACCCTTAAATCCGGAAGCTCCTATCTATCTGCAGTACCTTGTAAATGATCCAACCGACATAACCAAGTATCCGCAGTATGCATCATTTATTGAAAAGGAATACCCATATAATATCTGCTTCTCCAACGCTGGTGTTAACAACCCATGGCGTGTGACCGGATACGTGACTATGCGCGAACAGGTTGAGATGCTCCGAGCCGAAGGCAAAGTGAAGAACTTCTATCACCTCGATGCCGCTGGGGACGATGCAAAACAAATCGCTGACATCCAGGACCTCATCAATACACCCGGAAAGTGCGACATTCTTATCGTTGCATCCAACACTTCTGAAGCCCTGACCCCGATAGTTGAGAAAGCTTGCGAAGTCATGCCGGTTGTCCAATTCGATCGCTATGCCCTTACAGACTGCCCCGTTGTTTCCGAGCGTACCATCGGTGGTTATGCCTTCGGTATCTCCGGTGCAGAGAAAGTTGTCAAAGACCTTGGCGAAAAAGGTGGTAATGTTCTAGCTTTCCGCATTCTCCCGGGTGTTGACGTACTTGAGCAACGCTGGGGTGCAGCTCGAAAGATCTTTGAAGCCAATCCTCAGATCAATGTGATTGGTGTCGAATTCGTAGCTTACGATTCCTTCAAAGCATCAACGGTTGTTAGCGATTACCTGGCGAAATATGGCACCATCGATGCAGTCTGGATGGATGCTGGCGGTACAGCTGTCACCATTCTTGAAGCCTTCAAAGATAATGGTGCTGAATACCCATCAGTTATGGTCGGTGAAGATCAGCAGGATTTTCTTGAATACTGGAAGGCCAACAACATCAATGGTATCGCCCCCACCTTCTCGACTTATCAGTGGCGCACTGCAGTTCTTGCCGCAGTGATGTTCCTTGATGGTGAGACAGTCCAGAAGAATTGGGTCCTTCCCCAACCAGATGTCACTGCAGAAAACCTTGATAAATATGTTGGAACAGGTATGCCCCCGCTGTACTATGTAATGAGCAGCGCTGAGGACATGACCAATTGGCCGGATGCCTGGAAAGCTCTTGACATCAATAAGTACGTTGATGTCATGCCGTAATCTACAAATTTAGTAATATTGAAGAGGCCCGCTCGTTTACCGGGCGGGCTTCTTCTAATATATAGTTGGTCCATCCTCAGGAGGAGGTTGAATATGATTGAAATTGGTTTCCATACGGATGCATTTAACAGCAGCTACTGGAGTTTTGAGCAAGCACTGCAATGGGCACAGAAAAATGATGTACATTGGATCGAATGTGGAATGATCGATGGCGTCAGTTGGATTCATGGTTTAGGGTATCAACCTCATGTTGCCATGTGGGAAGATCCAATGATGTGGCGTGAGAAAGCAGCCAAGTGTGGTGTTCGTTTCTCTCAAATCGATGCCGCTTTCCCAATGTCGTTACCAGAAGGTGCTTCACTGGGTGTCGAATATATTCTCAGAACTATCCGGTGGGCTTATCTGGCTGGATGCGACCATATCGATACGACAGATGACCGTTTTGCCCCAAAAGGTCTTACAAACGATCAAGCAATGGAAATGATGAAGCGATCATACAGCCAGGTTATCGAGGTTGCAGAACGTTATAAAATGATCATAGATATCGAACCTCATGGTTTCTACACAACCAAACCTGAGTTCATGGAAAAAATGTTATCCTTTGTTGATAGTCCTTACCTACGCATGAATATGGACACAGGAAATACATTCATCGCAGGACAAGATCCTGTTGCCTTCCTTCAGAAGTTTAAGAATAAAGTCAGTCATGTCCATGTAAAGGATGTAAGTGATACCCTTGCAGCGTCTTTACGCGGTGAACTTACGGGTATTGCTGTCAGTCAATGTGCCATCGGTGATGGT
The DNA here is from genome assembly GCA_963709535.1 of uncultured Chloroflexia bacterium. Classification (GTDB taxonomy): domain Bacteria; phylum Chloroflexota; class Anaerolineae; order Anaerolineales; family Anaerolineaceae; genus PNON01. The sequence continues at coordinate 439,254 of CAVPWY010000013.1, read as the reverse complement.
GTGAACAAAGAAAACATTGAAAAATGTTTCGATGTCCTGGCAGAAATTGGATATGATGGCGTTATCAGCCTGGAGTGTGAAGGCCAGGGTGGTCCGATGATTGAAAAAAGCCTGGCTTTTGTCCGTCTGTTAGTTGATAAAACCAATAAAAAGATGGCAGCAAAAAAGTAAGTATCCCTATTAATAATTTGGAGGCATAAATGGGAAAAGTATTCATTGGCGTAAATATGGAGTTTATTCGCTCTGCAGATAAACCTTTTGCCTGGGGTGTGGCAAAAGCAGCCGAGATCGGTTACCAGTATATTGAACCCATGGTCCATTGGGGAAGAGAATTATTAAGTGAAGCCGGTTATTTCCACAGTGTTTCAATGTACGACGATCCACTATGGGTAAGAGATTTATGTGATAAATACAATATTAAATTATCTGGTCTATCCTCCCATACCCCACTCTGCAAACCAGAAATTAGCGTAGAGTATCTGAAATTAGCCATCCGCTGGGCAGCAGATGCTGGTGCACCAGTTATTAACACAGATGAAGGTCCAAAACCAATCTGGACATCCAAAGAGCAAGATTACATGTTGATGACTTACACGTTAAAAGAAGCATCTCTTGTTGCGGAACGGCATGGAATTAAGATTGGTATCGAACCTCACCAACAATATAGTAAGTCCAAGGAAGGGTTGGATAGTATCTATAACCTTGTAAAATCACCAGCTATTGGCATCAATTATGATACTGGTAATAGCTACCTGGCCGGCACGGGGGATACTTATGAGTGGTTGTCGCATGTAAATGATCGTCTTGTTCATCTACACGCAAAAGATATTGATATTAAACACTCAGATGCTGAACGGGGTAAAGTAAGTGGTACACCTGTTGGATGTGCCTGTGGGGATGGTGTAATAGACTGGAAGCGAGTCATTGAAATTATTAAAAAGTGTCCGAATGATATCGTCATGAGTGTGGAATGTGGCACAGTTGATCAAGCGAAACGAAGTTTTGAGCATCTGAGTAAATTAATTTAAGCTCGTAAGCTGGTTTTTTTATCGGGTATATCGGCTTATAGAGATTAATCAATCATTATTATTTATCCTGTGGTTTCAATGTGTCCTTTCCTAAGACGTTGAAACCGAGGGATTAATATTTCTGATTTATTAGCTTAGTTGTTTAAGCATAATTGAAAATAATATCTATTAATGAAATATTTTTTCGGGTCTGCTTGGAGGTGAGATGAAAAAACCGAAAGTTGCTGTCATTGGTGTGGGATTTATGGGTGGAACTCACATTCAGTCATTAAGGAGACTAGGTATTGAAGTTTATGGTGTGGCTGGAATCAGTGAGGCTGAGGCTGAAAAAGCTGCAAATGAATTTTCAATCCCAAAGTGGTACAAAAATTTTGATGAGGCAATTTCGGATCCAGAAATTGATGTAGTCCACCTGTGTACACCCAATAACATGCACTTCAGCCAGGCAAAAAAAGCGCTTGAAGTGGGCAAGCATGTATTTTGTGAAAAACCATTGGCAATGTCAGTGTCAGAGTTCTCAAGTATTAGTTGATCTCGCGAAGAAAAGAAATCTCTTCAATGCGGTAAATTACAACCTTCGATTTTACCCGATCTGCCAGGAAGTGAGGGCAAGGATCATCGATGGCGATCTGGGTACACCTTACCTGATTCATGGTGCCTACTTACAGGATTGGTTATTCAACAAAACAGACTGGAATTGGCGATTGGAACCTGAAAAGGGTGGAAATTTACGTGCAGTAGCAGATATAGGCACCCATTGGATGGATCTTGTCACTTATTTGACTGGATTAAGAATAACAGAAGTTATGGCAGATATTTCAACAGTACATTTAAAGCGGCTTCAACCCGCCTCTGAAATTGAAACTTTCGCAGGGAAAATTAACAGAAATCTCTCAACAAATGAAATTCCAATAAAAACTGAAGATGTAGCTGTAATTCTATTCCGATTCGAAAATGGCGCTCTAGGAAATGTAAGTCTCTCGCAGGTGAATGCAGGAAGAAAAAATTACTTCTGGTTTGAAATTAGCGGATCAAAGTCAACTTTTCGCTGGGATCAGGAGAACCCGAATGAATTATGGATAGGTTATCGCGATCAGCCAAACCAATTATTATCCAAAGATCCATCCTTATTTCACCAGGATGTCCGTACCCTTACCGGATTTCCAGGTGGTCATGCTGAAGGATATCCAGATACATTTGTTCAGGTTTTTAAGCAATTTTATAAAGCCATTAAAACCGGGAAGATGCCTGAGACCGGTAAATTTGCAACATTTGAAGATGGACATCACGAAATGCAAATTTGCGATGCAATCCAAAGATCAGTAATTGAAAAAGGATGGGTGAAAGTTTAGGCAATTAATTACCAGGTTTCAACAGGACTTCTCCCTGCTCAGCTCTGCTGGAATAGCCAGTCGTTTCGGAGACGTCATATTTTGTCAGAGTTTAGCAGGAGCGCATACTATTGCATTCGTCATCGGGGCTTGGTAAATGGGATACTAAATATCAATTAATAAAATCTGCACAAAAAACGTAACCCGGTGGCGAATCAACTCGGGATTGATGTTTAAACCGGAACCTAATCTTTTTATCGACCAACCATTAATACGCCATTCAGCGGGTAATGACATTCGGTGGATCGAATGATGAAAGTCAATTTTTCTAATAGAATAATTTATCATCGGTTGAAAATACTTAATAGTAGAAGAATTTCATTAGAATTTACCATAATGCAGTTATTTTCATAAGCATTAACCCGGATATAGGCTCATTAAATCACCTTACCAGCTAATAAGGCTGGAAGGTGATTTTTACGAATTGGATAAACTCTTATTAGTTATCATATAATTTTCTCAGAATATTTTGTATAATGGAACAGCTATTTGCTGGTAGGATGGAAAATTTATACCGGGAACTATCAATGAAACTTAAAGGTTTTTCTCTTATTAACGTGAACCTGCGATGGTTCATGCTGGCTATGATCCTGGCGAATATCGCCGGGCAGATGATCTATAGCATGTTGTCACTCTACCTGATCGATCTGGGTGCCAGCGTGGGACAGGTGGGGCTGGTTTTTACTATTGCTTCACTCATTCCGATTATTTTGCAAATCTTTGGCGGTTGGTTATCCGACACTGTTGGACGCCTGCGAGCCATTGCCATTGGCAGCGCGATCTCTGTTTTTGGCTACCTGGTTTTTTTCATTTCACCAACATGGGAATGGGTGATGCTTGGCCTTTGTGTAGAATTCGTCTCCGGTTCATTCGTTGGTCCGAGTTTCAGTGCTTATATTGCTGAACAATCCGATGAAGCCACACGCGGACGAGTATATGGGCTTACGAGTGGTATTTATATGGTAGTGACGGTCATCGGTCCCACCCTGGCCGGGTTGCTGGCTTACCGCTTCAACTTCCGATATATGTTTGTAGTAGCCTTCGTTTTCTATGCGTTAGCGACTGTTGTCCGTATCTGGATGGCTCTTTCTGAACGTTTTAAACCTATCACGTGCACCAGAAAAACCGACCTGGAATGGATTATCAATACAATTAAAAGCCATGTTTGGCCTTCTGTTTGCAGGAGGTATCCTGACATGGATCTGGATCACAGATGCGATCGGTGATACAGCTTTCAATATGATCGGTGAACTTTTCCCTATTTACCTGTCTGATGTAGGTAAATTGACTGTGGAGCATATTGGTTTGCTCGGTTCCGTCTGGGGAATTTCAAGTATCCTTGCTTCTTTCCTGGGAGGATGGCTATCAGACAAATGGTCCGAGCGTTCGATCATAGCCAGTGGTTTTCTGCTTATCACATTGGGGCTATTTGCAATGGTGATGTCGCGTTCTTCAGTGGCATTCCTTGGCTCACGTATACTTGATGGTTTCGGGTCAGGCCTGCTTATGCCCTCTTATAACTCACTGATATCAAAAGTCGTCCCAGAAAACAAACGTGGTTTGGCTTTCGGATTTTTTGGTACCTCGATGGGTATCCTGTCCTTGCCCATGCCGTGGGTCGGAGCCCAGTTGTGGGAACGATTTACACCCCAAGTACCCTTTTGGATCACTGCAATGGTGTGTGCCATCACAATACCGATAGCCTGGATCAAGTTCGTACAACCAAGATCAAAAGAATCAGCACTGGTTGAACAGACAACAGAGTAATGGAATTGATTCAGAATTTAAAATGAATTGAAAAATGTAAGCGCTGGTGAATGGAAAAGCCAATTCTGAAGATCGATTATTGGCTTCTGAATTTATCTCAACCAGATGATTTATGTTTGGGAAAACAATTATTTGAAGCTTAATCAGAGTTTTCCATGGGGATAATAGCAGTAGCCTGTACCCTAATTGATCCAATTACAGCCCCAGCAACAATCAGCACCAATGCGATAACATTGGATGTAGTCAAATATTCTCCCCCAAAAATGATCAAAATTAACGTGGAAAATAATGGTGTCAGAAACGCCAATGAACCGATCGTGCGAGGATCGCCATGCTTTAATGCATAATCCCATAAAAAGAATGCTCCACCCAAAGGTCCAATCCCAATTAATAACATAAACAGCCATTCCTGCCCGGTAAGCTGAGTGAATTGTCCGATCGATCCACCTGAAACGAAGTAAAACAATAATGAGAGCATTCCGGAAATGAAAGTAAACACAGATACTGCACTACTATCAAATATGGGAAGACGTTTAGTGGTAAGTGAATACAGTGCCCAGGTAAAGGCTGCACCCAATGCTAGAAGGTATCCCGGGTAGTATGAAACCTGTGGGTGAAAGCTGCCCCCAGTGACAATCAAACCTGCACCCATTAATCCCAGACCCACACCCAAAAGATGATGAAGATGCAGTTTGTACCCGGAAAGCACCAGTGGTGTAAGCGCCACGATCAATACTGGCCACAGGTAATTGAGCAGGTTAACTTCCACAGCCGGAGCAAAGGTAAACGCCATGAAGTATAGAAAATGATATCCAAATATTCCACCACTTCCGATCAGCAAGGTTTTTATAGGAATGTGCCAGGCTTTATGATAGAAAAGGCTTATTGATCCACTGATCAAGAATGCCACTCCCAACACAAGAAAGGAAGGGATGGAAATCACCTGTATTCTCAATGTGGTCATCGAGCTCCATATAAATATGGCGGCAAGGGATGCGATAGTGCTTTTCACAGGAAAATGTTCATTTTGGTTTTATTGTAATTTTTGCTTAAATAATAACGCTGATTTTACTCGATTAACCTTTCAGGCAGTCAACATTTAATGGATATTCTGCAACCTTACAAGATAAACCAGATCCAGGGTGATTTACGTTTTTCGGAGATTAACACATTATCCGGTGAAATCATAACAATTTACACCGGATACCATGTAATTATCCCTCCCCCTCGGAATGTAGGAAATTTCTCACACCATTTATTTTGCGGTGATTAGCAAACAAAATATTGGAATGTCTTTAGTAAAGATCATAATCCTTTTGCTAATAAATAATACAATTCATTCCAGCGCAATTTTTCTTTAAATTCCTCCACTTGAGTAGTTTCATCTATCAATAGGAATTCGATTCCTGCAATGGCTGCGAAATCTCGTAGATGATCGGCTGTAAGAGCATAGCTGAAGCTGGTATGATGCGCCCCACCGGCATATATCCATGCAGCGGCAGCGATTTTCAAATTAGGACGAGGCAGCCAAAGGGCACGGGCTACCGGCAATTTGGGTAATGGCGCATCAGTTGGAACTACATCCACCACATTTGCTACCATGCGGAAGCGTTGCCCCATATCCATAATTGATACACCTATAGCTGGTCCGGTATTGGCATCAAAGATCAATCGTACCGGATCTGCCTTGCCACCTATTGAAAGTGGCAGAATGTCCAGTTTTGGTTTATTTGCTGCAATTGACTCACATACTTCAAGCATATGTGCGCCAAGAATTTTTTCACTCCCGGGAACAAGATGGTAGGTATAATCCTCCATGAAGCTCACACCTCCAGGCAAGCCTGCGCTCATTACCTTCATAGCCCGAACAAGAGCAGCTGTTTTCCAGTCACCTTCTCCACCAAAACCATAACCATCCCGCATCAATCGTTGAACTGCCAACCCGGGTAATTGCGCTAATCCATACAAGTCTTCGAAAGTCGTGGTAAAAGCTTTGAAGTTCCCTTCGGTTAAGAAGTTCCTTAATCCAACTTCAATACGCGCTCCATCCCTTAATGAAGAATATCTTTTCCCTCCCGGTTTAAGATCAGGTGCAACAAGATACTCATCCTGGTATTTCTGTGTTATCAGGTCAATATCTTTATCAGTAGCTTCGTTTACTTTTTTTACAAGATCCCCAACACCATACCCATATACTCCATAGCCAAATTTGATCTGTGCTTCGACCTTATCCCCTTCGGTCACTGCAACGCTGCGCATGTTGTCACCAAAACGTGCTATTTTTGCCCCTTGCCAATCCGCCCACGCAGATGCAGCTCGTGTCCAAACTCCCAGGCTAACTTGTACATCTTCATCCTGCCAGTAACCAACCACCACTTTTCGCTCCAGCCGCATTCGGCTGCCAATGAATTCCGAATTCACGGTCTCCGTGCGCTGACTGATTGAGATTCATATAGTCCATATCGATTTCTAGCCCAGGGAATCTCACGGTTGAATTGTGTGTGCAGGTGTGCAAATGGCTTCTTGAGAAGACTTAATCCTGCAATCCACATCTGAGCCGGAGAGAATGTATGCATCCACATGATCAACCCGATACAATTTTTGGCAGCATTGGCTTCCATACATAACTCACTAATTTCTTCAGCAGTGGTCAGAGTAGGTTTATAAATCACAGTCACAGGTATTTCTTTAGAAGAGTTCAGGGCAATTCGCAATGATCCGTGAATCCATTGCCACCTGTTCAAGTGTCTTTGGACCATACATGTGCTGGCTGCCTGTTACAAACCAAACTTCATTCTGTTTCAGGTTGATCATCATTTACTCCAATCAATAATGAAATAATTACTGCCCATATATATGGGTATAACGGTCGTGTAGTTTCTCAATATCTTCATACGGTATGTTTTCTGGTGTTCCTAACTGCATTGCCATCCAGACTGTAGCAGCTGCATCTTCTGTCATCACAGCTGCCTTTACTGCTTCGATTGACGTCTTGCCAATTGTGAAAACTCCATGATTCTTCAACAATACCGCTGCAGATCTACCTATACATTCCAAGACTACTTTACCTATTTCTTCTCCACCGATCAAGGCGAACCTGCCACAGGGTATTGGGCCGCCAAATTCATCAGCCATGGCAGTCAGTACACACGGAATAGGGATCCCCAACGCTGCAAATGCCGTTGCATACCTTGAATGTGTGTGAACAATTCCACCGACATCCTGTCGGTGCCGGTAAATATAAAGGTGACTTGCTGTATCAGAAGAAGGTTTGAGCTTACCTTCTACGATATTTCCATCCAGATCAACAACTACCATATCTTCTGATCTTAATTTCTCATATCGCACTCCACTAGGTTTGATGACAACCAATCCTGTCTCATGATCACGGCCACTGACATTTCCCCCGGTCCAGGCTACCAGATTATTTCTGGGCAGCTCCAGGTTGGCCTGCAACAATTCTTCTTTTAGTTTTTCCAGCATTTAGTCCTGCTTCCTTGCATTTATTTTGATCGCTTTTAATCGTTTCATGACATCATTTTCACCGCGACCAAAATAGTCATGCAAAAGAATATATTCAGCATAAAGTTCGTCATAAACTGTCTGATTTTCCGGAATGGGAGTATAAGTTTCTGCTTTGAGATGTGCCATCATTTTGGCTGCATCATAAATCGAATCATATCCACCTGCGGCTTCTCCAGCAGCAACCGCGCCAAACATAGCCGAACCTAGAGCCGGGGTTTGACTGGACGCACTCACGCGAATAGGTAAACCGGTGATATCCGCATATATTTGCATGAGCACTTTATTCTTTTCCGGTAATCCCCCACAGGCGATTAATTCATGGATGGGTACTCCATTCTTCTGAAAGTTTTCAATAATAATGCGTGTCCCATAAGCTGTAGCCTCGATCAAAGCGCGATAGATTTCTTCCGGTTTGGTTGACAGAGTTGCCCCGATGAGTAAACCGGTCAAGTCAACATCCACCAAAACCGAACGGTTACCATTCCACCAGTCAAGTGCCAGCAGACCGCTTTCTCCAGGCTTTATTTTATTAATTTTTTCCTCGAGCAGCTGATGTATATCAATATTCCTTCGTTGAGCTTCCAGCTGATATGAAGATGGAATGCAATTTTCAACAAACCAGGCGAAATGATCGCCAACACAAGATTGTCCAGCCTCAAAACCGAAATAACCGGGAATAATACCGTCTTCAACAAAACCGCAAATACCTGGTACCATATGCTCTTCTTTTGAAAGCACCAGATCACAAGTGGATGTCCCCATGATCATGACCATAGTTCCCGGTGTTGTGACCGTTGAGGCTGGGACTGCCACATGTGCATCGACATTGGCGATAGCAACCGCTGTACCGACTTTTAACCCGGTCCAGTCAGCAGCTTGTCTGGTCAGTCCGCCAGCTTTCTGACCTATCGGTAAGATTTCATTTGTCATTTTTTCTTCGACTAACATTCGCCAGACCTGGATGCAGGGCACCAAAATACTCTTTACCGGGAAAACCATCCCGTTTTTGACCAGATCGCTTTGTAACCTGCAGTGCAGCTATTTCGGGTTTCTTTACCAGTAAGCTGCCAGACGACCCAGTCTGCAGCTTCAATCAAGCGGTCTGCAGCTTTGTATATTAGTTGGATCTTCATTGAGTATTTGCATTGTTTTTGCAAAAAACCACTCAGACGATATCTTCCCGCCGTAACGGTCCAACCAGCCTTCGCCCATTTTTCGAGCCGTTGCATTGATCTGATCTGCTTCCGGTTGAGCAGCGTGATGTTTCCAAAGTTTGACCCAGGCATGTGGTCGTTGTCGGAATTCTGGCAAAGAACATAGTGGTGTACCATCTGCCTTTACCGGCAGCATTGTGCAAGCAGTGAAATCGATCCCGATACCGATGACGTCATTTGGGTCAACTCCCGACAGGTGTAATACAGAAGGAACTGTGTTTTGAAATGTACGAATATAATCTTGGGGATCCTGAAGAGCCCAGTCTGGCTCAAGACGTGGACCTCCATCCGGTAGGTATTCATCGATCACAGAATGGGAGTAAGGATAAATAGCAGTTGCGACCTCAAATCCGTTCGCAACATCCACGAGAAGTGCTCGCCCGCTTTCTGTGCCAAAATCGACACCAATTGCATACTTACTCATCCTTGCTCCCTCTTCTATTTATCCGTGATATCGAATACATAATTATTGAAGAGTCTGGTGCCAGTCTCTACACTCACCATGAGATATAAGCCTTTGACTTCTTGAAGAACATTGACCGTTGTCGTCCATTCTGTTGTTTTACCGGGGCTGGTTAATGGAGCGGATACGCTTCCAGGGTCCTTAAAGATTCCATACAAAATACCATCCTCACCAAGAACTGGTGGAGGTCCAACATGAAGAGCTGATGGATAATCACTGGGATTGAAGGCTTGCCATTGGAATTCAAGCCCATTATTCGTGCGTTTGGCATCAGCGAGGGTGAGAGATACTTCATTGAGCCCGGCAATCTTATCCCCTGGCTTAATAATCAATCCTTCTACTGGTGTCACAATTGGATACTTCAAATCCTTGGAGACTTTGTCCAAATCAATATCCAACTTCGTCTTGGATTCACCTGCTGTTTTATCGTAATAATTGTATTGCCCAGTAACATAACTTACATCTACAGTAAGTTTCGATCCCGAAACTAATTTTGCGCCTTTACATTCAATATATAAAAGCTGTGTTTTTGGTTTAGCTACAGTACCGGAAGTGAAGCCTTTCATTTGAAAACCAGGAGCCAGGTAATGTCCTCCTGTGCTGATGAAGACAGATTCGCAGTCAGAAGTTTGGCCATCACCAGTCTTCAGGACCGCTGGTTTTTCAGGAACAGATTGCATTGAGCTCCACTCGCCTGTCTCATTGAGTATGGTAAGGTCGACCCGTAAATCGCCTGAATCAGATGTACTAACATTCGTCGCAGTAGCGATCCAACCTTTTGCCAATATCAAATCACTACCACATCCCCAGCCGTGATCATTAGGATCACAGGGAGGGACTACTACGTAACCACCAGCAGCAAGAATAAGAACAAGAATACCTGCAGCAATCGGGATCAATAAAGGTTTAATAATACGCATTTTCTTCTTCTTTCTCTTTTCCAAGCCAATTATTGAGAAAAATGAGGAATAATCTCATCAATCAGGGCAATTACCTTCCAATATGCAGGAGGGGTATCAGTTCCGCCATTTACGGCTTTTACTGTCTTCACTTGGCCTTGATCAGAAACCGTCAGGAAAAAGGTGTAACATTGCCCACAGGGTTCATGTTCTGTAGAGTACAGCGTATCCGTAAACCACCCCAGACCATTAATACCCGACAGCAGCATAGATACATCTGAAGATGTCGCTTGTTTCTCAAGTTCTTTCGCGCCATCCTTTGCTATGATTTTCCCGTCTGGATAGATGGCATACAACTCATCGACACAACTTGAACCACCATTATGTTCGTAAACAATTACTGCACCTGCCTCAATAAGAGCCGGGACCTGATCTTGCTGGAAGGGTTTTAATGTGCACCTTGTGGGTATGTTCGGCATGAAAGCATCCACCCCAACCACTATGAGAATAATTCCTAAGATCATTCCACTACCATATAATAGCGTCTTGCGACTACGGCGCAATATATCGGCCAACCCTTCTCTTTTTCTCTCTACTCTTCCAGTCCGAACTTTCTGGGAAGCCAAAAAACTTTGAATTCCAATGAAAATGAGAGTAAGCGCACCTACGACGATATTCGTCCACCAGGAACTAAGGCTACCGTTAAATTGAATCAGGGTTTGGGTAACACCTAGCACAAGCACGCCAAACAATGTCCCAAATACATAACCTGTCCCACCGCTCAACATTGTCCCACCCATCACAACAGCAGCGATGACAGTCAATTCAAAACCCGTTGCATATAATCCATGTCCCGACCCCACATAAATGTTCAGTGTAAGGCCGGCCAGGGCAGAGCAAATCCAGCAAGTGTATAGACAAGAACTTTAGTGGAGTTTACCGGCAGACCCATCAACCGGGCAGATTGTTCATTGCCACCGATTGCGTAAATCGTGCGGCCAAAGCGTGTATATTGTGTAATATATATCGCCAATGCTAAAATAACCAAAGCAACGATGACAAGCAAAGAGATGTAAGCTCCTTCTTTTTTGATTGGGTCGCTTAATCCAGGAATTAATATTTTCGTTTGAGAAAGTATCTTATAAACACGGTTGTCAACTGCGATAGCATCGTCACTAATAAAGAAACATAATCCACGTGTAAACCACAATCCTGCAAGGGTGGCAATGAATGGCTGCACCTTCATATAGGTAATAAACGCTCCGAGAATAGTACCCAAGGTCATTCCCATGATCAGCATTAGAAGGAACACAATCCACGGGTTCCAACCTTCCCGAATTAATGCCGAGGCAGCAACTGTTGTCAATGCAACCACGCCACTAACCGATAAGTCAATACCACCGGTAAGGATAACGAAAGTCCCACCTATTGCAGCGATCAGCAAAAATGGAGAGGTTCTAAATAAATTAAGAAATACTTGCGGATCACGCATACCTTGATAAAACCCCGCACCTACCGCATATGCCATGAGGAACAAAACTGCAGTTGCAAAAACAGGGACGAATCTTCGATTTTTGGTAAATAGGTTAATTATCTTTTGCTTCATAAGTGAACTTCCTTCTTGGGTGCGGAAATTCTCCTCAATAAACCTCTAACTTGTTCCGAATACAACAAAAGTACCAAAAAAACGACCACTCCTTTAACAGCCAAAACGGCATTCGGAGGAACACCAATTGCATACATTGACGTAGTTGTCGCCTGCATCACCAGTGCACCAATTACGCTGGCAAACAATGAAAAACGTCCACCAATCATTAAAGTGCCGCCAATAACGACAGCCAGAATGGCGTCAAGTTCAAGAGCCCAACCAATGTTATTTGCATCTGAGGTTTTAATATTTGCGCTTGCCAATACCCCAGCCATACCTGCAAAGAGGCCACATAAGGTATATGCTAATAATTTAATTTTCTTCTGATCGATCCCGCTAAAAAAGCTGGATCGTGCATTCACACCCACAGATTCAATAAACAATCCGATGGACGTTTTTCGTGTAAATAGCCAGAGGATAGTAAATACTAGGATCACAATATACAAAGGAATCGGCAGGATTGCCCAACCATTACCAATAAAAGCATAAGGTTCATAAAATATTTGTATTCTGATTCCATTCGTAATTAATTGGGCAATACCACGGCCGGCGATCATTAGAATAAGTGTGCCTACCATGGGTTGAATTTTTCCATAAGCAATTAGTATCCCATTCCATAAACCGCAAAGGGAGGAGACTATGAGTGTTACCAAAAGCACAGCCCAAAGAGGCGCATATGTGAAATTTGGATCACTAACTAGTTTTTGAAGGTTTTCAGGTAATTCTTTCGCCATTACGTAAGGATTCATCATCAACGCTGCGATGGAAGCAGCGATTGCCATGACAGCACCAACAGAGAGGTCCACTCCACCGGTAGCAATTACCAGGGTCATACCAAGTGCCAGCAAGATCACAGTTGAACCACTACGAAGGATGTCAATCAAGTTACCATAAATATTGCCATCTCTGACTTCAATGGCAAAAAAACCACGAATAAAGACAAGATCGAAAAGAAGAACCAGTAATAGGGCGATGAACGGAAAAAAGAGCCTACTCTCCGTTATCTTCCTCCATTCGAAAGAAGATTTTGACTGTCTCATATTTATTCACTCCCTGCCATCGATTGCATGATTTTACGCTCGGCTACTTCACCACTATACTCGGTGATCTTCTCCTTTTCCTTTAATACAACAATACGATGGCTCGTGCGTAATACTTCCTCCAATTCGGATGAAATAAAGATACAAGACTTTCCTTCTTCGGCAAGCTTTAACACCAATTTTTGGATTTCAGCTTTTGTTCCAATATCAATGCCTCGTGTAGGTTCGTCCAGAATGAGAATTTGAGGGTTGGTAGCCAACCATCGAGCAAGGATCACCTTTTGCTGGTTTCCTCCGCTCAGGTTCTTTACAAGTTGATCAGCGGAAGGAGTTGCGATGTTCAGCAATTTTATATACCTGTCTGCGATTTCATTTTGTTCGGAGGAATTCAGGTATTTGATCCAGCCACGGCTCGCCTGCATCGCCAGGATGATATTTTCCCTGACAGTCAAGTCACCTACTATCCCTTCAACCTTGCGGTCTTCCGGGCAAAGCGCAACTCCTCGGCCAATCGATTTGATCGGCGAGAAATCTTCAATTACTTTACCATTCATCGTAATTGATCCACTGTCCGGGCTTTCGATACCAAATAAAAGTTGCGCAATTTCTGTGCGTCCTGAACCAAGCAAGCCTGCCAAGCCTACTACTTCCCCTGGATGCAGTTCCAGATCGAATGGGTTAATGGAACCTGCACGGCCAAGCCTTTGGGCATCCAGCAGTGCCTCACCTTTTAATGTGCTGGCTGCTTTCTAGTTTGAGTTTTGACATATCGTCTAGCTCGGTTAAATATTCGACCGATCATTTTTGCGATCAATTCAAGACGTGGCAAGTTCTTTGTTTCATAAGAACCAACCAGGTTTCCGTTCCTGAGAACGGTAATTCTGTCAGCAATTTCATACACCTGGTCAATAAAATGGGTGATGAAAATAATTGCCATCCCTTCGCTTTTTAGTTTACGCATTACGTTGAAAAGTTGCTCGGTTTCATGGGTCGTCAGACTGGATGTGGGTTCATCCAGGATAAGGATCTTTGCAGATGAAACTTCAAGTGCTCTGGCAATAGCCGCCATTTGTTGGATGGCAACCGAATACGAGCCTAAAGTTTGAGTCACATCAATATCAACATCCAACTCCATGAGAAGCTTTTTTGCCTGGTCATTCGTGGTTGCCCAATCAATACTCCCAAATTTCATTGGAGCACGGCCAATCATGATATTTTCAGCAACTGTTAAATTAGGACATAGATTGATTTCCTGGTAGACAGTGCTGATGCCTAACATCTGGGCATTTTGAGGTGATTTGATACTGACTTCTTTCCCCTCAATCTTAATCGTCCCTTTTTCCGGATGCTCTACACCAGTCAATACCTTGATCAAGGTAGACTTACCTGCGCCATTTTCCCCCAGTAAGGCATGAATCTCCCCTTTCTTGAGGGTAAAATCGACATTTTCAAGCGCTTGAACACCCGGGAATGATTTATTGATGCCCCTCATAATCACGATTTCATTATTCATACTTAGCCATTCACTTCCTCGGTCCTGGTTTAGACATCATTTTCTGCTTTTAGGAAGATTAGAGTGAGAAGCGGCGTCAGCGCCGCTTCTCAATTCCTTACTCAATTCAATCTTTGCTCATATGACTCTTTGAATAAGTCAGCTATTCCATTTACTAATTAGTAAGTGCGGCTTGGGAAAATTAATCTCAGCATCTTTCTGGTAGAAAATACCTTCTTGTGAAGGGATCCAAGCAGGCAGCTTTTCGCCATTAAGTGCCTTCAGTGCAGCTTCAAAGGTTTGTGGTGCCAGTAGGGGATTGCATTCAAGAACTGTATTGATATCTCCAGCAATCATGCCTTTGAAAGCGCCAGCAGTACCGTCTACTGTAATGATCTTGATATCGACGCCAGGTTTGAGACCGGCTTCTTTGATAGCCAATGCTGCACCGAGACCCATTTCATCATTCTGAGCAAACACACCCTGGATGTCAGGATCTTTCTTCAGAAATGCTGCCATAACATCTTTACCTTCGGTAGCGCTCCAGTTAGCAGTCTGGGATTGAGTAATAGTGATGCCACAGTCAGTCATTGTTTCGCGGAATCCAACACCGCGATCTTTAGCAGCAGAGGATCCAACGTTTCCAACCAATTCAACAACATTTTTCTTTTCGCTGCCTTCCAATAATACGCACATCTCTTTTCCTGCATTCTGACCTTCGAGAGCGAAATCTGCACCAATGTATGTAGCATACAGGTCGCTTGAGGCATCGATGCGGCGGTCTTCAATAACCACTGTTTTACCAGCAGCTTTAGCTTCCTTCAAAACATCATCCCACCCAGTGGTCTCGAGGGCAGCAAGGACAATGACATTAACTTCAGGATCGGCAATGAAATTGCGGAAAGCCGAAACCTGATTCTCAAGTTTATTTTGAGCATCGTAGAATTTCAGGTTGATACCCAATTTAGTGGCAGTTTCTTTGAATGAAGCTGTATTAGCTGCACGCCAACCGCCTTCAGAGCCAGTCTGTATAAAGCCTACAGTCATATCAGCATAGGTATAAACTTTTGCTGCTGGTGCGGCAGGAGCAGCCGGTTCGGCAGGTGCAGCAGGAGCGGCTGGAGCAGCTGGAGCAGCTGGTGCGGCTGGTGCGGCAGGAGTGCAGGCAGCAAGGAACATTGAAACAATGACTAATATCGCGAAAAGTTTAACACGAAACATGGTTATCTCTCCTTATTATCTTTTGTATTTCTCCTCACGGAGTTTTGAATGCGCTATAATTGAGTTGGCGAAATGAGTTTTATGAAAACTCATTCCCCTGCTTTGAAGTGCCTGCTTTGAGACCTCAATCACTTGGCAGGCACTTCGTGCAATCTATCACCAAAATAATTTGTATCACCTCCTTTTTCACTTACTTTATGTTTCAATGAACTCTGCCTTACGATTAATGTTGGGGTCAACATGATCGGTGCTGGGGAACGCATTTCCTGATCCTCCCAGCTTAATCCAATTATTTTTATCATTTCTTCTACGGCTACTCTGCCAACTATGTATTGCTCTGATTGAACTGTGGTCAAGGGGGGGCAAAAATATGGAGACTCAGGCATATTGTCAAAACCAACCACACCAATATCTTCCGGGATCCGTCTGTTTTTTTGACAGGCAATCTGGATCACGCTAATGGCCATCTGATCATTGGCAGAAAAAACAGCATCCATTTCAGGATACTGTTGGAATAAAACCTCTATGGCTTGAGCTCCACTCGCGGACGACCAATTTCCTTCTGCCCAATAATTATCTCGAACTTCAAGTCCTGCCTCGATCAGGGAATCATGCCAGGCTGCTTTTCGTTGACGAGCTTCCCACCAATCCAATGGACCGGAAATATGCCCTATATGTCGGTAACCTTGCTCAAGTAAATGAGACATGGCCATGCGTGCACCCTGGTAATTGTCGATGGATACAACTGAGATCTTTTCCCGTGGTTCCATTGTGAGGAATACTATCGGTATCTCCAGGTCAGCAGGCGGTTTGTTTAACCATTCACGGTTTTCACCCACTTCGGGTACCGCCCAGATTACACCATCTGCATGGTGAGAACGAAACTCCTGCAGGAGAGGTACAACATTATTTGTATTGAAACTGGGCAACTCCTTGAGCAACAATGAATAACCAAACTCTTCTGCTGCGTTTGTGATACCGCTTAACGTCCTGGATGGACCGATATATTTCAAACCAGCGGTCACCACCCCCAGGGTGTATGTCCGCTGTTGGATCAAGCTTCTTGCCAGAGCGCTTGGCTGGTAGCCTAGATCCTCAACAATCTTTAGCACTCTTCCACGGGTTTCAGCTGATACGTCGGGACGATCATTCATAACGCGGGAAACAGTCTGCGTTGATACCCCTGCAGCAGAAGCAACCTGTTTAATTGTGGGACGTTTATGTTTGCCATTCATATGTTATCGTTCCCGTTATCGTTCCCGTTATCGATAACATATTAGCACGCGATTTTTAAAGAGTCAATAGGGATTTTCAAGCAATTTGTTATATCGCTTTTATTATCTTAAATTAGAATTGTTTATTTTCAGAAATTCATAAACAGAATGGATCATACGATCTATATTACATCTCGATGACTGCTTTAATTACGCCATCACGATAATGAGTCAACAATTCCATCGCCTCGCCCACTCCTGCAAGCGGAAGCCGGTGTGTGATCAAAGGTAATAAATCCACCTGGCCGGTTCTTACCATTTCAATGGAGCGAGGGTAGGTGTGTTTCATCCGCCTGACAAGCTTGATGGTCAAACCCTTGCGTCTTGCAATGGAGGCAGTTAGGGTAAGTTTATCATCTGCTGGAATTCCAGCCAAAATCACCTTTCCACCAAATCGAACGATCTCAGCAGCCTGCTGAGGTGTTTCAGCAGCACCTGCTGCTTCGAAAACAATATCGGTGCCCCTTCCTTTTGTGGCATGATTTATTTCTTCTTCTGGGTTCTGATTTATTGGGTCAATGCATATATCGGCCGCATATTGCCCGGCAAATTTACGCCGGTATTCCAATGGATCAGTCATAAACACCTCGCTGGCTCCAGCAATTTTCGCTACTTTGGCAATAAGCAATCCGATTGGACCAGCACCCAGGACTGTTACAGTATCGCCTGGTTTTAAGTGGGATAGATTGACTGAATGGATAGCAACGCCTAAAGGTTCCAATAAAGCCCCTTCGTCTGATGTAATACTTTCCGGTAAGCTAAAGCAGTTTTCTGCAGGCATCACTGTGTATTCAGTAAATACACCATTGACGGGGGGAGTTCCACAAAATTGCACATTCGGACAGAGATTGGGATGACCCAGGCGGCATAATTCACAATTTCCACAAGGAATTGCCGGATCAACAGCAACAAGTTGACCGGGATGCAAATTCTCAACACCAGCACCTAATTTGACAACGTATGCTGAGAATTCATGACCCATTATGATCGGTGAATTAACAACCTGGTTTCCGATTCGCCCTTCAGAATAATAATGCACATCCGAACCGCACACCCCAACAGATGCTATCTGGAGTAATACCTCGCCTGGACCCGGTTTAGGGACAGGGCAACTCTCCAACTTTACATTATGGATGCCATATAAATAAGAGGCTTGCATGGAAGAAGGTGGATTCGGGATAAATGGTTTTTTCATTTTGCTACTATATCATAAAATGCAAATGTCTTTATGTTCTCTTGTTGTCTTGAATTTATTTTCTCACAGATCATACCTATATTAATCTTGGGCTTGGAAATTTCGTGAAACTGTTTTTTTATAGATCCTTGATTCTTCTTAAGCCCTCGCAAATTTAATCTGAAAGTAACGATTATTCACTTTCTTGTTACAAATCTCCCGGGTGTTATGGTTTATAATCCATCACGCATCATCCTTAATTAATTGAGCACTTATGCCTTCTTCTTCACAATTTTTTTCACGCATAAATGTAGGCCTGCGAGCATACGGGGAAAATATTCGAGCATTCTCACGGAATGCTTCACTTTATTTACTGAGTACGATCATCAGTTCAGCCGCTTTCGGTGTCTTCCGCCTGTTATTTAATTTTTACGTATTAAGCCTGGGGTTTGACCAGGCATTGCTTGGAAACCTTGTTGCTACCAGCAGCCTGACCGCCCTGATCGCTGCCATTCCAATGGGTTATCTGGCAGATATATTGGGACGCAAGGTTTCTTTGATCGGGGGAACATTTATCACAATCCTGGCTATAGCTGGGATGTTGATCTTTCCATCAGCAACCATGTTCATCCTGATGAATGTACTGCTGGGTTTGGGGCAGAGCATTGTTGGTGTGACCATGGGGCCTTTCCTGATGGAAAACAGCAGCGATAAGGAGCGTACCTATTTATTTAGTTTTACCTCCGGCATCTCCATGGCTGCCTCATCCCTGGGCAATTGGATTGGAGGTATATTACCTACCTGGTTTGCATCTTTTGCAGGGGGTAATGCTACCAGTTCTACTGCTTATAAACTATCATTGGTTTCTATTGCCATTGCTGCCAGTCTATCAATCATTCCACTTTTCTTAATGAAAATCCAGAAGGGAACTACCTCTGAGCGTTCATTATTCAAGCCATTTTCCTATTTCAAAGAACAACCGGTGTTACTTGGAAAATTGATTTTGCCCATGCTGGTCACTTCGATTGGTGCAGGCTTGATCATGCCTTTTATGAATGTCTTTTTCCGTCAGGTGCATGGTCAAACTGACAATGCCATAGGAACACTCTTCGCGTTTGGATCTCTGGCTATGGGAGTTGGATTGCTGATAGCGCCGCCGATGGCGGAAAAGTATGGCAAAATCCAGTTTGTTGTGATCACCCAGCTACTTTCCATACCTTTCCTTGCACTACTGGGCTTTGCACCATGGTTCTGGGTATCTGCCAGTGCTTATTACATCCGGGTTGCTTTGATGAATATGAGCGGACCGGTTTATCAAACCTTTGTGATGGAAAAAGTGGAAAGTTCAGCCCGTGCCACGGTGGCCAGCCTGGTGAGTATGGCCAGTTCTTTTGGGTGGGCTTTCAGCCCCACCATAAGCGGTTGGCTGCAAGTGAATTATGGATTTGCCCCTGCTTTTGTACTGACAATCATTCTATACGTAATATCCATTAGCTTGTATTGGGGTTTCTTTTGGCGTAAACAACCAGGCATTGAATTTCCTGTAGTTAACCAACCCGGGACAGTTTGATCAAATTTAACAACAATTGAAATGATAATCTAACAGACAGGTAAACGCCGCTTATTCGGGTATTAATGAATTGATCGGTAATTATGGGGCTTTTGGAAAATACAAAGTGGCTGGATATACCATCATAAAAGCTCCGGGCACTAAATAATCATTTTGGCTAAATATAAATTTGTCCAGCAAAGTTCGACCTAAATATTTGAGGGATGTATAATTAATCTCATATGTCGCTTCCCCTCCTCTCCACCAAACTCTACATTCCACCAGTGAGAACGAATGGTGTCTCACGACAAGCTCTGACTGCCAGGCTAATGAAAGTATTTACTCAACCTGCAGGTTTTACATTACTTTCAAGCCCGCCGGGATTTGGCAAAACCACCCTTCTGAGCGAATTTACCAATCTATGCAAAGGTTCAGTGGCATGGGTTTCACTGGATGAAAGTGACAATGACCCTATTCAATTCTGGAGTTATGTCATCGCAGCCTGTCAAATGGTATTGATGGGAGTTGGCGAATCGGTTCAAGCAATTTTGCAGCTACCTCAAGAAATCCTCCCTGAGACAATCCCAACAATTCTCATTAATGACATATCTGGATCACAGAAAGAAATTGTATTGGTTTTGGATGATTATCATGTGATCCAAAACGAATACATACACCAAGGTGTGTTATTTTTACTCGAGCATTTGCCAAATAATTTGCATCTTTTTATGTCTACCCGGGTCGACCCCCCCTGGAAGCTTGGACAATTCCGCGCTCGCAACAGGTTAGTTGAAATTCGGGTTAAGGATTTGAGGTTCACGACGGATGAAGCAGCATCATTCCTCAACAGAATGCTTGGATTGGATCTTTCCAAAGATGATATAAATGCGTTGGAAGAACGCACAGAGGGATGGGCTGCTGGTTTACAGTTGGCGGCTCTTTCGATGAAAGGGCGGGACGATGTAGGTGCGTTTATAAAAGCATTTACCGGCAGCCACATTTATATTTCGGAATACCTGGTAGAAGAAGTCCTCAGGCGGCAACCAGCCGAAATTCATGATTTCTTGCTCAAAACTTCCATCCTAAATCGATTAACCGCCAGTTTGTGTGAAGCTGTTACTGGATATAAAGACGGCCAAAGCATGTTGCAGACAATTAGTCATGCAAACCTGTTTGTCATCCCACTGGATGATGAAGGCAAATGGTATCGTTATCACCACCTTTTAATGATCTTCTGAGATCCCGTCTTCAAAGAGAAATATCAAAAACAGATATCGCTGTCCTTCAACAACATGCTGCTTTTTGGTACGAAAAAGCAGGAATGATCACTGAAGCTATAGAATATTTTAATAAAGCAGGTAATTATCAACATGTTGTCCACCTGGTTGAGGAAGTAGCTTTTTTTATGATCCTCCAGGGTCAAGTGAGATCAGTTGAAAGCTGGCTCCAGGCCATTCCACAAAATTATATTGAGAAGAGCCCCAAAATCAATATGGCATTTGCCTGGATGAATTTATTGCGTGGAACACCTGAACATGCCGCTCAGTATATCGAACACCTGCGAAAAATTTTCTCTTCCAATAATGAGATACAACTGGAACCATCATTTAAAGGGGAATGGCTTGCTTTACAAGCAAAGCTTTTGATCCTGCAAGGAAAACCATCAGAAAGCCGGGATGTAGCCAACCAGGCATTGATCATCTTACCCGAAACTGATTTCCTAGTGAGGAGCATGGTCAATATCAATTTGGCAACCGCCTATGAACAGATGCTTGAATACGACCGGGCAGCTGAGATATTCCAGATGATTGCCCAAAATGCAAGAATCACGGGAGACTACACCTTCGAAATTATTGGTACTTCAGGTCATGCTCGTATGGAACTTGTGCAAGGTAAACTGCATAAAACATACGAAATCGCCTCTCAGGGAATAAGCCGTGTTGAAACTTCCGGGAAAAAAACGCCGTTTTGCGCAACCTACTATGGTGAACTCAGCCAGGTCTATTACCAATGGCACCAATTCGATCAATCCCGTTCATATTCGCTTAAATCAATGCAAATGAGCGGAAAAAGCGGTTTCAGTGATCCCGAGATTTACCATAATCTTTTGTTATCCAAGATCTACCTTATGGAAGGTGATTTGCCTGCCGCCGCCATGGAGATGAAGAAAGCAATCGATCTGGCAGGAAGAATTCCACCGGCCATGATCCGTGAAAATGTCATCCATCAACAAGTGAATATTTACCTTGCTTCTGACAACCTGGAAGAAGCTAAGGAGAGATTTAAACAGGAAGGTTTTTTGTTTGGAAAAAGCCTCAGTTTTCCTGACCTTCAGCCCAATTCCTACTCAGCTCAAACCTACGGAATGCTATACCTCAGCGCGTTGCGTGTCTACTTATTCGATGCTTTAAAGAATAATGACCTCGCAAAACTAAAGCATGGAGTAACCCTTGCTGAAATTGTCTTAGCCGGTGAATTACATTGTCATCATAATCTGGCCGCTTTGGAAGTACTGTTAATTCGAAGCCAAATGTATGATGCTCTTGGAGACGAATCCAACTATCTGGCAGATATCTTAAAAGCCCTTGAACTTGGCGAACCGGAAGTATTTATAAGTATATTCATAGAGCAAGGAAAACCGATTGAAAAAGGCTTAAAATCTCCTGGTTAACCGCAATTTACTGGGAATGGTCAGCCCGGATTATATTCATAATATTCTGGATTCCTTTCCAAAGCCACAAACCTTTAAGGCAAATTATGAGATGCAGAGTCCTTCAAATAGGTCGGAAAACAAGGACAATAACATAGTCAATGAAGGTCTTATTGAACCACTCACAAATCGTGAATTGGAAGTATTACGGTTGATCGCTCTCGGGGATTCCAATCAAATGATTGCCGGGAAATTAGTGATCACCATCAGCGCTGTTAAGAAACACACTGGAAACATTTTCGGCAAATTGAATGTTTCCAATCGCACTCAGGCAGTAGTCCGTGCCCGTCAATTAAATTTGATGGAGATTAAATACGTAATCCATAAGTTTTGAAGACGAAGCTTTTCCTGAGCAGGTATACCAAAGTATACCTGCTCTTTTTTTATTCAAAATAAAAATTACACTTTCGGACAATGACATCAAGAGCACTAAATCATATAGTAAGGGTAAGAAAGAATTATGGAGAAAAAATGGAAACAAACGCAAAAATCATTCAAAAAGATATATGGGCTTCGGGTGTACAGGAGGTCAACTGGAATTGCCTTCTCCGTCTTGGCGGAATGGCAGCCCTGGGTACTGTGTTGGTTGGAATTATCGAGATTGTGATTACTTTTCTTCCCGGTGGCAATGTTGTCAGTAATACTGTTTTCGATTGGTTCGCCCTCTTTGAGCGTAACCCTTTCATGGGGCTTCGAAATCTGGGCTTGCTGTAATATCTTCTTCACCGCATTAGGGATCCCAACGTTTTTTGCCCTAAATGGTGTCCATCGCCGCGCGGATCAAGCAACAGCGGCACTGGCTATGATCATCTCGTTGTGTGGATCCGCAGTATTTTTTGCCACTAATCGCGCTTACGCGATGTTGGATATTAGCAATCAGTATTTGCTGGCAGCAGACGAGATTCAAAGATCGATACTAGCAGCTGCCGGACAGGCCATGCTTTCGGTAGGTCAAAGTCATACACCGGGAACGTTCATCGCTTTTTTCCTGGTAGAATTCGCCGGTTTACTTATGTCGATTGTGATGTTCAATGGAAAGATTTTCAGTAAATTGAATGGCATCATTGGTATTATCAGTTTCACTTCCATGCTTGTTTTCGAATTTTGCACTTCGTTTGTTCCAGCATTACATACGGTCGCAACGATCTCAGTGATGTTTGGTGGAATATTAAGTATAGTCTGGGTATTCTGACCGGTCTAAAACTATTTCAGTTGGCACAATCTGGAGAATAAAATGTCTAAAGTCATACTAATTACCGGCTGTTCCACAGGAATTGGCCACGATCTCGCCCAACAACTAACTCGAAACGGTTACACTATTGCAGCAACGGCAAGGAAAGTAAATACAATATCGGATTTGGAAGCTGCAGTTATACTGCAATTGGATGTTACCAACCAGGAATCAATACAAATCGCCGTTGATTTAGTCATCCAAAAGTTTGGTCGAATTGATGTACTGATAAATAATGCTGGTTTTTGCCAGGTTGGAGCGATCGAAGAACTTTCTAACGATCAGGTTCAACAGATGTATGATGTCAACGTTTTTGGTGTGATGCGTATGATCAAAACAGTTGTGCCAATCATGCGCAAACAAAAATCCGGAAGGATCATCAACATCAGTTCCATTGCCGGCAGGTTGGTAACACCGGTAAACGGTGCTTATTCATCTACCAAGTTTGCACTCGAAGCAATCAGTGATGCATTAAGGATGGAACTGGAATTCTTCAATATTCAAGTGATTCTTATCGAACCTGGAGCCATTAAGACAAATTTTGACAAAACTGTGCATATACACGGGGATAAGATCTTATCAAATCCAACCTCCCCATACCTCCCGCTTTACAGGGTTTACCAGCGTGTGTCGGATGGTATGCGCAGGCATGAACCCGGACCGGAAACTGTTACCAATGTGATTCAGCACGTTTTGGAGTTTTCCAAACCGAAAGCACGGTATTTGGCTGGAACAATATTTTCGATGAAATTAGTAATGGCTCTTAGGGATACTGTCTGGGATTTGATCATCCGACAACTGTTCAAAGCAACACCTCAGGACAATACATGCAATCAAAACAAATCTCACGCCGTAACTTTATAAAAACTGCCGGGATTATTCTGGGCAGTACCGCAATTATCGGAACAGGTCTCTCAGTTATGAACGCAGAAAAACCTGAAAATATATTAACTGAATATTATTTTGGAGAAAAAATAATGGAAAAAAGAATTCTAGTTACCTATGCCAGTATGGCTGGATCCACAGCTGGAGTTGCCGAAGCAATTGGTAAATCGCTTTCAGAAGGTGGTGCACAGGTGGATGTACTCCCGATGAAGAAAGTAAATGACATAACCCCTTATCAGGCTGTTGTAGCCGGTAGTGCCATACACGGGCAGAAGTGGCTTCCGGAAGCCATTCAGTTCGTAGAGGATCACAAGTCAGAGCTTACCAGTAAACCCTTTGCTTCCTTTATGGTTTGCATCACACTTTCCATGGCAAATTCGGGTCAGTATTTGGAAGGGATCAAGGATTGGATGTCGCCGGTGAGGAACCTGGTGCGCCCGGTTAGTGAGGGTTACTTCGCCGGTGCATTGGATTTCTCCAAATTGCCTGTGTCATTCAATACTCTCGCAATGCGATTTGTGGTTCTGATCGGAGTTTGGAAGAACGGTGATCACCGCGAATGGAAAGTCATCAACAACTGGGCTCAAAGCCTCCGTCCATTACTTTTTAAATAAATCATCATATGGATGATCAATTTGACTATGAAATAAGCATCGAAGGAATACTTCCTGATCTATGGTCCGATTGGTTTGATGACATGGCTATCAGCAATGGACCAAATTCTGTTACGATTTTGAAGGGGTCATTATCAGATCAGGCAGCGTTAATTGGAATGCCTCATTAAGATCCAGTCGCTCAATTTAACGATTATTACTGTAAAAAGGTCAAAACCTAAAACTTGAAAGTGGATTCCATTTGTTTATGTGAAAAAAAGTAATATGCATGACATCAAAAATTACCTGTTCAATGCAAAATTGTATCAAATGATGGATTATGCGATAATCAAACTAATTGAATAATATCCTGTCATCTACAATAATGATGAGAAAGTAAACAAATGGAAACGAGAAAATATTCAAATATCGACATCCGGGTCCCTACTCACCACAATAGTCTGGTGGAAAAATCCCTGGAAGTGATAAATAAAGACGTTGAGATAAAAACCTTATGGCGTGTCATCAACATAAATGCAATCGATCGGCTTGGTATGACAGATCATGGAGTCGTTCACTTCCAGATCGTTGCGAATATCGCTCTGAGGCTTGCGCGGATCCTTGATAAGAATAAGGTAGTGATGTCAGTCACTCAAAACTATAACCTTTCAACCGATCATGCTGAATTGATCATTTTACTGGCCAGCCTCTTTCATGATCTCGGCATGTCCATCAGCCGCGAGGGACACGAAGAGTTCAGCCTGATCCTTGCGAATACTATCCTGCATCGCATTCTGGATTTTCTACCGGTCGAAGAGAAAACCATCGTAACTTCAGAAACCCTGCATGCGATTATTTCTCACCGGAGCGGTGGAGAACCGTATACAATTGAAGCCGGGGTAGTTCGCGTCGCAGATGCTCTGGATATGAGCCAGGGTCGTTCACGAATTCCCTACCAGGCGGGTAAAATGGATATTCATTCCGTTTCAGCCGCCGCAATCGACAATGTTGAAATCCAGGAAGGAACTGATAAGCCTATTCAAATAAATATCTGGATGAACAATATTGCTGGAATTTTCCAGGTTGATGAGTTACTCCGTCGTAAGTTGTTGGGTTCAGGAATCGAAAAATATGTAACGGTTAGTGCATACCTCGTAGAGGGAGAAGAGAAACGGCTGGTTAAAGAATTTCAAACCATATAATCCGATATATTATCTTGCTATTCAATTTTTTTTCGCACATCATGGCATTTCTTCGATCACTTATATCTATAAATATAAGTGATTTGATTTATAAACAATTTATCTTATATGGTATTAACCTTTCCAATAAATCAACAATGGAAAATAACTCGGGATTAGGAATAAAAAACCTCAATAATTAATTATTGAGTTTAATAATTTTATAGGTTGCTCTATTTCATTAGTTAGTAATATAACTTCCGATCCTTGAATTAATTTCCTTTAAAGCTGGGTATAGATCATGATAAATGGAGTAGTAATGACGGTAAATATCAAACTGCCCCGGTTCTGGTGATATAGTATTTATTATCTTGATTGTGTTATCGCAGGCGGAATTTACGTCTTTCCAATTCCCAACACCTACACCGGCGAGTAAAGCAGCACCAAAAGCAGCACCTTCAGATGTGTTTACGGTCACGAGTTCTGTTTCAAATACATTTGCCAGTATCTGTAGCCAGAGCTGGCTTTTTGATCCTCCACCGGAGACACGAACCTGTTCGATCCGTGGAAGCCCGGTGGTTTTCATTAATTCAAATGAGTCCTTTAACCCGAACGCAACTCCCTCTAAAACTGCCCGGGTACAATGAGCCAAATTATGCCTGACTGTTAACCCGACAAAAGCCCCTCTGGCTAAAGGATCAGGGTAGGGAACCCGCTCACCAGTTAAATACGGGAGGAAGACAAGTCCATCTGAACCTGCTGGTATCTGTTCAGCGGTTTTTAGTAACTCACCATACTGTAAATTTGGCACGAAAGTATCTCGATACCATCGTAAACTTCCCCCGGCCGAGAGCATTACTCCCATCAAGTGCCATTTATCAGGAACAGAGTGACAGAACGAATGTAATCTTCCCAACGGATCAATAAAAGGTTTATTAACCGTGGCAAAGACAACTCCACTTGTACCGAGGGTTAGTGCCACAACCCCCTCTTTTGTGGCACCAACACCTACGGCTTGTGCTGCCTGATCACCCCCGCCAGCAATAACAGGTGTCCCAACCTGAAAGCCGGTTACAATAGCAGCGGATTCGGTTACTTTTCCTGTTATCTGGGTTCCTTCATATAAGTTTGGCAGCCAATCAAAAGGAATATCCAGGCTTGATAGAATAGCAGTTGACCAGGTGCGTGTTTTTATATCCATGAGGATAGTCCCCGCACCGTCAGCTTTGTCCGTTGCGAATTCTCCGGTCAACTTAAGGCGAACATAATCTTTAGGTAGTAAGATATGTGCAATTTGAGCATATATCTCAGGTTCATTCTCTTTTACCCATAATATCTTTGGTGCGGTAAAACCGGTTAGTGCCGCATTTCCAGTGACCTGGATGAATTCGTTTTTTCCAATAAACTTATAAATTTCATCACATTGTGTTTGGGTTCGTTGATCGTTCCACAGGATCGCAGGACGTAGAACTTTTCCTGCTTTGTCCAACAAAACCAGACCATGCATTTGTCCAGTCAACCCGATCCCAGCAATCTGATCGGATGAAATTCCTGACTTATTGATTACCTCTTAACTGACCTTTGAGTTCCATGCCACCACAGATCAGGGTGTTGTTCGCTCCAAAGGGGATGGGGAGTATCAAAACTATATTCAGTTGTTGCTACAGCAATAACTTTACCTTCAGCATCTATCAGTAATGCTTTGGTCGCAGTTGTTGAAACATCTATCCCGAGAAAATACATTCAACCTCAAATGACCTAACGATTTCCAAGCAGGAGATCAATTGTCAATTGGTCAAGTTTTTCATATTTCAAACCACGACTTGAGATCTTGGAGCGATCAAACGGTTGAACTTTGAGTGCTTTGGCTTTATCGGATGAGTATTTACCAAAGAATGCGAACATATTCGGGTCCTCAGCATTAACCCCAGCCAGGATCGCCTGAATGTCTTTGTCCGCATTGAATTGAGCTGCTTTTTCTTTCAACATCAAATATGTGCGCATGCAGCCGCGAGCGAAATCTTTTACCCCTTCAAAATCTTCGGTCCGGTATGCATGTGCATCAAAATGGCGGGAACCAGTATAGCCAACATCTTCCAGGAATTTCACCAAATAGAAAGCGGCTTTAATGTCCCGGGAACCGAAACGCAGATCCTGATCATAACGGCCGGGATATTGGTCGTTCAAGTCTATGTGGAAAAGTTTCCCGGCTTCCCAGGCTTGGGCAACACTATGCATGAAATTCAATCCAGACATATGTTCATGGGCTACTTCTGGATTTACTCCAACCATTTCCGGATGATCCAATGTTTCGATGAAACCAAGCATATGCCCTGTAGTCGGGTTGAAGAGATCACCACGCGGCTCATTCGGTTTTGCTTCCAGGGCAAGTTTTAGATCATAATTATTATCCAGTGCGTATTCACAGAAAAAATTTATTGCTTCACGATTTCGTTTAATTGCATCAAGTGGATTTTTACTCGAATCTGTTTCAATACCTTCCCTTCCACCCCAAAAGACATAAATTTTTGCACCAAATTCGACTCCAAGATCCATTGCTTTCATTGTTTTTTGCATCGCATAAGCGCGAACTTTTGGATCGTTGCTGGTGAATGCTCCGTCCTTAAAGATAGGGTCTCCAAACAGATTGGTAGTTGCCATGGGAACGACTAGTCCGGTTTTATTCAATGCTTCGCGGAATGCTTTTTTAATATCATCCGCTTCAGCAGGTGTGGCATCAATGGGGATCAGGTCGTTATCATGAAAATTGACACCATAAGCACCAACCTCGCCAAGCAGGTAAACCAGCTCAGCAGGAGTTTTCGTACCCCTGACTTCTGAACCGAAAGGATCACGTCCGCGATTACCCACGGTCCAAAGACCAAAAGTGAATTTATGCTCAGGTTGTGGTTGATATGTTGTCATAATTGGTTTACTCACTTTCCTAAATATTATAATAATTTGGTTGCTTACCACTAATAACTTTGATGAACGGTTTATGGATCAATTATTACTTTTCTTGAAGTAAACATCAGCGATTACAGCCAGGACCAATACCAAACCTCTTAGCACATACTGCCAGGCAGGAGCCACATTCATCATCTGAAGTCCAGTATTCAAGCTCGCCATGATCAAAGCACCGACCAGAGCTCCAAAGATCGTTCCGGAACCCCCCAGGGTGGAAGTGCCGCCAAGAACACAACTGGCGATGGCATCAAGTTCATAACCTTGCCCCGCTGCAATGGTTCCGTAACCAACATAAGAAGCCAATACGACGCCGCCGACACCACACAACAAACCCATCAATATGAAAACCAAAAACAATTGTTTCTTAATATTGATGCCTGATAACCGGGCTGCTTCTCGATTACCTCCGATGGCATATGCATAGCGTCCAAAACGTGTATTTGTAGAAATGTAAGATACTATGATCGCCGTTAGGGCGAGTATTACCACAGGAACCTGTACGCCGTTATACCTGTTGACTATGAAAACATAAACCAGATACCAGCAAGGAGAAAAATATCGTTCGTAAAAGATCCTGGAATATTGGTTTTAGCTCAAATCCGTACTTGACTTTAGTTCGACGGTTAGAAAACATCATCAAAAACAGGATTACCACAACCAGCACTCCCAGGACCCATCCGACAAGCGGGTGAAGGTACCCTTGAGCTATGTAACTAAATCCTGGCTGGTTTGCCGCAATGGTTTGACCACCTGTCGCAAGCAGAATGCCGCCATTTAGGATGAACATTCCTCCTAATGTCACAATGAAAGCTGGTACACGTAAAAAGGCAATGATATAACCTTGAAATATACCAAAGGCAGAACCAACTAGCAATCCAACCACAACAGAAAGACATGCAGCCAGAATGGGTTGGTTTGGAATAAGTTTAAACCACACATCCCGCTGAAAAAGTGCAACTACAACTGAAACAAAACCGGCCAGCTTTCCTACTGAAAGGTCAATGCCGCCAGTCACCATTACCAAGACCATGCCAGCCGCCAGGAAACCAGTAACTGTCATTTGCCTGAAGAAGTTGGAGATATTCTGTGGCCCAAGATAACCACCTTTGGTTACAATGGCAAAGACACCCCAAATAGCTACCAGGGCAATTATGATGATGTATGTTTGTATGTTCTTGCGAAACCGCTGGCCTACCTCAGAAAAGTTCATAATTCACCTCTTGGATTGAAAAAATTATCGGTTCAGGCAATTCCCGTCGCCATTGTCATGATACGTTCTTGTGTCGCGTCGACATTATCCAATATCCCATTGGAGCGGCCATGACACATCACCATGACCCTATCACTCATACCTAATACTTCCTGAAGATCGCTCGAGATCATAATGATGGATATACCCTGTTCTGCAAGTTCATTCATGAGCTTGTAAATTTCAAATTTTGCACCTACATCAACACCCCGGGTTGGATCATCCATGATCAATATCTTTGGGCCTGACATTAACCATTTTGCGATCACCACTTTTTGCTGGTTACCACCGGATAGTGATTCGGCAGGTACAAATAGATTGGGAATCTTTAATGGCAAGTCCTTTTGCAAATTTTAGACTTTCGACGAGTTCAGCATCATTATTTATTCGCATGAAGGATGCAAATCTATCCAGATTTGGTAGTGAAATATTCTTTAGTATGGATTGCATGAGAACAAGACCATGACGTTTACGGTCCTCTGGAACAAGACTGATACCTTTTCTCATTGCGTCATTCCCATTGCTGATCGTTATCTCTTGACTGTTGAGTTTTATAGTTCCCTGAGTAACATTTGCATATTCACCAAAGAGGGTCATAACCAGTTCGGTTCGTCCCGAACCCATTAACCCCGCAATACCGAGGATCTCGCCTTTACGAAGGTTAAAGAAACCCCTCTTAATACTTCTTTTCCTTTATTTGGATCTTCTGCATGTAAATCATTTACTTCTAATAAAATTTCACCCGGTTGGCGATTCCCTTTGGGGAATCGTTCCTTCATTTCCCGTCCCTACCATATATTGAACCAATTTCTGAAGTCAAGATCTTTTGCTTTTTGAGTGGTTACTACTTTACCATCTCGTAACACGTTACAGTGTCTGTAATACGAAAGAATTCTTCGATCTTGTGGGTAATGTAGATACAGGTAACACCATGTTCCTTGAGTGTGGATAAGATTTCCATTAACTGGGTCACCTCGGCTTCAGAAAGTGCACTGGTTGGCTCATCCAGAATCAATATTTTGGCATTTTCTGAGAGAGCCTTGGCAATCTCTGTCATTTGCATTTTTCCCACTCCCAGGTTTTTTACGATATCCTGGGGTTGAACATCCAAATGGTATTCATTGAGAATTTTTTGCGTCTCTGAATAGACACGATCCCAGGTGATGGAACCCATATTAACTGGTTCCTTTCCTAAGAAAATGTTCTCGCCAACAGTCATTCCGGGTACAAGGGTTAACTCCTGATATACAATGGCAATACCCTCTTCAGCAGCTTTGTGTATGGAACTTCCCTCTAACTTTAAGAAGTTTGTCATCATAATAAATGTCACCTTCATACGTCCCATATGGATATACCCCCGAAAGAATTTTCATCAATGTTGATTTGCCAGCTCCATTTTCGCCGCATAATCCATGAATTTCACCACGTCGGACCTGAAAGCTGACATCGTTTAATGCTACAACTCCGGGAAATGCTTTGGTAACATGCTGAATATCGAGAATAATATTTTCATCCATCGGCAGTATCCTGTTATTTCAAATCTTTGAAGTAAAAATAATCTAGAATGAAGTTAATATAAATCGTGGCATTATGATAAATTATTGCATTAAAATCTAAAAAATATATAATACTTTCACAGATCCAAATTGACTATTGATTTATTATCTTCCGCGCCAGGTTTTGGCTTGCAGGCGCGGAAGATTTTTATGATTCTCTAACTTACTTTAAGCGTTTTGAATTTTATGGCGCAGGCGGACGCTGATCTGCAGGAATATCACGATACACTGCATCGTAGGGTTGGAATCCGCTCACCACGATCTCTTCATATACATTCTCTTTAGTTACCTGAACTACAGGCAGGAAAACGCAGTTCACATCACCGGGAAGTTCTTCACCGGTTAGGACTTTCAGCGAGAATGGCTTGGCACCTTCGATGGGGTTACCTTTGATCAGGGCATCCATCATATCTACAACTTTCGGAGCCAGAAGGCGGAAATCTTTGTAGACTGTCACAGTCTGTTCGCCCTTGACGATACTGTTACAGCCATCAGCAGTCGCATCCTGACCAGAAATTGGTACGATACCAGCCAGACCTTGAGCTTTTAAAGCTGTCAATTCACCGAGTGCAGTGCCATCATTTGAGGCAACCACTGCATCGATCTTGTTCTGCTGTGCGGTAAGGGTGTTTTCCATGTTGGCAAGTGCTTTTGCGGCATCCCAGTTTTCAACCCAAAAATCGGCTACGATTTTTATCACACCAGCATCGACGTAAGGCTTCATAACTTCTTCCTGACCAGCTCGGACCAGGTGGGCATTGTTATCTGTGGGGGAACCACCAGACATGACTACTTTTGCAGGATTGTCTTTGGTCCATTTGGTGCTTCCTGGCAGACCAAGAGCAGTCATGACACCGAGGGCTTCCTGTCTCCCAACTTCAGTATTGTCAAATGACAGGTAGGCGGCTATATTCGCTGTCTTGATCAAGCGATCATAGGCGATGATTTTCACACCAGCAGCAGCTGCTTTATCCACAGCAGTAACTGCAGCAGCACCGTCTTCGGCTATAACGATCAAT
This sequence comes from uncultured Chloroflexia bacterium, assembly GCA_963709535.1. Lineage (GTDB taxonomy): Bacteria > Chloroflexota > Anaerolineae > Anaerolineales > Anaerolineaceae > PNON01. The sequence goes on along the minus strand of CAVPWY010000013.1, from coordinate 406,178 downwards.
CCTTTTGCGCCCTGGGCGACCATGTTATCGATCTGGTCGTTTTGCAGTTTGACGTCATGAGCGGCTTCTTGAACTACAACCTTGTATCCCTTCTCCTCTCAGTAATTTCGTGAGTAGTTCGGATTCTGGTTTCCAGCGCTCGGTTGCAAAATCTGAGAATGATAGACCGATTAGACAGGTTCAGCAGCAACTGGTTCTGCAGGAGCAGGAGCAGCAGCTTCACCTGGTTTGGGTGGACGCTGATCTTCAGGGATATCGCGATATACTGCATCATATGGTTGGAATCCACTCACCACGATCTCTTGATACACATTGTCTTTGGTCACCTGAACTACAGGCAGGAAAACACAGTTCACGTCACCAGGAAGATCCTGTCCGGTAAGGACTTTCAGCGAGAATGGCTTGGCACCTTCGATGGGGTTACCTTTGATCAGGGCATCCATCATATCTACAACTTTTGGAGCCAGAAGGCGGAAATCTTTGTAGACTGTTACTGTCTGTTCGCCCTTGACGATACTGTTACAACCATCAGCAGTCGCGTCCTGACCAGAAATAGGTACGATACCGGCAAGATTTTGAGCCTTTAAGAGCAGTTAATTCACCGAGTGCGGTGCCATCATTTGAGGCAACCACTGCATCGATCTTGTTCTGCTGTGCGGTAAGTGTGTTTTCCATGTTGGCAAGTGCTTTAGCTGCATCCCAGTTTTCAACCCAGAAATCAGCTACAACTTTTACCACACCGAAATCGACGTAAGGCTTCATGACTTCTTCCTGACCAGCGCGGACCAGGTGAGCATTGTTATCGGTGGGGGAGCCACCAGACATAACTACTTTTGCAGGATTCTCTTTGGTCCATTTAGTACTTCCGGGCAGACCAAGTGCGGTCATGACACCGAGAGCTTCCTGCCTACCAACTTCAGTGTTGTCAAAGGACAGGTAGGCGGCTATGTTCGCTGTTTTGATCAAGCGGTCGTAGGCTATGACTTTTACTCCAGCAGCTGCTGCTTTATCCACAGAAGTAACAACTGCTTCGCCATCTTCGGCGATAACGATCAAGCCTTTGACACCCTGGGCGACCATATTGTCGATCTGGTCGTTTTGCAATTTGACGTCATGAGCAGCTTCTTGAACCAGTACTTCGTAACCCTTCTCATTCAGTAATTTCGTGAGTAGTTCGGATTCTGGTTTCCAGCGCTCGGTTGCAAAATCAGAGAATGATAGACCGATCTTGATTTTTGCCTCAGGCGCTACAGGGGGTGTGCATGCGCTCAGGCTCGTTGCAACCATAACCACGACCATAACGAGTGTGAAAATTTGCATAAGCTTGTTTTTCATTTGAATATCTCCTCTCAAAATTTTGTTTTCTTACCTATTTGGATCCCTTATTACAACTATTTACATAATACGACCTCCTTTCTTTCGAGCTGAAAGAACCATGTAAAAAAAATTTTTGCTTCGATGCGTACGTGAACGGTTGCCTACAATAATGCAGGTTCACGTAATATATCGTCAAGAACGAGCGCAATAGTGCCCATAATGCAGGCATCTGAACCATGCGCCGATGGTATGATCCTGAGATGCTCCCTGGCTGGAATCAAGGTATTCTCATAAACAACACGTTCCACATCCTTAAGAAAAAACGGGACTGGCTTTGTTTAGTGCACCACCTAAAACGATCACTTCTACATTAAACAAATTCACGAGATTGGCGATCCCGATTCCTAAATAAAATGCGACTTCATCAAGCGCATATTTTGCAGTATTGTCCCCTTCCAGTGCAGCCTGAACCACATCATCGAATGTAATGTTTTGGAGGTCACCTTTCGCCATATCGTGCAATATCGATTTCTCACCGAGAGCCAAGGAACGCCTTACACGCTGTAAAACCGCCCGGGGACCCACAAATGTCTCCCAACAACCACGTCTTCCACATCCGCAAAGCTCGCCATTAATATCCATGGTCATGTGTCCGGCTTCTCCGGCATAACCAAACATTCCCCGAAAAAGTTGGCCCCCCATTACGATCCCGCTCCCCAAACCGACACCTGCACTCAGGTAAATAAAATCTTTGACATTTTTCACAGCACCAAAGTAATATTCACCGAGTGCAGCAGCATTAGCTTCATTTTCCACATAGATCGGACAGTTCAAAATAACCCCCTAAAACATCACGAACTGGAATATCCACCCAATTTAAGTTAGGCGCTACTCGAAGTAATCCACTTGCCACATCCACCAAACCAGGAACACCAACCCCTACCCCGAGCAGTGGATAACTTGTGTGCTTGAATAAACCTTGATGCCTCATCTGCAAAGTGCAAGACCCGCATCATTATTTCTTCCTGCCCGATTTCTGGCGAAGAGGCTTGTTTTTTTCGCCATAAAACGTTTGCAGAAAAATCAGTAACAAGAAGTTCGATATAATCTACATTTATTTCAATTCCCAATGCACAACCACCATCGGGGTTCAATTCCAGCAATCGACCGGGACGGCCAGTATTGGATTGAATCAGATCCGTTTCGCGGATCAAGTTTTCCTGAATTAATTCGCCGATAATACTTGAAACTGTACTAGGATTCAATCCTGTCTCTATAGCTAACTGCGCCCTCGAAAGTGTTTTCTTTGTTCGAAATACAGCCAGAATCACTGATCAATTCATTTTTCGTACCCAGGTCTGATCTGCTGTATTAAGTTTCGTTTGAGACATAGTATCCTTGGGAATAACTATATAATTGAGTTAGTTTATTGCAGCAATAAACTAACTCCATTATATAGTGAATAATAAATAATTCAAGTAGGAAAATCTTTCAAATTTCAACCTTATCTCGATTCGTATCTAGGGACTATATATTACTTATACTAGGATTTTCTTAACGAATAATTACCCAACCCCCACAATTCATGTATGCCAATTAAAATCAGAAACACTGGATTATTCTTCTTTGACCTGGAACGATCACCATGGGAACAGCTTTGTGACAAATCAGGAGACTTTATTGTCTGGTTTTTATTTGTTGTGGGTTGAATAATATATCCCTATTGTTTTCTTTGTTTATTCCTCATGCTCCAATCAGGAACGATATATAATTAATTTAACATGCCTGAACAACTACTTCTCACCAAGCTGTATATTCCCCCACTTCGGCAAAAGATTGTCTCCCGCCCCCGACTGATCGAGCGGTTGAACGAAGGTATGCACCGTAAACTTACCCTTATCTCTGCCCCGGCCGGTTTTGGGAAAACCACACTGGTCAGCGAATGGCTCGCAGATTGCCAGCAACCAGTTGCCTGGCTATCATTGGACGAAGGTGATAACGAACCCACCCGCTTTTTGACGTACCTTATCGCTGCCTTGCAGACGCTTGCCTTGAGGAAAGTCGAAGGGATCACTCCGAAGATTGGAGAAGGGATATTAGTTGCACTCCAATCCCCTCAGCCTCCACCCACTGAAGCGCTGCTTACAGACCTCATCAATCAAATTACAGTTATCCCGCACAATTTTGTCCTTGTCCTGGACGATTACCATGTGATTGATTCCAAACCGGTTGAAGAAGCACTTACGTTTCTAGTTAATCACCTGCCTTCACAAATGCACCTGGTCATCACCACGCGTGAGGATCCACATCTCCCCCTCGCCAGGTTACGTGCCCGGAATCGATTAACTGAACTCCGTGTCGCCGACTTGCGTTTTTCTCCCATTGAAGTTTCTGAATTTCTCAATACTGTAATGGATCTAAATCTCTCCTCCGACGACATAGTAGCCCTCGAAGCCCGCACAGAAGGCTGGATTGCGGGTCTGCAATTAGCCGCACTTTCGATTGCATGGACATCAAAATCCCGACCAGTTTCATCAAATCTTTCGCCGGCAACCACCATTTCGTATTGGACTATTTAATTGAAGAAGTCCTGCATCAGCAGCCTGAGGACGTTCAGACTTTTCTACTTCAAACATCCATCCTCGATCGTATGTGCGGTCCGCTGTGTGATGTGGTTTTGGATTCTCCTTCTGGGTCAGGGCAGGATACACTGGAATACCTTGAACATGCCAATTTGTTCATTATCCCATTGGATAACGAGCGGCGCTGGTATCGCTATCACCATCTTTTTGGCGATTTGTTGCGACAACGTCTGGGAAAACCCAAAGAATTCGGCGAATTCAACTTGCGCGCCAGCCAGTGGTATGAAGAGAACGACGACCTGGGTGCAGCGTTTAACCATGCCATTACAGCAGGGGATTTTTCCAGGGCGGCAGGGTTGGCTGAAACGGCCTGGCAAGGCATGGATGACCGTTTCCAGACTGCATCATGGCTGGGTTGGGTAAAGAAGCTTCCAGAGGAGTTGATTCGCCTCCGACCGGTACTCAGCACCCAACTAGGTGTGGCATTCTCGGATGCGGGTGATCCGGAAGCCAGCAAGTTCCGGCTGCGAGATACTGAACGGTGGTTGAGTGGTTCATCAGATCGAATGGTTGTCGTGGATGAGGCACAATTACAGCCCCTGCCAGCGATGATCGCCTTAGTCCGCTCATATAATGCCCAGGTTCAGGGAAATCTATCAGATACAGTGAAATATGCCGAGCTGGCACTTCAACTCATTCCCGAAGAAGATTTTTTCAGACGTGCCCAGGCTACGATGATGCTTGAGTTTACCCACTGGGCAACAGGAAACCTGGAATCCGCCCTCTCCGCAATGCGCGATTGGATGAACAGTATGCAGAAGATGGGCAACTTCACTTTTGTCGTTGCCACTGCATTTGGCGTTGCTGACATTCAAATTGAGCAGGGTCATCTACGCGAGGCAGAAAAAACCTACCATGAGTACTTACAACTTGCCGCAGAACACGGCAAGGAAGCGCAACAGATTACTGCCCATCATCACCTGGGGTTGGCAATGCTGTATCATGAGATGCAAGAAGATGCATCCAAAGCAGAGCACCTGCAACAAGCCGATCAGCTGGGGGGACAGACCACGCTGGTTGACTGGTTTTACCGTTGGCATCGTGCCCAGGCCCGGCTCAAAGAGTCGTGTGGAGATCTGGAAGCTGCGCTGGTCCAGTTGGATGAAGCCAGGCGTTTGAATGTTAAAAACCCCATACCAGATATCCGTCCTCTTGAGGCTTTGAAAGTGAAAGTGTACCTAAAGCAAGGCCGGTTGGCCCTTGCACAAGATTGGGCACAAGCACGGGAGTTGTCAGTTGACGATGAAATCACCTACCTGAACGAGTTCGAACATCTCACTCTAGCCAGGGTTTTTATGGCCGAATATCAGCACGATCACACCGAACGTTCAATCCTCGATGCAATCAGACTGTTGGAGCGTCTATTGAAAGGGGCAGAAGGGCAAAACAGGATGGGCAACGTAATTGAAATCCTGGTAGTGCAAGCACTCGCCCTCCAGGCGCAAGGGTGTCTTCCACTGGCACTGGTGTCGCTTGAGCGCGCCTTGTTCCTGGCTCAGCCGGAGGGCTATGTCCAAATCTTTATCGACGAAAGTGAGCCAATGCGATCTTTGATATCGGATTTTCGCTCGCAGATTGAAAGACAATCGGGTGGAAATGGACATCAATTGTCAGGTTATTTGAACAAACTCATAGCTGCTTTTACACGGTCAGTGGAATTAACTCCACCAACAACCGACAATCGAAAACCTGAAATGATCGAGCCATTGAGCCAGCGTGAGTTGGAAGTATTAAGGCTTATTGCTCTGGGACTCTCAAATCGCGAGATCGGCGAGCGGCTTTTCCTTGCCCTGAGTACGGTGAAAGGTCACGCCAGGATCATCTTTGACAAACTTACAGGTGCAAAATCGCACTGAAGCAGTGGCACAAGCCCGCGAGTTGGGTCTTTTGTAACTCCTAAAACAATTCCCTAAGACAATACCTCATAACAATACTTTAGTATCTATACCTCCATACCGTTTGGCGGATATATTATCCATACATTGAGCAAGTGGAATGGAGTGTCATGACTGGTCGTAAAAGTAACAAAGTTATACCTGATAAATTCAACCCAAAAACGGATCCGGGACAAACAACAGTCTATCAGATCAGGATCAAAGGCCATTTGGGTTCTCAATGGTCAGATTGGTTTGAAGGCCAGACCATCACGCTGGAAGATAACGGCGATACAGTTTTATCCGGCCAGGCGATTGATCAGGCCGCGCTGTACGGCTTGCTTAAAAAAGTGCGTGATCTGGGCATGGCGTTGGTCTCGGTCAGTCCTATAGAACCCGGAACGGGAGGTACCTCAGAGATCAAACCATCTAATCCAATCTAATCCAATCTAATTCAATGAAACTTTTCAAAATTATTCAAAAAAGGAAAAAAATGAACACAAGTATGAAAGCCGCCAAGGTGGATACAAAAGTTTTACTCTCAACATTATGGATCGTTGTCATGATCAATATGGCATATGCGGATATTTTGGGATTATTTATCCCTGGAGCCCTGGAAGAAGTGGCAAAAACCTCAATCAGTACTGGCATGACGATTCCCCAGCTTATGTTGTTCGGTGCAATCATGTTGGAAATTCCGATAGCCATGATCATACTCTCTCGAGTATTGAATTATAAAGTGAACCGTTGGGCTAACATCATCGCAAGTGTAATTACCATTGTGTATGTTGTCGGTATGGGATCACTAACTCCTCATTACCTCTTCATTGCAACCATAGAAGTTGTGTGCATGTTACTCATTGCCACGAATGCCTGGAGATGGCGCAATCCAGAAAATCAGCCTGAATAATAATCTAGCGAACACAATACCTTCGTTCAGGTAAAGTTGGCGAAGGTACTGTATTCCTCAAGGAGACAAAATGAAAGCGATTATATACACAAAATACGGATCACCCGATGTTCTTCATCTTGAAGAAGTGGAAAAACCTGCACCCAAGGACAACGAAGTCCTGATCAAGGTGCATGCCACCTCCGTCACCGCTGGGGACTGCAACGCGCGCGGATTTACCTTTGTCCCGCCTGGCTTTGGTTTCCTGGCGCGCTTGGCGTTCGGGTTGCGGAAACCCAAGCAGCCGATCCTCGGTGTGGAGTTATCGGGTGAAATTATTGAAGTTGGCAGGGACGTAAAGCGGTTCAAGAATGGAGATCACGTCTTTGGAATTAGCATTAAATATGGCGTGTATGCCGAATATACCTGCATGACTGAAAACTCCTGCCTGGTCATGAAACCAGTAAATTTAACATTCGCGGAAGCCGCTTCCATCCCCTTTGGCGCTAACACCGCGCTTTATTTTTTGAGAGATATGGCGAAACTTCAGCCTGGTCAGAAGGTTCTCATCATAGGTGCTTCGGGTTGTACCGGCGTTTATGCTGTCCAGCTCGCGAAGTACTATGGGGCTGAAGTTACCGGCGTGTGCAGTACGAGGAATCTGGAGATGGTGCGCGCGCTTGGAGCAGACCATGTCATCGATTACACGCGGGAAGATTTCACCCGCAACAGCCAGACCTATGATGTGATTTTGGATATGGTCCCTGGCAAGAGTTCGTTTGCGCGCTATAAATCCTCGCTCAAGCCAAACGGTCTGTATCTGGCCGGGGCGGGAGGTTTGGAATCGTTTCCTCAAATGGCCTGGACTGCGCTGACCGGCGGCAAGAAAGTGATCGCTGGGGTGTCGCCCGACCGTACAGAAAATCTGGCGTTCCTTAAAGAACTTCTTGAGGCTGGGAAACTTATACCAGTGATTGACCGGTGCTATCCCCTGGAGCAGACAGCCGAGGCGCATCGCTACGCGGACACGGGGCGCAAACGGGGCAGTGTTGTCATCACAATCCTCGAACAGGAGAAATAAAACAATGGATACAAGAATAATTCTTTCCGCAACCTGGGTGGTCGTCACGCTAACTTATCTTTATGGTGATGTTTTGCGTATTTGCAGCGGCGACCTGGCAAAAAAACCGATGACCGACATGAAATCTTAATCAGTACGTCTGGCTGGGGCTTGCGGTTCTGATGTTGATGCCCATACTGATGGTTTTCTTGAACTTGGTAATGCCCCAGCCTGTAAGTCGTTGGGTGAATATTATCGCGGCTGTTTTCTTTTTCCTGTTCAACCTGGTTGGCCTGCCCACCTATTTATCATTATGGGACAAATTCCTGATTGCAGTCAGCATGGGGTTTAATGTGGTCACGATCTGGTATGCGTGGAATTGGAGTTGAGCCGTATAATTAATTCATGCCCGCGCCAATTTTAGCCACAAAGCTTTTTATTCCTCCGCCCCGGCCTAAAGTTGTTCTCCGGTCCCGCTTAATCGAAAAGCTGGACGAAGGATTGCACCGTAAACTGACCCTCATCTCAGCCCCTGCCGGCTTTGGTAAGACTGCAGTAGTCAGTGAATGGGCAGCCGGTCAAATGAGTGATAAGAAGGTAGCCTGGTTGTCATTGGACGTGGGAGATAACGATCCTGTACTTTTTTTGACTTACCTCATCTCGTCTTTGCAGACACTGGTACTGAGTAAAGTCGACGGGATTTCAGCAACTATTGGAACAGAGGCGTTGGTTTCACTCCAATCCCCTCAGCCGTCACCAACTGAATCGATTTTGACTGCACTGCTCAATGACATCACCACTTTGCCGGACAATTTCACCCTTGTTCTGGACGATTATCATGTAATTGATTCCAAACCAGTTGACAATATACTCACATTTCTGCTCGACCATCTGCCGCCTCAAATGCATTTGATCATCACCACCCGTGAGGATCCACATCTTCCACTGGCTCGATTGCGAGCCCGGGGTCAGCTTGCCGAGCTGCGAGCTGCCGATCTTCGTTTTACCCCCACCGAAACAGCAGAATTTCTCAACCGGGTAATGGGGCTGAATCTATCGGGAGGAGACATCGCCGCACTGGAAACTCGCACCGAAGGCTGGATTGCCGGACTGCAATTAGCTGCATTATCCATGCAAGGCAGCAAGGATGTTTCCGGGTTTATTCGGGAATTCACTGGAGACCATCGGTACATTGTGGATTATCTGGTCGAGGAGGTTTTGCAAAGCCAACCCGAATCTACCCGCAGATTTCTCCTCCAGACCGCCATCCTCGATCGGTTGAATGGCTCTCTATGTGATGCCGTCACCGGTGAAGAGGATGGCAGTGCACGCTTGGAAGCCCTGCAGCGTGGTAACTTCTTCGTTATTCCGCTGGATGACAAGCGTAACTGGTATCGCTATCACCAACTTTTTGCCGATGTTCTTCGCGTGCACCTGATTTCCGAGACAACCTGATCAGGTATCTGATCTGCACCGGCGCGCAAGCGAATGGTACGAGCAAAATGGTTCGTCGGCGGATGCGATCCACCACGCGCTTGCGGGAAAGGATTTCGAGCACGCAGCGAGCCTGGTCGAACTGGCAGTACCGGAAATACGCAGGAATAGACAGGAAGCCACGGCGGCAGAGCTAGGTTGGCTAAAGGCACTGCCTGATGAGTTGATTCGCTTCAGGCCGGTGTTAAGCGTTGACTATGCTTATGCATTATTTGGTGGGGGAGAACTAGAGTCTGTTGAGGTTTGGCTGCGGGAAGCTGAAAAATGGCTGGACACCAAAGCAGATTTGCCCAAACGATCGGAATCCCAAGCGGCGGGGATGCTCGTCGAGGATGAAGAGGAATTTCGCCGACTACCGGGTATGATCGCCCTTCTCCGTGCCGCGAAAGCCCTGGCTCGGGGTGATATGTCCGAGGCATTGAAAAACGCTCAACAGGTGCTCGATGTCGCACCTGAGGACGCCCATCTGATGATCGGTGGAGCTTCTTCGGTACTGGGGCTCGCCGCATGGGCAAGCGGGGATCTTGATGCTGCCCGCCAAATGACTGCTGATGGCATGGCGAAAGTGCGGTTGGCCGGGTATATCTCTTCCGCCATCGGTGGCTCCATTGTCCTGGCGGATATACAGATTGCTCAAGGCCATCTCCACGAGGCAATGACCACTTATGAACGGGCATTGCGGTGGGCTACGGAGTCTGGTGCGCCAGTCCAACGGGGCGCAGCAGATATATATGTAGGTATGAGCAACCTTTCTTATGAGCATAACGACTTGAATATCTCCAAACAGTACCTGCTCACAAGCCAGGAGTTGGGTGATCTTGCCGGGTCACCACAAAACCCCTATCGTTGGTGCGCTGCTATGGCTCGCATTCGGGAAGCCGAGGGCGATTTGGATGGCGTAATCGACCTGCTCGACCAGGCCGAATGCCTTTACAAAAGTAACTTTTCCCCGAATGTGCGTCCGATCTCAACACGTAAGACGCGGTTATGGGTAGCCCAGGGTCGGATTAGCGAAGCCTTGAGGTGGGTACGCGAACAGGGACTGTCCATTGAAAACGAACTTAGCTATCTGCGCGAATTCGATCATATTACCCTGGTCAGGGTGCTCCTGGCCAGCTTTCAGACCAATCGCCCAGATGGCTCCATTTCTGGGGTTCTGGGGCTGTTGGAGCGGCTGAAAGAAGCAGCGGAAGAACGCGGGGAGAATGGTAGCGTAATTGAAATCCTGGTATTGCAGGCGATGGCTTATCACATGCAAGGCAACCTCCCTGATGCCCTCCTGTCTTTACAGCATGCGCTTGCGTTGGCCGAGCCGGAGGGTTACATTCGCATGTTCCTTGACGAAGGCTCAACTATGATGCAATTGCTCCGCGAAGCATCCGCGCTTAAAATCATGCCAGGCTACACTGGCCAGCTGCTGGCAGCATTTGAGGCAGAGAATCAAATAAAGGAAGACAAGTCTGGTATACCCCCCGCCCTTCCGGAAGGACACCGGAGTAGCAATCCGTTTGTCGAGCCATTGAGCCAACGCGAGCTGGAAATACTGAAGCTGATCGCTCTGGGTCTCTCGAATCGTGTCATTGGCGAACGGCTTTTTCTTGCCCTGGATACGATCAAAGGGCATAACCGAAAAATCTTTGACAAACTGCAAGTTCAAAGCCGTACTGAAGCCATAGCTCGTGCCCGCGAACTAGGTTTGATTTAAGTGTTAGGGCCAATAATCATATAAATTAACTCCCCAAACAATCAAAAACAACACCTTCATTCAACACTAAAGTGTCTATTCGATGACACCGTGCTGAAGATATGATACCTGTATCTTGAGCAAGTGGCACTGCCTCTAATGATCTGCCACGAAAGGAGAAAACATTTGTCAAACAAATACGACCCAAAAACCGAACCAAGTCAACCCGTGGTCTATCAGATCAGGATCAACGGACAGTTGGATCCTCAGTGGACTAACTGGTTTGAAGGCATGACCATCACGCTTGAAGATAACGGTGATACGTTGCTGACTGGTTCAGTTGTCGATCAGGCCGCATTGCATGGATTGTTAAAAAAGTGCGCGATTTGGGCATGCCATTGATCTCGGTTTGTCCTGTTGATCCAGGCAAGGCAGATGCGTGAACGGTCAGATCATATGCCGCCAAAAACAACTCAATTACCCTATCAAAATCATTTAATTAAGGAGAAAAAATGGACTACTTCAGAAAGCTCGCAATAAGTGCGGGAATATTATTTATCATTTATGATATTGTAGATATCCTAAGCTTCCTTTTTCTGGGACCTGTGAATTCTACGAATTATCTTGTTAGCATTTCTGAAAATGCAGGCATGGTAGGAACAGGAGCCTTTCTTTTAATAATCGGTGGTCTTTGCGCTTCTGGTATTGCAATTTCGCTGTATCCCGTGCTAAAAAAATTCAATCCGACACTAGCTCTTGGAGCAGTTGGTTTCAGGATTTCGGAGGGAGTGTTACGTATTGTTTCTATGTCTTTCCTGCTAGGATTGATAACTTTAAGCCAGCTATTTGTAAAAGCTGGAGCTCCGGAGATATCGTATTTCCAAACCTTAGGCGCATTGTTAAAAGAATTACGAAATTGGGTGGGTGGTGGTGTTGGTGCGCTGCTGGCTTTTTCCGTAGGGTGTACCCTTTACTACATCATTTTTTATCAAACCAAACTGGTTCCTCGGTGGCTATCGGTCTGGGGACTGATTTTCGGCGTATCAGGCATTGTTTCATGCGCGTTAGTCAGTACCGGTCTTATTGCACCTTTTGGGATAGAACAAGTCGTTATGGTAGCTCCCATGCTGCCACAAGAACTGGTTCTGGCAGTATGGCTGATCGTGAAAGGATTCAATCCGTCTGTAATCGCATCCGCCGTTGTAAAAACAGAAATTAATTAAGGAGAAAACAAATGAATACGTACAGAAAAAACGCAATAAGTGTTGGAATATTGTTTATCATCGCAACAGTAGTACACGTTCTGGGTAAATCAAAGTTTTTGGACCCTATCCTGGATGCCCCGGATTTACTTATCAAGGTTTCCTCAAACCAAAATCAATTGATTATAGGAAGCCTCCTGGTTTTAATCTCAGTTTTTGCTTGTGCTGGTATTGCAATTGGGCTGTATCCAGTCTTAAGAAAAACATAATGAAGCATTAGCCTTAGGTTCTGTTGGGTTCAGGGTTATGGAGACTATGCTCTATATTATTGGGGTTGCTTGCACGCTATCACTAATTCCATTGAGTTAGGGATCTGCATCAGCAGGAGCCGCGAATGCTTCCCCATTTCAAATTTCAGGCACTTTATTACTGGCGGTAAAAGATTCGGCCGGCATGTTGTCGGTAATCACTTTTACCATGGGTGCCCTATTGTATTACTATATATTATTTCGATCAAAACTCATACCCCGGTGGTTATCCGGTTGGGGTTTAGTGGCAGCCGTATTATCGCTTGCATGCATCTTATTAACGATATTTGGTCAGCTAATTCCATTTTCGACGGTTTTTATTTTATTGCAGCTTCCAATCGGATTGCAGGAAATGGTTCTGGCGGTTTGGTTGATCGCTAAAGGGTTCAATCAAACTGCAATCGCTTCCTTGGCTGTTAATAAGTATTAATTAAGGAACGAGAAAATGAATAAAACAAATCAATTTGGGGAGATCGTGGAAGGTTATGACATTCCCGTATTAAACGAACGGGAAATAAGAGCGTCGGCAGGAATACTATTTTTGGTCATGTTCTGGTCCTGGATGCTGGTAATATTTAAAGAGAATTTTTTTCTGATCAAATGTGTAAACACGATCTTTCTTACGGATTTCATAATACGCGTCATAATTAGTCCAAAATATTCTCCTTCATTAATCATTGGGCGTTTGATCGTTGGCAGGCAAAATCCAGAATATGTCGGTGCTGTCCAAAAGAAGTTTGCCTGGACAATCGGTCTGGTTATGGCATCGATCATGTTCCTTTTATTAGTTGTAATGAATTCTTATAGCTTCATTACCGGAATAATCTGTCAAATCTGCCTGACATTCTTATTCTTTGAATTTGTGTTTGGCATTTGTTTGGGGTGTAAATTTTATCCAATGTTCCATAAAGAAAAAACTCAATACTGTCCTGGAGGAGTTTGTGAGATCAAGAAAAAACAGGAGATCCAGAAAACGTCGGTACTGCAAATCGGTGTTGTTCTTGGATTTTTCGCTTGCGTCATCACTGCAGCAATCTTATTCAACAGCAGTTTTAGTGCAAAACCGACAGACTTGTGGATTATCGTGAAATCTGTTCTTCCACTTTTAAGTATTGATTTCTTTAAAAGGGAAAATTCCAATGAAAGCGATTTTATGTACAAAATACGGTTCACCGGATGTTCTTCAACTCCAGGAGGTGACAAAACCTGCTCCCCAGGATGATGAAGTTTTGATCAAGGTACATGCAGCATCAATTAATTCCCGCGATTGGCGCTACATGAGAGCGAATCCGTTCTTCATCCGTCTGAGGGGAGGTTTCCTTCGACCAAAGAATAAGATACTCGGGGGAGATTTTGCAGGGCGGGTCGAGGCGATTGGTAGTCGTGTAACGCAGTTAATACCAGGCGATGAAGTTTTTGGGTACCTACCCAGTGCAACCGGACGGGGAACTTTCGCCGAGTATGTTTGTGCCAGGGAAAGTTATATATCACTGAAACCTGCCAACCTTACTTTCGAACAAGCAGCAGCAGTACCGTTGGCAGCTATGACCGCATTGCAGGGTTTACGTGACAAAGGAAACATTCAGTACGGGCAAAAGGTATTGATCAATGGCGCATCGGGTGGTGTTGGTACTTTTGCCGTGCAGAATGCTAAAGCATTCGGGGCTGAAGTCACTGCGGTGTGCAGCACAAGACATCTGGAAATGGTGCAGTCGCTTGGAGCTGACCATGTCATTGACTACAAGGAGAAAGATTTCACAAAAAACGGTCTGAAGTACGATCTGATCCTGGCGGTGAATGGATATCATTCAATTTCGGATTATCTGCGTGCATTAAAACCGGAAGGGTCCTATGTCGTTGCTGGTGGTTCAATGCTTCAACTCGTCCAGGCAGCGAGTTATAAGAGAAAAAATTCTGATACCAGGGGGCAGAAAGCTTTTGTTGTTTCACTGATGCAAAACCAAAAGGACCTGATCTTTATCAAAGATCTCCTCGAATCCGGGAAAATCAGGCCGATTATAGATGCCTGCTACTCGTTAAGTAAAACTGCTGAAGCTTTTTGGTATTTTGAGAAAGTTCATCCCATGGGAAAAGTCGTTATAAGTATGATCTGATTATCTTGCTAATTCAACCATTAACTGAGATTATATGCTTGCCTGTTCGCGCTAGTGTTTGCAAAGCATCCCCGAAGTGCAACGGATAGGGACCTCACCATGCGCGCGTATTTGACCACAAGGTCTCCATCATATCCTCTGTCCGCGCCAGCGTTCCCAAATGTCGCTGAAGCGAGGTCGAAGCTATGACCGCATTGCTGGATTTACGCAACAATCGAAACGCTCAAACAGGGCAAAAGGTTTTGATCGATTACACTTCTGGTGGTGTCGGAATATTTGCAGTGCAGGCTGGCGCGTATTCGCTGGAAAACGGACATACTAATTTTATCAAATTTGGCTCCCAAACGTTCACCAACCAGGATTTCGCAAAAGATATATTGTGCAAAAGCACGAAAGTTTCGAGTAAAATATGTATCACATAGAAAAAATGCGTGGAACAGATGCACAGCATGCTGCCTTCCGGCTGTGTGGTGCGGGACAAGGCGCATACAAAACTTTATCAACAGTGCATAAAGAACAACAGTTATTGGAGGAATGGGTATGAAATACAATATTGACAAAACGGCGTTGCTAATAGTGGATCTACAAAACGACTTTGTTCGCGAGGGCGCAGGCATGGAAGTGCCGGATACCCGGGATACGATCGAAACAAACCAGAAACTGATAGCGTTTGCGCGAGAAAACAATATACCAGTGATATACACCAGGTTCATGGCTGGACCTAAGCGCACACTGCTTTGGAACTGGAGCCCGCAGATCGAAACGGTGAACGCCTGCGTGCGCGGTTTCAAGCGGTTTTACCCAGATGTAGACAAGGAACTGGACTGCACGGATGTGATCGACGAGCTGTATCCGCAAGAAGGGGATTATATCGTTGAGAAATACGGCTATTCATCGTTCCACAACACCAATCTGCTCGATGTGCTGTACAGCATCGACCGGGACACCATCATCGTAACGGGTACAGTGACGCAGATATGCGTAGAGGATACCGTACATGAAGCTTTTCACAACCGCATTAAGGTGATAGTTGCCTCAGATGCTGTGTCATCATTTGATAAAGAGCTGCATGACGCTGCGCTGAAGAACATCGGCATGAAGTACGGCGCGGTGATGGATTCGGTCAACCTCATTAGTATGCTTAAGGGAGCCTGATTTACATCAAGATGGGTCACAACCTGGGTAATTAAGCTGCAACTGAAAGTACAGAGACTCGTGCTATTATTTAGTCTCCTGTTTTGAAGCGACGGTGGACTTAGCCATCGGGAATCTTGACCGCTTTATGATTTTTAAAAGGTGTAAGCCGCGTTTATTCTGTCCTAACTGTCTTGATAAACGCGACTTTTTCAACAGACAATTCACAGTTAAATATACCTACAGCTAATCCTTGCCTGACAGAGCCCCCATAAGCGTTGCTATAATGAATATGACTCCCATGAATATATACTGGAAAGTTACATCCAGCCCAAAAAGCAAAACGACATTCAACACGAGCGTTGTAACAAGTACACCGCCAACAACCCCTATGATCGAACCTCTTCCGCCTCCCAGGAAGTTGCCACCTATTACCGCTGCAACGAGTGCATTAAACTCGTAACCCTTTCCAATCCACATATCAGCATAGCCGGTATACCCTGCAAGCAGTATCCCAGCAATAACAGCCATAACACTGCTAATACAATAGCTAATTATTACTGTGGAATTGCCATTAATACCTGAATATGTGGCAGCCCTTTTATTGGTACCAACAGATACCAGCTTTCTACCATAAATAGTTTTATTCAGAACTACAAAACTGACTATGACCACGAGCAAAAAGACAATCATAGCATTTGGAATTGGCCCGGTCAGATCATTTCCCAAGTAACGCATCGCATCCGGAACAGATCCTGCAGATTGAACCCCGACGAGTATCATTCTTGCGCCTGTCAGTAATTCAGCCATAAACAATGTAACCAAAAACGGTTGAACATTGAATTTCGTCACAATCACACCATTGGCAAGGCCAATGAGTATTGCAAATACTAGCGAGATAAAAATACCCAGGATCAGACCCAAAACACCATACTCATTAGTGAAATACACACATGTCACAATGGATATCTGCATTGTAGCAACGACAGAAAGGTCAACTCCACCGCCAATAATTACGAATAATTGTCCAGCCGTCAAAACACCAAGTGCAGACGCCTGCCTGAGCATATTGAAAACTGTGGAGCTATTCAAAAACTTTGGGCTGTATAAGTAAGTCACCATCAATAAAGCCACCATTACAATGTATACGCTGTAATGTTTGTTTATCCGAAGTTTATTGCCAAAAAGAACCGGTTTCATCTTGATATTGCCTCTTGAGTTTTCGTAAAGTAGATGTAATTGCTCGCCAAATTTATTTCCTAAGTGTTGGCTTTGAAAGCCACTTTATTTTTTTTCATTCTATACTCATAGGTGATGATGATAGCCAGCAATAACATTCCACTGAAAACCTCTTGATACCACAAATCCACATTCATAAGGCTTAAGATATTTTCAAGAATTGACAGTAGCAATACGCCCAGCAAAGCACCTCCCATCGATCCTCTGCCTCCACCCAGACGGGCGCCTCCGATAAGTGCGCATGCAATGGCAGTAAGTTCCATCCCTGGTCCAAATGCAGGATCTCCCGCACCAGTTCGGCCCATCAAGAATAGTGAGGCCACTACAGCCATAAGGGAGCTGATTATGAACGACATGAACTGGGTTTTTTGAACGGGTAATCCTGCCCAATATGAGCCTTTCGGATTTTCTCCGACAGCATAAAAACTTCTACCAAGTGATGTGTATCGCATTAGTATTCCAAAGACAACAGTCAGCAAAATGATTAAGAAAAGAACATACGGAATACCATAGATATCTTGATTTGCTAGAACCCTCAGGATTTTGGGTGATGGTCCAATTGGGGCTTTTGTTATGACGAGCGTAACGCCGGTTAGAACGATTGACATACCTAAGGTGACAACAAATGAATCCAGCTTCGCCTTAACCACAAGCACCGAATTTAGTAGCCCCACTATTAGCCCAAAGACAAACATAATCACTACACCCAGCAATATTTTGTCGGGATTGCTCACCATATAAGACACACCCAATACGCCAGTGGCTGCTATCAGAGCGCCACTTGAAAGGTCAAGTCCTCCAGCCACTATAACAACTAATTGCCCGAGCGTGAGAATCAGGAAAGGCATCGCCTGTCCCAATAGATTCCTTGCATTCATTAAAGTCCGGAATGAATCGCTAATAGAAATGCTGGCAATAATCATAACTAATGTGACAACCACCAAAATGGCTGTGTTATTGTTGTTAAATAAAGTCCTCAGTTTTCCAAAATATTCTTTGGTATTAAGCATAACGGGACTATTAATTTCCGGGTGCCTTGGGTGGATCCCCTCAGCCATCCCTTCGTAATTCACCTTGCTGCCTTTTTCATCCTTTTGCACATCAGAAATTGTGGCCAAATGACCAATATTCTCTTTGGTAAATTCTTCTACAGTCAAAATGCCTGTGATTTTACCTTCAGACATTACGAGCATTCTGTCACTGAGGTAAATCAGTTCCTCCCAGTCGGAGGAAACCAAAATGATGGACTTACCTTGATTGGACACTTCTTTAATAATGGTGTAAATTTCTTCTCTTGCACCGATATCTACCCCGCAAGTCGGCTCATCGAGCAGTAAAACATCTGCATTCACAAGCAACGATTTAGCGATAACCGCCTTTTGCTGATTTCCACCGCTTAAAAGTTTTACCAGGTGTTCAACTCTTGACATATCGAGTTGTACGTCCTTTGCAGCCTTTACAACGATCTCTTTTTCCTGTTTTTCATTTATAAATCCGCCTCTTGCCCGCTTGTCCAACGTGGCCGATGCGATATTAAAACGGCTGCTTTCATTCAGGAAAAGCCCATCAATTTTTCGGTCTTCAGGAATAAGCATGATGCCATTTTCCATGGCATCGGTAGGATTATTTATTTTGATTTCTTTGCCTTGTTTGTATATATGGCCAGAATTTTTTGTGTCGGTTCCGAAAATTGCACCGAGAAGTTCAGTCCTTCCTGCGCCAACCAATCCGGCAATTCCAAGAATTTCTCCTTTTTTCAACTGAAAACTGACGTCTTTAACCAGATTTCTTAGTCTGAGGTTTTTAATCTCCAATATCACATCAGCCGCTTCTTTTTTTGCTTCTGTCCTAATAAGCTCTACATTGTGACCGATCATACTTCTAATAATCTTTTCTTTATCAAATTGCCCGTCCAATTGATCGGCCAGTTTTCCATCCCGCAAAATAACGCATCTTTCGCACAGTGCTGTCACTTCATCCAGACGATGGGAAACATAAACTACGGTCGTTCCATTCTGACGCAGTTCTCTGATTTTTGTAAAAAGCCACTGGATTTCTTTATCCGATAGCGAGGCTGTGGGTTCATCCAGCAGCAGTATTTTTGGCTTTTCGCTTAATGCGCGTGCGATTTCAACCAGATGCTGGTTTGCCACACTAAGGGAGGCCACTTCTGCATCCGGATCTATGTCCAGTCCCAAAGACTCCAGAATTGTTTTTGCCTTTTTGCGAGTTGCTTTCCAATCAATCAAGTTTGTTTTTGATTTGTTTTCTCTGCCGATAAACAAATTCTCAGCAATAGTCATATTAAGAAAGAGGTTTAACTCCTGATAAACACTGATAATTCCTTTTTCGTGAGCAATATGAGGGTTGATGCTGCCAAGATTTTCATTATCCAAATATATGTCACCGTTGTCACACGTTTGAACTCCTCCGATGATCTTTAATAGAGTGCTTTTCCCGGCACCATTTGCGCCCAAAAGACCAAGTATCTCACCTTTATAAATATCAAATGAGATGTTCTGAAGTGCTTTTACTTCATAGAATGACTTTGAGATATTCTCTATTCTTAAAATGATATCTTTCGGCAACATTAATTATTCCTGTTATATTGAATTTACTGGGGAGCCGCTGTAGACTCCCCAGTATTGAAATACTGACTATTCTTTAAAATAATCTTTTAATTTTTCTTTTGGAATCTTAGCCAGAGACCAGAAACCATCTGGCATTCCATCAGGTATTCTCTCAAACATTTGTTCAGCGGTGAACAGCTCGACGGGGCTTAGATAATTGTGTTTAACCGGCTTGCCATCAAGTATATCCATTGCGATTTTGGCAGCATCAAAAGATACTTCCGCGCCTGCGCCATAGGTGATGAACTTATTAAAGTTATACTTCTTTGCAGCCTTCATGAACAGGTTAATATCGTCAACTGTCATATAAGGCGGCTCCAGGCCTTTATCCATATAGGCTTCAAGTATTCCGAGACCCATGTGGCCACCTTGCACAATAGCCCCTACAATGTCATCATTTGCATTAAGCAGTGTTTCCATCTGCTGCTTGGCAGTTGCCTGTGAGTAATTGGCATAAACGGTGGGAAGAGGTACGATTCCAGGATATTTCTTTAAGGCTTCCTGAACACCTTTGTATGCATCCTCGGTATAACCACTGCCAGCTTCACCCATCATTACAACGACTTTGCCTTTACCGCCAATCTGTTGAGCGAGCCAATCGGTATAAGCGTATCCAATGCCAGTGTTGTCGGTGTTGACAAATGATACATAGTCATCCGTAAGCAGACTAGCGCCAAAGATTACAACCGGGACACCCATACTCATTGCCTTTTCAACAACTGCAACACCTGCCGATTCGCTTATCGGTTGATATAACAGAAGATCAATCCCCTGCGTGAGTAGGTTTTCGACGTCGTTTATCTGTCTTGCGGCATCGCCATCAGCAGCAGCAAAAATCACTTTTTCGACTCTGTCCTTATAAGCATCTTCAAGTTGATACTGAAGGTGATAGAGCATGGACTTGGAGTAGTCATTAAGGGGTCCTTCATAAGAAACTCCAATGGTAACTTTACCGTCTTTCTTGTACTTTGTGGTATCGACCATACCGTCTCCTACCGGCGATTCGGCGGCAGGTGCTACTTCAGCTGGTGCTTCGGCGGCAGGTGCTACTACCGCCGGTGCTGCAGGAGTGCAGGCGCCGAGGATCATAGCAAAAACCAATACCACAGAAATTCCAAAAATGTTTTTCTTCATTTTTTTTCTCCCGTTTTCTGATTTATTGAGACTTCACAAAAGGACACGATACGATAAAGATCACCACCTCCTTATTTATTTATTTCACGAACTTTTATTGATTATTGGTATATACAATTTCAAAAACTATTACAGGTTGTTGAAATCGGACATGCCATATGTTATCCTGTAATTACAGGATTATATTATTACAATTTTATCATATTTTAATTATATTTCAACATAAGTGAATAAATTAATCCGGCAATACTCTAGTCTTCAATTCCCTAACAAAAGTCATCAGCTGATCGATTAATATATATTATTTCATTATTTTTTAAGTTCGTCAATTAAGACCATTCGATAATATCATCCACTTCGGGCGGTTGCACAGAAATTACCATCCAGATAACAAAAGCATTCGTGGCTGAAGTGACAGCCATCTGCAGCACTAGAAACTTGGAAATGGTGCGCTCTTTCAGGGCAGACCATGTCATCGATTATAAGGAAGAAGATTTCACCAAAAACAGCATGAATTACGACCTGATCCTGGCTGTGAACGGATATCATCCGATTTCAGATTAATTGCTAGCGTTAGAACTTGAATGAACCTATGTCGTTCTAGGTGGTTCGATGCTTCAACTCTTCCAGGCTGGGATTTATAAGAGAGGAAATTCCTACACAGGGGGACAGAAAATATATGTCGTCTCAATGGTGCAAAACCAACAGGACCTAATCTTTATCAAAGACTCATAGAATCCGGGAAGATCAAACCGGTCGTTGATGCATGTTACCCGTTAAGTAAAACTTCTGATGCTTTCTGGTATTTTGAGAAAGAACATCCCAAGGGAAAAGTCGTTATAAGTATGGATGAAGATTACAAAACGCAAGAAGAGAAAAATGAATAACAAATCGTCTAACAGACAATAACGGAAAGTTTTAATCAACTTTTTGATCTGAGTGGTTGCGTTTTCCAGAAAAACTATTTATTGATGTGAATTTCAGATTTATTGTGACAACACCTTGAGATATTGCCCGGTGTAGGAATCAGCTACCTGGGCAACTTCTTCAGGTGTACCTTCCGCCAACAATCGGCCTCCGGCCATACCGCCTTCAGGACCAAGATCAATTATCCAGTCCACGGCACGGATGAGATCAAGGTTATGCTCCACTACGATCACACTGTTGCCAGCTTCGACCAGCTTCTGAAGCAGACCCAATAGTAAAGTCGTATCAGCAGGGTGCAGCCCTGTGGTGGGTTCATCCAACAGATAAAGGGTTTTGCCGGTGGCCTTTGCGGCCGAGTTCCTTGGCCAGTTTGACACGCTGCGCCTCGCCACCGGAAAGGGTGGTGGCCGGCTGCCCCATTTTCAAGTAACCCAACCCGACCTCCCTCATTACTTCCAACCTTGCACGCGCGGCAGGGATATCTTTGAACAGTTCAAGTGCTTCGGCAATGGTCATGTCCAGCACTTCTGAAATATCCTTCTCATGATATTTCACCATCAAGGTATCACGCTTAAAACGTCTTCCGTGGCAAACAGGACAGCGTACTTCCACATCAGGCAAAAAGTGCATTTTGACGGTGAGTGTGCCTGTACCTTCACATCGTTCACAGCGTCCGCCAGGAACATTGAAGGAAAAATGGCGCGATGTGAATCCGCGGGCTTTCGCTTCAGCAGTAGCTGCGAAAGCCTCCCGGATGGGTGTGAATGTATCCGAATAGGTGGCAGCGTTGGAACGCGGGATGCGCCCAATGTGTTCTTGATCAATGGTGATCACCTTATCGATGTACTGCCAGCCTTCGATACTGTCATGTTCGCCCACCTGCTCTACAGAATGGTTCATGTGCTGCCGGGCAGCACGATCGAGGATATCAAAGATCAACGAGGATTTCCCTGAGCCCGAAACACCGGTGACTGCTATCAAAATACCCAGAGGTAATCGGACGGAGACATTGTGAAGGTTAAACTGGCGTGCTCCACGGATGGTGAGCGCATTGCCATTGGGGCTGCGCCTTTTCACCGGTATCGGTACCGTTTTTTCACCGGATAAATAAGCTCCCGTTATAGAGGCAGGATTATGCATCAATTCTTTGGGAGTACCTGCAGCAATGATGCGGCCACCGGAACTACCTGCTCCCGGGCCAATATCCACGATATAATCCGCAGCCCGGATCAACTCAAGGTCATGCTCCACCACCAATACGGTGTTACCCAGATCTCGCAACCGGTAAAGCACCTTGACCAGGCGTTGAGTATCACGCTGATGCAGTCCAATGGTCGGTTCATCCAGGATATATAGCACGCCTGTGAGGCCAGAACCAAGCAGTGAAGCCAGCTTAAGGCGCTGCGCCTCACCCGCCGAGAGAGATGGACTGGCGCGTTCGAGAGTAAGGTAGCCAACGCCCACTTCGAGCAGACGTCCCACTCGCGCATCCAGATCATCCAGAATCGGTTTGGCAATTAACATTTCCTGGGTGGTAAAGGATGGTTCAAGAGATTTTAACCAGTCATCCAACTCATTGAGAGGTAGTTTTTCCACAGCGATGATGGTCTTTCCAATAACGGTGACAACCCGGCTTTCCGCTTTCAGGCGTGCGCCATTACACTCAGGGCAAGTCTGGATGGTAAAGTACTGATCGAGTTTTTCACGGTAGGTCTCGTTTTCAGCATGTTCGTCATAACGTCGCAGCAGGTTGGTGATCACACCTTCATAACGGCCCTGGTTGTTGGTGGCAGGCGTCTTCTTACCCGGAAAGTGGCTCAAGAATTGTGGACTTTCTGTACCGTAATAGAGCAAGTCCCGTTGAACTTCGGTATATTCTTTAAGAGGCTTATCGAACTCAAATTCGAATCCGAACCACTTTCCGGCATTTTCGAGAATTTGACGGTAATAGTTGATGTGAAAGGTTTCCCATCCATCCACAGCGTTCTCGGCAAGACTCTTTTCAAGATGGATATAGCGCTCAATCAAAACCTGGCGTACCACTCCCAAGCCTGTACAGCGCGGACAGGCTCCTGCCGGTTTGTTAAAAGAGAAGTTGGCCATCCCCATCTCAGAGATGGAAGCGCTGCAGTGCGGACACGGAAAACCGCCATCCACAGGTTCATCATTCTCGTCCATCCATTCATCCTCTGAGAATTCGAAGGTAGGCGGCGGTACATCTTTTCCGCAGTTCGGGCAGGGGCGGTGACCCAACCGCGCAAAGAGCACACGCAGATAAGTGAAAACCTCGGTGACTGTACCGACTGTCGAGCGTGGACTGTGGTTGTTGAGGTGCTGGTCAATACTGATTGAGGGTGAGAGCCCGCTGATGCTATCAACCGGCGGTTTGGTAAGCTGATCGGTAACGAAACCCAGAGAATCAAGATACTGGCGCTGACCTTCTTTATTGATGATATCAAAGACCAGAGTGGACTTGCCAGATCCGGAAAGCCCTGTGAAAACCACCAGTTGGTTCTTGGGAATGTCAAGACTGACATTCTTGAGGTTGTGCAGACGTGCATTACGAAGAGAAATAACAGAATCCATATAATCTCCAGTGCAGTTTGAGTTTTACATTTTAATTGTAAAACCATGGTGTGCAAATGGAGGGTTAACGAGCAAAAGGGGATAACTTTATTTCAAGTTTGTCCTGCTGACATAGAAATCTGTAAATTATTACTGGGTAGAAAGGTTAGGATTGCCTGCGGACAGTTGGTCTGTACCCCCAAGCACGATGTGATCTGACATGTTCTTAATCTTATGAATTTTTTGGAAAAATGTCTACTTCTGTGCACCAGGATAACGAAAAATCAGGACCCGACGGACTCTGATTTGCCTTTAGTAGCGGGGAGAAGATTTGAATTTCTGACCTCCGGGTTAAGAGAATAAATCCTGACCCGTACCGTATGTGTGGTGGGTTGATAATTGGATCATCTTGCCCCACGATCTTTCAGTCCGAATATTTCGATCGCATTTCTTTCCATGATCTTGAGATAAGCTTCTCCATCACCCAGTTCTTGTTGAATGGTTATGCGATTGACTTCCGGTTCAGCGATGGAAAATGGATGATCGGTGCCGAACATAAGGTGCTCTTCCCCGACTAGCCGGTATTCCGCCTGAAAAGCTGGTGCATAGTATACCAGCGCATCCAGATAGAGCTGGCTCAAATATGTACTTGGCGGATTGGGCAGGGAATCTTCAGCGGTAAATTGTGCTCTATGGACAGAATCCAGCCGACCGCCTAAGAAGGGTATGCAGCCCCCGCCGTGCGCCACAACAATTTTTAGGTTAGGAAAACGAGCCATTACACCACCGAGTACAAGCCTGCCGATGGCAATAGTCGTTTCCATAGGGAAACCCAATGCGAAGTGGAGAGATTGATGGAATCCTTTTAAGGTGTCAATCGGTAGGCTGTTCTCGGGATGGATGAAGAGTGGTAGTTTGCTGTTTGTCATTTCTTTCCAGAAAAGGTCTAACCGTGGGTCATCGAATTGTAAACCGGCTATATATGGTCCTACGGCTGCACCGTAAAGGCCTTCAGTTTGCGTGATTGTCTTCACAGATTCAGCAGCAGCCTCAACACTGCTTGTCGGTAGCACTCCAAGACCCACGAGCCGCCCGTCAGTAGCTACCTCGTAACCACTTAAAATCTTGTTTATTGAAACTGCGGCCTCATCACCGGATGCATCGGGAAATGGATCCATCCAGGGATTGCCCAAGGAAATGACGCTTCGGTCGATGCTGAACCTGTCCATGAAGGCTATCTTTGCCTCAATATCCCAATATTCCGGACCCATTGGTCTTCCTTTGGTGGTCTGAGAGCCAATCTCCTGTGTAAATATTTGGAACTCCCGGTTGCCATTCCGGTTAATGATGCAGGGGATTTCCTTACGTCTTTCAAGTAGCAGTAAATAAGGCTCAGGATAAATATGGCTGTGAATATCAATGGTCTTGGTTGCAGGTAGCTTAGTGTCTGTGAGCACCGTGCCTCCTTTGTAGGTTGTTGGTAAATTGATTTTGTTTTCTGGGTTCCAGTTGATAATAATTCTACCTTCATTTCTCCCACTGATGAAGTTTTGTTGAAATTCATACCTTTGGATAGGTTTTTGGATTAAATCGAACCGAAATTGATAATTGCCTTGAAATCACTGAATGATAATCTTGATCTATCTCAAGAAGAGAACCGTTATCTAATCAATAAAATATTTTTCGTCTCAATTAAATAGTTCAAGGAATCAACGCATGTTTAAACCAAAAACGACCAATTCTGGTCGTCTGGAAAATAGTAGCGGGGAGAAGATTCGAACTTCTGACCTCCGGGTTATGAGCCCGACGAGCTGCCACTGCTCTACCCCGCATCAAGAGCAGAATAATACCATGCTACAACAGCCTCGTCAAGCAATTATCTTAACGTTCTGGCTAGACGAAACCCTAATGCCGGTGAAATAAAATCAGCCAATACACCTTCACGCGTAGAACATCTGGCAAGCGCCCTGCTGTAATACCAGGCACCTCCACGAACTACACATTTTGCTTTTACACCAGAATTGTCTCCCGCATCAGGTTTATACGGATAACTGTTTAAATAAGATTGCGTCCATTCCCAAACATTGCCGATAGCATCTGCAATACCAAAAGGGCTGTCTCCTCCAGGAGAATATGAACCAATGGGGGTGGTCATTTTCTTGCCGCTTTCAACTGTATTACATCGCCATGGATCAAAACTCTCGCCCCAGGGATATATCCTTTGATCTACTCCCCGGGCAGATTTCTCCCATTCTGCTTCTGTTGGCAGCCTAAAAGTCTGGCCGCTGGCTTTTGATAGCCACGAACAGTATGCCAGAGCGTCTGCTTTTGATACTCCCACAACCGGGTGCTCATCCATTCCATCAGAATAATGAAAGCCAATCCAACCTTTGGGTACTCGATATCCAGTATTATAGATAAATATATAATATTCAGCATTCGTTACCGGATATTTTGCGATCTCAAATGCCGGTAAAGATACCTGGTGCTGCGGTTGTTCCAATTGGAACATATCTGAAGCATTCCATTCTACGGCCCAATCTTCCTTTTCAAGCAGGATCTTCACCTGTTCATTACTGGTTCCCATCCAAAACTGCCCGGCCTGGATGTTGACCATAACAGGCAGCCTTACCGGTAGATCTTGCGTTTGATCGTCTTGATTATCTTCGTGCAGGGTATTTAGTGATGCCATCATATACTAACTCTCTCGTGGATACTTTTACTTGGCTAAAGTTAATTATTTTATATAGCTTTTCGATATATTCTTCAACACCCTGCCCGATGGCAAACAGGTATGGTTCACTTGCGGTATCTTCCTTGTAAGAGGAAATGTTACCGATCATATCCATTATTACTCGTTCCCAGATCTTTGAATGGTTTTGTACCAACCAACCAAATTGGCGTAATTCGGAAAATGCAATATTGTCGCTGGCAACCCAGGGTATTTTCATCGCCATATATTCTAAAGCCTCAAACCACCCTTTTCTCTCATCGATCTCACCAACGTAAGGAATCAATCCAAGGTCAACAGTAGATAATACTTTTTGCCAGTCAGATATATCGGTAAATGGAATAAACTCTTTTTGCCCTGGTTGAAGATCAATTTTCCTGTATACCTGGGCAAGGTCGCCACAGAATAAAAATCTGGATTCAGGTCTTTCTTTACCGATGACTTCAATGGCGGTATATAATCCTGTTTCCAACAATTTCTCATAACCATTATTCAGAAGTTTCAGTCCAATGGTAATCCCATCATGCGGTTCAGCGCGATGGATCAGATATTCATCCAATGGTAAAAAATCTGGCAGATAATATACAGATGGCTTTTCACTCCAGTCTTCAACCATTCTCCTGGAATTGCTGATGATCACATCTACAAGCCGAATTCCCGACTTAAAAGATTGTGATTTGGATTGCCCGGGGATTGGAGCGAATAATTCCCGTGTATAACTAGCCTTGTGTTCTGATGGCCATTCACTCTTGTTCAATTCTTCAAACCAGACAGGATTACTCAAATCCGCAATAACTACCTTGCCATTTGCTTTCCATTTCTGGATCATACGGTAATGATTGGAGATAAATTTTGCGTTTAGAATGATGACATTTGCATCAAGGATATTACTATTCTCAATGCTCCCAAACTCATTCTCTGGATCAATTTCTATCAGTTTAGCAGAATGTTTTCTGTCCTGGCATATGGCATTGCAGATGACAGTATACCTGTGTTGAGAGACAGAGAAATCAGAGGCTGGGGGAGTAACAAATATTATCTTCAAGATTTTCCTTATCCATGCTTGAAAGAATGGGAAGTTGAGTTTAATCCTCTACTTGTATGTTCGATTATTGCTCTGTCGATAACATCAATCCAAAATCCTTTCATCAACTGCATCTCTCTTTGTTGGGACTTCCGGCAACCTTCATCCCCTAGTTTAGATCGCATCTCCGCATCCATAACCAATTGACGGAGGTTAGTATGCCATTCTTCTAATGTGTTTGCCAGCAACCCGCCACTCTTCCAGTCAGTAAAAGAAGGAATAGCGCTTGCAACCCAGGGAAGTCTTTTCACTCCTGCTTCCATTAATATGGTATCTGGTTTTGTCAAATTATAAGGAATGTTTTTTGTCGGTACCACCAGAATATCCAACTGACCTAATAGGTACGGATTATCTTCATTGGATACTTCAGGAACGAATAATTTGCGATTGTCCGGTAAGCTGCTAAACAACTGAAATGCATTGTTACTTTCTGAAATTACAAGCTGTGCCCTGGGAAACTCACGAATCACCCTGTTGGTGATTCTGCGAATTTCAACTACATCTTCAGGTAATCCAGTGCTGCCCAACCAACCAATATTAATAGTATTCCTGGGATTCGATGTTTTGTCCCACAACGAATTTGAACGGGACCAACCATCCGGGATTGTGATTGCTTTGTAACCCATCTGATTTAAACGATCTGCAAATTGTTGGGACGGAACAGTAACAAAATTAGAAAGCAATAAGGCAGCTGAGTATGCCCGGGCATTTGCAGGTGAACCTAAACCTATATTCATATATTGGGGGTGGTAGACCGGCATCTCTTCAAAGTTTTTATCCAGATCCAAAATGATTGGTTGTTTATTTGCTGTTTTTGCAGCCATGTATTCTAAAAGCCAGGGATTAATATGTGGATTACATGCAATAGTGACATCATCAGCTAATTGATCAGCTCCATTGGATTTGTCGATAAAGGTGCATGAACAACCTGCACCAACCAGGCATTCAAATATGAATGATGCCCTGGCTGAAAGATGATCCCGATCGGGGACTAACAATGTAACTTTTCCTGCAAAATGCTCAACAGGATTGTTTTGTTTATGGTCATTCTTTTTGATTCCTGCTATTGGCCAATTATTTCCGCTATTGATTGCTTGTTGTAATTCCTCGAGATTGGAAACAAGCTCATCCCTATTTTCCACTTTTGCTTGCCTGATATTTTAATTCCAATAAAGCCGGAAGAAGATTTTCAATCTGATCAAGATGAAGTGCCACCAATTCGGCCGGATTTTTACTATGAATGATCTGGTCCAATAATTTTGTTGCTTGATCCACATCCTTAACATCCACCCGATGGTCATCCTGTGCTAAAATGTCATAAAGTTGATCCAAAGAAACATTCGAAATTGGATCAAGGTCTGGCTGGTCATGGTTGCCTTCAATTTTGGCTAAATTGATCCTGTTTGCAATTTCTAAACTTTCCGGATTCAGTATGAGCGCTTTTTTGTAAAGCAGCAATGCAGCGGAGAACATTTCTCCTGCAAGGTATAGATCTCCCAGGACCAAATATCCTTCAAGATCTGCTGGATACTCGCGGATCAGGTTGGCGAATGTTTGCATTGCCTCTTTAAGTTGATTAGAGGACAATTGTTCATGGCCAGTATTTTTTCGAAAATTGATATCTGTGAGTTGCGCCAAAATATAGTCCATTTTTCCATTCTTTACATAGAATAATCACCCATTGTAAATATGGGTTTATCTGCTTAGGTCAACTCTAATCATAATCGAATGAAATTAAAAGACAGTAAAAGGCAACTGAAAGCTGCATAAAGGATATATAAATGGGAGTTTTTTCTACAATTTACGCTCATGGAAACTCGGAAGATGCAGATTTCTATTCTGCTTGATGCAATGTCGGAAGTATCGCAACTCATTTCCCCAATCAAAGAGACCCTCAAATGCCAACCTCTTCTATTATTATTAGCTGAATTTACTATGATGAAATTAATTTTTTGATCGAAAGAAAAATCGTTATTAGATTTGTTATGGTGTGTTGTTTTTAGGAACCATATACTTATTTTCCCAACCACGCC
This sequence comes from uncultured Chloroflexia bacterium, assembly GCA_963709535.1. Taxonomy (GTDB): domain Bacteria; phylum Chloroflexota; class Anaerolineae; order Anaerolineales; family Anaerolineaceae; genus PNON01. The sequence continues at coordinate 376,117 of CAVPWY010000013.1, read as the reverse complement.
ATGATTGCGGTTATGCTCAAATTAGCCTGATTAATTAATATTTAATTCGGGAATAGTCATTTCCCATGAATTTCTGCATAATTTTGCCCCGGTATTCACCTGCTAAGTAAGTTTCATGTATTCTTTTCGATCTTTTTACGGAAGGTTTACTGAGAATAAGAGGTCGGCATGTTAAAACCATGATAGATTGTTTGTAATACTCTGTTCATTGATCAGATCTATGGACATACTGATTCTAAGTGTATCCATTTGGAGGATTTGAATGCCGTTAAATTTTGATATCAGTCCTGATGAAATGCCCTTATTCATGGCAGAAACTGAAGATCACCTGCAAGTTTTAGAAGAAGGACTTGTAAAATTAGAACAAGAAGTTGATGACCCTGAGTTAATTCAGGCATTATTCAGGTCTGCACATACATTAAAGGGTATGGCCGGAATGATAGGACATTCCCGCCTGGTAAAGCTCACACATGCACTTGAAACTGGCTTTGATGGAATTAGGAAGAAAACCTTTTCGATTTCCTCCAATTTTATTGATATTTGCCTTAAATCAATAGATGCCCTCAGAACCTTAAGGGAAGAAGTTATTGATCTGAACGAATCAAATATCGATGTAGAATTCATGGTTGAGGAGATGGATGCCTTTATAAGATCAGCCAGTGGCATGAACAAACCTCCGGAATTTGAAGCTGTTATTGCCATAATACCTGCAGAAATAAAGGGAGAAGTAATTCAAGAAGCCACTGAACAAAAAGAATCAACTGGTAATAATAAGAAAAAGAAAACTTCGAATAAGCCTGCTGTTGTGCCGGTTGATCTAATTCAACAAGTTCCAATAATCAAAGAGTTGTTGATAGCGCCAACGATTTTAGAAGAAACCGAATACTCCCCCGTTGGAAATAATTCCTGATACCCAAAAAGCAATAAAGATTGAAATAGAGATTTCTCCCAAGAGCATTGCCCCTGCTGCAAGGGCATTTCAAGTTATGATGGTTTTGCAATCTTCTGGCACAATCGAGGATATGAGCCCAACCCAGGAAGAAATCGAAGCATCAAAACCAGTTAAACAATTTACTGCGATGTTTATTCCAAATCAACCGATTGATCTGATCCGACAGGATCTCACCAGGATTTCTGAAATAGATCGTATCGTGATGGGTGATGCAACAATTGAGCTCGTTCAACCCAAATCCAGTTCTCCGGTCCAATCGGATGACTCAAAAATTAGCGAACCGGTAAAACTTGGTCAATTTCTAATTGAAAATGGAACCATAACGGAAAAACAGCTAGATGAGGCACTAAAAATTCAAAAAAGTGCCACGAAGGTTGATGGTCAGACTCCTTTACTTGGGCAGATCCTGGTAAAGATGGGGGTGGGTAGTCAGGATACTTTCGATCGAGCTATTGCCAAGTATATGGAACAGCAAAAAACTACGATCGTGGCTGTACAGGAAGCGGAAAAAGCCAAAGAAAAAACTGTCGATAAGACTGTTCGTACTTCTGTGGAAAGATTGGACGCGTTAATGAACCTGGTGGGTGAATTGATCACCGACCGTAACAGGATTAACCAACTCAGAAATCAATTGGAAGTAATGTATCGGGGAAATGACAAGATCAGTAGTTTATCTGACACAATAGTTCATATCGGAAGAATAACCGATCAACTTCAGGAAGAAGTAATGCATATACGCATGCTTCCTATCTCAAATGTTTTCGCAAAATTTCCTAGGCTTGTTCGTGACCTAGCTCAGAAAACAGGAAAAGAATTGGACCTGGTTCTCAAAGGTCAAGACACTGAACTAGACCGGTCAGTGATCGAAGAACTTAATGATCCCCTGATTCACTTGTTACGAAACTCAGTGGATCATGGTATTGAAACACCCGCCGAACGAATCGCTGCCGGAAAAAATCCGCGTGGAACGGTTACCCTTTCCGCCCGACATGAACAGGGAAGAATCGTTCTTACGATAGAGGACGATGGTAATGGAATAAACATTGAGAAATTAAAAGCCAGTGCTGTTTCTAAAGGGTTAATCACTCAGAATGAAGCTGCAAGTATGTCTGAAGAGAAAGCCATTGATCTGATCTTTCTTTCTGGCTTATCTACCTCTAAAGCTTTATCAGACATCTCAGGCCGTGGTGTGGGAATGGATATCGTCCGGACCAATATCGAACGATTGAATGGGACAATAGTAGTCGAAACCCACCCGGGAAGAGGCAGCATATTTGGTATTTCTCTTCCCCTCACCCTGGCCATCGTACCGACGCTTCTGATTAGAGCAAGTGACATTACGTTTGCAATACCCCTGGTAATGGTTGTTGAGACTCAACACCTTCAAGCTAATGACATCAAGGTTGTCAGCGGAAAACCCGTCACCCAATTACGTGATAAGGTTATTACATTAATTCATTTATCCGATGTATTCGATCTCGATACACAGCAAAAAGTTAAAGATCCATACATGGTTGTTGTTCGATCAAATAAGCTGGAAATTGGATTAATTGTTGATTCATTAATGGGTGAAGAGGAAGTAGTTGTAAAATCGCTCAACTCGGTGATTGGAGAAACTCCGGGAATTTCAAGTGCGGCCATACTTGGTGATGGTCAAGTAGCCCTCATATTGGATGTTGCAGGATTATATAAAGTATCTGGCCTACATTAAGGAAAATTTAGATATGGCAGAACTAAGTAAAGAAATTAATCAGGAACTTTATAACCTCCTTCAATCTATTGCCAAGGAAGGATTAACAAATGCTGCTAATGGGTTATCTTCCATGGTTGGTGCGAATCTTCGGGTGGACAATCCATGTGTAAAAATGATCAATGTCAAAGAAATTCCAATGGCATTGGGTGGCCCCGAGAGTGAAGCTGTTGGTATCTATTTGAAATCTGAAGGTGACTTATCAGGGCATTTTATGCTGATCATTCCATACCTTAAAGCAATGGAATTGGTTGATATGCTGATGGAAGTACCTCCTGGCTCTACTACCGAGTTGGGGGCAATGGAAAGATCAGCATTAGCAGAAGTTGGAAATCTTACAACTGCATTTTTCCTAAATGCAGTTGCTGCCCTGACTGGAATAGCCGCCCGCCCAACTCCCCCAGCTGTTATGGTGGATATGGTAGGTGCAATTTTGGATATTATTGTTACTGCTACAGGTGGAATTGAGGATTTTGTGCTTACTTTTCAGGCCTCATTCATATGTAAAGATCGATCGGTGCAATCTGATTTTTGGGTAATACCGGATAAAACAACTTTAAAAGTTTTTGCAGACAAGTTATTGGTATGACAAATTCATTAAGTGTTGGTTTAGGTGAGTTGGTTATCAGTAGCGATCCGGAGGATGTTCTGGTTGCTTATGGATTAGGCTCATGTGTTGGTATAGCCATGTACAATCCGGTTACAAAAACAGGAGGCTTACTACACGCAGTCTTACCAGAGAGATTCGATAATGGTAATGATTCTCCTACTAAATTTGTAAATACTGGAATACCTGTTTTGTTGGAAAAAATAAAAAGTAACGGTTCTACTAATAACATTTCGATTTACATGGCTGGTGGGGCGAACATGTTAATTAACACGCAGTTGTCAAAAACATTTGACATCGGAACCGAGAAATGTTGCCAGTGCCTTACAAATTTTCGAAAAAATGAGATTAACACTTCGAAATTCTGAATTGGGAGGCAACATCGGCCGAACAGTTCGATTATATATCGCTTCCGGACACATGACAGTCAGAGTCATCGGTGGTACGGAAAAAGAATTATAAAACACAAAGGAGCAACAAGAATGACACAGATACTGATAGTAGATGATGCAGAGTTTTTAAGGGTCCGGATAAGCAAAATGCTTGTTGGAGAAGGGTTTGAAGTAACAGAAGCCGAAAATGGATTGAAAGCGATCGAATCCTATAAATCCAAAAAGCCGGATATGGTTCTCATGGATGTAACTATGCCAGAGATGGATGGATTAACCGCATTAAAGGAGTTACGAAAGATAGATCCAAACGCTAAAGTGGTAATGTTGACTGCGCTTGGTCAGGAATTTGTCGTCCTTGAAGCAGTGAAATCTGGTGCAAAAGATTTCATCGTCAAACCATTTGATCGTGATCGTGTTATGAGTGCCATCAATAAACTGCTTGGATAGGAAATCATTACTGTGACCCTTGGGTATGGTTCGCCTGTTGAAGAAAATAAACCGGTTCGAGTGCTGGTCGTTGATGATTCTGCATTTATGCGGTTTACTATCACCAAACACCTGAACGAAAGCCCCGGAATTCAGGTAATCGGTTCTGCACGTGATGGAATTGAAGCATTGGAATTGATACCAAAGTTAAATCCAGATGTCGTTACCCTTGATGTTGAAATGCCTCACATGGATGGATTATCTACTCTTAAGGAGGTAATGACCCGGTTTCCACGTCCGGTGGTTATGCTGAGCAGCTTAACTGCAGAAGGCACAGTGGAGACAGTTAAAGCATTAACCCTGGGGGCAGTAGATTTTATTGCCAAGCCAGTTAACAAATCCACGATAAATGTTGTAATGGCAGATGTTGCAGCAAAGATCATTAAGGCAGCCGGTTCACGCGTGTTTTCCCTTTTACCCTCTGTCAGATCTTCACCATTACCATTAAGTAATTCATCAAAAACCACCCGGCCAATTAACAGTTTGGATAAAATTGTGGTTATTGGATCTTCAACTGGTGGACCCAGAGCACTAAATGCTCTAATTCCTGAAATTTCTGCAAAATTATCAGCTGCATTCATTATTATTCAGCATATGCCTGCAGGATTCACCAGATCTTTAGCAGATAGATTGGATAGTTTATCGAACCTAAAAGTCAAGGAGGCAGAACCCGGAGATAAACTTGAAGCAGGCCTTGCTTTATTAGCTCCAGGGGGATTTCATCTAACTTTTGACAGGAATGGAGTAGTCGTAACCAATCAAAATCCCCCGGTTAATGGGGTTCGCCCGGCAATAGATGTAACAATGGCTTCAATGGTATCTCTCTACGGTAAATCATTAATTGGTGTAATTCTTACCGGGATGGGGAGTGATGGGACAGTTGGAAGCCGATTAATTCATGAAGCTGGTGGTCAAATTATCGCAGAAGCAGAATCAAGTTGTGTTGTATGGGGTATGCCTCGGAGTGTGTATGAAGCTGGTGTCACTGATGAGGTTCAACCATTAAATAAGATAGCTGACGCGATCTCCAAAAGGATCGTTTTCAGCTCCCATTCATTATCATAATAGGCAACCATGGAAGATGTCATTTACCAGAAAATTAAGCAAAATGTAAAAAAGATGCTGAATATTGACCTAAATCAATATAAAAGCGAGCAGATGCAACGACGCCTTGATTCCTGGTTGATCAGAGTTGATGGAAAAAATTGGGACGATTATTTCTATTTCTTAGGTAAAAGTCCAGCAGATACAGCTAAATTTCGTGATTACTTGACTATTAACGTCTCTGAATTCTTCAGAGATCAGGACAGATGGGATTCCCTCAGAAAAACCGTTCTACCAGGATTGGTCAAAGATTTATCTATTAACCGTACTCCAGGTAATAATAGTGGCCTGCGAATATGGAGCGCTGGGTGTTCGAATGGATCAGAACCATACACACTATCAATAATTCTTGAGGAATTGGCCCCCGGTCGCAACCATTACTTATTAGCCACCGACCTCGACCGAACCATTCTCACGAAAGCACGTGCGCGCGGACCTTATACCGCCGATGATACACGCAACGTTTCTGCGGATCATCGAAAAAAGTACTTTGAAGAAGTAAATTCGCAGTTCTATATAAAAGAAAGTATAGCGAAACGGGTTACCTTCAAAGAACAAAACATGCTTACTGACCCCTTTGAAAATAATTTCGATCTTATCGTTTGTCGAAATGTAATTATTTATTTTACTATTGAAGCTAAAGCTGTTCTTTATAAAAAATTCCATGATGGATTGCGTAATGGTGGGGTTCTTTTCCTGGGAGGAACTGAGATCATACCACGCCCATCTGATATTGGTTTCACAAATGTCGGTGGCTCGTTTTATTATAAAGGAACCGGTAAATGACAGATCATATCGACGCCTTGATAAAAAAGGTGGGCGACCTTCCACCTCTCCCTCAGGTAGCTCAGAAAGCGTTGAGTCTGATTCGCAATCCCAAATCGAATATGAACGACCTGGCAGAAGTTCTTATTATGGATCAAGGTCTTACCAGTACAATCCTCAAATGGGTAAATTCTTCATATTATGGATTAACACAACCGGCGTCGACTGTTCAGCAAGCTGTTGTTTATTTAGGACAGGATACAATCCAAAGCCTGTTATTAGCTGCTTCAGTATCTACTTATTTAAACAGACCAATTCCCGGTTATGCACTTGACCGCGGAGACCTATGGAAGCATTCCATTGGTGTTGCTTCAGGGGCACAATTGATAGCCAAGAAATTTGGTCATTCCTTTTCCGAAGAAGCTTACCATGCAGGATTGATGTGTGATATTGGTAAGCTGGCATTTGAAGTCATATTGCGTGACATTAATGATTCAAAAATTGACTGGCAAGGCAGATCCTTCAATGAGTTGGAAATCGAAATTTTCGGAATAGATCACGCCCAAATGGGAGCAGAATTGGCAAAACGATGGATGCTTCCAATATCGCTCCAAAAAGGGATCGAATTCCATCATCAGCCAGGAAAAGCCGGCGAATATATTCGAATAGCTTCGTCTGTACATATTGCGGATATGGCATTGACCATGTTAGGAATCGGAATAGGTAAAGATGGTTTACGTTACAACATTGACCCTATCGCATTTGAAGTAACCGGTTGGAATCCAGAGCGGTTACCCGAGTTAATAAGTTTAATAAGTGAACAAATTAAATCAGCCGAGGAATTTATTGGGATGGCTGGCTTACTATGATCTATTTGAAAGGACGGGAAATTAACCATGGACGTTAAATTCCTGAATCCATTTTTGGATTCTGCTGCAGAGGTTTTAAAAAAAGAAATTCAGTTGGATATCACCAGGGGACAAATTACTGTTCAGACTTCAGCATTGACCACAGATGATGTCACGGTACTCATCAACCTTGTCGGTCAAATTCAAGGGGTTGTCTTATATGAACTATCAGAGGCTACAGCTCTAGGTTTTGTATCCCGTATGATGGGCCAAAAATTCAATGAATTTGATAACCTCGCTCAAAGTGGAATAGCCGAACTGGGAAATGTGATTTCTGGTAAAGCAACTGTTGAGCTTTCAAAAGCTGGCCTGGATTCAACCATTTCTCCTCCGACTATGATCATTGGTAAAGGAACAAAGATTTCCACAATCAATTTCCCCCGTATTGTAGTTTCAATTCAGTCTGAGCTGGGAAATGTAACCGTCCACCTGGCTATAAAGGAAAGCCCGCCGGATGGAAAAAATGTCAATTTTGTACCGCTTATACAAGAAGCTGTCTCAGCTAAAGTTTAGTATTGAAAGAAGGTTATGAATGAATGTCAAATTCCTAAACCCGTTTCTAGAGGCAGTACACGAGGTGTTAAAAACAGAAACTGGAATAGATGCAATCAAGGGTGATCTCCAACTTGAGAAAGGCCCGTATTTTACTGACGATATCACTGTCATAATTGCTCTGGTCGGTGGAGTCGAAGGTATGGTATTTTACAGTTTAACGAAGGAAACATCCATGAGCCTGGTTTCCAAGATGATGGGCGAGGATATTACCGAGTTTAATTCGCTTGCCCAGAGCGGCATTGCAGAATTGGGTAACGTGATAACTGGCCGGGCAAGCGTTAAACTCTCTGTTGCTGGCTACGAAGCTACTATTTCCCCTCCTACACTCCTCATCGGCAGAGGCTCCCAGGTTTCCACGCTAGATTGTCCGAGATTGATCATTCCTTTGTCATCGAATATCGGAACAATTACTGTGCATCTGGCTCTCAGGGACGGTATGAATCAAGGAACGAAAACAGCCCAGATCCCTGTCCCAGCCAAACCAGTTATCTAGATTAGCTGATACTTATATTTCAATTCCAATTTCAGTATCCCACCGATTATTTCTGGACAGGATATTTGAATAGAAAAGAATAATGGTACCGACGAAAAAAGGAGTCCTAAAACAGGACTCGTTTTGTTTTTTGAAGCTTACGAAATTAGTATTATGAGGATCTCATAACCAAAGTATTATTGCATTGGCAATCTGTCATCAAATCAAATTCATTCCTCCCGGCAACTGAACTATTATTCTTCAATCAAGCAATTTTCAACCGTTTTTATCCTCTTTTTATTTCATATTCAGACCCTTTTTATACTGATAAGCTAATTAATAACCTATACAAGGTTAATGATAGTTTTATCTGGTTACGATTCCAATAAATTCATGGTGGGATTAATCTATGATGATTAGAGGAGATCGAAATGAAAAGTGGTAATAAACTGTCACTTAAGCCTGGGGATTGGGGCATTCAAAATAAAATCCTGGGTCTTCTGTTACTTGTACTGGTTAGTTTTTTAGTTGTTATGGTAGGTGTCGAGTATTTCTTATCATCTGCATCAACAACAAAATCTACCGGAAATAATCTCGTCAATATTGGTAAAGAAGCTGTCCAGCGGGCTTCCGGGGTTGTGGAAGGTAATGTAAAATCCCTTTCTGCTTTAGCTCTATCACCTGACCTTGTTGCCGCCGTAAAAACTGCCAATTTATCTTATGCTGGGAAAGATCAGGCTGTATTAACTGCAGAGATAAAACTCCAGGATGAAGCTTGGATCAATGAAGATCCATCCATACAACCACTGGTTGATGCATATTTAAGAAACCCAACCAGCAGTGAACTTCAAAGGTTTATGGCAGAATTCCCGGATGAAGTCGAAGTATTTATTACTGATGTCCAGGGTTTGATCGTTGGATTATCAGAAAGGACAGGAGACTACCTTCAAGCTGATGAAGGGTGGTGGATCGAAGCCTACAATAATGGCAGTGGGAAGATATATGTTGGCGAAGTGGAATACGATGATTCGACAAAAACATATGCAATGAATATTGGTATCCCTGTTGTTGATCCAACCAATGGAGCAGTTATTGGTATTCTGCGCGGTACAGTGAATGTTTCTTCAGTATTCGCTGATATTTCGAGTATCACCTATGGAAAAACCGGCACTGCTGCCTTACTGGATGCAAATGGCATCATTCTTTATGCATCTAACCCGGATCTGCTCATGAAACCGGCTCCGGAAGAAATTATTGCGGTTGTAAATACTCATGAGAATTCATGGCGCTCCAATCTCCATGACCTGGATGGAAATCCGGCAGTGATCGGTTTCCACGCTCTGGAAGGAAATCTGGCAGATTCTTTAAAGTGGACGATCATGCTCGACCAAAACAACAGCGAATTGATACAACCTGTGCTGCAGTCCTTGTCAATCGTGATCATTATTGGTGTAGCTGTTTCAATTGGATTGATACTGATAGGATTCTACCTTGCCAGATCAATTTCGAAACCACTCGCAACGATTACAAAAGGTGCAATTCTCCTATCAAATGGTGATGCAAACATAACTGGAATCGACCCCTTGGAGATTGCCAGGATAAATAATCGAAAAGATGAGATCGGTGCCATTGGGCAGGCATTCCAACAATTAATTGGATACTTTGACGAAGCAGCCGGGGTAGCCAGTCGAATTGCTGATGGGGATTTGACAGTGACAATTGCTCCAAAAGGAGAGAAAGATCTATTAGGGAATACTTTTGTAAAAATGGTGCAAAGTTTACAAAAAACGATCGGTCTAGTTTCAAAGTCTTCAAATGAAATATCCCTTACACCTCAGATGCCTTGGCAAGATCTGCTGATCAAGCCGGGCAGGCAACAAAACAAATTGCTACAACCATCCAACAAGTTGCAAATGGTACCGGTCAGCAAGCCGAATCCATCAATCACACCGCCAGTTCAGTGGACCAGATGACACATGCTATTGACAATGTAGCCAGGGGTGCCCAGGAACAGGCTTCAGCCGCAAATAAAGCTTCCAGCATCACGGCTCAACTATCCTCCGCCATCGAACAGGTCGCTGGCAATGCCCAGTCTGTCGTTCAGGGTTCCACTGCCGCTGCCGATGCTGCCAAGAAAGGTACAACAAAAGTGCAGGATACCCTCAAAGGTATGCAGAATATCAAGCAGCGTGTGGGTGTCTCAGCTGAAAAAGTGCAGGAGATGGGTTCACGCTCCGACCAGATCGGGGATATTGTCACCACCATCGAGGATATCGCCTCCCAGACCAACCTGCTGGCACTCAATGCCGCCATCGAAGCTGCCCGCGCCGGTGAAGCCGGTAAAGGCTTCGCTGTCGTTGCAGACGAGGTCCGCAAGTTGGCTGAACGCTCATCCACTTCCACCAAGGAAATTGCCAGCCTGATCAAGTCCATTCAAAAGACCGTTTCAGAGGCTGTTACCGCCATGGATGAAGGTGCCAAGGAAGTCGAACGCGGCGTCCTCATCGCCAATGAAGCCGGTGAATCTCTCGATGAGATCCTCAAGGCTGCTGAAGGTGTCAGTGAGCAGGCTGAACAGGCTGCCGCTGCCGCAGAACAAATGTCCGCTTCTGCCAATGAACTCGTCGCTGCTGTTGACTCTGTCTCTGCTGTCATCGAAGAGAACACCGCTGCCACTGAAGAGATGGCTGCCGGTTCCACCGAGGTCACCCAGGCTATCGAGAACATCGCTTCTGTCTCTGAAGAGAACTCCGCTGCTGTTGAAGAGGTGTCTGCTTCAGCCGAAGAGATGTCTGCCCAGGTGGAGGAAGTCACAGCATCTGCCCATATCCTGGCCGACCTTGCCAAACAGCTTCAGAACGTGGTCAATCAGTTCAAGGTAAGCTGATTTTCTGTACCCAGCTATTCAATACGAGGTGGATGATCTAATCATCATCCACCTCATATTTTTTATATTGTGATTTAAGTTATATTTATTACTTTTTTACTAATATATTAGGTCGTTTTTATGTATTTGTTTTTAATTTGACCTATATCTATATTATAAGGGCTTGGAGAATCAATTCCCAGTCAATATTACAAATTTGGATTCGAAAATAAAATAAAAAGGGTGAAAATATGGTCTCTATTAATAACATTAAAACCTCAACAAAATTACTAGGTAGTTTTTCCATTATTGGAATTCTACTCATCTTAGTCGGGGTGATCGGTTACATAAGTACAAAGAACAATAATGATGCATTATCAAGCATGTATGAAGATAATCTGATACCCATATCAGAGGTTGGGCAAATTGACCAGTTACTTTATTCAATCCGGGGTGATAGCTACAAATATTTAGTTTTCACTGAAGAAAGAAATAGTGTTCAAGTAACCATAAATGATGAGATCAGCAAAGTTAATGCTCTTTTAGAAGGGTTTAGAAACAGAGAATTAATGGATACAGAATCCGCTGCTCTCAAAGTTTTCGATGAAACTTGGAAAGAGTACCAATCTGCTTTAGCTGAAGCCATCGGGTATGCCAATTCAAACCAGCAAGAATCTGTTTCAGCCACTTTTAACTCTGGGGGTCGAATATCAAACGCGAGAAAAGCCATCGGGGCTGCGATTGATGAACTATCTAAAATCAGTCTTGATGAAGCAGCGTCTCTTCATAAACAAGGGTGATGTCACCTTTCGCTCAGCTCGTGGGTTACCATTCTTATATTGTGTTTATTGGCGATGATAATGTCATTGTAATTATCAGTTTGGTTAACTTCGAGTATTAATAAACCCCTACAGGTTATGACGAATGCTTTATTGAAAATGCAAAATGGGATCATAAGCCACGATACCGACGAAAAGACTAAGGCGATGTTACTAGCCCGTACAGATGAGTTCGGTAAAGCAATTTCCGCCTTAGCCGATACCGAAGAATATTTGATCAATATGTCTGGTGTTGCTGATCACCTTGCCAATAATGATCTGACGGTGGAATTTACTCCAAAATCAGAGCTGGATCTTTTAGGGAATGCTTTCAATAAAATGCTAAATAGCCTGCGCGGTTCAGTTGGTCAAATCGCTCAAAGTGCTTCCAGCCTTGGTGCTGCATCAGAACAATTGGCAAATGCTTCGCACCAGGCCGGTCAGGCCACATCGCAGATCGCCACGACCATCCAACAGGTTGCCCGTGGTACCACCCAGCAATCTGAAGCGGTCAATAAGACAGCTTCTTCTGTCGAACAGATGTCCCGTGCCATTGACGGTGTCGCGCGGGGTGCCCAGGAACAGGCTTCCGCCGCAAATAAAGCTTCCAGCATCACAGCTCAACTTTCTTCCGCCATCGAACAGGTCGCTGGCAATGCCCAGTCTGTAGTTCAGGGTTCCACTGCCGCTGCCGATGCAGCCAAGAAAGGCACAACAAAAGTTCAGGACACCCTCAAAGGTATGCAGAATATCAAGCAGCGCGTGGGTGTCTCAGCCGAGAAAGTGCAGGAGATGGGTTCACGCTCCGACCAGATCGGGGATATTGTCACCACCATCGAGGATATCGCCTCCCAGACCAACCTGCTGGCTCTCAATGCCGCCATTGAAGCTGCCCGTGCCGGAGAGGCCGGAAAAGGCTTCGCTGTCGTCGCAGATGAGGTCCGCAAGTTGGCTGAACGCTCATCCACTTCCACAAAGGAAATTGCCAGCCTGATCAAGTCCATTCAAAAGACCGTTTCAGAGGCTGTTACCGCCATGGATGATGGTGCAAAGGAAGTTGAACGCGGTGTCCTCATTGCCAATGAAGCCGGTGAATCGCTCGATGAGATCCTCAAGGCTGCTGAAGGTGTCAGTGAGCAGGCTGAACAGGCTGCTGCTGCCGCAGAAGAGATGTCTGCTTCTGCCAATGAGCTCGTCGCTGCTGTTGACTCCGTTTCCGCTGTGATCGAAGAGAACACTGCTGCCACAGAACAAATGGCTGCCGGTTCCACCGAGGTCACCCAGGCTATCGAGAACATCGCTTCTGTCTCTGAAGAGAACTCCGCTGCTGTTGAAGAGGTTTCTGCATCAGCTGAAGAGATGTCTGCCCAGGTGGAGGAAGTTACAGCATCCGCCCAAACCCTGGCTGAACTCGCCAGGCAATTACAGGCGGTTGTCAATCAGTTCAAGGTAAGCTAAATCATTTACCCTGGCTGCCTCTTACCCGGCAGCCAGGATTATCGTTGGAGTAGTCCCGGCGGAATTTTTACCGGTAATAAGGAGAAAATATGGAACAGCAATTAGTTGTTTTTGAGCTGGCAAATGAACAGTATGGGTTGGATATTTCGACAGTGGAAGGCATCATAAAAATGCAGGCCATCACCAAGATGCCCCAGGCACCTGTGTTTGTGGAAGGAGTCACAAACCTGCGCGGGACTGTCGTGCCGGTCATTGATCTGCGTAAGCGTTTCGGGCTACTTGCCCTGGAGCATACCCGTGACACCCGTATTGTGGTGGTGTTTATGAACAAGACCAAGATCGGAATGATCGTGGATGGTGTTTCCGAAGTGCTGCGTATCCCCGAAGAATCCATTGAGCCCACCCCGCCCATGGTTTCAAATGTGAATTCAGCTTATATTCGCGGGATCGCGAAATTAGAGAACCGCCTGGTTACGTTGTTGGATCTTTCCAGGGTTCTTTCTCTCGATGAGCAGGCAGTGCTGCTTAAAACTGCTGCATAGTATTCACATATATATACTCAACCAGATAAAACCGGACATTTGTGTCCGGTTTTATGTTTATGCGTAATTTATTCGATTATTACTGAATGTTTATTGGAATATTTTAATTTTTGATTTATTGTAAATTGGTTGACATATTAATTTTTTGGTCAAAAACAAGTAAGTAACTCTTAACAATAATTTGATTTTCTTTTATGGAGGTTTGTTTCAATAAAGAAAAAATTCGAAAAATATCGACTAAATGATCAATAACATTTTATTCCTAGGTAGAGTTATAACGAAGAAATATTAAATAGTAAAACCATTTCTAATATTCAAAGGGATGCAACACATGAAAAATAATAATTTCCAATTAAAATCACTTCAGGCAAAACTAATTTTAGGAGTGGGGTTAATTTTAATTTTGGTCGGGGGAATAATAATCGCATATAACACCTTCAATTCTCAAAAGACAGCCAATGTGAATGCAAAAGATATCACCTTGGGACAAACAAATTATGAAGCCAGTAAAATCGATGCTGCAATCGAAGTGGCAATGGATACATCCCGGACCCTTGCAAATGCCTTTTCAACGGTAAAAGATCCAAACAATCCAGATAAACTTACTCGGGCACAGGTAAATAGTATTTTATTTGAAACGCTTAAAAATAACCCCGATATTCTTGGGGTCTACACCCTTTGGGAACCAAATGCTTTTGATGGGCTGGATTCACAATATGCAAATACAGATGGAACCGATGCAACAGGCCGGTTTATTCCCTATTGGGTACATGGAGGAGATGGGACGATTAGCATGACTCCCCTTGTGGATTATGAAACTGAAGGTGCTGGAGATTATTATCTTTGCCCCAAACATACAAAAAATGAATGCCTTCTGGATCCTTACTTATATGAGATAGACGGACAAATGGTGTTAATGACATCTACGACTGTTCCAATCATTTATGATGGTGTTTTTTATGGGATGGCTGGCGCAGATATTAAACTTGATTTCCTTCAAAACCAGGTTGAGAAGATCAACCTTTATAACAATACAGCAAAACTAGTCATCATCAGTAATAACGGGACAATTGCTGCAGCCACCGGAAATCCAGAATTGATCGGGAAACCACTAAGTGATATGCAGGCTGACTATGAAAAGGATATTCAGTTGATCCAATCAGGAGTCCAAGATGTTTCAATGGAAGGTGATAATATGCAAACGATCACACCCATTGTCGTCGGTAATTCAATTACACCCTGGGCTGCCCAATTATATGTTCCAAATAGCGAAATTACAAAAATTTCGAATCAGCAAACAATCTTGAGTGTTGGTATATCAATCGGTTTGATCATACTTGGCTTGGTAGTAGTTTGGTTTGTCGTAGGTATCCTTGTTAGTAAACCACTACGAATTATTACCCAAGGAGCAAAATTATTATCTGTTGGGGATGCGGAAGTCACAGGAATTGATCGTACTGATGTTGGAAAAATTAACGCAAGGAATGACGAACTCGGCGCTGTCGGAAGATCATTCACAGATCTTATTACATATTTCAAGGAAATGACAACGTATGCTCAAAGTATTGCCGCGGGTGACCTCACTGCTGATGTCATAGAAAAAGGGGATACTGATCTACTTGGGAAAGCATTCGTGAAAATGATCGAGAGTTCTGCGTGGTTCGGTTGGTCAAATAGCCCAAAGTGCCTCCAGCCTTGGTACTGCCTCAGAACAATTGGCAAATGCTTCGCACCAGGCCGGTCAGGCCACATCGCAGATCGCCACGACCATCCAACAGGTTGCCCGTGGTACCACCCAGCAATCTGAAGCGGTCAATAAGACTGCTTCTTCTGTCGAACAGATGTCCCGTGCCATTGACGGTGTCGCGCGGGGTGCCCAGGAACAGGCTTCCGCTGCAAATAAAGCATCCAGCATTACAGCTCAACTTTCCTCTGCCATCGAACAGGTCGCTGGCAATGCCCAGTCTGTAGTTCAGGGGTCCACTGCTGCTGCCGATGCAGCCAAGAAAGGCACAACAAAAGTTCAGGACACCCTCAAAGGTATGCAGAATATCAAGCAGCGCGTGGGTGTCTCAGCCGAGAAAGTGCAGGAGATGGGTTCCCGCTCTGACCAGATCGGGGATATTGTCACCACCATCGAGGATATCGCCTCCCAGACCAACCTGCTGGCTCTCAATGCCGCCATTGAAGCTGCCCGTGCCGGAGAGGCCGGAAAAGGCTTCGCTGTCGTCGCAGATGAGGTCCGCAAGTTGGCTGAACGCTCATCCACTTCCACAAAGGAAATTGCCAGCCTGATCAAGTCCATTCAAAAGACCGTTTCAGAGGCTGTTACCGCCATGGATGATGGTGCAAAGGAAGTTGAACGCGGTGTCCTCATTGCCAATGAAGCCGGTGAATCTCTCGATGAGATCCTCAAGGCTGCTGAAGGTGTCAGTGAGCAGGCTGAACAGGCTGCTGCTGCCGCAGAAGAGATGTCTGCTTCTGCCAATGAGCTCGTCGCTGCTGTTGACTCCGTTTCCGCTGTGATCGAAGAGAACACTGCTGCCACAGAACAGATGGCTGCCGGTTCCACCGAGGTCACCCAGGCTATCGAGAACATCGCTTCTGTCTCTGAAGAGAACTCCGCTGCTGTTGAAGAGGTTTCTGCATCAGCTGAAGAGATGTCTGCCCAGGTGGAGGAAGTTACAGCATCCGCCCAAACCCTGGCTGAACTCGCCAGGCAATTACAGGCGGTTGTCAATCAGTTCAAGGTAAGCTAAATCATTTACCCTGGCTGCCTCTTACCCGGCAGCCAGGATTATCGTTGGAGTAGTCCCGGCGGATTTTTTACCGGTAATAAGGAGAAAATATGGAACAGCAATTAGTTGTTTTTGAGCTGGCAAATGAACAGTATGGGTTGGATATTTCGACAGTGGAAGGCATCATAAAAATGCAGGCCATCACCAAGATGCCCCAGGCACCTGTCTTTGTGGAAGGAGTTACAAACCTGCGCGGGACTGTCGTGCCGGTCATTGATCTGCGTAAGCGTTTCGGGCTGCTTGCCCTGGAGCATACCCGTGACACCCGTATTGTGGTGGTGTTTATGAACAAGACCAAGATCGGAATGATCGTGGATGGTGTTTCCGAAGTGCTGCGTATCCCCGAAGAATCCATTGAGCCCACCCCGCCCATGGTTTCAAATGTGAATTCAGCTTATATTCGCGGGATCGCGAAATTAGAGAACCGCCTGGTTACGTTGTTGGATCTTACCAAGGTTCTTTCTCTCGATGAGCAGGCAGTGCTGCTTAAAACTGCTGCATAGTATTCACATATATATACTCAACCAGATAAAACCGGACATTTGTGTCCGGTTTTATTATTTATGCATAGTTAATAGAGTCCTTACAGGAGATTTACTTATATATATATGGCTAAGATTTATGATCAATACCAGACATATTGTATGTACTGTATCCATCCCCATGCGGGAATTTTTTACCGATGTGAGGTTTTTTGATGTCAATTAGAAAAAAAATATTGATTGTGTTTTTTTCAATTATGGCAACTATTGCCGGTGCTCTGGTAATTTTTTCACAAACTGTGTTATTAAATAAATTCATCGCTATTGAAAACGCAAAGGTTAGCACAAACCTTGAATTGATAAATGCATCAATTCAGCAAGAAATTAATGACTTGAGCACTACACTAATAGATTATTCACATTGGGATGCTGCTTATCAATACATTGATGAAAAGAATGAAGATTTTATAACCACCAATATTAATCAAGTAAATTTTGAAAACCTCAACCTTCTATTCTGGATCATAATAGACACAAATGGTGAAACGATTTTCAGCAAAGAACTTAGCGGCGACAGGTTGATGGATACTTCCCCCTACATATTGAATAGTCTACGGGAAAATAATCTTCTACAACCTGATAATGATGGAAAAAGTGGAATTCTTCTTATAGGAGGCCAACCTTACCTTATTGCCAGTTCTCGAGTGACAAATAACAACGATAACAGTACTTCGAATGGGTCAATGATCATTGGGAGACTACTGGACGACAAATACGTAAAAAAAATCAACCCATCCATTGTAGGACCATTGAAAATTCAACTATTTGAAAACTTACAGAAAGATCCTGCGAATAAGAACTGGGTGGATAAGATTTCCAAAGAAAATCCAAATTTCATTCGGGTAGCAAATAATAATACGCTTTACGGCTACACATTACTCAATGACCTTAAAGGAACACCTGTTTGCTTAGTAAAAATGGATGCCCAGCGGACCATCTTCCAGGAAGGAAGATTAACCGATCTATATTTTCATTGGATTGATTGTCGGAATAGGCTGGATAGGTGCATTCCTTATGGTCTGGCTCAATAACAAAGTAATCTTTCAACCGTTACAAAAGTTAAAGAGTATAGCATCTGAGATAAGCAAGGGAAATTTCAAGACAAAAATAACCATCTCTCAAAAAGATGAGATTGGGGATGTTTACCGATCTTTCCATGACCTGGTTTCCTTTTTATTGAATATTGCAGGAGCATCTGAAAAAATTGCAGACGGGGATTTAATCGTCAGTGTTGAACCGCAATCTGAAGAAGACACATTAAGCAAATCGATCAACCAAATGGTAGTGAAATTGAAGGATAAGATAGCAGTTTTTATTGAATCCTCAAACCGGATAGAAAAAGCATCAGAAGATCTTACACATATCTCAACCGAGGCAAATCACTCCACAGCCCAAATAACAACCACAATTCAACAAGTTGCCCAAGGTATTACTGATCAGTCCACATCTGTGAATAAGACAGCTACTGCTGTTGATCAGCTGTCACGCGCGATCGAGGATGTAGCAAATGGAACCGAAAATCAATCCAAGGCGGTTCAACATGCATCAATAATAACATCCCAAATCACAGGTACTATTCAACAGGTATTAAAGAATATTAAAGAAGTAGCTGCGGAATCTGGCAAAGCTACAATTACTGCCCATAATGGCTCTACTACCGTGGAAGATACTTTAAAAGGAATGCAAGCGATCAAAAAGAAAATGGATCTCTCATCTGAGAAAATCCATCAAATGGGAACCCGGTCTGAGCAAATTGCAGAAATTGTTGAGGCAATAGATGAAATAGCCAGCCAAACGAATTTATTGGCATTAAATGCTGCCATTGAAGCAGCAAGGGCGGAATCTCAAGCGTCACAGCTTGTTGAGATAATCCTGAATAAACAAATGACTTCTCAGGCTGTCTTAATCGATCATTTATTTACAGATGATAATCATCGGCCTGACAATTTCTGGCCTGCTTTGGCTAAAAAATCTGGTATGGACGTCATTTCGATTGTGAATGATGATGGGGTTAATGTGTTATCCAGTGATCCATCTTTGATCGGGTTCAGGTATTCAGAGAACCCGAAAGAACAATCTTATGTTTTCCGACAATTGATCAACAGAAAAGACGGAATTGTATGTCAACCCCCCCGGAAGAGAACTATTGATGGGAAGATGTATAAATATATTGGTATTTCCCGCTCTGATGGTAAAGGTTTTATCCAACTGGGGTTCAACGCAGATTCATTGGCTGCTTTTCAATTCCAGGTGGGAGGTTTCGCAGTTGTAGCCAGTGAGGTATATCGCTTGGCAGAAAATGCCAGGGAATCAGCGAAAAATATTGCACACCTGATTAATGAGATCCGAACATCCGTCACTGAAGCTGTAAAGGCCATGGATGAGAGTGCGACAGAAGTTGATCATGGGTACATGCTGGCTGATCAATCCAATATTGCCCTCGGGACAATTTTGCTTGCAACCCAGGCGGTTAGCATTCAAGCTGAACAGGCAGCAGATGCAGCGCAGAAAATGAGTAGTTTCACCTCTGATTTAGTTAACTCAATGACCTCAGTTTCGTCGGTTGTTGATCTAAATGTGGCTGCAACATCTCAGATGACCTCCAATTCCAATCAAGTCAGTGAAGCTGTTGAAAATTTTGCCTCTGTCAGTGAAGAAAATTCTGCTGCTGTTGAGGAAGTATCAGCATCCACTGAAGAAATGAAAGCCCAGGTGGAGATGGTTTCAAATGCAGCAATTGAATTAAGGGGAATGGCAAAATCATTAATGGATATTGGCCGCTCTTTCAAGTTGGATTAACAGTAAGAGGGTATTTATGATCGATTATGTTATTTTTTTGACTTTTGTCATCTTAGGATTAGCCATTTCAATGGCAGTTACCATTTGGATCTTTAAGCGAGGCATAGCCATCCGGATGAATGCCATAATATTTGGTTTATGTGGTGTATTCGCTATAGCCGGTTTCATCATCGGAAAACAAGGTATCACCCTTCCAACTGTCGGGATAGTGTCAGCAATTCTACTGCCTTTTACGATTATTCTCATAATTCGATTAATGAGAGATCTGGTTTATCCTGTTATGAGACTCAATGAATATATTATTGAGTTATTATCTGGCAACTTAAAAAACACAGTATCTCTCAATGCTAAAGACGAGTTTTCTGAATTGGAAAATAACATTAACCAATTTATTGCATATCTACGTGAAATATCCCGAACAACTTCGCTGATTTCCGGGGGTAACCTGGCTTATCATATCGAACCTAAGTCCACCGATGATACCCTCGGCTTGGCATTTTCAGGTATGACTTCGCAATTGAAATTTTCCCTTGGCAGTATTAATCGAGAGACTGTACTTCTTCAATCGTCAGCTAATTTATTATCCATAAACTCATCACAAGCGGAAGAGGCTTCATCCCAAATTGCAATAACGATACAACAAGTGGCAAAAGGAATCATCCAGCAAGCTGATTCAATTACAAAGACTGCAGTTTCCATAGAACAGATGTCGAGGGCAATTGATGGGGTTGCTCAAGGTGCTCAGGAACAATCACTGGCAGTAAATAAGGCTGCTCAAATTACGGATGTATTAAATCAATCAATTAACCAGGTGGCAGAAAATGCTGAGATGGTTAAAAATGATTCCGAGAATGCTTCCCAAGCCGCCAGGGAAGGATCCAGAACAATCATTGATACTCTCACCGGAATGAACAGAATAAAAGAGAAGGTGGGATCTTCATCCAATAAAGTCAGGGAAATGGGAGAAAAATCGGAAAGGATAGTAATAATTGTTGATGCAATCCAGGAGATTTCATCTCAGACTAATTTACTCGCATTAAATGCTGCTATTGAAGCAGCTCGAGCCGGTGAAGCTGGTAAAGGATTTGCAGTCGTCGCAGATGAAGTAAGAAAATTAGCAGATAAGACCACCAAAGAAGCCAAATCCATCACGGACCTGGTTGAAGACATCCAGGAATCTGTTAAGGAAGCTGTATTGGCTATGGAAGAAGGTACAAAGGAAGTCGAAAGCGGAGTAGAAATGGCCAGCCACGCAGGGAAAGCTCTTGAAAATATTCAGAAGGTGATCGCACTAGTCAATGATCGGTCAATCCAATCCGCCAATGCTGCAGATTCCATGCGGATTTCAGCCATGGACCTTGTTTCTGCGGTCAACTCCGTTTCTGCAGTAGTCGAAGAAAATACAGCTGCAACTGAAGAGATGGCAGCTGGCTCAAGTCTTGTAACACAAGCAATTGAAGATATAGCAAGTATTAGTGAACAAAATTCTGCAGCAGTAGAACAAGTTTCTGCCTCTGCTGAAGAAATGTCAGAGCAGGTCGAAGAAGTAACGAAATCGGTCAATGAGTTAACAGGTATGGCTCATTCACTCCAATCAATATTATCGCAATTCATTCTGGAATAAACATCGGGGCAAACTATGTGTAAAAAAGGTAAAACATTTCGTCCGAACTCCAATTATCCGCTCTTATACAAATTACGTCACTATTCATTATCAAACAATTTTGACAAACTCTTCCGATTTTCTCCTGATGGAATATTGATAGTCGGTAGAGACGGAAGGATCTCAATGGCAAATCCAGCCATCTATTGGATGCTCGGAATTGAAGATGAGCGAACTCTTGATTCTTCTTTTAATATATTTCAATACCTCGGCGAAGACGATCAGGAGAATTGCGCGAGTTCTATAGATATGGTTTTAGTTGGCTTGGTTCCTTCCACCAGGTTAGAGGCAAAGTTTATTAGGGTAGATGGCTCTTCCTTTTATGCAGATATTGCAATAGGCTCATTTTCCGAATCCAAAAATCCAACTGCGCAGATTATTGTTCACGATATTACAGAATATCGTCTTGCAGAAGATAATTCTTTACAAATTCACATGGATCTGGAAATGTCATATACAGCTACACTAAATGGATGGAGTCGGGCTTTGGAATTACGGGACCGTGAAACTCAGGGACATTCACTGAGGGTTACAGAAAAAACAATTGACATTGCCCTCCGGTTAGGAATTAGTATTGAAAAGATAATCCATGTCCGTCATGGGGCTCTATTGCATGACATCGGTAAAATGGCAATTCCTGATTCGATACTCTTCAAACCAGGTCCTTTATCCATTTATGAAAGAAATGTGATTGAACAGCACCCAACGTTCGCTTATAACTTACTCAATCCAATAAAATATCTTTTACCAGCGCTGACAATTCCTTACTCACACCATGAAAAATTTGACGGATCTGGTTATCCCCAAGGTATCAGAGGCGAAGAAATCCCGCTGGAAGCCAGGATATTTTCAGTAGTAGATGTATGGGATTCTTTGGCAGCTGAAAGACCCTATAGAACAGCATGGTCAGAGGATAAAATAAAAGAGTATTTGTGGGAGAACCGTGGAACTCAATTTGACCCGGCAATAGTGAGCGAATTTTTGGACACAATATAATTCAATATTTATCAACTAACCAATATTGATCTTTGTCTGGTTATAAGTGATTATTAACTTACTATCGCACAATCCCGGCACAGACGACAGAATCATCCTGGCCTGAGGCGATGTCAGTCTTCCAGGTTTTTCCATCAATTTTAAGTATGCACTTAATTGATCCTAATTGGGTGGGATTACCAGCGGTGATGTAAACTTCTGCCCCTGATGGGTTATCCCAAATCTTTTCCCAGGGAGTGGATACTTGTATTTTTTCCTTCTGCAGATTTCGACTGTCCTTGTATGTAATGTAGGCTATTCCCCCCGATGATTCAACCCTAAATGTGACCTTGTGATTATTTTTAGCAGGTGTAAATACCTTGAATGTTACTGCCAATCCAACAAGGACAATACATAGAATTGAAACGACCAAGATTTGAATATACAATCTTCGATTTTCCATGAAAACACCTTCGTGCAATAATGATATATTGGTTTCTTGTATTAATCAACTATAGGCTTATGGATCTGATCATATTGGTAATCTTTTTGCTGATATTATTAGGTAATGCTAATGATTATTGTGTACATATTCCAAAATTCTGGTGAAGCTAGATCACTACTCATATCTATATTATAATATTTTAGGGTGATAAATTAACAACAATAATATTTGACCTATAAGGATTCATGGTGTTGATAGTTCGTAAAAGCTAATTGGGCGACTGGTTTTTATTAATTGTTGGATTGTTTTGGTAGTTTTGGTATGAGCCAATTAATGAATGCATCCTGGCTCCTTGTTTGTAGTGTAAGTTTTCCGGGACCAGTCAGTTCAACCACCAAACCTTCGCCACCAAAAATTGTACTTTTCCAACCGGCAACTTTCCGGATAACAAAATTTAAGGTTGAGTCGAAAGATACAAGATGGCCTGTGTCAACCACATACTTTTCACCAACTGCCAGTGTGACTTCATGGATCGCACCGTAACTGGATAGAATAACATTCCCTGATCCACTGATCTTTAACAATATCAACCCTTCACGTGCGAAAAATGTTTTTGCTCCTCCCCAGCTTGTGTCCACTGCAATTCCATTTGAGGAAGCTAAATATGATCCGGATTGGACAAAAATAGATTGATTGGAAAGGTACTAACTCAACTACATCTCCAGGTAAAGATGGAGCAAGTGTGATCATACCTCCACTTTGTGCATGCAGTGAAAGTGTTCATAAAAAAGCTTTCACCACCCAGAGCAGCTCTGGCAAGCGACTTAAAAATTCCGCCCTGGGCTTTCGTCTCCATAATCAGATCCGCAGACATGCTTACCATTGCTCCGCTTTCTGTCCGGATGGATTCATTCGCCTCAAGATTAATGACGGCAAGTGAATAGGCTGGTCGGTATAATATTTCAGTTTTCATATTTCACCTCATAATGATCAATAATTATTGTTGATACATCAATTATATTGTATGGATTTGACTGCGATCAATATATTATTTATTGCTGGTTACATTCAAGTATAATCCATACTAATATGCTAAACAGTAATAATTCATTTTATAAAACACTATTAAGGCTCTCTATACCAATCATGATCCAGCAGCTTTTTACTGCCGGATTGGGAATGGTAGATTTGATGCTTGTCGGCCAGTTAGGAGACAATTCGGTTGCTGCTGTCGGCTTGGCAACACAGGTGTATTTCATTTTAAATTTGGTTTATTTCGGAATGACCAGTGGTTCAGCGATATTTACAGCCCAATTCTGGGGGAAAAATGATACAGAAAGTATCCAGAAAGTCCTCAGCCTAAACCTGATAGCAAATTTTGCACTCGGGTTTATTTTTACCTTGATCTCACAAATTGCTCCTCAATTCATTCTTGGTCTTTTTAGCAAGGATCCGAACGTGATCCAATTGGGCAGCCACTTCCTGAAATTGTACTCGATCGGTTTTGTTTTCACTGGAATAAGTTATGCAATTTATGCAGTTCTCCGAAGTACTGAAAATGTGAAGATTCCAATGTTCGTGGGTGGAGCAATCCTGATCTTTCAATACAATACTCGGTTATATATTAATATTCGGTAAGATAGGACTTCCCGCTCTTGGAATAAACGGTGCAGCGATCGCAAATTCAACTGCAAGGATATTTGAACTAATATTAATAATTGTTATTGTACGGATCTTTTCATCGAGTGTAATCATCAAACCAGCTATCGTATTTCCGATCAAGTCTGAATTTATTAAGCGGTTATTTAACTACAGTATTGCCAGTGACAATTAACGAACTCATTTGGTCGGTGGGAATTTCAGTATATGCTTCCATCTATGCGCATATTGGGACTTCATCATTTACAGCTATCAATATTTCTTCAACTATAGAAAATCTGGCTTTTGTTCCATTTATTGGACTTGGGAATGCTTGTGCGATCATGATCGGGAAGCGAATTGGTGCAGGCGAGTTGGAAGAAGCTCTCAACTATGGAAAAAGGATCTTATATATCAGTTTTGCTACTGCCATAACTATGGGCATCTTAATTCTGCTTAACAAAGGATGGATTTTAGAAATTTATAAGATTTCAGAGATATCCAGAAGTTACGCACACTTGATTCTGACAATCCTTTCCGTTTCCATTTTGGTAAAATCAACCAATATGGTTTTATTCATTGGAATCATTAGAGCGGGTGGAGATACCAGGTTTGGATTATTCGTAGAATTTGCCACAATGTGGTTATACGGTGTTCCAGCGGCATTTGTTGCCGCCAATCTTTTGCATCTTCAGGTGTTTTGGGTGGTTATTGCTGTAGCATTTGAAGAAGTGATTAAAGTTGGTACTACTTTATAACAGGTTCCGCTCAAAAAAATGGGTTCATCATCTCACTCATCAGGTAGCATAATGCATCGAATCGAGATCATCCTAATCCATTAAAGGAATTAAGTCTGCTATCGATCGGCAAAATCCCTTTTTTCTCTTAACGTTGTCCTTATGCTGGCATTTGCAGCAAAGAATAGGCTAATCGCCAAAATGACCACCCCACCGTAATAAAGGGTTGAGATCGAATAATCCTCTAATATTGCATAACTAACCATTGGTGCCAATGCAAGACCAACATCCGCTGAGGTCGCCATCATCCCCAGCACAAATGAAGCCCGGCCATTTTTTTGGCTGTCAATCAATATTGCTGGTATTACTGATTGGATAACTGCTCCATTAATTGCAAAAATAATGGTTCCTAAAATAAAAATAAGCGGTGATTTAATATTGATAATGATAATTAATCCAATAATTCCTGCCAGAGCACCCAGAGCGATGATCGTCCATCGATTTGCCGATTTATCGGATGCTTTTCCAACCAGAGGGGCAAAAACTGCTGAAGCAGCAGCTCGCAGTCCTAAAATAATTCCTCCTGCAGTTGCTGCGGGAATTAACGATAAATCCCAGGTTTACGTTTGCTCCGTATTCATACAAAAAGTAATAAGTAATCGTTGAAAGCAAAATGCCTTCTCCGACAAAGAAAGTAAGCCCATAGATCAGATTTCCGGATATTATTTCAAATTTTCTTAATTCCTTAATCACTACTAATAGATCAAAGGGCCTATTTATTTGGACAGGAAGGTCTTGTGGTTGATTTTCATCAATTGGAATCACTTTAGGTAAAGTCTCAGGGACAAAAATCCAGGCTTCAATAGCTCCAATAAATCCGAACATGGAGCAGATCAGCATAGTAATTTGAAAACCAAACCAATTGTTGAGCAAAGCCCCCACAAATGGCGTGAGTGCCAGCCCAATGAGATAATAAGTCTGAAGTAGCCCTGACCCATGCCCACGACGGTGGCTTTCTGTTATATCCATCACCATGGAATATGCAGTGATATATGATAGAGAAAAAGCAACACCCCAAAGAATTCTACCGGTCAGGAATAACCAGAAGTTATCATAATATTGGTAAAGAAGGGTTGTCATTGCCCCTAACATTAATCCACCCACAAGAAAGTTTTTCCTGCGGCGCGAATTGAGTAGAAAACCAACTACTGGGTTGCTAATAAATCGGATAAATCTATTAGCACTTAGAAGTCAGCCCAATATTTGCCAGGTGGATACCCTCCGTTACGGCAACAGCAGGAAGAACCGCATAGAGTGTCAAATCACCTGCAAGGGCAAATATCAAACTGATACCAATAGACGCAATAATTAGATCTGGCTTAATGATTGGTTTCATATTCTCTTATTAAATTCTTTCAATTTATTATTTATTAAAGTGGGATTGATATATTTAGAACCCGGCTTGCGTTCGCGTAATATACCTTGCGTAAAACCTCGTCTGGTAATCCTATTCCATATATTGCCCATCTGCCCTGGGATGGAATACTCGAGTTGGAATAATTAAAATATTCATCGTCAGTTTCAAGAAATCGGTATGCGATTTGATATAAGGATCTATCTATTCCATAATCCAGTCCAAACAGGATTTGATTGGCATGTTTATGAAAAAATCTCCTGGAAGAATAAGGCTGTCTACCCAACTCTCCTATCCTTGCAGAAATATCTATGTAATAGTTCGGATTATTATCCAACATCCTTCCCACCCATGCCAGGTTTTCAGCAAAACATCCAACGTGAGCACCAATAAAAGTAGTTTTTTTGTTTCTACTCACCATGGATGAAAAACTATCCAGTAATTTTATTAGGGATGGGAATGGAGGGCTGGGAAAATGCCATTCAGTTTTAGAGATTAATTCTTCCCATCGTTCATTCCTGATTATCCATGGGTTCGAAAAATGCTGCCGGATCACCCACATGCATCATAACCGGCCATTTCAATTCCGCAGCTGTCTGCCAGATCAAATCTAAGCGCCTGTCATTGATATCAACCAGGTGATCATTCTGATCTCTTACATTCAGACCGAGATCTTTCCATATTTTCAAACCAGATGCCCCCCATTTAGCTTGTTCGCGCATCCGATTGGCCGCCCATTCCGGAAATCGATTCCCATAAGTCTTTCCACCCTTCCCAGTTTATTCCGCCAAAAACCTGAAATCTTTCCGATAGAGTACTTTTAAAAATTTCAAGGTGTTTTTGAAGGATTTTCTCTCCCCACCCACCATCCAGATCAATTAATGTGTGAACATTGACTTCGTCCATAGCCTGAAGAATTTCTTCCATTGGTTTATGGATCCATCCGCCGCCAAACTCATTATCTAAATGGTTGTGAGCATCAATAACCGGAAATCGTGCCTGTTTTACAAAAGTTTGCTTGGAAACAAGCATTGATATGGGATCGTAGTTTTCCAGATACACAATTACCTCTCATTGAATTTAAGCATTATAGCTAGAATACTCTTACTTTATCAAAGGCGCAAGTTGGAAATCACAAATAATCTCTATATTGATGATTAATCGGATGATTTAGGTGTTTCCAAAGGGCAAGTCGATAAAATGATATAATTTTGTAGAGGAAATTTATTATTTCTTGTTATCTGAAGAAATTAATAACTGCATACTCGAATAATCCGGAGGATAATTAATGGAAACGTTGAAGTTACCAGGGCCAAAGGCCCGCGCACTGGTGGAGCGCGACCAAGCTGTCATATCTCCTTCTTACCCGAGGGGTTATCCATTTGTAATGGATCATGGATTGGGGTCAGAAGTTTGGGACGTAGATGGCAACCGGTTTCTGGATTTTGCAGCGGGGATAGCAGTAACGTCAACAGGTCATAGTCATCCGAAAGTTGTTAAAGCAATTCAAGAACAGGCAGAAAAATTTATACATATTTCATCAGACTTTTATCACCAGAAATGGGTGGAATTAGGTGAGAAGCTGAATCAGATATCTCCTTTTGATGAGCCAGCTATTTCCTTCATGACCAACTCTGGAACTGAGAGTGTAGAAGCAGCTATTAAACTTGCCAGATATACTACTGAAAGAACTGAGTTTATTGGCTTCCTTGGTGGATTCCATGGGCGTACGATGGGAGCTGTAACATTTACGGCAAGTAAATCTTCTTACCATCGTGGTTTTTATCCGATGATGAGCGGGGTTGTTCACGCTCCATTTCCTGATCCTTATCATCCGATCCTGCAATCTGAACTCGGGGGAAGATTATGGAGAGACTGTTGTCAGATACATTGAAGAACAAATTCTCGGACGAATAGTACCAGCTGATGATGTTGCCGGAATTCTCCTTGAGCCTATCCAGGGTGAAGGTGGTTATATCGTACCCCCGCCTGGTTTTTTTCCTGCCCTTAGAAAACTTTGTGACAGATATGATATTCTAATGATCGCTGATGAAGTTCAGGCAGGGGTGGGCAGGACCGGGAAATGGTGGTCTATTGAAAACTTCGGAGTGGAACCGGATATTATTTGTACCGCCAAGGGTATTGCTTCTGGAATGCCCCTGGGTGCAATGATCGCCAGAAAAAGTATAGTGGATTGGCCAAAAGGATCACACGGAAATACCTATGGTGGAAATCCGATTTCGTGTGCAGCTGCACTGGCTACTCTGGACCTATTAGAAGGCGGGATGATGATTAATGCTTCAGAAGTTGGAAGTTACACGAAGGATGCATTAAGTGAAATAGCAACCCGCCATCCCAGTATTGGCCAGGTCCGCGGCATTGGATTAATGATCGGAATTGAATTTGTAAACGATCCCGTTACAAAGCAGGCTGCTCCAAAATTGAGAGACCAAATTGTAGACCTCGCTTTTGAAAGGGGATTATTGTTACTCGGGTGTGGAAAGAGTGTTATTCGAATCTCCCCACCTTTATGTATTACTCGCAGTGAGGTGGATCAAGGTCTTGCCATTTTGGATGAAGCCATTCGAATCGCAGAAAACATAAAATAATATGATGCTACCTGATTTCCGCGTTCGCCAACGGGATTACCTGCTTGAAATAGCCAGAGCCCTCACAGAGGAATTGGACCTTGATAAGGTTCTTGGCAGAATTTTAAAGATCTCATTGGAAATGCTCGCTGGGCAGGCGGGTGTAATAGCATTGAGGGATGTACATGAAGGATGGCGACTGGCAGTTGCTGATGGTCTTGGCATACCATTAATTCGGTTTCTTGAACCACTACTCAAACAGTTACCCGATCAAGAGGATCCTGAATCAACAGAAGTACCTGCTATCAGCCGGATCATCAATCAGATCGTTAGCCTGGCAAGCTTCGGATTACTGACTGGTGTCGGAATTCCCCTTGTAGCCCGCGGACAGGTTATTGGAGTTATTTTTATTTTCCGCAGTTATATGGGGAGTTTTTCGAGTAATGACCGAATTTTATTGAAGAGTTTTGCAAATCAAGCTGCAGTGGCAGTCGCTAATGCTCAACTCTATCGCCAGGTTACAGAAGAGAAACATAGAATGGATGGTCTCCTGGATTCTGCTGCAGATGGAATCCTCATCCTGACTCCCAAATTAACTATTACGAGATGTAATCCATCATTTGCGGCTCTTTCACAGAGAACAGTTGATGATGTTTCGAACCAGGAACATGAAAAGATCGTTCATTGGGCTAAACCACCTCAAGGTATAACACTTGAAAAAGCCGTTGAAGGTGGTTGGCCATTAAGCAAAAAAGCATATCTATATGTAGAAGGAGATCTGGTTAGGCCTGATCCCTACCCTCCTCTTCCCATAGGAATCACATATGCTCCTCTCCTGAATTCAGATGGCGGTTTATTAAATATCATTGCTACAGTACGTGATATTACTCGTTTTCGTGAAGCAGATGAATTGAAAAGTACGTTTATTTCGATCATTAGCCATGAACTCAAAACGCCTGTTGCCTTGATAAAAGGATATGTAGGAACATTACGCCGGAAAGATGCAGAATGGGATAGTGAGATCGTAGACGATAGCCTGGCTGTCATTGAGGAAGAAGCTGATCGCTTAACTGGATTGATCGAAGATCTTTTGGATTCAACCCGGTTGCAATCTGGTGTATTAACATTAAAAAAGACTGATATCTCCATTCCTGAATTGGTCAAACGCCTGATAAACAGGTTGGGAAATCAGACCAGTATGCATAAAATAACCTATGACTTCCCCGATAGTTTTCCAATTATTCTTGCAGACGAACAACGCCTTCAGCAAGTTCTCAGCAACCTGATTACTAATTCGATAAAATATGCTCCTGATGGTAACATCCAGGTTAGTGGTAGGAGCTTATCCGATGAAGTAATAATTAGCGTAAGTGATGACGGTCCCGGAATAAAAACAAATGATATCCCTCATGTATTTGATCGGTTTTACCGCTCTCCAGAAGCCGCAAGAAATACCAAAGGAGCAGGATTAGGATTGTATCTTGCCCGCTCAATAGTGGAAGCGCATGGCGGTCGGATCTGGATAGAAAAAAGGGATGAAAATCAAGGAACCCGGATCAGTTTTTCCTTGCCGCGATGATCAATAACATTAATATTTGTATAAAACCCAAGTGGTATAATCCTTCATAAAAAAAATAAAGAGAGAATAATATGCCTCAAACACGAACTTCCTGCCCACGCTGCCACCAACCTATCATGGCAGATATTAATCAACTTTTTGACACAAATACTGACCCCCAGGCGAAGCAAAAATTACTTTCTGGTCAGTTTAATATCGCTAACTGCCCAAATTGTGGTTTCAAAGGAACTCTTTCCACGCCGTTGGTTTATCATGATCCCGAGAAAGAACTTCTTCTTACTTTTTTCCCTCCAGAACTAGGGCTGCCGGTAAACGAACAGGAAAAGCTGATAGGTCCATTGATAAATCAGGCTGTCAACAAACTGCCCCTGGAAAAAAGAAAAGCTTACATTTTACGACCGCAAACCATGTTTACGATGCAGGTAATGATCGAAAAGATTTTAGAGAGCGATGGTATCACCAAAGAAATGATCCAGAATCAGGAAAAGAAAATAGCCTTGATTCGGGAATTGATGACCTCGCCTGATTCTAATAGATTGGCAATTCTAGAAAACCAGAAAGAACTGGTTGACGATAATTTCTTCTCCTTGTTCAGTCGGATCCTGGAGTCAGCATCTGCGAGCCAGGATAAAGCAAGTATGGAACAGTTGATCCAGGTTGAGAAGTTGCTGCTTGAAAATACGGAAATTGGGCAGGAAATGAAGAAACAGGCAGTCGAAGCTGAAGAGGCTGTCAAATCCCTACAGGAAGTCAGTAAATCCGGCTTTACACGAGAGAAACTGCTGGACCTCATTATTTCCACCACATCCGAAATCCGGATTGCAACATTAGTTCGGCTAACCCGATCAGGAATGGATTATAGTTTTTTTCAAATCCTGGCGGATCGTATCGAATTATGCTAAGACTGGTGAGAAAGAAAGGCTAATATCTCTCCGCGACTCAATACTAAAAATGGTGGATGAGATTGACAAAGAAATGCAAGCACAAGCCGCACAAGTGGAACAACTGATCGAGAAGATAATACAATCCCCGGATATTCCCAAGGTTATGGAACAAGTCTTGCCGATAATAAATGAGCTGTTTATTGAAGTTCTTAAGAATCAATTGGATCTGGCTCACCAGAAGAATGATCAGGCCAGGTTGGCAAAACTGCAAATGATCGTTGATATTATTCAGAAATCATCCACACCACCTCCGGAATATGAAGTCATTGAAAAATTGCTTGAAGCAGAAGATGAACCCACAATGCAAAAAATCCTTGCAGAGAATCCGGGGATAATCACCCAGGAATTCACTCAAATGTTACCCGGATTAATAACACAAGCTGAATCCCAAAAAGAAGCTCCTGAGGTTGTGGAGAAATTGAAAAAGATCAACAGATTAGTCTTAAAGTTATCCATGCAGTCAAACCTGACAAAATAATAAATACAACTTACTTATGACACACCAGGATAATTTGGTGTGTCATTTGATTTAATCGATTAGTGATTAATAATGGTATTGATAAAAGATTAGGTAGGAGATATAGGTTTTTTTGACAATTCCATAGAATTATGCTATTTTTAAGACATCTTAATTCTAAGTAGGAAAAATGCAGCGAGAACGAGTTTCAGAGAATGTTTATTGGTTTCAAAGCAGCGTATATGCCCAGGTGACTGCAGGTGTTATCGCCGGACCACAATGGGCCGTTTTAATTGACACATTAGCATTACCCGAAGAAACACTTGCCATGCGTGATTTTATAGAATCAGAGTTAAATGTACCAGTCCGTTATGTGATCAACACACACCACCATGCTGACCATAGTTGGGGTAATAGTTTTTTCCCCGGGTCTACTATCCTAGGTCATGATCTGTGTGGGCAATTGTTGATGGAAAAAGGTAGACCTGCTCTCGAACAAGCAAAAAAAT
This sequence comes from uncultured Chloroflexia bacterium, assembly GCA_963709535.1. GTDB lineage: Bacteria > Chloroflexota > Anaerolineae > Anaerolineales > Anaerolineaceae > PNON01. Next base: position 343,354 of record CAVPWY010000013.1, on the reverse strand, counting down.
CAAACCCGACATTACGGCAAGTCAAAATTATTACTCCTCACCTGACTTTTAGCTCCGGGTCAGTTTCACTTAGGGTTGGGAAAAAAAACCTGGTCATGATGCCAATGTTGGGTCATAGCATTGATGGAATAGGTATCCTTATTGAGGAAGACCGCGTTCTATTTGCAGGTGATAGTTTCATGCCTTTGCCTTTTGTTGTTGATGGCGATATTGATGAAATGGCAAATACCATTAAAAGAATTGGAAAGATGGGTCTGGAAAATATAGTTCAAGGTCATGGTGATATCATTCTTCGTGGCGAAATAGAAGATGCCTGTAAAGACAACCTGAATTATCTAAATGCGATCCGGAAAGCAGCAAAGACTGCTGTTAAGCGAAAAAACCCTGTTGAGTACCTGGCAGAAATTGACATCGAGTTTTGCGGGAAGAGCCGGGTTTTCCTGGGGGGATTAGCCGCTGACTTGCATAAACGCAATTTATGGTATTTATATCAACTATACGCTGAAGACGAACCCTTACCAGAATCAGATCCAATTTAATTAAAGAATCGTTACTTGCTTTTACGGTTTTGCAACCAGGCTCGAACACCTACCAGGCGTTCATTACCGCTCAGAAGTCGTTTAATATTGGATTGTAGGGCGATAATTAAAAGGATTTGAGCAATTACCCCATAAAAGACATAAGCCCAACTCGATCCAAATGCAATTGCCCTGATAGTAAACAAGACGATTGCCAGGAATGCAATGGATAGAGTGGTAATTGAAGCATACCCGACACCAAACAGAATCAACATGGCAACTGGTAATATAATAAACAAACTGGGCGGGTAAAAACCAAAAGATCCACCCATGCATGGAGCACCGCCTGCTCCACCACGTAAGAAATACTTTCCTGGCCCATGTCGTTCAAGCAAAAATATTGAATAATTGTGACCTAAGATAGCGAAGATGGCTGCTATTGCTTCAATCCATGGTGCCCCTGGCATCATTGTCCGCGCTATCATAACTGCAATAAAACCCTTAAAAAAGTCCATAACAGCAGTTAAAACTCCAGCCCCTGTTCCAGCAGCTCTCCCTGCATTGGTTCCACCGGTGCGTCCACTCTCGATATTTCTTATATCGTGTCCTTTGAGGATTTTTACAAAGATCAATCCAAATGGAATTGACCCTACCAAATAAGCAAGCATGAACACTGTAATAATCTTTAAGACTGTCATATATTGTCCCGATTTATGTATTAATTAACACTGGTGAATTCATTTAGATTCAAGAAATTGTCATTAAGATTTAATGACTAGAGGTATTCGAATATATCCGGATAGGATTTGGTGATATGCTCGTAATTCCCATTTGAAAGATTCCATAAAGCCAATCAATTTTATCACATCCGGATAATAGTCTTCCTCAAGATCAGTATGGCGAAGGATATTCTGGCCCATTCGGATGGCTATGGTAAATTGCAAGCAATATTTGACCATGTTTTTCAGCCCACTCAAATACCCTGAGCATTTCGCTTCCATTCATTTGAAATCTATATGGGGAATGCAATTGATTGGTAATGGGAAAATGATGCATTGCCAGATTTCCTTTTCCGGTTATCAAACCACAGGCTTCTTCAGGCAAATGCTTTTCCATATTGGAAAGAATTTTTGTATGAATACTAACAGGAAGTATCAGGCTTTCTATAACTGACATTTGGAATTAATTATCCGAGAATCAAAACAAGAATTAATATGACTATAAAGATAATCACTGGTTCAACAAATACTCTCTTTGTGAATTGGTTTTGTATGACGGATTCGGATACCGATATTAATCCATATAAGAATCCCACCAATAACAATCCAAATTGAATGGGAGAGAAAGGTAAATAATGTAAGCCAGCGGCAATTTGCGCTAATATTAGCGAAATACCTAAGCTCCAGGCATACTGCCAGTTCCTGCCGGAGCGAAGATAGAATATCCGTAGAGATACCAATCCACTTCCTATTCCTATTGCAGGTAAAACCAGGTAAAGCCTGGCTCCGCTGGCTCTAATACTCACAGCCAGGATCAAAAATAATACCAGGGAAAGCGCTGAAAGCCCAATACTTACAACTGTAAATCGTGTATCCTCAGGATCCACAGTGATATATTCCGATAGAATAACAAATACCAATAATAACCCGCCTATGAGAAACATTCCCCACCAGGTTGGTCCAATTGGTATCGAAAAAAGAGGAATTCCTATTACCCACGCAGTCAGAGATGGCAATAACCAGTGGTGTAATCGGTCTTTACCTGCATTATGCGGGTGTCCTGATATAACCCAATCCATACCTGCAGATGCAAGAATGGCTACAGTAATGGATACCAGATTCCTAAATTCAAAGTTGATGGGTATATATAGACCGGGGAGTTGTAATGCAACCTGATTTACTGGTACTGTAAGGTATTGCGATATGGCATACGCGATAAGAATCACACCTGTAAGCATGCTTAATTGGCTCGGATCAGGAAGATGAGTGTGCTTCTCCATCTGTTACATTTTACTCTGAAACCCCCTTATGGTAAAATATAAGATTGTATGATAAACCAACCTGATCTCAATCTATCACTAAAGCCAAAGCTAATTCCCAGCCTGCTGGCAGGGTTTGAAGCAGTAGCTAATCATATCGAATTAATAATTCTGCCCATAATCCTGGATCTACTCCTCTGGTTCGGACCACATCTTCGAATTAAGGTTTTACTTCAACCTATCATTGAGGGATTAAAGTTACCCGGTGGAATGCAAAGTGGTGAATTTGCACAATTCTTTTCTGCTACAAAGGACATTTATTATGTCCTGACAGATCGATTTAATATTTTTTCTGCCATTCGCACCCTTCCAGTAGGAATTCCCAGTCTGATAGCAAATATTTCGCCTATAACAAATCCATTAGGTTCGCCAATAGTATTTGAGGCTAGAAATTATTCCAGTGCATTCATGATCTGGCTCGTAGTAGGACTGATCGGATTGATTGGTTCAAGTTATTACTATAACTCCATTAATCGAATAACATCATCTGACAACGCTCAAGCTTCACCGGGCTCAATTGGATGGCAGACATTGCAACTTTTATATCTTACAATTATTTGTGTTCTTTTCATCATCATAATTGTTTTTCCAATGTTAATGGTGGTTTCATTTTTATCTCTGCTATCACCAATCCTGGGTCAAATTGCTTTATTCGCCGGTGGGTTGATCCTGATCTGGGTCATTACACCAATGTTATATACACCTCAAGTAATATTTATGCAGCATCAATCTGTCTTGAAAGCTCTGCTTTCAAGTATCCGAATGGTGAGGTTCGCTTTACCATCATCAGGACTTTTCTTCATCACTGTGATCATCATCGCTCAAGGCCTGGACCTATTATGGCAAATTCCTAAAGAGAATTCATGGTTTTCCTTGATTGGAGTTGCCGGTCATGCCCTGGTAAACACCAGCCTAACAGCTGCAATATTTGTTTATTATCGCGATGGTATCAAGTGGATTCAATCTGTCATAATTAAAAATAACCTCTCTCCAGCAACCGCTTCAGAGTTACCGAAAGTAAATTAACGGGAGAATTAATGAACGATTCATCAACAATCAGTTCGTATGGTGCAAAAGAGATCCAGGTATTGGAAGGTCTGGAAGCTGTTCGACGTAGACCGGGCATGTATGTCGGTGGAACAGATCTAAAAGCCCTCCATCATTTGGTGTATGAGGTCGTAGATAATTCAATAGATGAAGCCCTGGGTGGCTATTGTGACCGGATCGAGATTACCATCCATGCTGATAGCAGCGTGACAGTGGAGGACAATGGCCGTGGTATCCCCGTGGATATCCACCCGGAGAAAAAGAAATCAGCCCTGGAAGTAGTTATGACAATCCTTCACGCTGGTGGTAAGTTTGGTGGTGGAAGTTATAAAGTATCCGGTGGACTTCATGGTGTTGGTGTTTCTGCGGTAAATGCCCTGTCAGAATGGTGTGAAGTGGAAATTCGACGGGGAGGACAGGTTCACTTTCAAAGATATGTGCGCGGAATTCCCCAGGAACCCGTAAAAGTTATTGGAAAATGTGAGCCAAATAAAACAGGCAGCAAGACAACCTTTAAGTTTGATCCACAGATATTTAAAGACCCGGAACTTGATTACCGCTTTGATACTTTGATCCAGCGTTTCCGTGAAATGTCTTTCGTAACCCGTGCAGTTACCATTCATCTGATGGATGAACGAACTCAGAAGGAAATGACCTTCCACTTTGAAGGTGGTATAAATTCGTTTGTGCGTTACCTGAATCGTAACCGGGAACAACTACATCCAGTTTTCTATATCGAAAAAGAGGTTGATGGAGTCAATATTGAAGCTGCAATTCAATATACAGATTCATATTCAGAATCGGTATATTCCTTTGCAAACACGATCAATACCATTGATGGTGGTTCTCACCTTACCGGTTTACGAACAGCTACCACCCGTGTGATCAATGATTATGGACACCGTTCCGGGTTGCTCAAGGAAGCTGATCCCAACTTCACCGGTGATGATACCCGTGAGGGAATGACCGCGATTGTTAGTATCAAACATCCGGATCCACAATTTGAGAGTCAGACAAAAGTCAAGTTGATGAACCCGGAAGCTCAAACGTATGTCACACAGGTGGTAGGCGAAGGATTTGCCCGTTTTCTGGAAGAAAATCCTCAAGCCGCCAGGGCTATCATTCAAAAATGCCTTACATCTGCCCGCGCCCGTGATGCCGCCCGTAAAGCCAGGGATCTGGTCATTCGTAAATCTGCACTTGAAAGCATGACCCTGCCAGGCAAACTGGCAGATTGTTCTGACCGCGACCCAACAAAAACCGAACTTTATATCGTTGAGGGAGACAGCGCTGGTGGATCTGCCAAACAGGGACGTGACCGCCATTTTCAGGCGATTCTCCCCTTACGAGGTAAGATCCTTAACACTGAACGTGCCCGGTTGGATAAGATACTTGGGAATAACGAAGTACGGGCATTAATTTCAGCACTTGGAACTGGAATAGGTGACGGGTTTGACATATCTGGTTTACGGTATGGCAAAATCGTGATCATGACCGATGCTGATGTTGATGGCAGTCATATCCGCACATTATTGCTCACATTTTTCTTCCGTTATATGCAGAGCATTATTGATGAAGGGCATTTGTTCATCGCTCAACCACCTTTGTACAGAATGAGCCATAAAGACAAGGTACGTTATGCTTACAATGACAATGAAAAGGATAAAGTTTTAAAGGAATTGGGCGTTCCTGCAGAAAAAGCAAATTTACAGCGCTATAAAGGTCTGGGCGAAATGAATCCCACCCAATTGTGGGAAACCACCATGAACCCCGAAAACCGCACCATGCTTATCGTTGGCATCGATGACGCCGCAGAGGCTGATCGCACTTTTGACATGTTGATGGGTGAAGCAGTACCACCACGTACACGTTTCATCACCACACATGCACATGATGTACGAAATCTGGATGTGTAATTTACCTAACAACAAATAGAAGCAAATACCGTTTGCGATTGGGGAAGGTAATTTCCCCGATTTCCACCAATAAATAAAGGTTGTTTTACAGGCATGAGCCAAAAAACCAACCTTTAATTTATGTAAAGTAAAGTTTATTCGGGATTATTATCGAACTTTACGCCATATCCCCGTAACGTGGTGATGTAGTTGTGTTCAGCATCGATACTGGATAGTCTTTGGCGCAATCTACGTACAAGCGCATCAAAAGCCTGGTCTGAAACTCCAACTGCTTCATCCACCCCCCATACTTTTGCATATTAATTCATCCCTGGACACAACCGCTCCCTCCTGCTCATATAGCAGTTGCAGCAATCGTAGTTGTGAAGCAGAAAGTGGAGGGATCACTTCGTTTTGTCCGATCCATACACGACGTGATCGATTATCAAAGTGTAACTTGCCGGTCCGTTTTTGACTTACCGGTAGTTGACTTGCATCCAATGGCAAAGTTGATTCTGAGCTCAGAAATACAAAATGCTGTACCAAAGCCATTTGGACAAGATCTCCGTCTGCAAGCATAACCGAGGTTTCAACTTTTTGCCCATTACAATACGTTCCATTTTTACTGCCAAGGTCTTCTAAAATAGTTCCGTTGGCAGCCGGCATCAAATTCGCATGAAACCTGGATATCTGACGGTCAGGTATGACAATATCACAGGATGCATCCCTGCCTATTACCATTGTCTTCGTGATCGTCCATCTTTGGCCATTGATTGGTCCACTTTGGCCAATCAGAACTGGAATTTCTTCACCCCTATCAGCCATTAGCTCACCTCGATCTGAGTTTGGAAGTAATCCAAATATCTAATAAGGTATAATATAACAGAAATCGCCATAAAGGCAATATTGATCTACGCCGATATAAATGATTAATATTCTTATGGAAGATACTGGAAGGTTCAATGCCGCTCTCACTTAAAGCTGGAGAGGTCTTACACGCCAGATATAAAATTTACCGGATCATCGGACAGGGCGGGATGGGTAGCATCTACCTGGCTGATGATCTTCGTCTGGAAGGTCGCCAGTGTGCCGTAAAAGAAGTGGAACACGATAAAACCCTGCCAGAAGACCTAATTCGACAGGCGCGTGACCAATTCCTTCGTGAAGCAACGGTATTAGCCCGTCTGGATCACCCCAACCTGCCAAAGGTATCTGATTACTTTTCCATTGGTCCCCGTGACTACCTGGTTATGGATTATGTACCTGGTAAAGACTTGCGGACCATGATGATGGAAGCCCGAAAGGCAGAGACATTTTTAGCTGAAAAAGATGTAATAGATTGGGGCAGCCAACTGGCTGATGCATTGAGCTACTTACATGGACAGAATCCTCCTATCTTACATCGTGATATCAAGCCTGGAAATTTAAAGATCACCCCATCCAATTTCCTGAAACTGGTTGATTTTGGATTGGTAAAATTGGCATCTCCCGGGGAAGTAACCATTACGATTTTACAGGGTAGGGGTACAGCGTTGTATACTCCCCTGGAGCAGTATGGTGGAGATAGTGGTCATACTGATACAAGATCTGATATCTATTCGTTTGGTGCAACCCTCTATCATATCCTGACCAATCAACAACCAATGGATGCGCGGGAGCGTTTTTTACATCCAGAAAGCATGATACTACCTCGACAGATCAATCCCAATATAAGTTTAAGAACAGAGCGGGCGATTTTATGGGCTATGGGCTTGCATCCCAACGAACGTCCTCAATCAGTTGAGGAATTCCGTCAATCATTATTGGGTGACTATATTCCTTCCACCAGGACCCATCACACACAACCCATAGTTAAATTTCAGGATTTCTTAAAAACAAAACCGGAAAAGTACCTTTTTATTGCCGCAATAGCAATGGTTGGAATTAGTTTATTTGTAACACTGCTAAATCATTAATTACCAGGTCGGCCTGTTACAGCATGCCACAAAATTCCCACTGCAAATCCCAGACTCATACATAAAATAACAACAATAAGTAAACCAGTTGTGCCGGTCAATTTTAACCAGGCTTCACCACCAGGCATCCTGCCAGCCAGATAAATATAACTTGTCAGTCCCCCGATAATGGAGCAAAATGCCCAGCGTACCCCCCAACGGATCGAGTGAATTTTCTTTCCCAGGGTATAGACCAATGACCCGGTGATACCAATGATCAAAACGACCACCAACCATTCCAGAAAATTAGGTTGTCCTGAGTTACCAGTTGATGTATCCGGTGTAACAGTCTCCATAATTGCAGGGGTTTCACTAGGAATCGGAGTTGAACTTGGAATGGCGGTCGGTGCAACCGCAGTCACACCTGCACCTTCACCAAGAGGAATATCCAGTTGGAGAAATTCTGAAACCAATGCTGGCTCGCTGGTCACCCGAATTTCTATAAAACCATTTGTCGGAATCCTATATGCAGCTCTGGCAACCCCACCAATCGTCGTTGCTTCAATTTGCTGAGTCGTACTTGTATCAGCTTCAGTTCTAATAATGAACCTAACCAATGTGCCATCAGGTACAGGATTTTGGTTGTGATCTACTATCACACCCGTTCGAATTGGAATTGTATCGCCCAATTTAAATTTTTGTATGGGTAAGGATTCTGGAGTGCTACCCACTGCTGGAGTATTCTCTACCTGGACTGGAAGATCCAACTTTAGTGGAATCACTTGATTTGGGTCGGGCATTGTTGCCTTGATCAAATCATAACCTACACCAGGAATGGAAGACAGGAGATGCTCCTTGTGGAGATACCTCCTGGAATAATATCCGCGCAGCTAAATCTATAAATGGCTGAGATTTAGAATAAACTGAATAATAAGCGGTTACCTTGGATAAATCTGTAGCGTCAAGGTAATATGGAGCATTGAATGCGAAAACAACAACTTTTTTATTCCTTAATAATTCCGAACGTTCTGCAAGAAGATGTTTGAACGCAAGTGAGTACGGCCTATTTGCGTCAATATTTTGAAGCCCCACAACTACCCAATTTGCCTGTCTCAGATCTGCTTCGAAATTAACCGGCGGTTCAATGCCATTAAGCCACTCTTCTACACTTTTAAAAGAATACCCGGATAACCTTAGCTGATTAACCTGGCTCCCCGCTGTTGGACCATAAAGTCTGATCACCGCATTTTTCATTGAATCAGCCGCAAGTGAGGTTTGATATTCACAGGTACTGCATTGTTGATAATCCGTCGAATCCATCAGGAAAATAATACGCTCTGGATAACCGGGTGGATCAGGAAGCACATTGGGAAGTTCAAGCACTGAAGGATCGATCAAAGCCGCAGACGATTGTGAAGTAACAAGAATTTCCTGGCTTTCAGATCCAATTCCTTGCAATCCTACAACTGATGGGACCACAGAGGTGATATTAAAGTTTGGATAAAGTTTATATTTCAACGTAAGGATTCTCAAAACAGAAGAATCCACTCTCTGTGCAAAAGTTGGATCTTCATTGTACTTTTGTGTAAGGTAATCCAGAGTGCGGATGATCGATGAATAAGAATCTTTATCACTGCTATCGGTAAAATCATCAACATAAAGGATATCATTCCCGGCTAAAAGGGCATTTCGGGCAGTTTGGCGGGCATCAAAGGTAAGCATAGTCGGGTCATTAAATTTTCGTACTGCAGTACTCCCTAAGTCATCACTGATGATGAGACCGCCCGAATCTCGCCAACTTGAAAATTGAGGCAGAGTGAGTATCTGAGATAGTGCTGTCGGATCAAAACTCACCGGTCGGGTGGTAATTCGAATATTTCCCTGGAAACCCTGGTAGCGAATGTGTGAAACAAGTAACCCGTCGGTGATTTCACTTGAATCCTCTGATGTACCAGTAACCGCGAAGAATGGAGCTAGTTCGATCTGCTTTAATTGCTCAAGTGATTTTCGCACAGTAGCAACTTCTTCTTCCAGAGATCGATCAGACCCTCCCCGACCCGGGAAGTGTTTTGCCATGACCGCCACCTTATTTTCGCTGCCCTGATGGACTCCTCGAATAAAAGCTTTTCCCATTTCACCCACCCAGTATGGGTCACCACCAAATGTGCGGGTTCCTAGATCTTCCCCCCTTCTTGTAATGGGAGTTCAAGTACATCCAGAGAAGGTCCCATGAGCAAATTTATCCCCACCCTACTCAGCTCATTCCCCAGGATCGCTCCATTCTGTTCAGCTAAATCCGGATTCCAGGTAGCGCCAATGGTCATTTCATTTGGAATTTGAGTGAACCCGGAAATAATTTGAGAGTTCGGGGGACCATCACCTTCCTGTGAGGTACCGATAAATAATGGTATATAAGCTGGTAAATCAGAACTATTCGCGTTCGCATTTCCAGTCACTTGAGTGCTCTGCCATTTGATGGTTTGCAAGCTGGAAATTAGATCATACGCCGATTGGACCGTGGAATTCCCACCTACAAAATTATCATTTTTTCGTTGTAAAACCACTCCACCAATATAATGCCTGGAGATGAGTGAGTTGATTTGGGATTGTTCCGATGTATCAATTCCGTTAAAAGTAACTAATAAAAGTTGTCCAACCTTTTCTTTTGGACTAAGGTCTGCCAACAAATCTTGTGCATTTTTTAGGGGAAGATTATCTTGATTACCAGTCTTTGCATTAATTGTTTGAATGGGTGTAATTAAGAATCCAATTATAAGAATACATTTCAATGAGTTTAATTATGGATCTTTGGAATTTGCGAAATATTTCTCTCATGGTTTAAATACTTCAAATTTGTTTCCGGCGAAAATTCAAGCCACTATAAAATAATGATGAATTACAATGGTCTAATTTTACCATTGAGATTTATAGCCCGTCATGCTCCAGCAAATTCGTTTTTATCCCCATGGTTATTCCTATATTTAGCTGGAGGTTTATAATCGCTTTTACCAGGCAGAATCTAATCATTCACTTTATTGGTCGAATGATCAAATCTTTAGTTGATAAATCTACCAATTTTCCTTTAATTAGATTGGTGTGGGCTAAGTCGACAGTTTTGAAATATTTGTTACCGAACCTCAATTCGAGAAATCATCAAGATGATCGAAGCGTTGATTTTGCCAATGCAGGATCATCCGTCATAATCATATCCACCCCTATATCCTTCAATCGCAGCATCTCCTTGGGCTCATTTACAGTCCAAATATTCACTTTATAACCTCGCTGATGCCAGGATTTTACAGTGTTTGCGCTAACATCTGCAAAGTAGGGATGGACGGCTTCATGAGGAACATTGCGTGTGAAAGTAGACCGGCTGAGCCATCCTGCGATGCCCGGTAAAGCTAGTATTCCACAAGGAATTTCAGGGCATAACTTTCGCGCTTTCTTAAGGTTTCCCCAGTTGAATGACGAAAACATTACCTTTGATGTATCCTTTACCGCTGCTAAAATTTTGGCAACCTTTTCGATCAGGTCATCACCTGGTGTGGCGTAATTTGTCAATTCAATATTTATTCCGATCCGATTTCCGACTGCTTCGAATACTTCTTCAAGGGTAGGTAACTTTTCATTAGCATATTTTGTTGAGAATTTCGAGCCTGCATCCAACTTGCGGAGTTCATCGAATGTGAAATTCTTCAAATCACCCGATCCTGTCGTCGTTCTTTGCAGAGTTTGATCATGCAATACGATCACTTTACCGTCGCGGGTCACTTTAATATCAAACTCAATTCCATCCGCACCATGTTCTATCGCTAATAAAAACGCTGAAATTGTATTTTCGGGGGCATGAGCAGAAGCTCCGCGATGAGCGTATATCAATGGTGGCTGCATATAAATCACCCTTTATAGATCAACGAAATAGGATTCTGCTGCACGGTCAATTAGGTCATTGGTCATGGCAGATTCGATACCCTCATATTTGGAAATATCAACGATCTGGTCGCAAAGGTCACGAGGATGGGAAGCGCGTAATTTTCTATCTTTCTTGATATACCATTCCTGCAATAAATGAGCAAGCGCCTGATCGTTATATACAACTTTTTTATCAGCAGCTACCCGTTTAAAGATCTCCCTGTAATCTTCGTAAGAAGGATCTCCGATCTCAATTTTATGGCGCAGTCGTCTCAAGAAAGCCTCATCGACGAGATCTTTTGGTGGCAGGTTTGTTGAAAATACTACTAATACATCAAAAGGTACTTCAATTTTTCTTCCCGTATGTAGAGTCAGAAAATCAATACGGTTCTCAAGAGGTACGATCCAGCGATTGAGCAGATCGCGAGGTCTAACCTGTTGTCTGCCAAAGTCATCAATAAGGAAAATTCCGCCATTTGCCTTCACCTGGAAAGGAGCTTCATAATATTTATGGACATCATCAAAAACCAGATCCAGACCTGCCAGGCTAAGTTCACCACCAACTACGATAAACGGTCGTCTAATTTTGACCCAGCGTGGATCACGTCGAACACCTCTTAAAGGACTTGTCCCGGTATATGTCACCTCTTCATCAGGAGCGATTTGGTGATTTACTGAATCATAAAGTTTAACGACCTGTCCATCGATATAAATGGAATATGGAATATAGATATTCTGCGAAAGTACCTGGTTACCGATAGCTCGGGCAATAGTTGTCTTCCCATTTCCAGGAGGCCCATAAAGGAACATGGATGTTCCTGAATTTAATGCAGGACCTATCCGTTTAAAAGTCTTTTCCGAAAGAATTAAGCTGCTTAATATTTGCCGCATGATCTTTTCAGTAACCAGCACACGTCCGCGGCTTTGTTTTCTTTGTGATTCGTTATAAACACTTATAGGAACTGGTGCCGGTCCGGCATACTGGCTTCTTTCAAGCGCTTCACGCGCTCTGGCAATTCCTAACCCAGTGATCGCCCATTGATACGCCCCTTCACCTAATCCTGCCTGAGATGTTTTGACCTCAACCAGTTTCTCCCTTTTCAATACTTCCAAAAGCAGATCAACTACACCAACGTAAGGTAGAGCAATCTCTTCGGCTAATTTGAAACCTGTAAGATATCCCTGATAATAAAATACTTTTAGAATGAGATCTTGAAGCCAAAGAGGTGAAAGACCCGTATCTTCGATTCGAGTAATAGGTGGTGGAAAGAACGGCATATTTGTTGCTGCAGTTGCAGTTTTGGGATCGGGTTGATGTTTATCTACCGGACTCATTCTATTAACCTCCAATAAAACGCCATTATGGGATCAATCAATATTTCTTTCCCCAGCAAATTATAGCACGCCAGTGATTTCTAACCAAATACTATCAGGATAATTTATTCAATTGGTTCAGGTACTTGCCCAATTATGTGAGGTTGCATATAATCCAAATATGCAAATATCTGTCGTAATTCCTGTTTATAACGAAATTCAAACCATCGAAGAAATAATCCGCAGGGTAAAGGCAACAAATTTGGTGGATGAGATCGTCGTGGTAGATGATGGTTCAAAAGATGGAACCCGTGAAAAGCTTGCAGAAATCGAGAAGACGGGACAGATTCGAGTCATTCTTCATAATGTGAACCAGGGAAAAGGAGCTGCAGTTGTGACGGGTATTAAAGCAGCTACCAAGGACGTGATCATCATTCAGGATGCGGATTTGGAATATGATCCACGAGAATATCCACATCTCCTGCGGCCGATCCAGGAAGGGATCGCAGATATCGTATATGGATCGCGTTTTCTGGGAGGTGCCCGCCGTCCTATACTCTATTGGAACATGGTCGCTAACAAGCTCCTCACATTTATGACCAATATCCTCTATAACAATATCTTAAGTGACATGGAAACCGGGTATAAAGTTTTTAAACGTGATGCTGTAAAAGATATCCCCCTCCATTCGAAACGATTTGACTTTGAGCCCGAATTTACGGCAAAAGTTCTCAAACGTAAAATTCGTATCTATGAAGTTCCAATTGAATTCAACCCGAGAGACTATTCTCAGGGGAAGAAAATTCATATGAGCGATGCGTTCTTTGCGGTTTGGGCATTAATAAAATATCGTTTCGTGGATTAACCGATCTTTAATCACCCATCGGTTATTGCTTCAACCAATTTCTGCGTTTTAACGGAATCTGCAAGGTCTGTTACGAGGATTTTCACGGGTCCTTACGCAATTCAAGAAATGATTGATCTCGCCGGAAAAACCTCTTCCCACTAGTATTTCACTTCCAGCTGGGTAGTTTTCCTTCCAACTGCGCTGTTCATCTCCCTGGAAGATTGATAGACCGCGAAAACGCTTCCATTTCCATTGTCAAACCATCTCCCGAAAGGATATAATTTTCTCTCCACTCTCCGCTTCGCATACAGTTTTTTATAATAGCAATTCCACCCTGTTCTAGAGCAAACATAGCAGTACAGGTCACCAGGTGTTCATCCTTGCGTATTTCTTTGTGTACTAATGAAACTTCACCACAAAAAAACCTCATAGTATCCAACAAATGGATGGTATCGTCATATATGTGACTTCGAATATCATCATGAAATGGTTTTGTTCGCAATTTTGTGAATTCTGCCAATTCAATTTTACGACTGCCCCAGTACTCTTTTCCCCGTTGATGGATGGGTGTGTAACGACGATTAAAGCCTACCATACAAATCTTATTACTTCTCCTGGATAATTCAGCCAATTCCATGGTCTGTTCCACATGGAGTGTGGCAGGTTTCTCAACAAACACATCAATATTATTCTCTAAAAGTTTTTTTGCAATTTCAAAATGGGTTGCAGAATTTGTGAGAACAAATGCCGCTTCCGGTTTCCATTGGATTACCTCGGATAAATCTGCTGCTGTCTTTTCAATTTTCCAGGTTGTTTGTGCATTTTGAATTGACGAATTGGATCTGGAAAAAAGCTGTAAATCGAGGGAACTATCAGCAGTTAATATTGGCAGATATGCCTTATTAGAGATACCCCCTAACCCGATGATAGATACTTTCATTTTATTTTCCATTAGATCATCCTATGCAACATTGTTCTTTGTAAACCTAAATTCTATCCAAAATATCAGGGATGACTACATCAAATCTTTCAAGCCAGGTAATATCCAGAGTCCAATTTCTGTTCGCTGCGTTGATCGAAAATCCGAAAAGCCTCGTCAAGGTAAAGATTTAAAGTTGTTCTTTCCCATCCATTTATTCGCATTAAATGGTCTTCTGCGATGACCTCCCAACCCTTATGTCGGGCGAGTGCCATATGCTTGGAGCGATGGCAAGCTTTGCACAATGCCACTAATCCAATTAATTTCTGAGTATTATTGGCATCATCGTATTGCCAAATTTCGTGGCATTCCAATGATGATCCTCCGCCATCTGACGAACAAATTTCACACTGTTTATTTGCCTTTTCAATAGTGTATTGACGTAATTTTTCCCAATCCCTTTTACTCAGGTTGGATCGAAGATTGGAAAAAAAGCATGAACGGGGCACCAATTCTACGACCAATTTCGGTTCTTGCAACAATATTCTCCTTTTTTCAAATTATCTGATGATAGCAAAATTGATTATACTCCGACAAAATGCCGGTTTGATTTGCTTTATATCATATTCAATGATAAAACATTGTTAATGTCTACTAAAACCGATAAGAATCAACAGATAGTAACCGCGGTGGTTGATTATACACAATCACCTTCTGGAGGAAGTACTCAGAATTCCAGTGAGATCCTTTCCATGGTGGCGCACGAATTAAAAAATCCATTATCCTCGATACGAGGATACACTGAGCTTCTGATGAGTAACGCTGTGGGGGAATTAAATCCACAACAACGACAATTCCTTGCTACGATACAGGCAAATGTTAATCGAATGAGCGACCTGATCACAGATCTTTCAGATATGTCCTTGGTCGACTCTAACCGGCTAAAACTTGACCTGACTTCCTTCTCGATATCCACGCATTTAGATGAACTGACCAAGTTCTTACGTCCAAAATTTGATGAGAAGAATTTACAATTCAATACTGAAATTGATTCAGATATTCCTCCTGTATATGCAGATAAAAAAAGAACCGGTCAAATTCTTGTCAATCTCATCGGAAATGCTGCGAAATACACCCATCCGGGCGGTAGAATTGATGTGATAGTTACACAAAGCACAAAAGATGGAAAAACTTTCATTCAAACGGCAATTAAAGATTCTGGATTGGGTATCAAAGAAGAAGACAAAGCCTGGATTTTCCAAAGATATTTTCGAGCTGAAGATGCTCAGACAAAGGACATTCCTGGAACCGGTTTGGGCTTATATATTTCTAAGAGACTGGTGGAATTGATGGATGGAAGTATATGGTTTGAGAGTACCTATAACCAGGGATCTACCTTTTACTTTACCTTGCCTGTAAGGCAGGATTAATTCATTTAAATTACGAACTAGACAGAAATAAAATTATCCCGTTCGACACTATTCCAAGTTTCGACCGCATTTACTTTTAAATATTTTCCAAGTGATGGATGCACTGATCGAATCTCCTCAGCCATCCTTTGTGCAACCCTTCTTGCGGAGAAGTGCGCATTGGGCGCACTACGCAATGCACATAATTGGTAGGCTTCTCTGAAATTCAATGTCATTAATACTCGTCTGTTGAATCCATTTGGGATGATATATGCTGCTGCACCTGAGATTGCTGATTCAAAGTTGTGATATTTCTTTTCCAAACCATCCATTAATTGACAATATTCATCATAAAAACCAGCAGTTCTTATCATTGAGGGAACAGCATACCCTAACCCGCATGATAAATCTTGCGGTGTCTGAGTCATCATTCGATGACGTTTAATCTCAAAATAAGCGCCTTGATCCATAACAATATCGAAAGTATAAGTAATATGCTCCAGCTCTCTTAATGGAGAATCAAATTTGCCTGCTTTTCCTAATAAATGTTCCAATACCCGGTTTTTTTCCTCAAAAGAGTATTGTTTCACAGAATTTAAGAATGATCTCATAAGGTGTACCTGAAACCCGGTAAAGTGCTGCAGCAATTATTCGGTCCTCACCATCCGCCTGCCATTCGATCAACCGGCACCAGTCGTTCCCTTTAGTAGATTCCACTCCCAAGGATTGAGCATCATTTTTTAGTTTCTGAGGAGTTTCCACAAGGTAAGGAACCTTATCTGCATATTTTACAAGTGTTGGGATTTCTTGGATCGCAACCGCTTTAATCTGTTCCCCCACCTCCTGTACTTCACTAAGGGGATTAGAGAGCATCTTCCTGAGCATTCCTTCCAATACCCTTGCATTAACCGTCATGCCTAAATTTGCCAATGATGCTGCCGGCAGAATGAAACGGCATACATCCACATATTGGGATCGAATTCTACGTTCCCATGCCGATTCAGTTTCATCTGGTTGACGGGGACAATTTTGTTGAACAACCTTTTTACATAATTCCAGTGATCGGATGTAAGCACTAAAAAGTGACGAACAAATCTCGTTGTACTCGTTCTATCAGCCCAGCATTAATTACCTCTGCCGGGGTATGAAAAGCCGTAGCTGACCATTTTTGATAACGGGTAGATTTTTCCGTATATGAAGCCAGCCGGTTCGATTCGATCGATTCCACTGCTAAACGTGAAACATTTTCGATGGCTAAATGTAAGACTGCATGCTCAGCAACTGAGGAATGACCATAACCCACCACCCATTTTTCATGGAAATCTGCACTCTTTTCATCATTCAAGCCATGCGCAATTTCCCGAAAAGATTCCGGTGAACGCGATGTCTTTGCAAATGCCACAGCAATTGTTTCCGGACTAAATTCCTTGGGATTAAGAAGATATATTTGTCGTTCGTTCGTCACCGTAATATCTCCCTGGCGGTGATGATATCTTTTTGGATCTGTTCTATCAATTGGTCTATTGATGAAAACTTTACCTCCCCGCGAAGATATTTAATAAATTCAATATTTACTAATTGCCCATAAATATCTTCATCGAAATCAAGAATGTGCACTTCAAGGTGAAGTGCAGGATCAGGCAGATTGAAAGTTGGTCGAAATCCTATATTCGCGACTGAAGGATAAGACCTTCCATTGATCAGAGTCCTGCAGGCATAAACACCCGCTTTGGGAAGTAATCTTAATTGTGGAATAGCGATATTTGCTGTTGGAAATCCTAATGTTCTACCTCTTCCATCACCATGTGAAATAATCCCGGTAATGGAATAATCCCTGCCCAAATATCCTTCTGCTTTATCCACTTCACCGTCAGAGATTAATTTTCTGATATGGCTTGAAGAGGTGATGACTCCTTCTTTTTCTACTGGATCGATCACATCCACTTCGTATCCCACCTTCTCTCCGATTCGAGTTAATGTGGCAATATCACCAGTACGTCCACGGCCAAGGGCGAAACCCTGGCCAACCATTAGCTTTTTTAATTCCATATGTTGGGTTAGTAATTGAATGAAATATTGGGCTGTATACGAAGCAACCGTAAGGTTGAACTCCATGGTAATACAGTAATCCACTCCAAGCGATTCGATTAATTCCAATTTTTCATCCAGGCTGGTCAGATAGAAAGGATCACTTTTCCCCCTCAGGACGATCGCTGGATGCGGATGAAAAGTTAATACTGCTGCCTGGGCACCATTAGTATGGGCTTTTGTAACTAACTGACGGATCAATTCCTGGTGTCCTTTATGAACACCATCAAAAGAGCCGATTGTCAGCCAGGTTTTTCCTAAATGAAGGTCGGTTAATTGAGTGGAGTGCTGCATTAAAATTTCAACCCACTATTGATATTTTATATTTTTATATTAGGAGAAAAGCACTTTTTTGGGTTGCCATTCTGAAGTTGCATCGTCATTCAAAAGAAGTGCAACCAGCTCTCCCTGTTGAGAGACTCCTCTTGCCCATCCGGTCGAACCAGGAGCAGAAGGGATCCTATGCCCGTGTCTGATCGCGTCCATTTGCTGGGCATCCAATTCCACAGCTGGCCAATCCGAAAGTGCTTCAGCAGCCGGAATAAGGTACTGGTACCAGTCACCTTGATCAAATGAATCTCTCAGTTTACGTAGGGGGACTGCATCCCTTAACGTAAACCTGCCGCTTTTTGTCCGTCGTAATCCAACCAGGTGTGCGCCACAACCCAAAGATTTACCAAGGTCATTCGCCAGAGAACGGACATAAGTTCCTGAAGAACAATATACATCAATAACAGCTTCAGGCGGCGCCCATTCCAAAAGTTCCAAATTATAGACATTGATGATCCGTGGAGCTAATTCCACTTCTTCACCTTCACGGGCCATTTCATATGCTTTTTTTCCATTCACCTTTACTGCCGAATAAGGCGGTGGAACCTGCTCTATCTCACCAATAAATTGCTTCAATGCAGTTTCAAATTGTTCTTCAGTAATTTCAACCGGGGAAGAACTCATAACGCTTCCCTCTTCGTCATATGTATCTGTTGTAGCACCAAGGCGCATAATTGCCTGATAACGTTTATCCGAAGCTGAAACATACTCGCTTAGTCGAACGGCTGGACCAACCAAAACAACTAACACACCAGAAGCGCGCGGGTCCAACGTACCAGTATGCCCTACCCGGCGAATATTTGTTCCCTTCCGTATCACTTGAACAACATCATGAGAAGTCAATCCAACTGGTTTATCAATAACCAGTACCCCCGAAATGACATTTTGCTCAAAGCGATTGTCATTGTTCATTTATCCAATCCCTCCATTAATACACCTATCTATAATAATATCTTATGCAAATCTTGACGGGAATTCAATAGTATTCTTGTTCTGTCTAATACTTCCTTCTGAATTTCATTTAATGTGCCTGGTATATCTGCACCGGCTGCTGCAGGATGCCCGCCGCCCCCAAATTGAAGTGCTATTTTTGACACATCATAGCCGGGGACTGAGCGCCAACTAACCTTGACTGTTCCATTTTTTTGTTCAACAAAAATCATCGAAATGTCAAAATCATCTAATGCAGAGATGATGTTGATCAGATCTGCATCATCATTACCCGGATATCCACAGGCTTCTCTTGATTCCAGGCTAAGAGTTCCCCAGACCATTTTCCCCCGGCGTTCTAGAGAAGATAGACCAGCACCCCAATACTGGGCAGCAGTAAATGAACGCCTTAATAGAGTATTCTTGTACTGCTCAGGAAGATTTCCACCTTTTTCCATTAATGTTGCTGTTAAGCGCATGGTTTTCGGCCTCATATTGGAAGTGCGAAACCCAAGCGTATCAGTTACTATACCTGCCATGAGCGCATTAGCTATTCCTGGTGTAATTTCCAAACCCCATGACTCAAAGTAATCTGCTAATATTTCTGACGTGGCAACTGCTTCAGGTTGGATAAAGTTGATGGTCCCGTATTCAGTATTGGTTACATGGTGGTCGATATTAATATCCGGCTTTGAATAGCCATCCAAGGCTGATCCGGTTCTTTGAAAATCAGAACAATCTACAACAATGATCAGATCGAACTCGCCTTCCGGCTTTCGTTTGACCTGACCAGCGCCTTCCAATTGTTTAAAACTGGAAGGTATACCATCAGTTAATACCATTTGAACTTGTTTACCAATTGCCTTCAATCCCAATCCCATGGCCAACAATGCACCGATGGCATCGCCATCCGGTCGAACATGGGAAACGATCAATACTCGATTTGCTTCAGCAAATTTCTGGTGAATTTGATTATGAATATCACTCTGCATTTTTCTTTGTTTCCTCTGATTTGTTCAGTTCGGGTCGGATGCTCGCGAGGATTTTTTCAATGTGGTCTGCATGTTCAGGTGTTGGATCCCAATGAAAACGAAGTCTCGGAAATTTTCTCAAGTCAATTTGGCTGGCCAATTCATGCCTTAAAAAGCTGTTGGCATGTTTAAATCCTTCCAGCACTTCACCAGACCGCTCTGCGCCTTCCACGGCAGAAACATAGATCTCCGCAAAAGCCAGCTCACGGTCTACTGTTACATCATTCACATAAACTCCGGATAATCTCTGGTCGTTTACTTTTTGGATGATCAGAGTATTAAGACCTGTTTTATCCGGTCTTCAATTCTTTCAATACGAACTTTTGAAGGCATTAATCCTTACTCCAACAAACCGCTCTTTAACGCACCAACTTTTTCGACTGTATAAGAAATCATTATGTCACCAGCCAGGTAATCTGAAAAATTTTTCAACGAAATACCACAGTCAAATCCCTGGCGTACTTCCTTCACGTCATCTTTCTCGTGCTTGAGTGACGCTACTTCCCCTTCATGAATGACTTCACCATTTCTCATTACCCGTATACGGGCATTTCTGCGGATTTCGCCGCTATTTACCCGACATCCGGCGATATTACCCATTTTGGTGATCTTAAACACTGCCTGCACTGTTGCCTGACCAATCACTGTTTCTCTAAACTCAGGTGCCAGCATTCCTTTGAGTGCTTTTTCTACATCTTCAATTAACCGATAAATGATGGTGTAGAGCCGTATCGATACACCTTCTGTTTCTGCTATCCTGCGAGCAGAAGTATCCGCTGTTACATTAAAACCAATAACTACCGCTTTAGATGCGGAAGCTAATAAAATATCGCTTTCCGAAATATTTCCTGTAGTCGCATGAAGCGTATTGATCTTGATCGTGCCTTTATTCAAGTCATTTAATGAGGTAACAATGGGTTCGAGAGAGCCTTGAACATCTGCTTTGATAATAAGATTGAGCTCTTTTATGGCTCCATCTTCAATTTGCTTAAAGATATCTTCCAATGTCGTTTTCGGTGCTTGAACCGTTACAGAATTTGCGACACGAATGACTTCCACTTTCGATCTGGCATCCCGTTCGGATGGGACAACTTGATAAACATCACCTGCAGTTGGAACATCATTAAGCCCCATTACTGATACCGGAGTTGATGGACCAGCACTGCGGATCTTTTTACCTTTGTGGTCGAACATGGCTTTGATCCTGCCATATGCAGTTCCTGCGACGACTACATCACCCATTTCAAGGGTTCCATTTTGTACCAATAATGTTGTAATAACACCTTTAGCACGATCGAGTTCAGCTTCAATAACTGACCCGATTTTCTTACCATTCGGGTTCGCAAGGATATTTGCAGATTCAGCAACAATAAGAATGGCTGCCAGAAGGTCTTCTATACCCATTTTTTGTTTTGCAGAAACGGGTATGACCATGGTGTTACCATCATAATCTTCTGGGACCAAACCGATATCTGCCAGTTGTTTCTTCACAAAATCTGGGTTTGCATCTGGGCGATCCATTTTGTTCATTGCAACAATAATTGGAACCTGTGCAGCTTTTGCATGAGCAGCAGCTTCTCTTGTTTGTGGCATAACGCCATCATTGGCTGCCACAACCAGGATGACTATATCTGCACCCTGGGCTCCGCGAGCCCGCATGGCTGTAAAAGCAGCATGACCGGGTGTATCCAGGAATGTGATCGTTTGTCCTTTGGATTCCACCTGATAAGCACCAATGTGTTGGGTAATACCACCTGCCTCACCACCTGCGACATCTGTATGGCGAATGGCATCAAGCAATGTTGTTTTTCCGTGGTCTACATGTCCCAGAATGGTAACAACCGGTGCACGGTGAACGAGTTTTTTAGGATCTTCCTTCTCGATTTCCTTCTTCCAATTCGCCAGGCTGCCTTCTTCTTTTACCTCAGCCAAAACTTGTTCTTCCATCACAACTTCAAAGCCCAACTCAGAAGCAACGATGGCTGCAGTATCATAATCAACCAGTTGATTAATGTTGGCCATTACTCCATTGGTCATCAAAGCTTTGATCACCTGGATCGGACTTGAGTTTAATTTACCAGCAAGGTCTCGTACACTTAAACTGCCGGGAAGTTCAATAGGACTTGTTTTTGTTATCTCGCTCATGTGGCACCTCCTTAATTCTATTGTGCGCACTTGCCTGTTTACCCTGGTTATGATATCCAATTGATATCGATACTGATGAGCGAGGGTGTTTCAGGTGATTTCTTCAGGTTTACATTGCAGGATTTTCCTGTTCTTGTGCCTGGTTAATATCGCTCATCGAATTTTCCGGTAATGCAGATGCGTAGATCGCGATCTGTTCTCTTTCCTCTAAAGTCAGTTCAGTTTTTAACGCATTCGCTAATGCGCCTTTTAGTGCTTTCTGCCAGCAGGATCGGTTGTCGTGAAGATATGCGCCTCTTCCAGACATTTTTCCGCTTGGGTCGATCTTCACACCATCGGGTGTCCGTACCAGGCGGATCAACTGCCTCTTAGGAAGAACTAACCGGCAGCCTACGCATGTCCTCTGAGGTATGCGTTTCACTCTGGTACCTGCCTTGGGTTTCATTTATCGTTTTACCAGGCAGATACTTTTGTTATTCGTCCCAATCATCCTGTCCGCCATCAGCACCGCGTTTATGGATTTTCTTTACAACCGTTAGATCACGATCAGGGTCATAGGTGATCTCAACATGTTTCTTCTTCTTCTTTTTGCCGGCATCCTTCTTCTGCAGCTCATCATCATCTTCTTCTGATGCTGCCACTAAAACGTCCGGGTTTAGTTCAAAAAGCTTGTTCAAGTCTGTTGTTAGTTCTTCCTCTTCAACTAACACCGGTACTTCAACCGGGAGGACTTCGACTTCTTCCACTTCCGGCTCAATGACTTTCTCCAGGACTGGTTCGGATGCGGGTTTTGTTTCCAAAACAACTTCCGGTTCAACTTCAACAACCTTTTCCGTCTACGACTTCTTCAACTACAAATACTTGCGCTTTCTGTAAAGCCGCTTCAATTTCAGTCATTGCCTTTGGACCAATTCCCTGCAAGGCTAGAATGGAATCAGGGTTAAGGATAAGTTGTAACGCAAGTTCACCTTCCGTAATATACCCTGCTTCGAGCAGCAAACTCGATATGTGGTCATCCAATTTGAGTCCATCCAACGCAGCTTCGAAAGCCCGGGGTTCAATAGTGGACATCGCCTGTGTGCGTTTGATATCTTCTGTCTTTTTCTCAGCCTGGCGTTTGATGGCTGATTTCTTTTCAACCCGATCCACAAATTTTGCAAGTTGATCATATTCCTCTGGGTTGAGAGGTCGTCCTTCCACTTTCTTCTGCAAATACTCTTCGATCAATGGGATCACAGATGCTTCTGCTTCAGCAAATGCTTTATATTCTTCATTTGTCTTAAGCTTATTCAGTGAATCACCCGCTGCTTCTGGCAGGCTCTTGATATCAATACGCCAACCGGTCAACTTGGCAGCCAACCTGGCATTCTGTCCATCCCGGCCTATTGCCAAACTTAACTGATCCTCTGGTACCACAACAGTGGCTGTCTTACCGCCACTTGTTACGTCATTCAAATAGACGCCATTTACACGCGCCGGGCTGATTGCCTTGGAAATATAAACAGCTGGGTCACTGCTCCATTCGATCACATCAATTTTTTCGTCATGCAGTTCTCGAACAATCGCCTGGATGCGGACACCACGGATGCCTACACACGCACCCACAGGGTCAATACCCTGTTGAGTGGCTGCTACAGCGACTTTGGCGCGTTGTCCCGGTTCACGGGAGATGGATCGAATTTCGACTACGCCATGGTAAATTTCCGGTACTTCCGTTTCAAGTAGTCGGCGTAAGAAATTTCGGTGTGCCCGTGAGAGGATGATCTGTGGACCGCGTGATGTGTCTTTCACTTCAAGTAGTAATGCTCTGGCACGTTCATGAACACGGAAACGTTCACCAGGGATGGTCTCTTTGCGGGGTAATAAACCTTCTGCTTTGAGATCCAATCCAATGGTAATACCAGTAGAGTTAACAGCTTGAACAACACCAGTTGCGATCTCTCCCAGTTGTTTCTCGTAATATTCCATTTGCGATGCCCGTTCAGCTTCGCGGATACGCTGTTGGATCACCTGTCGTGCAGTTTGCGCGGCAATTCGTCCGAAATCAGCTGGTGTCGATTCGACAATGACAAGATCACCCAATTCTGCTTCAGGGTTAACCTTCCTGGCATCTTCCAGGTTCACTTCAGTGCCATCCATCATGACGGAATCTACAACTTCTTTTTCCGCATAAATGGAAATCTTGCCGGTATCAGAGTCGATCTTTGCTTCCACATGCTGCTTGCCGGATGCATTGACAGCCCGGCGATAAGCCGATACCATGGCTGACTCCAAAGCCTGCAAAATCACATCTCTTGGAAGCTGTTTCTCTTCTAAAACTTCATTGAAAGCCAGTACAAACTCGTTCTTCATTAGTGCCCACTCTCCACTTGGTTTACAGATGTTAATATTACTGCAGAAAAGTGGGGGAAACCCACTTTTCGGTGAAAGCAATATCGTTAAGTGTTAATGCTTTATTATTTTAGCACAGGTTCGGTTGTCAAGCAAGTAAACGGATAATGTTTATGAATGGCTCTCTGGTTTGTCATAGAAATATTTGAATTGGAATATTACTGTGTTTTCGATGGCAACTCTTTAAGGGTGGATAGCATTTTATGTTCCATGACGAAAACAATTGGACGGATCACTTCCCAAAACCCGCCAACCATGTTGGTTCGCGTCCGGGTGATCAGGCGGGTGGAACCATCTGCCTGCGGAACCAGGACGAAAGCCCAGAGTTCGACCCATTGATCTTTTTCCTTATGCCCAAACACAACTGCCTGGTTAGGAATGACTTGAGCAACAATATATGGCGGTGGGGCGAAATCGCCTGCACACATTTTCATCAAGTCCCCTTCTTTTAAATTCTGCCACTCCGGTCTGATAACCTCATCTTTTGCCATTTTGCATCCAACCAGGTTTTCCAACCATGTATAACTGTACATTCCGGATTTGTCTGCTCCAATTTGGAGTATCCACGGGTAGATCTGGTCCGGTGAAGCCTTGATTGTCACTCCCCGATTTACCATCCGAGCCGGGGATTTAACTAAATCATCGCCAGGGAATTCAGCAGAACGCTCATCGGTAGTTGTTCCCCATCGATCCATCCAGGGTGTTAAAATGATAACGATCACGACGAGAAATGCAATAATTGCAGCCAAAACTCCTAATATGATTAAAAGCCTTTTCATTTTCAAATCTCCTCAATAAAGTTTAATTTCTCTCAAAGAATAATAATTACAGATTTTCTCCGCCATTAAAAAATAATTGAAACCGGATTTTATTGTAGAACGAGGGAAACAATTCACGTATGAAGAAGCTTCAATAACTCCGATGGGCTATTATAAAAAAGAATTTCCAAATTGTAAATTACTAATGTTGGATTCTCTGGAAAATACTCAGCCACCACGAAGAATGGATTTTATTCAAGGTAAATGCCATAAGAGATATATACATAAGAATTCTAACGAATTCTCACTGATGATTTCCTTATATAATTATCCTAATTCTACAATTGAGGTGAGAGATGACTGAAGACTTTCTCTGGTGGCGGGACGGCATTATTTATCAGATCTATCCACGTTCTTACAAAGATAGCAACGGAGACGGTATCGGTGATCTCGCTGGAATTACTTCCCGTTTGGATTACCTAGCTGACCTTGGGGTGGATGCCATCTGGCTTTCACCTGTGTACCCCAGTCCTGATAGAGATTTCGGATATGATGTCAGCGACTATGTGGACATTGATCCACGTTATGGAAGCCTGCAGGATTTTGATGTGCTGGTGGCTGAAGCGCATAAAAGGAACATCCGGATCATTATGGATCTGGTGCTTAATCACACTTCAGATGAGCATCCCTGGTTCAAACAATCCCGAAGCAGCAAAAGCAATCCCTACCGTGATTGGTATATGTGGCATCCGGGAAAGGGCAATGGCAAACGACCCAACAACTGGCAGTCAGTTTTTGGTGGTGATGGCTGGGAATTTGACCCTCAGACAAACGAGTATTACTTCCACATGTTCCTAAAAAGCCAACCCGATCTGAACTGGCGAAATCCGCTGGTAAGGAAGGCGATTCTGGATGTTTTCCGTTTTTGGCTGGAGAAAGGTGTGGATGGTTTTCGTCTGGACGTATTCAATGCATATTTTAAAAATGCGGATTTGAAGGATAATCCTCCCCAGATCGGCATACGTGGTTTCGAAAGGCAAAAACATTTATTTGATGTCGATCAGCCTGAAATGATGCCGCTGCTGGCAGAGATTCGCAGCTTATTGGATGAGTATGGCGAGCGTTATATGGTGGGAGAAACATTCCTCTCTAATCCGGAAAAAGCAGCTTCTTATACCGGAATTGACCGTTTACATGCAGCCTTTAACTTTACAATCCTTGAAAATCCCTGGAAAGCACAGAATTTCGCCCTATCTATTGCTCAATGGGACGATCTAAACTGGGGGGAAAAATGGCCAAATAACGTATTAAATAACCATGATCAACCACGTACGACCACCCGTTACAAATTCGACAAAGAGGACCAGCTGGCAAAAACAGCGGCTGCAATGATACTTACCTTGCGTGGCACTCCTTTCATGTATTACGGGGAGGAGATCGGGATGTGGGACGTCAAATTATCACGCTCAGAGATCCTGGACCCTCCCGGGAAGAAATATTGGCCTTTTTATAAAGGCCGGGATGGCTGCCGCAGCCCAATGCAGTGGAATGCAAATTCATATTCTGGTTTCAGCGATTTCAAACCCTGGCTGCCAATCCACCCTGGTTATATACAGCGGAACGTTGAAAAACAACAACATGACCCGGATTCTCTCCTGAATTTTTACAAAGAACTGATCAAATTACGGAAGACTACACCTGTTCTTCAACGAGGTTCATTCAAGTTGATTCCCGGTCTGCCAGCTTCAATACTGTGTTACGTCCGGGAAATGGAAGCTACCAGAGTATTAATCCTATTGAATTTTCTATTAAAACCATTACACTTTACTCTACCGGATGAATTTGACCTGCGAAAAGGCACGATCCTGATCAACTCACTCCATGATCAGGATCCCATCATCACTTCTTCATCACAGATCGAGATGCAGGCAGGGCAATCACTAATTATTGATCTACCTTTGTCATGAAAATCTGAGGAGAAAAAAGAATGGTTGTCGAATCGAAAGTAGATGACAACCTGCCTGAGTACGCTAATTTATGCCAGCCTTTCGTTTATGGGGATGGTCCGGTTTCCCCCTGGCTGCTTCAACGGTTCCTCCCGGAGATACAATCCGGATTGGTTGCAAATTGGGTAGGTTCGAAATTACCTCCTGAATCACTGATCCTCGATCCGTTCGGAAGTTCGCCTGCTCTCCTTGCTGAACTTGCCCACCAGGGCTATCGGGTGGTCACTTGCATCCTCAATCCGATCATTCGACTGCTATTGGAAGTCAAATGTAGATCCTACCCAAAATCAGATTATCTGGCGGCGATAAAAGAACTATCAGAATCTCAAAAAGAGGACACTCGATTTGATGTCTTCATCCAATCCTTTTACCAGACTAAATGTGCATCCTGTGGAAAGCTTACCCAGGCAGATGAGTATATATGGGAAAAAGGTATGGAATATCCATCGATGGTGGTTTATGACTGCTCAGAATGTGGGGATCACTACGAGCACGATCCCAATGATTTTGATAAAAACATCATTGACCAGGTCACGCGTTCACCACTTTACCGTGCATTGGCAATCGACCGGATCGCCGGAATGGACCATGAATTAAAACAGGACGCTCAGGAGATATCTGCTGCCCATTTGCCACGCTCACTCTATATCATCGTTGCCCTATTTTCAAAACTCGATGCACTGACAATCAACCGTGAGAGAAAGAAGATCCTCCAAACCATATTTCTATCAGTGCTGGATTCTGCTAATTCTCTTTGGCCCACAGATCAACAAAATTACCGCCCACGTCAACTTTCATATCCAACCCAATTTAAAGAATATAACCTTTGGAAGGTATTACAACAAACAACTGAAAAGGGAAATCAATCGCACCAGCGTGTAAGGATAGTGCAATATCCTGATCTGCCTTCACCCGGTGAGATCTGTATTTATCCGGGCAGGGTGCGTGACTTGCTGAATTCACAAAATCTGGGGATTTTTGAGGCTGTGGTTACTGTAATCCCACGGCCAAGTCAGGCATTTTGGAAGCTTTCTGCGGCATGGTCCGCCTGGCTTCTCGGTCAGGAAGAGAGTCGCGAATTTTCGCGAATTATGATTCGGGATCGGTACGATTGGTCCTGGCATGCTAACGCACTTAACAGCACTTTTCAAGTTTTAACCCAAAAGCAAAAGATCAATTATGGAATTTTCGGTCTATTATCAGAACTTGAGCCACCATTCCTCTCATGCGTAATTCCATCAGCACATAAAGCCGGTTGGAAGCTAAACAGTCTGGCAATCAACCCCGAAGATCATGTAGCTGAGATTCACTGGAAAGATACTTCAGCCAGCTCTTCATCGACAGAGAATATCTACCGCAGTATTGAGAGAGGAGCTGAAAGTTATCTGCGATACAAAGGGGAACCAGCAGATTATCTTGAAATGACCTCTTGTTCGCTGCTCGAATTGGAGAAATCAAATCAGCTTAATTCTTGAACAAAACGGGAATTCGGTCCAGACACGGCTAAAGACTGCATTTTCTAACCCGATTACTTTTCTCCATATCGGGCCGGGAGAACAAACCTTGGAAAGTGGTCACTGGTGGTTGAAGAATGATCCGCATAGTGACCTTGTTTTTTCTGACGTTGTCGAATTGGAAACTTTAAAAATACTGAATTCTCTAGAAACAGTCACAGAAAATTTGATCGAATACCAGATTAGAGCTCATTATCCAATGGTTTTCGGGGAGATTCGCGATTATATTCGGCAATTATTGCATAGCTACGCGGTTTTACTTCCTGATGAAAATCACCTTTGGAAACTTAAGGATAAGGAAACGGAATCAAACCGGCACCATGATGTTGAGAAGCAGATAATACGTGTGAATGAACTTGGGAAAAAGCTGAATTGCAACGTAGAAGGTGAGCATCCCATCATCTGGTTGGATAAATTTCACAAACCAATTTACCAGTTTCATATCTTTCACCATTCTGCCTTTATCAAAGATCTTCTCCATCAGAAACTTGGTGATTCGCAGGGAGTTATATTATTACCAGCAAGTCGTCTTGATCTATTGGAATATAAAAACAAAGAATATCCAGCAATGACCCGGGTTTTATCCGGTGGATGGCGCATTGTCAAATTCCGACTGATGAGTCGGATCATGGATAACCCCCTGGTAACTCTTGATTCATTCTCGGGAATATTAAAAACTGATCCGGTGGAAAACAACCCGGACCAGCTCTTCCTATTTTAGAGAATTTCTTTTTATTTCAGTTAGAAAGTTCCAATTTATGTCGGCGCTGGAGTAAGGGTAGGTGTCTCAGTTGGCGCAGGTGTAAAGGTTTCTGTTGGTAACGGAGTCTGTGTTGGCAGTTCGGTTTGTGTCGGTGTCTCCGTCAGGGTCGGTGTGGGTGTAAGTGTAGGAGTAGGTGTAGGAACTTGCAGGTTGAGCTGTATTTTCCTTTCGGCATAACCACCTTCTATGTTTTGCATATATAACCTGAGTGTGACCACTCCAGCGGGTAATTTTGAAAGATCCCAGGTATAAAAAGTATCAGGTGATTTATATTGCTGATTTACCGGATCAACGAGTGTGATCCAGTCGTCCGGTTTATTCCCTAATCCATATTGCAGGCTGACATTCTTAAAATTGTTTTCAACGTAGGCCTGAATATTGATCTCCAATTTATCGGTCGTGATCGTTTGATTGTCAGTCAAACCCAGAAATTTTAATATTGGTCGCGATGAATCTGCTTTACATGTGTCATTCGGTGAGAACACTATCGGTTTGGGGAAACGCATGGCTTTAGCCCATTGTTTACCTTCATCTGTTTGCTTGATCCACTTGCGGGCAGTTGAATCTGAGATATTTGCTGTGAATTTTTCTTCTACAAAATCACTGCAAGCTTCGGATGCTTTCAACCCGCTCCAGGTGTCGATCATCAAGTTTTGCCAGAGATCGTTTTCTTTGGGTAGCGGCAACTGATCGGCTGCATAGATTTCATTTATTGTACCCGGGCACCATTCTGAAGGTTCAGTTCCAGAAACTGCGCAAACTTGCCTTTCAATTAAACCGGATGGAACATTGAAAGGTGTAGGATTCCCACCCTTTAATTGTTGCATCGCAAATTCCATGAATTGCGCCCAAATCGGAGCTGCTCCGGTTAGTCCGGTGGTATTGTTCATCGGGGTATAATCTGCATTTCCCACCCAAACACCCACTGCCAGATCTGGTGTATAGCCAAGCGTCCAATTGTCTCTAAAATCATTTGTAGTTCCCGTTTTCACAGCAACTGGAAAGGATAAATTGATGACCGGGTCATTGCCAAACATCGGAATCCTGGCCTGACGGTCAGATAGAATCGAACTGATCAGATAAGCATGTTCCGGTCGGATGACCTGGTCACCGGGTTTTGGTTGATATTCAAAGACTACATTGCCCTGATAATCAATGATCTTCGTGATCGCCACACGAGGAATCAGTACACCATTGTTTCCAAACGTGCCAAACGCTCCCGTCATCTCCAGCAGGCTGACATCTCCTCCGCCCAGGGTAAGAGATAGACCGTAATCATCCCTGGTAAGTGTGGTGAGTCCCATTTTTTTGGCAAATTCTATCATTCCTTCTTTTTCTGGTGTATTAGGGTTATCGTAAATACCAACAAAATTTAAAGTTTTTACTGCTGGAACATTATATGAATTAGCCAGGGCTGCCCTTACGGTCACCGGACCATGGAAATTTCCATCATAATTGACCGGTTGATAAGGTGGCCGCTGATCATCCGGATTGCCGGATGGGGGAACTCAGAAGGTACATCCCAGATCAGTGTAGAAGGAGTCCAGCCCTTTTCGAAAGCTGCAACATAGGTCAACGGTTTGATGGATGACCCCGGTTGGCGGGGGCTCACTGCCATATTCACCTGGCCTGATATGGCTTCATTATAAAAATCCGCTGATCCTACCATCGCCAGGATCTCACCTGTGGATGGTTGAATAGCTACCAGTGCTCCATCGGTTACATGCCGATCTGCCAACTCTTCAATCTGTTTCTGGACGATCTTCTCAGCTTTTTGCTGCAACTGTGGATCAATAGTCGTATAAATTGTAAATCCCGAACGATAAATTCTTTGCGAATCATATTCAGTTTCGAGCAGCGACTGTATATAGTTTACCCAATGTGGAAACCGCATATTGACAGATACGGGTTGAAATTCATAGCCCTCAATTTGTGCTGCAGCTGCCAGAATATCACTCTCAGATACACAGACGGGTTGACTATTATTGCTTACATAAATACATCCTTTTTCCTTGCTCATCTTAAGCATCAAACCCAACACTTGCTTGTTTCGGATCAGGGTAGCTACCCGGTTTACATGAATATCATAGACAGAAGGCGCCTGGGGTAACCCTGCCAGGAACGCAGATTGAGCCAGGTCAAGTTTAGCGGAAGTGGTATTAAAATCTGTTTCCGCGGCTGCTTCGACACCGTAAGCCAGGCTGCCGTAAAAATTTTCATTCAGGTAAAGCTCAAGAATTTCATCCTTGGTATAACGCCTGGTTATCTCGGCAGCAAGGACGATTTCCCGTGATTTCCTTTTGAAAGTTTGCTGTGATCTTTCTTCCGGAGAGAATAACAGGTTTCGTGATAACTGTTGGGTTATTGTAGATGCACCTGAAACAATTTCAGAATTGGTATAGTTCTGTATGAATGCCCGGGCTATAGCAGCAGGATCAAATCCCGGGTGGCTGTAATATTCCTGATCTTCTGTAGCAATCGTTGCAGCCACAAGATACGGAGAGATCTTGTCCAATGGTACGTAGGTCCTCCGCCCGGCATTCGGGTCAAGGATCTCGTAAAGGACATTTCCATCCCGGTCGAGTATCCTGGTAGTCTCAAATTGAGCAGCGTGGGAGCGCAGGTCGTCAATGCTGGGCAAAGATGAGGCAATACGATAATACTCAAAGACCATAACCGAGCCGGCAATTACGATTAGAACCACAATACCAAAAAGCAGGCCTATTAACGCCTTGATAAGGCAGCCAAAGGAAAAATTATTCGACTTTGAGGGATTTATGCGAGAGTTCGATGCAGCTCGAGCGGATCTTTGAGCTGGGCTGGTGGTTTTCACCTGAGATATAACTGAATTTTGATATGAGCGAGCTGGTTTGGAAACCGGGGTGACTTCCCTTTGTATCGGAATTACTCTGGTGGCATTTTGATCGATTTCGTCCACGCGGCGGGGAAGGGGCATACCGCTTGCATCCACAGCAGGTTTTTTATAAACCGGTGTAGGTGTCTGCGAAAGCATTGGGCGTCCAAGAGCATCAAATTGATCATTGAATTGACCATTCCCCGGTTTCTCATTAGCCGCTTCATCCGGCGTAACTGAATTTCCCGAATTTGGTGTTTCACCGGTTATCAGCGGTTGAGATGGTGACTCTTCAGAATTTTCATCCAACCATTTTGTGGCATCCGGATCGATGGAATCAGGAACTTCAAGACCATCCGGCAACTCCATTCCATTCGGAAGGATTATGTCTTCATTTTGGGAATTGATAATTTTTCGGAATTTATCTGTTGGTTCCTTGGAGCCATTATCAGGCGTAAGATTATCCTGTGTCATTTAACCTCATATTATCATTTTTAACAATCAATAAGTACATACTTTATACTCGAGTGATGGATGAAAACTTTAACAATCTATTTTAGATTTAGCTCATCCACCGGCCGCAGTATATTTTTTTCTTGTAGTAACATTCCAATTATTTGTAGATGCAAATAACTTGCCTAATCATTACCATATATACTTCTACCACATAAAGACGATAAGTGAACAGTAAAGTTTCAAACTACCCTTATTTTTCAACAACCTTGCATTCTCACATTTTCTCTGCAGTGATATTGTGGAATTCATAATTTTTTAAGATCTTTATATTAATTTGCAGTTGTATAATGCCAACTCTGCAAAAGCAGAATAATGATATTTGCTATAAATATGTTGAAAATGTAACATTGGAGTATATAATAATTAATAACCATTCTTAATAATTGCATAATTTCTAACCGTAATATATCGAAGACGATCGAGTGATTGTACGAATATAGGTTTCGTGCGATAACCCAATATCAACTCAGATGCAGAAAGGAGGAGTATGGACCTTGAGACCCCTAACATAATGATCATTGCAGTTGTACAAGCCCAGGATGCAGAAAATGCTTCATACTCATTAGGAAAATTAGGCGCAAAAGTGACCAAACTTCCGAGCGTGGGAGGTTTTTTAGGTAGAAAGAACGCAACTCTCTTGATCAGTCTCAAACCGGGAGATGAAGAACGAGCTTACCAGGAATTGAAAACGAATTGTCGACAACGAGTGGAGTATATATCAATCCCATTGGAAAGCGCTCCCTTACCGCTTCCAGCTCCCACCCCGGTAACAATCGGCGGAGCGACGGTTTTCTCTCTGGATGTTGAAAAATTTGAGGAATTCTAAAATGAAGATAATAATTGCAATAATTCAGGATCAAGACACAGACCCGGTTTCAAAAGCTCTTACTACTATGAAATTTCGAGTGACTTAAATTGCCTCGACCGGTGGTTTCTTACGAAGGGGTTCATCCACTCTACTAATTGGTTTGGATGACGATCAAGTTGATCAGGCGATGCAGATCATTCGAGATACTTGTTCGATAACGACCGATCCGAACCAGAAGAGAGCAACAATTTTCGTATTAAATGTTGCCAAACACATCCAACTTTAAACCATTTTTCAACGCATGATAAAAAAAATTGGATTGTCAGCTATTGTCCTGACTATTGTACTCATCATCTCAGGATGTATTGGAGCACCTGTTCCGGTAAATAGTCCTGACAATTCCTCCAAATTGGCAACAATGATCGAGGAAACAATCCAATCGATGCAGGAAAGTGTTCCAGAGGTAACGACATCCCCCATTCCACCAGAAACAGAGCAATCAACAGCTACAATGGAAACAAGTACCCCTTCTTTGTTACCACACGTTCTCTACTTTTTAGCTCCCGGAACAAATGGGAAAGACCAAATATGGAGGATGGAAAAGGACGGCGGTGGAATTTCGGTTATAACTGCCGAAGCAAATGGCATAACTGGTTATGACATTTCACCATCCAGCGGATTAATCGCTTACCTGACTAATAACCGGATTGTCATCACTGACAATGATGGAAAAATTATCCGCATTCTCGTTGAAGGCCCGCCAAACGATGGAAATGATATCTGGTATGTTACCCAGAGAGTGAGTTCTCCACTATGGTCCCCGGATGGCAGCCAGATCTCATATGGTTACAATGGATTAAACCTGGTCAACCCCGATGCTTCAAATCTAAAGCTGTTATTGCAAAATAAGTATAAAACCATGGAAGGTGGCTTGATCATCGTTGAGGAAGTGTATGGTCCAGCAGCCTGGTCTCCGGATGGAAAAAAGCTCCTGGTTAAATATTGGGTACTACGAAGGTGGAAGCAAGGGACTGATCAACCTTTCTGATAATTCATTATTACGATTCACAGGGGGGGATTTATGCTGCAGCAGTGTCTGGTCACCGGATGGGTCAAGAATAATTACAACCGGTGCAGCTTATGCTCCGGGATCTGATATGTGGGTTTACGATACTTCGAACGGAGTTGGAATTCAATTAATACCGATGCAGGCACCTGATGGAAAATTCAATTATGCTGATTTTCCGTTCGTATATGGAACAGATATTTTCTTCGGATTCACTAGTTATGAAACTGAAATGCAACAGAATAGCCCCCTCACCCTTTCGCGTATTTCTATGAATAATCCGGCTGACCGAGTTAGTTTGCGGCAGGATAGCCAGGACCTCCTGGATTTGTTATGGGCTTCAGATGCATCCCTTGCCATAGGGGTACTACCCAGTCCCGGTGAAACGGGTTATCCTGGGCATGGACCAGTAGTTCTCTTATACATGGATGACCGGCCAATACAGGCGCTTACAGCAGACGGGCATTATTTACGATGGGGACAATAACTTCCTGATCATAGCCTTGCAATCGGGAAAAGTTATGCTAATATAAACAATAACAAACAATCTAAGGAGGATATATGCAATTCGGAAAGCCATTTTCATTTGTTTTTGAGGACCCAGATTGGTTAAAAAAGTTGGCCATTCTGGCTTTGTTGGGTTTTGCACAGCTTATTCCTGTTCTCGGTTCACTTTTCATGGCTGCTGTCTTTTCTGGAGTTATGATCGATATCATGAGAAAAGTGATCAATAAGCAAACACCATTAATTCCAAATTTGGATGTCAGCAAGCAGTTTACTGATGGATTAAAGGTCTGGGTAATTGGAATTGTATACAGTCTGCCGATGATCGTTCTAGGGATTATCATCGCAATAATTTCCGCATTGGGTGGAGGAATTGGTATTTGGGGTGCGGATAATGATAATGTAGGTGCAGCTGGAGCTGCAGGGGTGATTGTCATCATCCTGGTCAGTTGTGTAGCCTTAATCATGGTGCTTTACAGTCTGCTGATCGCTTTTATTACCCCAGCTTTCTACGGCCGTTATGCTCAATTCGGAACGATCGGTTCCGCCCTAAACTTCAAGGAAGTCTTCAAGACCGCTTTCAAAAAACCGGTCCCTTACCTTCTGGCATTTCTGGGAGTACTTGTTGTTGGATTAATTGGCGGAATTGCAGCTTCAATTCTGTCTTCAATTGGGGCAATCGCACTGGGTATTGGAGCCCTTTATGGAATGGCACTTGCTACCGTATGGATGAGTCTTGGCCAATGGACATTTTTACGGACAAGCCTATCTTGAACTCAACTGTAGAAACCTTGTAATTATCAGGTGATTTACTAACCAAGAAGGGTTTCGAAACTACATCGAAACCCTTCTTTTATTCATGAAATTCTTCCACCTGGTAAGTGAGAACTTCCAGGTGCTTCCTGCGCCAGGTATCAGGCATTGCTCCCATTTTTTGGCACAATTGATTTAAAAAGGATATTGCGCTGGGAATTTTCTCCCAAACCTGCGGTAAGAAGGTAGCTCTTTGGCGTCCATCTTTGATGATCACCCCATCGACACCCGGACGAAGAATGCTCAATAAATCCTCCGGATCTTTGTAATTCACCGGTATTGGTGGAGTTAACCTGGAAATTTCGATTTCGATTTTGGAAAGTTCATCCGGTTTTACTTGTTGAAAGCGATAATCTTCCAAACCGGCAGCAACAGCATGCTCCTGTACATCGACCGCCAGTGGTTGATAGGCTTCCAACGCTCCAATACATCCACGCAGATCACCTTTTTTTGTGAGCGTGACAAAAGATGCACCAATTTCCTGCAGAGGTTTTGCCATTTGGTCTAAATTTAAAATGGGAAGAGGATGCCCTTTTACAGCTTCTTCTAATGCCTGCCTGGCAATTTTCAACAACAATTCTTTCTCTTCTTGATTTAGTGGTTTGGCTGGCATTATTTGTGCAATGTTTTATACATACGGTTGGAGTAAAGCAAAGGTTTTAAATCTTCTTGATACTTAGAATCCAGGACTTCGCCAAAAAATATCGTGTTATTTCCGAATTCATTTGTATCAATGATCTTGCAATCAAGGAAGGCTACACCCCCTGAGATGATGGGTGAACCAGTAACCATTGTGTGAGTTACAACACCATGAAACCGATCTTCATCTTCCGGAATAAGGCCTGCGAATTTGTCAGAAATGGTCTTTTGAGATTTTTCAAGAATGGAAACCGCAAATATTCCAGATTGTTTCATCAGTTTATGCGTTCGCGCACCTTTGTTAGATCGATACTAATACAACTGGAGGTATTGCAGAAACCGATGTAAACGAACTAACTGTCATCCCGTGGCGGATGCCAT
The DNA here is from genome assembly GCA_963709535.1 of uncultured Chloroflexia bacterium. Taxonomy (GTDB): domain Bacteria; phylum Chloroflexota; class Anaerolineae; order Anaerolineales; family Anaerolineaceae; genus PNON01. Next base: position 305,984 of record CAVPWY010000013.1, on the reverse strand, counting down.
TAAAAGTAGTTGTAACGACTGTTACACCAGTTGTCCACAGCCGCATTGTTTGTCTGAATGATTTTTCATCGATAGCCATTTTTCCTGCTCTCTTAATATAATACTGTTATACATTACCCCAGTCACAGCGTCAAGCGGAACGAAATGGCATATGAATTGTCTATAATAATGGTAAGGTTCTCAATATACTTGCAGGAAAATATATTATTGATAAAATGATTTATCAACCAAGGAAATAATATTGTTTGAGCAGCCACTTATTCCAATTCGGAAACCGCTAATTCAAGGTGCAAGAGAGCCCAAATTTAATTTCTGGCAATCATTAGGCACTGTATTGAGTGTGGCTATTATTGTAGCCACCCTTTTCACGATTTGGACTCCTTCCAGTTTGTTTTCGAACCGATTAACCAAAAGTATGTCCCAGGCACTTATCAATCAAAAGAATCCACTGATAAATCGGGTCGCACCTACTTCTCCTCCCTCTCCACATATTGGAATTGTTGCCGGTCACTGGGGAAAGGATAATGGATTTACCTGTGCTGATGGGTTAACTGAAGGAGACGTGAATCTGACCATTGCGACAATTGTAAGACAGAAATTAATGGAACAGGATTTTACGGTGGATTTGCTGAAGGAATTTGATCCAAAATTGCAGCAGTATAGCGGCCTGGTACTTATATCGATCCATAATGATACGTGTGATTACATCGATAACAGTTCCACAGGGTTTAAAATTGCACCTACGCTATTTGCCAGGTCACAGCCGGAACAAGCCACCCGCCTGACAACCTGTATCACTGACCGTTATCCAAAAGCAACAGGTTTACGACTGGTAAATAGTATTACTGATCATATGTCCACTTATCATTCATTTGATGAGATCAATGGCAATACACCTTCCGTGGTCATTGAAACCGGATTCCTTAACCTGGACCGGGAGATACTGACAAAAAACCCTGAAAAGCCAGCCCAGGGAATTGTAGATGGAATCCTTTGCTATATTAAAAATCAGCCCATCACTATTGACCCCACCTCCACCCCATGACAGAATACAAAACTGAACAAGCTTTTGAAGCAGTTAGGGCGGCAAAAAAGGCAATTGCGGAGCGCAATCATATTGATGCACACCGCTATGCAAGACTGGCTATTCAATATGATCCAAATCTTGAAGATTCGTGGCTGGTTATGGCTGCAACCGCATCACCCCGGGCGGCTGTGGAATATTTGCAAAAAGCATTGGAAATAAATCCATACAGTACTCGCGCCTTGGCGGGGATGCAATGGGCACAAAAACGCCAGGCTCAACATGACCAGAACCAGTCGACCCGGCAGACAATTAGCGACAGTGAGGTGCATCTAACCGATCAGATTTCGCAACAAATACCAGCTGTCGAATTAATACCGGAAGGAACTGGTGACTTACCAGAGATTACTTCCACACAACAGGTGAGAACCTCACAGCTAGCTGAATCATCATCGCTATCTACTGGAATTCTGTTTCCCAATATCCCGGAAAAAGATCTCACCCATCAAAAAATTTCCATTCTACCCTGGGTTCTTTTGGTTGTCTTTCTATGTATAGGTTTGGCTGGAGTTTTCATCGTTCCGCCGCTTTTACGCGCTTCTGCAGCAAACCTTTCCTCCACTTTACCGGCTGGGGTGTATGTCAAACCAACATATACTCCAACGCCAACAGCAACATTTACACCTACCCCAACTCCAACAAATACACCTACACCAACAGCCACTCCTACCTCCTCACCCACGCCCTACCCCACAGATACTCCTCTGCCCACCCCGGTTTACGTTGAAGAAAATTATGTTTATGAGCCTGGTGAATTACCAAAAGTAAGTAAAAAAGAACGCTGGATCGATGTAGATCTGAGCTCCCAAAGTGTTTCTGCTTATGAAGGTAAAAACAGTGTGAATACATTTATTGTTTCCACTGGAACTTGGCAGCATCCGACAGTAACCGGACAGTTCCACATTTATGTGAAGTACCGGTATACTGATATGGCTGGTCCTGGCTACTACCTACCGGATGTCCCTTATACAATGTATTTTTACGATGGGTATGGGCTGCACGGCACTTACTGGCATAGCAACTTCGGCACCCCTATGAGTCATGGGTGTATAAATTTACGGACGGAAGATGCAGCCTGGTTGTATAATTGGGCTGACGTTGGCACCCTGGTCAATGTACATGAATAATAGATTAGGCGATTGGAAAAATAATTAGAATATGACAACAGAACCGCTATTTAAAGGTTTAGTTTTTGATGAAAACGATCAACCAGTGAGCGTATCACGAATAGGTGATGAGCTTTTCTATGTGGTGGATGATGCTGGTTTCCTGCGGCATATCCCATCAGAACAGGTTGACCGCCAGGTATTAAAAATCATGCAGGATCAGATAACAGGACATGAGGATCTACTCGCCGATCAGACAGCAAAAATGCTTGGGCAGGAAGATATTTTTACCCGTGCACTGATAAATAATCAGCTAAAGCATATCGGTGACCAGATGGAGACGTTGTTTAAAACTGGAATTCCGGAAGAAGGTCGGGCATATATGGGTATGTTGGGATTTAAAGTGATCATCAATTACCATGGTGAGGTGATGGATGTAATCCAGCCGGCAAGAACGGCTTCGGAAGATGAGGAATAATTTTATCGGAATATCGGATTTTATTGCGATCGATCTTTTGAATTAATAAGGTATAAGTTACAAGGTCAATAAATGTCTCAAGAATTTGTAGTAGAAGTCAATGAATCTAATTTCGAATTTGAAGTACTCGAGTACTCCAAAAATGTCCCTGTCCTGGTGGATTTTTGGGCGGAATGGTGCCGTCCATGTAAAATCCTGAGCCCAATGCTGGAAAAATTAACGTCTGAAGGTCGGGGTACGATCCGTCTCGGCAGAGTTGATGTGGATTTTAATAAGAACCTTTCCATCCGTTATGGTGTCAGGACGATTCCCACGGTCAAGGCTTTTCTGAAAGGACAGGTTGTTGCCGAGTTTTCCGGGATCCAACCTGAATCGACACTCCGCGAATTCGTACACAACCTTGCGCCAAGCCCTGCAGACCTATCAATAGAAAAAGGGATGGAACTTCTCCGTGAACATGATTGGAAGCAGGCCGAAGTAGTATTTAAGGAAGTGCTTATTACGGACGAGAATAATTCCAAAGGCATGCTAGGTTTACTTACGAGTTATATTGGATTAGGGAAAAGCCTTGAAGCGGATAAAGTGTTACGGTCATTCCCGGCCAGCCATGAGTTTAGCTCGGCAGAAAACCTGAGGCCATTGATAGAAGCATATGAGTTGGTTGATGATGTAGAGATCACGGGTGATGATGAACTGGAAGCTGCTTTTTGGAATAATATCCGGCTTGCCAGGCGAGGAAATATTCCAGCTGCTTTGGATGGTTTACTGGATATTCTAAGGAAAAATAAGCGGTATAAAAAAGGGCAGGCCAGACTTATCGTAGTGGCCTTACTCCAGATGCTGGGTGATGACGATCCGGATGCACGTTTGTATCGTTCCGAACTTGCCACAATATTATTCTAGTATTTGCAGTTACAACAAAAATCCTGGCCTATATGAAATAAGCCAGGATTTTTTATTAGTTAATATTGGGTATATTACTTTACGAGAACCAGATCCCCCCATGTTGTCGGATCTGTCAAAATTCGGTATGGAGAACTGGAGACCATGGATTGTTGTTCTCCTCCATGCTTGGAATCATCATCTGAAACCGATGCTGCAAAACCATAATGGGCACCAGTATATGGTGTTACCCCCAGTGTTTTCCACGGAATCCCGATGGTTACCCGATACCCGTCTCCGATGACTTTGGTTCCAATAATTACTTTGGTTGTAGAACCAGTTTTATTATTAGGATACCAGATATAAGCCTGAGTTTTGTTTCCAATAGTGGTTTTTCCAGGTGAAACTCCGATTTGGAAGTCGTCCCAATCTATGTATTGGTACCAGTAATCTGCCTGAACAAATGTGTCAAGCAAGACTTCCACGCTATCACCCAGGTAGATCTCATCTCCGGTCGAGATTTGGACATATTTATCATCAAAAACTTTCCAGGCAACATACAGGTAATCTTCATCCCATTCAACCATGATGGATGAAGAAAGATCATCTGAGTTTTTCCAGTTATCATCCCCCCAGACGACATAATTTGCAGAGTATTCGGTGGCAACCCAATCTCCCCAGCCGCCATCCAGGGCCGGTGGATGTTTCACGTATTGAGCTTCAATGCGGGGACTGGTCCGGTGGGAAGGCGGTATTGCAGTTGGAGGAATTGCTGTTTTCGTGGGTGTTGCCGTGGGTGGAGGATTTGTAGCCGTCGCTGTCGGTAGAGGGGTCTCAGTTGGATTCGGTGTTGCGGTATCAGGTACAGCAGTATTTGTTGGCGGGACCAAAGTCGGTGCAAATAATGCCGTCATTGTCATATCTGGTGTCGGGAAAACAAATGGTTCTGGTGTAGCGAATACGGGTAGATTACAGGCAACAGTAATACCCAATATTCCGAGGATGATTAATAGTAAAAGCTTATGGTTAAATTTCATTCTACCTCCTGTATCCCGATTTGGTCGGTCATCGAATATCATCTTCGATGCAACAATCAGACCAGTAGAGGTGGAAGTTGACTAACCTGTTTAGCTTTGCATGTCAAAAACACTAACAGATTCAATATGAAAAGTTTGAGGAAATAAATCGAATGGTGTCAATTGTATTAGCCTGTAACCACCCTTTACCAACCGTGAAGCATCCCTTGCTAAGGTTGCCGGGTCACAGGAAACATAGATTATTCTTTTTGGTTTAAGTTTGACGAGGGCATCAAGGGTGCTGCGTCCAATTCCAGCCCGGGGTGGATCTGCAATGACAACGTCTGGAGTGATCTCCAACCTTGGCAGGATTAAATCCGCTGAACCTTCGTATAACTCAATATGATCATATTCATCCAGATTCTCTGCGTAATCCATGCATGCAGAATGACTGAATTCGATCCCTATCAGGTTTTTTGTCATCCGCGCAGTAAATGCGCTGAATAGCCCGACACCGCAATACAAATCAACCAGGCAATTTAACTTCTCTTTTAGCAATAAAGTGAGGACATGGTCAACCAATTTTTCTGTCATGGATGTGTTAACTTGAAAAAACGATTCTGCTGAGACTTTGAAATGTTTTTCTTTAACCTGCATCATCAGAAAATCGCTGCCTGCGAGGACAATATTCCCTGCTTCACCAAGGTGAACAACCGACGCTGGCAGGTTGATCTCCATCTCCGGAAGGTCAGAATTTTCTCCTTCCAGGAGAATTAAAACTTCCTCATCAATTCCTTCCCTGAAGGAAACCCGTTTTATACCAGTTTGATAATCCAGGTCCAGCTGAGAACGCAAATCCCACAGGACTGGCGAAGGGAGGAAACATTCGTCAATCGGGATGACCTCATTCGATAAATGGCGCTGGTAACCCAATCTGCCACTTGAATGCAGGTGAAATTGAACATTATTCCTATAGTCCCATTCCCTGGGGCTGGGAACAATGGGCAAAAGGTTTACTCCGGATAATCCTCCAACCCTGAGAAGAACATCCTCAATGATCTTTGTTTTTATACCTAATTGGTCCTGGTATCCCAAATGTTGAAAATGGCATCCCCCACAGGTACCAAAATGCTTGCAACGCGGCTGAATACGGTCCCTGGCAGGATTGATTACCTCTTTTAGTTCTCCCCTTACATACCCTTTTTTTTCCTCAACCACAGTAGCTCGTATTGTCTCCCCCGGAATTGTAAATGGAACGAAGACAGCCCGGCCATCTGGCAGTCTTCCAATACCGTCGCCACCATTTGCAATATCCGTAATTACGAGCTCAAACGTGACTTGTTCCACAGATTGCCTTTACTCCATAGAGTTCGTTTCCTGATTTTCTATATTTATATCACCACTGACCTTAAATTTGAACCAGACTGGAATGATGGATAATAAAGATGCACCGGCTGTGACCATAAATGGGAACTGTGGGCTGACATGCTCCCAAAGATATCCACCTATCACCGGGGCTGGAAGAGATACTAATCCCAGGCTGGTGCTGAATAGACCAAATGCCACTCCCCTTAATCGTTGTGGAACTGCTTTACTGATGAGAGATTGATATGCAGGAGTCGCCAATCCGACCCCGATACCGGCTATCACCCATCCCAAACCATATAACCAGGCAGGGCTGGCTGGTGGAATAACAGCCATTAAGCCGATAGCAATGGCCAATAAAAGGAAGGAGACCGCAATATTGACCCGCTCACCAACTTTATCAGCCAGCCAACCTGCCGGAATCATGACGACCATCATGGCAACACCAAAAACACTATTCATTATTCCGATCTGGCTGATGGTCAATTTGGCAATATCCTGCATATACACTGACATAAATGTAAATGACATATTAAAGAAAATATCACGCACACCATCGGTGACCAGGATCCAGGTAAAAAGGCCTCCTGCAAGGATCAATCCCATCATTAATCCCAGGTTGGTTTTTAAGGTTGCCAAAGGTTAATGGTGTTGGATTGGCTTCCTTTCCTTTGCTTGCTTCCCGAGCCATACCTACACGCAAAATTGTTGCCAGCACATATAGCACTGCCGCTACCATCAACATACCTTTAAATTTCATGGATTCCACAAGGTACCCACCCAGGACTGGTCCCACTACTGAGACAACGCCAAATAATGTTTGGGTTACGCCAAACAATCGGGCACGATTTTCAGGATCCGAATGGTCGGCAATAAATGCATCAAAGCTTGGTCCAATCAGAGACCGCGTAATTGCACCTAATGCGGAAGCAGCCAAAATCCACTCCCAACGTGATGCCAATATGAGTGGAATATAAACAAAAACCCCGACCACACTTCCAATTGCGATTGCCTTTAATCGACCCAGTGAATCCGAAACCCAACCACCCAGGATTTGAAGCAAAAGGGGGATAATTTGCGATAACGTATAGAAAATACCAATTTGACCAATACTGGCTCCCAGGTCTTTCAGATACAATGCTTCCAATGGTCCGTACATGTTGCCACCCAGGTTCGCAAGGACCATTGCCAGCATAAAAAGAAGCAGCAAAGGTGTAAGCAATGCAGGTTTTTTGATGGGTATATTTTCCGACATTAATAATTCCTATGTTTTGATTTTTTCCAAGGAGGATTATAAGCGTGTCCTCTTGATGACGCTACCCTCGTTGGTAAATTACTCATTTAGAAATAAAATAAAAACGCAGAAGGCATTTCTGTCTTCTGCGTACATCAACAGCATGCGGTTCTATTTACATCTGATTTAAGAATTCATCCATCGCAGCTAAAAGCTTGTCAACATCGTTCATATTGATCTCGCCCATATGAGCAATACGATAGGTTTTTCCTTTAAGATCGCCATATCCATTGGCAATTCTTAACCCTTTCGGTTTTAGGAATTCATTCAATGCAGCAATATCCATATTTCGGGTATTGTTGATGGTGGATACAGTCTTGGATCGATATCCTTCGGGTGCCAATGGAAGCATACCCTTGGTTGCCGCCCAATCCTGGGTTCTTTTTGCCATCGCAGCGTGTCTCTTGAAGCGATTTTCCAATCCTTCAGCCAGCATTCTATCCAATTGAACATCAAGGCCCAAATCAGGGACATTGCCGGTGTCATTGGGGTGGAATCTTTTTAGACGATGTTTTTCAAGCAACAACAGGTCAAAATACCAGCCGCGGAATTTTACTGTTTCGGCTTTTTTCATTGCCCTTTCTGAAGCAGCACCAAAAGCAATACCAGGCGGCAGTGCAAAGCATTTCTGTGAAGAAGTCAGGAGGAAATCCAACCCCCAGGCATCACATTCGATCTTGGTTCCACCGAGTGATGATACTGCATCCACCAATATCAATGTGTCCGGGCTTGTCTCGTGAACAACTTTTGCAAGCTCTTTTACAGGGTTTTCTGCGCCGGTGGATGTCTCATTATGAACAATTGTTACCACTTCATAATGCTTTTGCTTTAGTGCTTCAGCAAGTTGATCAGGTTTGATCACCTCACCCCAGGCAACTTCCAGTTTATCAGCCTGCTTATTATTTGCTATCGCTACATCATACCAGCGCTTTGCAAATGCCCCATTGACACAGGAAAGCACTGTTTCGTTGGCGAAATTCCGAATTCCTGCTTCCTGCAATCCGGATCCTGAGGAGGTTGATATATAAACCGGACGTTCAGTAAAGAAAACCTGACGCAGTTTTTCATCACATCCTCTAAATATCGCTTCAAAATCTTTACTTCGGTGAGGGATCATCGGTTTAGTTTGTGCAGCTAATACCTCATCTGCTACATCTACCGGCCCTGGAACAAACATTCGTGACATGCCAATCTCCTTTTTAATCTGATTTGGATATGAAACGAATCAACTTCCGAAATAGATCGGAAGAAATGACCTGAAGGATTATTTAAGGAAGAAAGATAAAACCACAAGTATGGTAATAAAGCTGGCAGCCAAAATACCAATTCGTTTCAATCCTATTTTTATGTGAGTGTAATCGGGATTGAATTCAGTGCTGGTGCTGAACCGCCTTGCCAGTGTCGCATTTGCCTGATTATCAGTTGTTATTGAGGTGCTACCGGATACTCTTCTTTTTGTTTTGCTGCTCATGCATTACTCCTTATTTTTGTAAAGTTGCTTGAATTACAATTCTCTGTTTATCCACCAAATACGGGTAACAAGAGATCAATGTAACGGTTGGATCTGTTGTCTCTTGCATAACCTCAACCTGGGTAGGTTCAACGATCAATGTTTTTTGTACAGTATAAGTATATTGCCGTGTTACGGTAAACAGGATGATCTGATCACCGTTTTTCAATTTATCCAGGTCTTTGAATATCTCTCCGAATACATCGTTATGTGCTGAAAGTACGACGTTTCCCGTTTTTCCCGGATTTGAACTGCCAACGTTTTGTCCTACCCCTTTGCGGAGTTGATCCCAACCATCTCCTTGAACTACGGGTGCATCCACTTTTATGGCTGGTATCTGTATGCGGATGGCTTGTTCAGGACTGGCTGTCGGTATTGGGATGTTAGCCAGGCTTTGAACGATTGGTAACAAATGCTCAGGTATTTCTGCAGTATTTGGTTGAGCACCTTGCGCACTATTGGGTGGAGTGTGCCCTCCAGGTAAAACCACAGCGACAATCAAAGGTGTCGGTACAAGTGTTGGTTGTTCAAGAGCTGCAATAACCTCCCGATTCAAGTTCCGGAGGACCGAAAAACCATTAAACAGCACAAATATCAAACCGATTACCGCTGCTGCTTCCACCAGGAAAAGGAGACTGTCAACCCATCGAGTTTGTCCTCGCCTTTTGCCAGGTTTGGCAGGAAAATCCAATAATGGATCAATGTCTGGAATCGATAACTCTCTTTCGTTCTCCAGACTGGAATCCCTGGTTACTTGAACTACTCTCCCGGTCTTTTGGTAATGTGCAAGCCGCTGATCGTGGACATTGTGCTCCTTCTCCAATAAGAGATGGCGCAGTTCAGCAATTGACAGATCATCGACGGGTCTCCGTTTGCGAGTTCGGCATAGTCCTTTTCGCTTTTTCTCCTAAGAAATTATACCCTATCCTACTCGCTTTCACCCATGAAGACACAGATAATTATTACGTCGACTGATTATCATAAAGAAATTAGAAATTTCACTGGCTTCGTGTAGAATAATACTGGTAATAATTGATTTTTGAAGTTTTAATACTTTGCTGATAACAGAACAAAGTCATTACCAGAGGTTGCCAAGTGATAAATAAAATCTGGCGAATTGGGTTATCAGCGTGGATGGTGATCGCATTATCTGCCGGCTTATATGTAGCAATTACTCTGTCCATGCATGAAAACGATCCTATGGTTTTCGTACAGGCAGGCAGTCTGTATGACTCTTCCATTCCGGGCGATACGATCGGTTACGATGGACAGTTTTATTATTTCATCGCCAAAGATCCCCTCCATGCATGGAGTGCAATGGATATTCCTGCATACCGATATCGACGGATAATTTATCCTGTACTCGGATATCTGCTCTCGCTGGGAAACGATCGGTTGCTTCCCTGGGTATTAATTTTTATTAATTATTTAGCCCTGGTTGGCACGACTTTCATGTTGGAAAAAACTTTAACAAGGCAAGGCTTATCGCGTTGGTATGCTTTACCCTATGGGTTATTCATCGGCTCACTCATGTCACTCCGTTTGGATTTAACCGAACCTCTTGCCTTCTTTTTTTACCAGGCTGGATTGTTGGCATGGATCGATCATCGAAAGAAAATAAGCGGAAGCCTCTTTGCACTGGCTATTCTTACGAAGGAAATTGTGCTTCCCCTGGTTTTTGGATTTTGGCTGTTTCAGTTAATAAAACGGGAGAGCAAAATCACTATTTTTGGAGTAACTGTCGTTGCACCGTTCCTTGTCTGGCTGGTATTACTGCGGATCTTTTTTGATAATTGGGGAATTGGATCTGGTGGAGCTTATTCAACCGGGTTCGAATGGATTCCCTATTTCGGATGGTGGAAAACCGCTCTGTATCAACCGGAATTATTTCCCCTGCTTTCTGTGGTTGTTGTTCCTTTGACTGTAATACCATCTCTACTTTGTATTATCTTTTGTGTTTATAAAATTTGGAGAAGAGAATTTTCACTTCACCTGTTCGGTCTTTTCTTTTACGCACTTATCTACCCGATCTTACCTACATCCATCATCCTTGATCCACTTGGATCAGTCCGTTTGACATCCGGGTTGATCATTGCCCTGATCAATTACGGGGCAGAAACCAGGAATATGCGGATATTAAAATACAATTTCCTGTGGATGATTACTTCTGTATTTATCTATAAGGACAGTTTGTTACCCGTTGGTCATACCAGAATTGAATGATCATTAGGTGAATTTTCCTCACTTACTCTGTGCAATAGTTTTTAAATTTCCACGATCAGCAGGTCACAGATTTATGTTTACCATTGTCATTTTAGCGAGGATTAAGTATAATGCTCTCACTTCGGGCGGGTAGCTCAGTTGGTTAGAGCACACGGTTGACATCCGTGAGGTCGTAGGTTCGAGCCCTATTCCGCCCACAAGACATCTTCTTTGGAGAGGATGTTTTTATTTAAATTTTGACATCGTGCCCCATCGAGGGATTCCAAGGTCGTAGGTTCGAGCCCTATTCCGCCCACAAGACATCTTCTTTGGAGAGGATGTTTTTTTTAATTATTGACATCGTGCCCCATCGAGGGATTCAAGGTCGTAGGTTCGAGCCCTATTCCGCCCACAAGACATCTTCTTTAGAGAGGATGTTTTTATTTAAATTATTGACATCGTGCCCCATCGAGGGATTTCAAGGTCGTAGGTTCGAGCCCTATTCCGCCCACAAGACATCTTCTTTGGAGAGGATGTTTTTTTAATTATTGACATCGTGCCCCATCGAGGGATCAAGGTCGTAGGTTCGAGCCCTATTCCGCCATAAGACATCTTCTTTGGAGAGGATGTTTTTTTATTATTGTAATATATTGCTTGATACTAGGATATTACTCCTCCACACGCTCCACCCAGGCACCCGCCTCTGAAACAGGCAGGCAAAATGATTGCGACTCCAATCCTGCCTTGTGAAACTCCTTCATCATCGCATCAGCCACTACTTGCATATCTTCCAACCCAAAAGCGATCACAGATGGTCCCGCCCCGGAAAGGGCAGCTGCTGCAGCACCATTCACCCTGGCTGCCCGGATCGCCGCTTCTGCTCCCGGGATCAATTTCAACCGGTAAGGCTGATGTAGTCTGTCTTGCATTGCATCTCCCAGAAGTACAAGGTCTCCTTCGATTAATGCCTGAACAACGAGCGCATTCATACCAATATTAAAAACAGCATCAGTGAATGCGACTTGTGTTGGCAACGCCATACGGGCATCGTGCGTCGATAATTTAAAATCCGGAAATACTACGGCAGTCTGCAGTATTTCTCCCCCAACTCTGGGCAGACCCACCGGGCGGGTGACCAACTTTTCGCCATTGTTTCCGACGATAACCAATCCCCCAAAAAGCGCTGCAGCGGCATTGTCCGGGTGGCCTTCGATCTCTACTGCCAGGTTTAGAACGTCTACTTGAGAAAGTGGAGCACCGCATAATTCATTCGCCCCCAGAACTCCCGCAAGAACTGCTGCAGCACTGGATCCTAAACCAGATCCAAGTGGAATCTGGTTCTCACATAAAATGGATAATCCGGTCGGAGATTCGCAGCCTAGCAGTTGAAAAGTACGCTGGGCAGATTGCACAATGAGATTACTGCCATCAACAGGTAAAGTATTCTTTACCAAAACCCTCGATCTCAATGTGGATGCCTGTGCCTGAAACAGAAAATGAAACCTCATTCCATAAGTCAAGTGCCATTGCCAGGCAATCAAATCCTGGACCAAGATTCGCAGTTGTCGCTGGTACATGAACAATGACTTCAGACATTTTGGTTATCCTTTTCCAATGATGACCAATTCGATTGCCTTGAACTCAGACGGCAACGCTCTAAAACTGAAACCACGGGTCACAATTTCCGGATCTTTCAATCCATGTCCTGTACACACCCCTACAATTGTCTTTCCCTTGGCGTCAAAATGACCTGCCTCTATTTCGTGCCTCAACCCTGCAAGGCCAGCAGCCGAAGCTGGCTCCACCCAGATCCCGCTGGATGCCAGCATCTTCTGCATTTCCAGTATCTCATCATCAGTCACAGCCATGATCTGCCCAAGCGATTCTTCGGCAGCCTGAAGAGCCTGTTCACCGCGGGCGGGTTTGCCTATACGTATGGCTGTCGCCACTGTTTCCGGGTGATCCACCGGGTGACCCAACACGAGGGGAGCTGAACCGGCTGCCTGGACACCCAGTATGTGTGGAAGACCAAAATCTTTCAAATCATGGTATTGCTTGAAACCCATCCAGTATGCACTGATATTCCCTGCATTGCCCACTGGAAGGCATAACCAATCCGGTGCGAAACCTAAAGTTTCGCAAACCTCAAAAGCAGCAGTCTTTTGTCCTTCAAGCCGGTATGGGTTGAGTGAATTGACCAGTGCTATGGGGTATTTATTGGTCAGTTCCACAACCAGGGTCAAGGCATCATCAAAAGATCCCTGAATTTGGAGTACTTCCGCGCCATAGGCTATTGCCCCCGCTAATTTCCCGGCTGCCACCTTTCCTTCCGGAATGAGCACAATACAGCGCATCCCAGCCCGGGCTGCATAAGCAGCCGCGGAAGCAGCCGTATTTCCAGTGGATGCACACATGACTGTCTTCACTCCCCTTCCGTCAGCTTCACTGATAGCTACTGTCATGCCGCGGTCTTTGAATGAACCTGTAGGGTTTAACCCTTCAAACTTGACAAATAGGTCAAACCCGCCGCCCAGTTTTTTCGCAAGAGCTGGAACAGGTATGAGCGGAGTATTCCCTTCCAAAAGGGTGATATTGGTAGTATGTGCGGGTATGTCCAACAAGGAGCGGTAGCTTTGAATTACACCAGGGTAAGCCATAAAATACCTCAAGAGTGATTTGTTGATTATACAATGATGTGGGTCAAGCCATCCCTGAGAATTTAATTCTCAGGAAATGCAGACGAATGATGCTCAATGATCAACCATTTGCCTTCCATTTTTCGATAAACAAATGTATATCGCGCTTCTACAATGCTGCTTTCATCATTATTCGGGTTAAGTGCGAAATGGTATACCCCTGAATTTATCGCCATATCTTCGAATATGCGAATATTGTGCTCAATAGATCTTGCCACTCGGATTTTTCTGAATGAAATGTTCGAAATAATCCCTGATTTCACCATGATTGTGCCTGACTTTATTAGAGACAGTAGGTAAAAGGACAGCGTCAGGAGAATAAAGAGCTGTTACCTGACTGGCGTCTCTGGAAAGTAATGCATTGTTCCATTCTTCAAATAATCCCAATATTTCATTTTGATCTTTCATATATCAACTTCCTCCGGTAATTAATTTAGGTCAAAGAAACGATTCATGCTTAAGAAATAGTTTATCAAACTTTATTGTTATCGGGGAGAATGAAAGTTTTGTGATTCTGGATTGAATTTACTTATTAACCATATGCATTATGTACTCCAATTCCCGTCACTTGATGTATAATATCGTCACAAAGCAATAACCGGGACGAGTAACTGGATCTCCGGTAGACAGGAAGGGTTTCCAAGACTGAGAGCAAACCCATACCCATCCGGTAAAAACCACCCGCGAGCTGAAACCTGAACACCAACCGGTAAGTATGGAATCCGGCGGCAACCGTTACCTGCACCAATGAGATGGATGTTTTCGTCATTCTGAACATAGAGAATTATCTCTATCCAAAAAAGTAGAGACCCTTCCTTTCCCTCAGGTTGACCAAAACATTTAATCTGGGTGGAACCGTGTGAGTTAAGCTCTCACCCCAGTATGGGTGAGTGTTTTTATTTAAAGTTAACCATCACCCTCCCCTCTCCCAGAGGGAGAGGGTGAAATGAAGGAGACGAAATGGAAGAAAAATACGAAGAGACCAAACTATACTGCATCCGCCACTCCAGCGCTCATATTATGGCTCAGGCTGTGATGGAAATGTTCCCGGATGGGAAAGTCACCATTGGTCCACCAATTGAAGATGGCTTTTATTACGATTTTGACCTGCCACGCGCCCTCACCCCTGAAGACTTGACAGTCATCGAGAAACGGATGCGGCAGATCATCGCCGCACACCACCCGTTCATTCGCAAAGAGCTCAGTGCAGATGAAGCCCGTAAGCTATTCAGCAGCCAACCTTATAAAGTGGAATTGATCGATGGACTTGATAAAGGCGGCCAGGATGAGTATGGCAATCCTATCAACGAGAAACCAGTAATATCTACCTATACGCATGATACTTTTACGGATTTGTGCCGCGGCCCTCATGTGGAAAACACAGGGAAGATCAATCCATCTGCCATTAAACTGATGAGTGTTGCTGGCGCTTACTGGCGCGGTGATGAGAAACGTCCAATGCTGCAGCGCATCTATGGCACCGCCTGGGAGAATCCCAAGCAATTGGAAGAATATCTATGGAAGCTGGAAGAAGCCAAAAAGCGCGATCACCGCAAACTGGGCAAAGAACTGGGTTTGTTCTACTTTTCTGATGATGTTGGCCCCGGGTTGCCGTTATTCACCCCCAAAGGTGAGATGCTCCGTCACCTGATGGAAACCTATGTGCGAGACGTACAAACGAAATACGGTTTCCAACATGTCTGGACCGGAAACCTGGTGAAGGAAGACCTCTATAAGCGTTCGGGTCACTATGAGAACTATAAGGATGCCATGTTCCCACCCATGGTGGATGGTAATATCTCCTTCCGTTTGAAACCGATGAACTGCCCCAGTCATATGACCTTCTTTAATGAGATGGGCCGGCATTCCTACCGCGAATTGCCCATGCGCTTTGCAGAATTTGCCACACTTTACCGTTATGAAAAGACCGGCGAACTCAGCGGGCTTACACGCGTTCGTGCGCTTACTCAGGATGACTGCCATACTTTCTGCACGCCGGAACAGATCGAAAGCGAATTCTCGCTCGACTTGCAGGTCATCAAGGAAGTACTGGAACGCTATCGCTTCATTGATTACCGCGTTCGATTATCACTTCAGGGTGAAGGCGGTAAATACGTTCAGGACCCTGAAAAATGGAGTTTAGCTGAAACAGCCCTGCGCAGTGCGCTGGTGGCAAATAATGTGGATTTTTATGAGGCCACCGGCGAAGCCGCATTCTACGGCCCGAAAGCTGATTTCATGGCGAAAGATGTTCTCGGCCGTGAATGGCAGCTTTCCACCATCCAGGTGGATTTCATTCAGCCTGCACGGTTAGGCTGTATCTACATTGGCGAGGACGGTCAGGAACATACCCCTGTACTATTGCATCGCGCGGTGACCGGAACAACGGAACGCTTCCTTGGCGTCATCATTGAGCATTTCGCCGGCGCTTTCCCTGTGTGGCTCAACCCTGTGCAGGCAGTCCTCATCCCGATCGCCGACCGCCATATGGAATACTGCAAAGATCTGGCAATAAACCTCAAAGCTGAAGGTTTGCGGGTGGAAGTGGATGAACGCTCTGAACGTATGAATTCCAAGATCCGCGATGCGCAAAAGCAGAAAGATCCCCTACATGCTTGTTGTGGGTGACCAGGAGATGGATAACAAGCAGGTCGCACTCCGATTGCGCAATGGTGAAAACCCTGGTGCCATGAGTGTGGCCGATTTCCTGACCAGGGCAAAGAAGGACATCGAAACGGGAGATTAGGCAATGGGAAATATGAAGTGAAAACTTTATTACACTTCATATACTAAAGAATCATTCGATTTTATGGTATACTCCCATCCGCCTGATGCGTTGTACCCTTCGCATTAGAGTATCTTCGTAAAGAAGGGCTTGAAAATGAAAGTACTATTACTTAAAGACGTATATAAATTAGGCCGTGCCGGTGACGTAAAACGTGTCGCTGATGGCTATGGCCGCAACTTTCTCCTCCCGACAAATCTTGCAGTATTAGCTACACCCGGAGCCATGAAACAGTCTGAAAGCATTCGTCAGCAGGCTACCATCCGGAGAGCAGCTTTGAACCAGGAAATGGGCAGCGTTGCAGAAGTCCTATCCAAGTTTAACCCTGACATTTGGCTCAAAAGCCGGTGAAACTGGGAAACTCTACGGATCAATTACCCCTCAGATGATCGTGGATGCCATCAAAGAAAAAAGTGGAGTTACTGTTGAACGCCACCAGGTGGATATTCAACCCATCCGTACACTTGGTGAAAAGAAAGCCCACATTCGCCTGACTGTGGATCTGATGCCGGAAGTGAAGATCATTGTTCATCGTGAAGGTGAAGTTGTTGCCGGATTACCAGAAGAAACCCCGGTGGTTGAAGCTGTTACCGAAAAACCTGTTGAAGTTGAAGAAGTCAAGGAATAATCGGTATCAGATTCTTAGGCCAGAATCAAATATTCTAATGCATTTCACCGGTCTGGCAAATTCTCAAAATCTGCCAGACCGGCTTGTTTTAATCCCTAATCATCATGACTGAAAGCATTGGTCAAATCATCGCTAAAACCCGCAGCCAGAAGAAATTAACTCTGGAGCAGGTTTACCGTGCTTTGCGCATAAAAGAGAAGTATCTTCTGGCGATCGAAGAAGACCGCTTTGATGATTTACCATCCTTAGTACAGGGACGTGGCTTTATAAGGATGTATTGGGATTACTTCAATTTACCACCGAAGGAACTTGAGGATCTGCTCCTTTCGGGTAAAAGCACCCTGAAATTGGATCAGGCGATTGAAATTAATGATTTTAAGAACACCGATCAAGACGGTTCAGTCCAACTCAGGGATGCGGATAATCCAATTCATCCTGCAAATTCTGTTAGTATCGATGATCAGAAGGATGGAGCTCAAAAGCTTTTTTCCGAAATAGGAAATGACCTAAAGAAGCAAAGGAACCGATTAAGTTTATCGACAACAAGTATTGAAGAGATTACGCATATCCCTTTGCATTATGTCATCGCACTTGAGGAGGGTAGGTTTGACGAACTGCCATCTTCAGTCCAATGCAAGGGTATGTTGAATAATTATGCTGGTTTCCTGGATCTGGACACAGAAGCCATCTTATTAAAATCTGCAGAAGCTTTACAGCTGAAACGCCAGGAAGCTTTATTACTCGTCGAAAGTAAACATAAGAAGCGATCAATTAAAGTTCCAAACCCGGGAGGTATGCCAAAACAGGGGCTGCCTTCAGCAAGGAGTCTATTTTCCCTGGATATTTTTGTCGTGATCATTCTAGTTATCATTACATTTGCCAGCTTGATCTGGGGAGCCAGCGCAATTGTAAGCTACCAGGTTGATCCTCGTGCTACAAAAACTGCCCAGGCACAGATAGATGCGTTGATCCACACAGCCACAGCTGAAGCAGGCTTAACTCCAACAGCCACACTCGAACCACCGACTACAGAGACTGTAACTGCTGTCATACCTGCTGATCGACCTACCCTGACATTCGCTGCTCCTGCTCTTTCTGGATCTCCGGTGAGTGTATTTTTTGTGGCGAATCAAAGCGCTTACATGCAAGTTTTAGTGGATGGTAAGGTTGTTTTTAATGGGAGACTGACCCCTGGCAACCCTTACCTTTTTGAAGGAAAGAAACAAGTAGAATTAATCTGCGGAAATGCAGCAGCAATCCAGGTGATATTCAACCAAACCGATCTGGGAAATCTTGGTCCACAGGGCAGTGTCATCCACCTGATCTTCGACATCAATTCTTTTGGTACACCTACATTTACTCCATCTGTAACACCATCAGCAACCTTGAAACCAAGTAAGACACCAAAGCCGTCAAATACTTATCCACCCACGAAAACGAAAATGCCGACTTCCACGCCTTATCCCACGCGAACGCGAACTCCCAGCAGGACCCCAACCCAGTAATCATTAAAGGTAGAAATGAAATTAAATGATGTTTGTATTATTTCTCTTGGATGTGCCAAGAACACAGTCAATTCAGAATTCTATGGCTCAATTGTTGGTCAGGGATGGATTTCGATTTATTGACTCGCCCGAAAAAGCAGGTGTTGTGATCGTAAATACCTGCGGATTCATCGGTGATGCAAGGGATAAGTCATATTCCATTCTTAAGGACCTGACGGCCAAAAAGCATAAAGGCCAACTCATTGTGGCTGCTGGCTGCCTCACGCAAAGATACCGGCAGGAGGTCTCCCGCCAGATTCCTGGGATCGATGGCATGCTTGGTACCCGGAGATGGATGGATGTTGTCCAGGTTGTTCGTGCGCTCCGCAGTCAAAAAGACCCCCAACCACTCTATCACCTTCCGGATGTGCCTGATTCCAGTGGCGAAGTGGATGGTATCCTGCGAGCTGCAAGGCAGGCTGGAAGCGCATATATCAAGATCGCAGACGGCTGCAGGAGACCCTGTGCTTTTTGTGCAATACCACTGATCAAAGGAAAAGCTGTAAGTCGACCAGCAGATTCGATCATTCAAGAAGCAAAAACTCTGCAATCTGCCGGTGTCAAAGAAATTGTCCTGATTGCACAGGATTCAACTGACTATGGAAGTGATTTGAACATCCGTGATGGATTAACCAGGTTGCTTGAAAAGATGACGGATGAAGTGCCTGATTTGAATTGGATTCGGGTGATGTATGCCTACCCGGGTTATGTGACAGATGGTCTGATCGATGTTATGGCTTCCCGACCGCAGATCTTGCACTACCTGGATATCCCATTGCAGCACGGTCACCCGGATATGTTAAAGAGAATGAATCGGCCGCATAATATCGATTGGGTCATGAATACCATCGGGAAAATGCGTACGGCTATGCCTGACCTGGCGATCAGATCTACGTTTATAGTCGGTTACCCCGGAGAGACTGAAAAGGAATTCCAGACATTGCTCGATTTTATTGATGAACTCAAACTTGATCATGTCGGTGCTTTTCCCTTTTCATTTGAACCGGGAACAGCAAGCGAAGCTTTAGGAGATCCAATCCCGGCAGAAGTAAAACACAACAGGCTGGAGAGGTTAATGCTGCTCCAGGAAAATATATCCATGGTAAACAATCAAACCCTTGTGGGGAAAAACCTGGATGTGTTGGTGGAAGGTGCCGGGGATGGCATCAGTATTGGCAGATCATATCGGGACGCACCAGAAATTGATGGGATGGTCGTCATCCAGGAAGAGCTTCCGATCGGGGAAATAATCCCCGTTCATATTGATGGTGCAATGGCCCACGACTTGACCGGGACTGTTGTCAGATCATTGGCGTACAAATGAATTGGAAGTATAAATTTTAGAATTACATAAAATCCTCTACCGCAGAAATTGGTAGAGGTTTTTTTGACATAATTCAATTATTAAGGTTTACCAGGCATTTCGACTTCTTATTATTACGGTCAAAGTTGTCTATTACAATCTACAAGTTATTTTAACTTCACCCGAGTAGCTTTTTTTACAGGCATAACCGGAGCAGCTTCCTTTTGCGGGCTGATTTTCTTCACCATCCGGATTATCATGGGTAGAAAAAGAAGAATTATCAGTATTGCCAGCAAACCAAAAAATATTGGCCAGGATGTAGCAGAAGCCACTTCTGGTACAATTCCGCCAGGGTTAAATCTGAATTCTTGGTCTCACCAGACCATGAGGCAATTCCACCTTCCTCAAGCGAAACCGATAAACTGCGATTGATACCATCTCTCAACTTGGATTGACTGGTGTATGTGATGGCATATTCGCTTTTTAATGCCCGACCATATTTTTCATAGATCTGCATCAATGATTCCTGATCAGTCGCCAGCCCATAGCTTCCTCCAGCTTTTTCAGCCAGCGCACTCAATGTTTTCTCATCCAGGGCGGTCATGTTGCCGGGGCTTTGTCCCGGATCACCAAGCCCAATGGTGGAGATCGACAGTCCTGACTTACCTATGCTATTCAGCACATCGGTTGGTGTGTTCTTGCTTTGGTTGTCCAGACCATCAGTGAGGACAATAATGGCTTTACGGCCACTGAGCGGGTTTAATTCATCGGTAGCTTTTATCAAAGCATCATACATGGCTGTATCGTTCCCAGCTTTCAGATTATCGATAGCCGACTTAAGTGTATCGCGGTCTGTGGTTACTGATTGAACCAGGTTTACTTTATTGTTGAATGCAACAATCCCGGCTTGATCATTCGACCGCATTTGAGTTATGTATTCACCAGCCACCTTTTTAGCCATCGACAGTTTTCCACCAGCATTCATGCTGCCGGAGATGTCAATAACGAGCATGGTGGTTAGTTGTCCACTATCTCCTTCCCCTTTCATCGTATCGATATTTACTTTTTGATCATCCTCCCTGAGGACCAGGTTCGCCGGGTTGACAGGTACCGGATCCCCATTTGAATCCATAGCAGAGACATAGACCATCACCTGCGGGAAATGGGATGTATCCACCTGGGTGATCCGCAGATTTACTTCATCCTCATTCTGAAAACTAGATGCAGGATGGAAGGTAAAAGCGGAGCTGAATATAGTCAAGAAACAAACGAAAATAAGTATGGTGGAGTTATATTTTTGTCTCATCATTTACCTCTTTTCGAAATACACCAATTCGGTGTTCCCCAACCGGATAACTTGATGATCACTCAAGCGTGCCACTTCAACTTTTTTATTATTCAAGAAGGTTCCATTCATACTCATATCTTTGATGGTGAAGTGTGTTTCAAACCCTTTCAGCATGGCATGTTGGGGAGCGATATCAGGATCTGGTAAAACAATTTCTGCCTTCAGTGCATCACTGCCAATAAAAGCACTCGGGCTTTTTTGTTTCATGAATTTGTCCAAAACAAATTCCATCCCTTTCAACTTGCCGCTTTTTACCACAATCCAGGCTCGGGAAAGCAGGTAGACGATGAGAGCAATAAATACTCCGATCGAAGTGCCAAGGAGGATCAAGCCAATGGCTTTACCGACCAAAGCATTTGATAACCATTTTTGGACTGAGCTTAATAATTATTCCTCCCATGAGCCCGCCGATAAAACCTCCCAGGCCACTTTTCCAAACCTGAGCTCCCCCCATCCATCCGGCGGCTAATCCGATTAACAATCCAAATACTGCCCAGCCAAACAACCGCCCCCAAATTATTCCACCAGAGAGTTGAAATAGACCCTCAGCGAGCGGAAGACCAATTGCACCACCTGCTGCTCCCAACCCTGCAAAAACAGCCACAGATCGAAGGGAATAGACCAGGTTCTGACGTAAGACCCCTTCGACCAACCCAATGCTGACACCGATGCACAGACCGATCACTGCGCCTACGATCATCTCGTTCAGGTAGAGGATTGGGGTAAAAGAAAGACCAATCAGGTTACTAAACTGCCAGGCAATCAAACCGCCAATCGCACCGGCAACACCGTAATAATACAAACGCATTATTCGCGTCATTGTTACCTCCTTTTGCAAAGATTAAGGTGATATTGTCAAATTATGCCAATCAACCACACTTTGCTCGATATTTTCTACCAATTCATAAAATCCATAATACTGGCGTGGATCCAATTCGCCGTCCTTCTGCCTTACAAAGAAACCACCCACACCTGAATGAGGTTCGATCACCAGTGCCACCTGCCACATTTCGGGAAAAAAGTGTTGATGAAGCCAGGTGTCATAACTGGAGAGGAAAACACCCATTCGTGGATGCGTGTGGAACCAACCTACCAGCTCTTTATCCGGGTATTTTTCATCCAGGTGATTTCGTAAATCCACCTGGCTTTGTTGGGTAAACGTCAAATAGGTGCTGCGGGAAACTGTGTTTTGAGCTGGCAGGACTGTGTCCACAATAATGAATTGTTTATTAGTTTCTTTATCTGTCCGCCATTTTCCCAGCAGCCATCCACCCACTTCATTATCCATATCACTCATGGCGTGGTTGCAGCATTCGCTAAATGCTGGTCGGGTCATGAATACAGATACGACAGGTTCAGGCAAACTATCGCCATTATGAGTTGGTTGCCAGTTGATTGCCTGAGAAAAAGGCATGCGCGTTGAACGCGGCAAGACTTCTTCTGATGGAAGCAATTGGATGCTGGTTTTGGTTGGTTCTGTACTACTGAGCATGGCAAATCCTTTGTCCATGTTTTTTAAAGGTGAGCAATGTTATTAACCTGCAGTGATATCTGCAGTGATCATCACTCGATCGTCCTGGGGAATTTTTGCATCGGATAAGGTCTCAGTCTCCTGGAGTTCACGACCTAAAGCCTTGCTATCCAAACGGTAGTTGATTGGCCTTCCATCGGGTCCGGTGGTCGGGAGTTCCAATGAGGTGGCAAGCTCTGGAATGAGTTCTTTGACCGGTACATCTCCCGGCACTTCTGCGACACGACTGCCTCCGGATGGAAGCACTAAAGTAACATTAATATCAGACATGGTTTTTCTCCTCAATTTTTATCATTAGGTAATTATTATTTTGAGCGCTCATTGATCGATCACTTCAATCTTATTCTGGACGGTGTTACAGCTTCAATTTTCTTGAACTTAATGCGTTCCGGGCGCAAAAGTTCACGTTTATCTAACGGGAAAGCATCCGGATGCTTTCCTCGATATTCCCTACACCAGCGCGCCGCATCAGGGTCCCAGGGAAAAGGCGGTTTTGTTGGATCATCATGAAAGTTCTTGTATTGCAGCATTTCTCCCAACATAATGACCAATCGATCCAAAGATCTGGAAGCTGCCCACCAGGCTGCGTCTATGCAAACTGTCCCGTTCAAGTGGTTGATATTGGGATGCCAGATCGGAGTTAGCCATTTCATTCCAGGCCATCGTTGGGGATACTGAGTATGCAGGTAAATGTCTACCTGGTGGTGTTCACCAATCTTTGGATTCCCTTTCCCATCGATACCGATTATGCTCTTGCACTTAAAGGTAACGGTGTAGTGTTCCGGTGGAAGGCCAGGGCGCACCAATAACGGTTCAACTTGAATTAGATCGCTCCTGGCTGTCAGTTCCTGGATGAGCTGATAATCCATTTTTAACCGGCGAATACGTGGGCTGACATCGATCGATACACCAGCACCTGCAGTGATATCGGCAGAGATCATCAAACGGTCTTCTGAAGGAACATGTGCACTGGCTAAGGTTTCTTTTTCCGTGAGCTCCTTACCTAAAGCTTTACTATCAAGCCGATAACCCATAGGCCTGCCATCGGGACCAACAGTAGGCAGCTTAAGCAATGAGGTTAATTCCTCGATGATCTCACCTACCGGAACATCATCTGGAATATCTGCCCTTCGGGCTCCACCACTGGGTAAAACGATTGTCACAGGTACATCCACCATACGTTCCTCCAAAAGAAATAAATGCTAACAATTGATAATTCCAGAAAATCAGCTTTGAATATGGGGTACCTGGCATGTACCGGAGATATCCCAACAACTTTTATGATGATTGGCATGACAGATCGGGCATACCACTACTCCAGCCGGGTCATTCTCTTCCACCAGTTCGAGGCAATAAGGGCAGCGATGCTCTTCCAATCCAACCAAACGGATCGGCTTGGGCTTCCTTGAAATGGACTTATGCTGAACCGGCTTGACCGCAGATTTTGGTGCTTTTCTGGTTGGTTGAGGGGAAATACCCCGGGTTTGCCTTGACCCAACTTGAAAAATCGCAGGAAAATGAAATTGTCCAATCAATGCAGCAGCTCTGGTATTCAATTTCTTCAGATAGTTCACAACGGAATTCTTGGAATGAACAGTTTGATGTCCACGCATTCGTGCTGCCGGTCTTTTCCTTGGTTTGATCGTATTCCTGATTGTCCGGGTTTTTTCACGTAAAGGAAGGTTGGTTTGCGGGACTGCTTGAAGAGAGCTCTCCATTACCGTGGAGATTTGTTCTCGTGGTTCCACGAGTTCACTATGAATACTGGCTGGTAATCGCGGTTTGCTCCAGGCATATAAAACCAGCCAGGTCGTTACTCCTGCCATCGTTATTTGCCAAAGGCCGTCCCAATTTGTAATTGGTTGAGAAATTAACGTCAGGCGAAATCCCACCAGGTTCTGTGTAAAAAATGATATTCCAACCAGACTGAAGATGACGGAAATCTCAGCACTCAACCAACCCATTATGCGTAAATGATCTTTCAGAATCACCCTGGAAATCAAGCCGGAAAGTAGTGCCGAACCGATCACTGTGGCAAATTTGATGAAAATATAACCAAATACCTGATTCCAGAATAGCATCCAGGTCCAAGCCCAGCTGGCTGCAATGGACAATTGGATCACAATGATAATGATCGCAACCTGGAAGAAAAATTTCTTGAAGAATGCAGTCATTGTTTGCCTGGAATCCTGTATTGGATTTGACATCGCACTTGTCATTCTTCATCCTTAAGTATCACCCGCAGTCGGTTTGGACCTGCAATTTGAGGTGCTGCCTCCACCTCATCTCCAAGGCGGATCCGTAAGTTGGGAGATAGGAAACCGTTTTCCGGTTTATTAAAATGATTAAAGTGGAGGGCATTTTCAAGGTCACCAGTCAGTTCATAAAAACGATAATCCGTTCCATTAGTTGCCCTGATAATATGCAAGGGTGGAATTCCTACACTGACAAGAGTTCGGTTCAAGAAAGGTTCATTACCAGTAATGATGTGGGTCATTTCAATTTCGCGAAGGGTGCCACAGACCGCACAATGTGCTCCCTGAAAACTGACAAGTGAGATGGGTTTTAAAACATTTTCTGTCGTTAAGCATTTTGGGCATCGAAGAGAAAGAATGATCTCCTGATCCAACTCCAGAATTGCATCTGTTCCCAGGTCATCTTGTGCAATCTGAAGAAGTTCAGCAAGCGTTGTTTGTTCCGCTTTGGCAGGTAATTCTGTTATATCCCCGTAGATCCAATGGCTTTCACAATCTTCCCTGGACTGGTAGGCGCTGGTGTACATATCATTGGTCATTCCATTATAGTGGATGACCTTTCCCGGTTCGACTGGCAATTTATGGATGAGCTTTAGCGCTTCCTGAGCCTGCATGGCACCAATGATGGAAGCAATTGTGGGTGTCGTTGGCACTTTTCCCAACAGCACGTTTTCGCGGGCTAGCAGGGGGCAGGAATAGCGCATCGATAGATCGCGGCGGGCTTGTTCTGTCAAAGTACATTCAAAACACGCGCCATCGCCGGGAACGAACACTCGCACCAATCCCAGAAATTCTTGAATGGCTCCATCCACCCAGGGAATGTTCATCCAGTAACAAAACCGATTGACTGCCAGACGCGCCTCACGATTATCCAGGCACCCGATGACTACATCCATCCTCCGAAAAATCCCCAATCCAAGCATCGTGGAGATATCACCATGCAGGAATTGCACATGCACATTCGGATTGATGTCTTTGGCCTGTGCAGCAGCAACTTCAGCTTTCTCCCGACCAGTATCAGATTCGCGATATAAAATGGAACGGCTGAGATTTGCCAGTTCGATGGTGTCAAAATCCACAATAAAAATATTACCAATTCCCATTAGGACGAGATTTTTGATAACCTCATTACCGAGTGCTCCAGCTCCGACAACCAGTACACGTGCATTTTCGACCTTTTCCCGCTCCCACCAGGAAATCAGCTTAAAAGTAGCTAAACGATCTGAATGCATATTAGGAATCTGGAGCGGTTTTTCCGGAGCAACCGGCAGCCTGCGCGGACCGACCGGCAGGCTTGTATCCAATGAAGCCGGTCGGGGGCGAGTATCTTCTTTTGGTATATTGGCCAATTCATGGGATTTCGCCATGTTGGAAGAGTTGATGCGATTGACGAACCAGCCTACCCCATGCCGTCCTTCGATTAACTTGTGCTCACCCAGGATCTTTAAAGCTTCCCGCAAGGTGGAGCGGCTAACACCGTATTCTTGAACCAATTCTCTTTCAGAAGGTAATTGCGTTTCAGCTGGATATGTACCATCAAGTATGAAGGTAGCCAATCTACCCGCGACTACTTCGGTTAATGATCTATGTTCAAGAAATTTTATTGCCATATATTCACCTTGTATACTGGTCTGACTTCCATACATCATCATACAAATAATAACCAGATTTGTCAACTAGCAAAAAATAAAATGCACCTTTCAAAACTGCAAGGTGGAAACTCTGGTCAAATCTAGCTTTCAATAATTGGAAACAATGTCCTAGAAACTAAGCCAATCATCTTGTGTGTGATGTCTAGGATAAACTATACAGAAAATAAAAGAACTCGCCTTTCGACGAGTTCTAAAATTTGAATATTTATTATTAGCTGGTGACGTTGATTGAATAATCAGCCGAAGCTGTTCCGCCTCGACCATCATCCACCTGAACGGTAAAATTGATCGTTCCAACTGCAGTCGGAGTACCTGAAATATTTCCAGCTGCATCCATGCTTAATCCATTAGCGGCTAAATTCCCGGAAATATCACTAAAGGTAATTGGATCCAAATCAGGATCACTACCGGTAACATTTCCGGCATAAGCGGCAGTGGTGGATCCCTCTGGCAAATTTGCCCCGGTGATGATAGGTTCATTATTCAAAACGGGTTCCACTGTCGGTGTTTCAGTTGGTGTCAAAGCAATACACTTATTGTTCGCTTTTGTGTAGGCTACTGCTACTTTTTCATTATCTCCCAACTGGAGAGATTGAAAATAATAAGGAACCGCATCACACCATTTTTCTTTCAAAGAAAGCTGGTCCCCAACCCCCGCCAGAGCCATGCGGTAACGCTCAAAAGCAGTTATATGACCTTGATCCTGCATATTTGGAAAATTGGTGTAGACAACTTCGAGATCTTTTACTACCCTGAGAAAATCAATGCCCCACCAACTCGCTCCGTAGATGTAAGATACCGCCCATTCACTGGCATCGCGAGAATCTACATCCATGGGTCCGAAACGTGTCATCAAAACGATGTCATAAATACCACTTTCCAGTTTTCCCAACTGATAAATTTTTTCGACCCCGCGGTGTTTCAAAGCCAGGAAATAAAGGCCATCCACCTCAAGTGTCTTGAAGGAAGGATTTCCTTTCCGAATCGCATCCAGCGCAGAGATCGCCCCGGACCAATCCTTTGCGACCAGGAATTGTTTGGATTGGGCAAGCAGGTTTTCCACTCCGCTGAGATCAAGTGTCGGAGCAGCTGTGGGGATTGGCGCAGGTGTCGGGGTAGCAGTTGCATTCATAATGATGGAGATTTCTGCCATTTTTTCCAGAACGCCAGGAAATCCAGGATCCAGCTCGATGACATATTCAAAACGCTGTTTCGCAAACCCATAACGGCCTGCCTGGAGATCTGTAACGCCGAGCTGGTATTGCATGCTCGCTACCAAAGCCCGGTTATTGTTTTCTGTAGCTTTTCGATTCGCTATCCCGGAGAAATAACCACCTAATGCTCCCATAGCTGTGATTACCAGGACAGCAATTATGCCGCCTACCACCCACCACTTTTGTCCATGCTTTTTGAGAACAGTGGTTGTAGTCGTTTCATTATCCGGCAAATCAGGCACCGGGTTTACTGGTTGAGTTTCATTCATCTGATCATCTAACATGCTCTAATTATACCTTATTCCAACCTTTTGCTTTTTCTTATAGATTTCTCAATTCCCGTATATCTTTATTGATAAAGAAAATGGCGATAATCGCAGCTGATCCCATCGAAACCAGAGCTAATAGAACTGGATTAATTGGAAGCCACAATGACAACCCGATCAATACCGCTGACCCTGCAATACTGGCGAGGATGGCACGACTCAATGTTGGCACTATCCCAATATTGAACCGGAATCTGCGAATGAGGAGGATCATTATCAGCACCATTTCTACTGAAAATGCAATGGTAACGGAAGCCGCAATACCTACTGCTCCAAATCTATTGACTAACAAATTTCCGAAGATGAGAAAAACAATGATTGTAACAGCTGAAGCAAGTAATGGTATTTTTGCATTTTGTATCGAATAAAAAGACCTTACACCAACTTCTATGATGGAATGGGCGATCAACCCGAATAAAAATGCCCGGCTAACATTCAATATCAGATCCGTGCCAGCAGCATCAAAACCAAAAGCCAGGCTGATCAGCGGTCGCAATCCCAACGAAAGAATTATAAAGATGGGGATGGTTAATGCTGTCAGTATCCGTACAGCTCTTGAGATGACTCGTGTAAATTCGCTCCACTGCTGTTTGACTGCAAATTCTGATAATGTAGGTAATAACGCGGTTCCAATGGCTGTGCCCAATAAGGTTTCAGGTACTTGCATGATCATCCAGCCGTATGTCAAAGCAGATACAGCCCCGGTGGATAATCCGGAAGCTAAATTATCCCGGGCAATAAAGATTAGCTGAATGAATAGCATGGTTAAGAGGCGTGGTCCAAGGAGTTTAATACTTTGCGAACATTTGGATCCAATACCGTGACACTGGGTGTCCATTTGAACTGATACTTTACTAACGCAGGAATTTGTATCAGTAAGTGTAATGCTGCCCCGATAATGACACCATACACCAGGCCATGAACACCCAAATTGTAAGCAGGTAACTGAATTGGTCCAAATGCTTAATCCTTCTTTTGGAGCAAGGATCAGCGCTCCAAATATTTGACCCAGGTTATAAAGCAAGGGGGCAATGGCAGGCAGCAGGAAATGCTGGTTGGTTTGTAATCCAGCCATTACCAAACCGCTGATCGAAAAGATCAGTGTGGCAATTAAGTTTAGCCGCATCAATTCCGCTACCAGTTTTTGTTGTGTCAGGTCAAATCCGGGTGCTATGCCGAGGCGCCAGGATACCAGCGGTTCAGCAAAAATAGCGATAAAAATCCCCATGATGGCAGTCACAATAAACGCCAGATTGGCAATTCGAGAAAATAGCAGCCAGGTTGATTGTCTCCCTGAAGTTGTTAATATTTCAGAGAGCACCGGGATGAATGCAATCGCCAGCGCTCCACCGGAGATCAATGCAAAAAGCAGGTCGGGCAGATTATTTGCTGCATTGAAGGCGTCCAGCTCTGCGGAAAGCCCAAAGATCCTGGCTGTCAGCAATTGCCTGGTGATGGCTAATACTTTATCAACAGCAAAAAAGGAGGCCAGCAATATGGTAATTTTTGTGAGTTTCGACATCGGAGGATTTCCTATGTATTTATAATATTTTCCAAAAGAAATTGCTCGATCATATTGTAATAGGATTCAAGAGTATCAGCTTTTTTCCAGCCATGACCCTCACCCATCGAACACATGATAGCGGTGAGGGATATGATTGGCGGTTAATGCTTCGTCTATTTCAGCAGATTGTGCTGAAGGAACAACCGGATCAGAATCCCCGTGAAATAGAATTATTGGTGTTCTAATTTTATCAATATGATTGATCGGCGACCAGTTTATGTACTTTGCCTTTTCCTCAGGAAATGGTCCGATCAATGAATCATAATAATGCGCTTCAAATTTGAAGGTTTCATTGATGATCGTCATCAGGTTCGCGACTGGAAACGAGCAGATCGCTGCCTGGAACAGATCAGGGTAACGGATAAGAACATTTAGAAGTGTGTACCCGCCTGCGCTGCTGCCTTTGATCACCAATTGTTTGGGATTAACCAAACCACTTTCCACAAGGAAATGGGCAGCACCAACTGTGTCCTCCACATCATACTCACCCCAATGATGATTTAAAGCTTTTTGATAGGTACGCCCATAACCGGTACTTCCGCGGTAATTAACTACCAATACTGCGTAGCCACGGTTGGTGAAGAAGTTGGTATCAAACGAAAAACTGCTATCCACCTGTGATGTTGGACCCCCGTGGACATGGATCACAGCAGGTGGCAATCCTTCGGATGTAAATTTGGAATTTTGTGGTGGAAAGTAGTAACCATGAACCGTTTCACCGGTCGAAGTCTTCCATTCAACTGGCTGAGGAGATGGATATTTCCTGAGGGGATATCTCAAAATCAAGGCTCGACCGCACTACCTGGATTTCACCTTTTTTCCATTCGATGATCCTGGCGGGTATCTTTGGAGAGGAAGCTATACAGGCAAACCTCATATCAATCGGTGATACAGCGATCTGAGAAAAGTTCGAATATGGAAATAGGTCCAATTCTTTGTTGGTGGAAAAATTCTCCAGATCAAGCTCCATCACTCCAAATTCACCCTTTTCCTGGTAAATACAGAAGATCGACTTGGAATCCGGACCCCATCCATAAACGCGTTGACCGAGGGTCCATGCAGGTGTTATTAATACCTTATCCTTCAGGAGAACCCTTTTAGCATGTGTCTGCAAATTCAGAATGACCAACTCATCCCGATCGCCTGCACCTTGCAGGAAACCGAGATACTTTGAATCCGGTGAAAATTCAGGTTGAAAAACAGGACAGTTGATGTCACCGGCAATTTTTCGAATATCGGTAATACGACCAGTCTTTCGATCAAATTGAGCGGTTTTCAATAGTGCCCCATCCCAGGGCATATTCGGTGCATTCCATTCCACCCATGCGATCATATTCCCATTGGGATGCCACACAGGCTGCATATAAAAATCAGCACCACAAATAAGGCAAACTGAACCATCCGGACTACTCAAATCCACAATACCAATGGAATCATCTTTTCCATCAGATTGAAGATAACAGTGCAAATTGACCATCAGGTGATATGCTCGGAGAAGATAAGCTGCCGTCATCCGTCTTTAGCAGTTGGCAGATTTGATCCCGGGTGGATGTTCGAAATAAACCGTCTTTATTGACGAATACTATCGCTCCGTTTCGAGTGTGGAATTCTCCCCCGCCATATGCCAACCCTCCTCGTGGTTGATATTGAGGTGCTATATCAACATGATCAGTGTCCTTCGACATATAAACCAGGACACTACCGGTTGGACGCCCTTCCAACCAAAGCAGACCATCCGCAGTGTATTGAACATCTGAAAATCTCAGTTTATTAGCGATCAGCTTTGGAGTTAGGGTGCTATTCCATAACCCGCATGGGCTGGTTGACTTATTTATCGAAAGGCTCATAGTAGAGACTAATTATATATACTTCCCAAACCGATCAACCAGTTTTTCCAAAGACTGTAATCCACTGGTCCGGTCCACCGGTTTCTTATCCTTAAGTAGAATGAGAGTTGGCACACCCATGACCTGATATTGCATGGCCAGATTGGGTGATTCATCCACGTCCACTTTGACAACTACTACTTTATCTTTCCAGTTACTGGCTAATTTTTCGACATAAGGCTCGATCATCTTGCAGGGTCCGCACCAGACAGCCCCAAAATCGATCAGTACAGGTACCTTGGATGAAGTCAGTAGTGTGGAAAGTGAAGTTTCGTTGACAGATTCAATATTCGACATGGATCGTTCTCCTGGGCTTATTATAATGGAAAACCTGGAGTTGACGCTTGGATATGTCGGTGGTAAAATTTTGTCTGCTTCGGGCGAGTAGCTCAATGGTAGAGCAGTGGCCTTTTAAGCCATTGGTTGAGAGTTCGAGCCTCTCCTCGCTCACAAGCATCACAAAACATCCGCAAGGGTGTTTTCTTTTATTGGTTGAGCCATCTGGAGATGCATCCGAGCCTCTCCTCGCTCACAGCATCACAAAACATCCGCAAGGGTGTTTTCTTTTTTTGATTGAGAGCTTCATCGAGGGATGGATGGACCCAATTCAAACAGTACCGGAAGAGGAAAATTAATTACATTCTTCCCAGTAGATCTTTGTAATCTGCTAATCCGAAGATACGCTCTACCAGGGTATAGCAAAGCAAACACAGGTAACAGGATCCCAAAGATAATGTACGCCAGTGCAATATGGAGGTGGTTGGCAAGCTTCCGGAGTGGAGTGAGGTTGTGGTGTAGGTTCTTTCGGACAAAGTTGTGGTTCGTACCCTGTTGATGAGAAACCGTACGCCTCCCTGCAGGTATTATCGACACTAAAAAGTTGTTTTAGTGGATAGTCATCGTTGTCTCTTACAGGAGAGCCGGCTTCTGCCCTGGTGAAACGATCCACATAGTCCAACATACCCACATCCTTGAATCCGGAGTCTGCAAGGACTCCCATCATGAATTGATCGCTTGATAAGGTTTGTTTGAAAGCGAATTGTACAGTAGCTCTTCTTCCTGCATTAATTCTAACCCAAGCAAGATCCGGGTCTGAACCAACTCCCCCATCAAAGATCAACTTCTCGTATCCATCACCTGGTAATGGAGCATCTGATTTTGATCCTGATAATCCGCCAGTATTATGGTTATCATCCTGGTAAACCTTAACAGTTGTGCAATCCCATTGCGGTGTAAATGGTGGACGGGCAATAATGACGTAATCACCAAATCCATCCCTATCCAGATCTAATTCCACTCCATACTGAATGCCGATCGCGTTGTTGGGATCCAATCCAACCAGCTCGATCGATACATAGTTCCATACATCATCCTGTTTTAAATTGAAAGTAACGATATCCAGATCTGGAAAATAGGTCATCGCCTTATCAAAGGGTCTCTCCAAACGATTGATCTGATAAGAATCCCCATAAGGTGCGCGTCGTTCAGGTGCGGTGTCCTTACTTGTAACATCATATACGATCATGCCATTTGAAGCAGGGATCGAAGGAGTCAGTAGATGAGAAATCGTAGGTGTCTCTGTGATGGGTGTAGTTGTTGGACTGGTTGGCGTATCAGTCTCTGATATATCAATTGGTGAATTGGTGGCTGGAATTACCACTGTAACTTCGATGAGTTGAATGATGGGGGTGGGCGGAATTATGGTCTTGATCTGATTCTGATCGCTCGTGGGCAGGTTGCAGGCTAGAATGAGGATAAATAATACCAAGGCAATGGATATCAATCGATACCGATTTTTCTTTTCCATTTTTCCTCCTAATATCGACCCTGACTGATAATCACATTATAAGGAAAAATTGATCCCAAAAAAACACCCAAATTCAAATTTTTTATGATTACATGCATGAATTCGACTCTTTTGGTGAATGAAAAGCCTTCCCTTTACACAGAAAAGTGAACCCACACTGGATTAGTGGGCAAAGATTAAGGCTGGAAATCTCTTCTAGATTTGGATTAATCAAATAATCTCCACATATGCAAATTATGGAAAGTTGTCGCTCAGGTAGCAAATTCAATCAGGTAAACTTTATTAGATGAATAAAGATGAAATGTAACAAAAAGACTGCTCCAATTATTGGCAGCAGTCCTTTTATAAGGAT
Organism: uncultured Chloroflexia bacterium; assembly: GCA_963709535.1. Lineage (GTDB taxonomy): Bacteria > Chloroflexota > Anaerolineae > Anaerolineales > Anaerolineaceae > PNON01. The sequence continues at coordinate 272,156 of CAVPWY010000013.1, read as the reverse complement.
TAAAAATATAGTTATTTGGGAACTTCACTCAACGGGATGCCTAATGCATCTGCCACACCTTTCCCGTAAGCAGGGTCGGCTTTCAGACAATTTCCAATATGCCGGATCTTGACTTCCCTGGGTGCATCACCCATTGCCCGGGCAGTGTTACCAAAAAGAGCAGCCTGTTGATTGGCATTCATTAACCGGAATAGTTTCCCAGGTTGGGTGTAATAATCATCATCATCTTCACGGAAATTCCAATGGTCTGCAGCGCCTTCAAGTTTCAAGGGCGGCTCAGCAAATTCCGGTTGTTCTTCCCATTCGCCATAACTATTTGGCTCATATCCCAGGGTGCTGCCGTAATTTCCATCCACACGCATGGCTCCATCACGATGATAACTGTGATGAGGAGCCTTGGAAGCATTTACTGGAATCGAGTGATGGTTCACTCCCAGGCGATAACGCTGGGCATCACCATAAGAGAATAACCTTCCCTGCAGCATCTTATCCGGGGAGAACCCAATACCTGGAACAATATTGGCAGGGTTAAAGGCAGCCTGTTCTACGTCTGCAAAGTAATTTTCAGGGTTGCGGTTAAGTTCCATGATACCCACATCCATCAGCGGAAAATCTTTGTGATACCATACCTTGGTCAGATCAAAAGGATTGTATGGATGATTTTCAGCCTGTTTTTCAGTCATTACCTGGATGGCCAACTTCCATTTAGGGAAGTCACCCTTATTAATACTTTCCAATAAGTCGCGCTGATGACTCTCCCTATCCTTCGCAACAATCGCCTCAGCCTCCTGATCAGTCAGGTTTTTTATTCCCTGTTGGCATACCCAGGTAAATTTTACCCAATTCCGTTCTCCCTTGGCATTGATCATGCTGAAAGCATGACTGCCAAAACCATGCATGTTCCGGTAACTGGCAGGGATTCCACGTTCACTCATGGTGATGGTTACCTGGTGTAAGGCTTCGGGAAGGGATGTCCAAAAATCCCAGTTATTTTTCGCACTGCGTAAATTAGTGTGCGGATCCCGCTTGACAGCATGGTTGAGGTCAGGGAATTTGAGAGGGTCGCGTAAGAAAAAAACGGGCGTATTATTTCCAACTAGATCCCAGTTACCTTCTTCGGTATAGAATTTGACAGCAAAACCGCGGATATCCCGTTCCGCATCTGCAGCACCGCGTTCACCGGCTACTGTTGAAAAACGTACAAATAGATCAGTTTTCTTTCCAATTTCGGAGAAGATCTTTGCCTTGGTATAGCGGGTAATATCATGGGTTACTGTGAAGGTCCCGAAGGCACCAGAGCCCTTGGCGTGCATTCGCCGTTCTGGAATGACTTCCCTATCAAAATGGGCCAGTTTCTCCAAAAACCAAACGTCCTGCAACAACATAGGTCCGCGTTTCCCGGCGGTCATTGCATTTTGATTATCCGGTACTGGAGCTCCGGCAATGGTTGTCAATTGCTTTTTCTTGTCTTTCATTATATTTTTCCTTTCTTTTTGTGGGTCTATCAATTTTTTTTTGAATTTATTACTTCTTTATATTTAATCCGGGATTAATGACAAAAATTTTTCATAATTTAATTTCCAGGATTAATCTGGTAATTCATTGATCCATGCTTTGACATTCATCACATAAACCGAAAAAAACGAGTTGGTGGTGTGAAATTTGAAAATGGTACAAGCTTTCAATTTCCATATTAAGGTTTACTAACCCGCTCAGGTCATCTCCATCAATGATCTTGTTGCAGCGAGTACAAATCAGATGTGGATGAGGATATGGTTTATTGCCATCATATCGGCTATCGGTGCGGAGATCAATTTCGAGAATTTCCCCCTCATCCTTGAGTAATGCCAGTGTCTTGTAAATGGTGGCAAGGCTGATTGTGGGAAATTGCCTCTTTAGAGACTCAAATAATTGAGTGGCATTGGGGTGCCCTAATGATGATGCCAGGAGTTTGGCAAGTGCCAACCGGTGGGACGTTAATCGGAAACCATGCTCCTGGAGCTTGCTGATAATTTTTTGGTATCGAATTTCAGGATCAGTCATAGGATAATGATTCTCTATAAAGAATGATGTTCTATTAGAATACCATTTTTTATCGGACTATTCAAGTGGCAATCAGCAAGAAATAATGGATCTACGACTTCGCTTTTGACAGGATTTGACATCATGGGGTATTAATAACATATAATTATTTATTAACAAATACAAAAATCCCAAAGGAGAGGTCAATGGATCATCGTCAACGAGTAATGGCTGCAGTCAACTTACGTGAACCAGATCGCGTTCCCCTTGCCCTTTGGGGAAGTGATTATAGTATTTCTGATGTTGTGTATTTTGATCTTCTCAAATTACTCAATTTGGGCTCTCCATTATTACCAACTCGAAGCTTTAAGGGGAATGACTATAACTACATGGATGATCGGATATTGGCAGCACTGGATGTGGATACCCGGTATGTTGATACCGGATTCACAGATCTGGGGGGTGCTACCCGAGGAGGTGGCAAAGACTGTTGGGGGGTGAAATTTCTTGAAAATGCAGGAAGTTTGACACCAGTAGATCCGCCTTTATTGAATTCTTCTGCCTCGAACCTGGCTGATTATCCATTTCCGGTATCATGGAAATATATGCGGATTGAAGACTTCAAAAAGAGGGCGAAATACCTCAAAGAAGAGACTGATTTTGCAGTCGTTGGTAGGGCAATTGATACTCTCGGACCTTTTCAACGTTGTTGTGCCTTGCGGTCAAGAGAAAAGTTTCTATCGGATCTGATTAATGATGAAGAATTTTCCTTTACTCTTGTCCAAAAAGTATCTAATGTTTTATGCCGGTCACTTGAGATCCTACTCAACGAAGCTGGCGATTACCTCGATATTGTTGAACTACCCGGTGATGATTATGCCGGGATCCGGCCATATATTTCACCAAAGATGTTTGATCGGATTTTTGCACCAACCTGGCAAATCATGATCGACATGATCCGGAACGCTGCTCCACGCTCAAGGATCCTCTTCCATTCAAGTGGAAATATCGAACTATTCATCAGCCGGTTATGTTCAATGGGGGTGGATATTATCCATGGGATATCAGAACAGCCAGGAATTGACCTGACCAAAATTAAAGCTCAATATGGGGGGCATGTTTGTTTTTGGGGTGCTATTGAACCCAAGACAATGCTGTCCGGTACGGAAGATCAGGTCGTTGAAAATATTCAAAGGACAATTACAACATTGGGATCCGGAGGAGGGTATGTTCTCTCTCCTTCTACTCATCTGGATTTGAGTGTGCCTGCAAGTAACGTCATTGCATGCTACAAATCTGCTAAAGAATTTGGTAATTACCCGTTAAAATAACTGCTTTGCACATTGACCAATTTATTTACTAAAACTGCCATTATTGCCTGATGATCAGTCCACTTTCCTCAGATATGGCATACGTAACGCAGTGAAAATTGCCAGAGCCAGTAGAATAATCCCACTGGAAAGAACCGTAATCTGTTCACCAAATTTTTCTGCAAAAACCCCAGCCAACAATGATCCAACTGGCGTTAATCCGAAAAATGTCAATGTAAAAATTGCCATTACTCTTCCGCGTAGTTTATCAGTCACCTCAGTTTGGATCATGGCATTTGATAGGTTTACGGAAATAACAAATGATAGGCCAATAAATACTGCAACCGTGAGTGAAAACGGGACATTTGTGATCAATGAAAAGATTATCCAAAGCACTGGCATTGTGAGATTTCCTAATGCCCATAGTTTTCCACGTGCTTTCCGGTTTCCAATATAAGCAATAAGTAATGTACCGATCAAAGCCCCGGCTCCTCTGGAAGATAGCAGCCAACCATTCATCCTTACATCCCCCTTTAACACTTCAACAGCCCAGGCAGGTATTAACGCTATCACACCTGCCCCGAAAATACTTAGAAATGCCATATTTAGGATAAGTGAACGAATGATCTTGTTATTCTTTACATAGGCAATACCCTCTTTTAATTCAAGCAAGGCGCTGGATTTTTCTGTTTTTATAATTTGTTGATCAATCTTCATTATGAGAAGTGCAATGATAACTGCTATGAAAGATACCCCGTTTATTGCAAAACACCAGGCCGGACCGATCGCAGCATATGTCAATCCAGCAATAGCTGGTCCCGCAACTGTCCCAAGGTTAAAAATCGATGAATTCAGCGCAATAGCGTTCGTCATATGCTCCCTGCTAACCAATTCCCGGACGAAGGATTGCCGCGCAGGAGCATCGAAGGCTGTTGCGATTCCCAATAAAAAGGCGAGCACTAAAATGTGCCAGGGTTTGACAGTATTAGTAAACACCAGGGCAGATAGTATAAAAGCCAAAACCATCATCGCGGTTTGGGTGATCACCAACAATGTCCTTCTTGAAATTCGATCGGCGATAACGCCGCCATAAAGTGTGAAAAACCAGGTAGGAATTCCGGAAGCTATGGCAATATACCCAAGATATGCAGACGACCCGGTTAAGACATAGATCAGATATCCCTGAGCAGTGGATTGCATCCATGTACCAACCAGGGAAATGAGTTGACCGGAAAACCAAAGCCGAAAATTTGGATGCTGAAATGAAACAAAAATACCGTTGGCTGATGATTTCGGATAATCTGTCGACACACTACCTCGATAGTGAAATTTGAAGTAAAGTTATTATAATTCTTTCTAATTAATTACATTGATCTATTAAGGACAGTTCTATGGATTGGAACCAGCGGTACTCCTCAGATCCCTCCAACTGGCTAGGACCTCCCCGAAGTTTACTGCAGGATTATGCAGACATCTTACCTACAGGTGGACTGGCATTCGAAGCAGCGATGGGTATGGGAAATGACCTTCCTTTTCTTTTGGAGAAGAAATTTCAAGTACTTGGGGTTGACCGGTCTGAAGTTGCAGTCAAATATGTCCATAGGCATTTCCCCTCAGTTTGGACAATATTGGCGGACCTATCCAGATTTAGGTTACCAGATAATACATTTGACCTGATCTGTAATTTTTATTATTTGGACAGAGATCTTTGTCTCCAATATTACCGTTCATTAAAACCGGGTGGAATTCTCCTGTTTGAAACACTTACGGATGAGATGCTGACCATCAAACCGGATATTTTCCCGGAAAGGTTGTTAAAACCGGGAGAAGTCCTTGGTTTCTTTTCCGATCTTGATATCATTTCCTATTCAGAAGGCTGGGTGAATTCAGGTCATGGTGGACGGAAAGCAGTGGCCAGCCTGGTCGCCCGCAAAAAGTTGATTGATTCTTAAAGCCTTGATGAATAATCGACTGAGCAGTGAATAGATGAATGTGATTAAGAGACCAGTAATCGAGACAATGATGATAATTACCATGGATAGTAGCCCAAAAAAATATGCGTCCAGTTGGGGTAGAAGTCCAGGTTGGGGTAAAGCCATTTAGCATAAAGTTCCAACTGAGAGGTAATAGCCACAAATATATCGAAGTGAAAACATAACCAAGAACGAATTTGGCGGCATCCATACGATCATTCAACTTTGGTCGAAGAAAAACAAGGATAAAGATAAACCCGACTAATGCAGCCAGCGCAGAAGTGATCGCACAGTAAATGATTAAATCTTCCGGTGTGAGAATGGCACTGAAAGAGTAAGATTTTCGATCGATGATGCCATATCGTAAATGGAAACCTATAAATGCGATCATTGCTCCGGGTAACCAGAATTTTAACCACTGATTTTTTCTCAATAATAGAATAAGTGGAGGAAGAATTAGTATTAGCAAGGTTAAAGGTATGCGTACCGATCGTTCTTTCACCAATTTGTTTTGTCGAATCGATTCAATGGATTGGCCTGCTCGCAGGGGCTGATTAATGGCCTTCCCGTATATTTGCGCTAAATTGTTATGAATGGAGATTTCTGAATTTTGATATACATCCACATACTCAGGCGGTAGATCGAGCATATCAGTTATTACATTTCCTGTGCTGGAGGACGGTATATTAGCACCAAGTAGAGCAGAGATCGTTGGGGCGACATCCACCATTTGTATATCTGGGTACTCACCTGGTACTACCCCTTTACCAGCCATAATAAAAGGTTCAACCAAAATGATTGGTTCATGACCACCATGACCACCCGGGTCAATCTGCCCATGATCACTAAGCACAATTATTGTGTCTTTCTTCAGATCCAGCTTTGAGCCTATTCGAGCTACAAGGGAGTTTGCCCGACTGGCTGCATCCAACCAGGCCTGGCTCTTTGGTCCACCTTCATGGTGCCCGGCATAATCAACCTGATCAATATGGACCAGAATAAACTGATTCCCAGGTTGTTCCAACCAGCCAATTGCAGCAGATACAACACTTTCATCAGCGATATTATCTTCGCCAGGAGTATAGAATTTTAAATCGACATCCTGCTGCGGAACTAGTTTCTCGAACCAGTTATAGGCTGCAATCCCTGTTGTAATCCCATTTCTGTGAACTGCAGAAAAAAGGTTATCCTGTGTCCAAACAGGAATTTCCTCATAATCCAGGTTGAAGGCGGGTCCATCATTCATAAACGGCCATGCACCAGTAAAAATCGTTGAGTAACCAGGTGCCGAGTATGAGGGGGTCTGACTGTGCATTATTGCATAAGCCCCTAATCTCCGCAATTGATGTAGATAAGGCATCACCTCTATATTGGTAGATGTATCCAACCTTAAAGCATCGATCAATATGAAGACTACTTTATCGGATTGGGGTTTACCAATCGACGGACCCGGTTTTGGGGGTTCAGCAGAGATTGGGCTTCGATATGCATAGATCGAATCGATCATTCGGTTTACCCCCAAATATGCTCCTAATGCAATGGCGAGTAAAAAGACAACTGACGATATGACTATGATGCGATTTTTCATGTACTTTTCCTCTTAATCAAAGTGTTCTATTTTATCACCCAAAAATATTCCAACATCTTACTAAAAAATCCTTATCATGGATTAATAAAAAAAGCATGCGGTAGAATTTTCCGCATGCTTCTGTAGTATACCTAACGATTACGGGTATGTCTGGTTGTAAAACCAGTTGTATCCGTAGTAATCAGTGGTAGTACCTGCCAGGCGAACAGAGATCTGACCCAGGCCGACCAGATCGGCCGGAATGTCATATGTTGCAGTAGCTGTTCCTGTCGTACCGGATTCAAGCGTCGCGATTTTTGTTCCACCCACAGCCATGGAACCTAAATTACCCAGGTAAACATCAAACTTCTCATTCAGTGGTAAATTCATTGCCTGGATGGTTACTTTAACATCTTTTTCGACTGCAGTGATCTCAACCCTTGGATAACCGGAATAAGCGGGTGCTGTTGGTGCGCTCTCAGATCCACTCGAACCAGGTGTGGGAGTTACACCGGGTTTTGGCGTCGCGACTGGAGTACTCACAATTTCCACTTTTACCGGGTAATCGAGGTTAAAGAACCAGTTGATCCCATAATATCCTGATATTGGATCCTGAATTCGGATCGAGATCATGTAAATGCCAGCCAGCTCTTTCGGAATATCATATTTAGCAGTAAATTCGCCTTTTTCTCCGGTGAACTGAGATTTGACCAGGTATCCGCCAGAACCAAATGTGCCGATGACATTCATCGATACGTCTACATTCGCCTTAACCGGGAAATTCTTTGCATCCACACTCACCGATTTATCTGCTTCCACTTCTGTAATAGTAAATGCCGGGAAGCCTACATAACCCGGGAGGGTGGTTTTTGTGCCTGTGGTTTTTGTTGGCGCGGGAGTGGGAATAATATTCTCAAACCAGTTATAGGCATAATAGCCCTTGGTTGGATTTCTCAACCTGATGGCCAAACGAGCTGAATCCTTTAACTCCACGGGGATATTATATGTTGCCGTAAATGTTCCACCTTTCCCTGAGTTGGTAGTGCCAACCAAAGTCCCATCGATACCATATGACCCATATGGACCTATGGTAACTTCAAAATCCAGATCTGCCGGAAAATTCCGGGTCTCGACGGTGACCACGGTACCAGGAACAACACTGACAACAGAAATACTCGGTATTGTGCCTTTATTGGTTGCCATCGCAGCACTGATAGGTAAAGCAAGTAAAACAATTGCTGCCAACACTATAATAACCATCATCTTCTTTGACATAATATTCTCTCCCGGTACAGATGTACCTATTCTCCAAAATAATTACTTCATTAACCAGGTCGCAGAATGTGTTTTCGCTTGTTTGAATATATTCAATTTTTGCTTCAAAAACTCATCAGCGCAATAGGTTATAATTTATTTTATGTTGATTCTCAGACACTTTCACCTAAAAGTAATTTGTACAATATTGATTCTTTCCCTGACCTTAGCCGGATGCAAGCAACAGACTCCAGTTCCAGTCCAACCAATAGTTACAATAGACGTGCCAACTAATGCCCCTATTGAACCTACTCTTATCAAAGAGCCTATGGCCTTGGAGGTGAATGGTGAAGGAATTACTATGGTTGAATTTCAACAGGAAATTCAGCGTTTTCAATCCGGCGTAACTAAAACAGGTATCCAATTACCTGATCCATCAGACCTGGAAATTCAAGTGATCGATGAACTTGTCGATCAACTGCTTCTAAAACAAGGTGCAATTGAAGCCGGCTTTTCTGTTTCGTCAGCTGATATCCAGACAAAATTGGATGACTTATCCCAAAAACTTGGTGGCACGGAAGCTCTTACCAAGTGGATAAATGAAAATTTCTACACTGATCAGACTTTCAAGATCTCCCTTGAGCGCTCTCTCTATGCTACCTGGATGCGGGATGAGATCATAAAAAACCTGCCTGACGTGGCTGAACAGGTTCATATCCGTCAAATAAGGGTCTTAAGTGAGGGTGAAGCACGGGGAATTTAGCCCAATTACAATCTGGCTCAGATTTTGCAACACTCGCAGAGCTATACGATCCTGTTACCAAAGGTGACTTGGGTTGGTTCCCGCATGGATATCTGACTCAACCCGCTGTGGACGATGCAGCCTTTAGTTTGGATGCAGGCGAGATCAGCCAAATTATCCAATCGGAAATTGGTTTTCACATAGTTCAGGTGATCGAAAGAGATGGCGCACATAAACTCACTCCTGATGCATTAAAATTTATGCAAAATCAGGCTTTGATAAGTTGGTTGGATGAGAAAAAATCTTCTTCTGAAATCGTCATCACTAAATAGCCCCCAAAATTGACCTCCAGAGGAAATCAATGGATTATTTTGAAGAGTCTGAAGACACCCAGGAACAAATCAAGGATCCCAATAGTGTTTGGAATACACTTACGTTAATCCTTGCTGGGGGAACAATATTAGTGGGTCTATTCTTTGCCTGGATATTTTTCAACCCCCAATCGCAGCTAAACCCGTATCCACCGTATGTGATACCACCAGTTGTTCAAATTCCTACCAACACACCTTCACCATTACCCACTTTTACTCCATTACCTTCTAAAACGCCCAGGCCAACCGAGACACCAATTCCTACTGAGACATCCACTCCTACGCCAGAAATGATTAATACCCCATTTATCCTTATTCTACCGACAGAATCACCCGAGGCAACAATACCCGGACAGAAAAACACGGAAAGCCCGTATCAATATGTGGTTCAACCGGGAGGTCCGGTATCTGTCTCTTCGAGCATTATGCAACCTGAGGTGGGATGTAACTGGTTGGGCGTTGGTGGCAATGTAGTTGATCTGCAGGGAGCCCCTATCGTAGGATTGCGTGTTCAACTCTATGGATCTTTGCATGGGGAAATTAAAATCATTGTCAGTATCTCCGGAACTGTTAATCGGTACGGGCCAGCTGGATACGAGATGACATTATCAGATTTTCCCACAGCAACCAAACACACATTATGGTTGCAGCTCTTTGATCAAGCCGGTGGAGCGTTATCTGATAAAGTGTATTTTGATACTTTTGCCGGTTGTGACAAGAACCTGACGATCATTAATTTCAAACAAGTTCGAAATTAATTAATACTGGTTATTAATCATAGGGGGGGTGAATCGACCGTTATGGATTAGTCCTCTGACGAACCACTTCGAATAGCAGAATGGCGGCTGCAATTGACGCATTCAGGCTTTCAAATCCCCCCGGCATGGGGATATGGATCTTACGGGTTGCTAACTCAATCGCTTCCGGGCTGGCTCCTGTTGCTTCAGAACTGATGATCAAAGCAATTGGAAGGGTGAGCTCGCATTTCCAGAGGGGTTCTCCTTGCCTGACATCAGCCAGATATATATTCGGGACAGGACTTCGATCGGAGATTTCTGTCTTCATCAGTGACCAACTACTATCGATCATCGGAAGCTTAAAATGAGCCCCCATGGCTGACCTTAGTACTTTGGGGGAGTAAACGTCAACACAATTCGGGGATAGGAAGACTGCATTTACACCAGCTGCGCATGCTGTTCGCAAAATCGTGCCCATATTCCCGGGATCTTTAATGGAATCAAGTATCAGGATGAAATCCAGCTTCTCAGGTAGTGCTGCAAGGGTTTCTGTTATGACAGCCAGGATTCCCTGTGAGCTTTCGGTATCACTCAACCTGTTCATCAAGCTGATTTCCACCTCTTCTATTGGAATACCTGCTGATCGCATTTTTTCTATCAGCTCCATTCCCCGTGGATTTAACTGGCTGCTGTAATAGAAGATCTCTGGTTTCACCCCTGCTAGTACTGCTTCCTCCACCAACCGAATGCCTTCGATAACGTAGGCTTTTTGCTCAGACCGGCTGCGAGAATGAGTGAGTAAATCGCGAATTCGTTGAATTTTGGGGTTTTGAGTTGAAGTGATCATCCGATTTTCCTACAAGGAATTTTAGCATAATCCGGGAGAAGAAATCATGGATCACTTACTGTGATTAAAATAATAGACCGGGATTTTATCCCGGTCTATTTTGAGAGGATAAACTTAAGCAGCTTTTGCTTTTTCAACCACTGCAGTAAAAGCTTTGGGATCATGTACTGCCAGGTCAGCCAAAATCTTTCGATTCAACTCGATCTGAGCTTTCTTCATACCATAGATGAACCTGCTGTAGCTGATGCCATTTAGGCGTGCAGCTGCATTGATACGGGTAATCCACAGTTTACGTAAATCACGCTTGCGTACCCGGCGGTCACGTGTAGCGTAAAAAAGGCTTTTTAACATGGCTTCGTTCGCCCTTTTGAAAAGGCGGTGACGGGAGCCATAATAGCCCTTATTCATTTTTAGAACTTTGATATGTCGCAGGTGACCTTGCGGTCCACCTTTCACACGAGTTATATATTACTCCTTTGCAAACCCCCGGGCGCCGGTCAGATTCTTTGACCTGTTGTATGCACCCAACAGCTGCACTAATCTTTTATCCACGAATAGTGTATTCGGGATTTTGACAATTACCGTACTAACCTTGTTTCATGTACGGAGCCAGACGACGCACGCTCTTGATGATGTTTTCACCCTGTACTGGGACCATCTCAGCAAGTAATGCTTTGGTGCGTTCTGAGGTGCGTCTGCGCAGGTGGCTTTTGCCGCCTTTGGTTCGCAGAAGCGTACCGGACCCTGTCAAACGAAATCTTTTGGATGTCGCTTTGTGGGTCTTCATCTTGATCTTTCCTGCTTTAAGTTTACGGGGCACAGCATACTCCTCTCAATAAATTTGCGACAGTTATTTCTGCCGCAGGTAGTACCATTCTCATAAAAGAATGACTATTCCTGAACTTGTTCCGGTGCTGGTGCGGAGACCGGCACTGTTTCACCTGGTGTTTTCTTCTTCACGTATTTTGTTGGTGTCAACACCATGTTCATTACGCGACCTTCCAGGGAAGGTGGAATTTCAACTACAGAGATATCAGCCAACGATTCCGCAATTTCTTTCAAGTCCTCCAGTGCGATCTCAGGGTATGTGATCTCACGACCTCTGAAGCGTATGGTGACTTTGACTTTCATTCCATCTAAAAGCCATTTTCGGGCATCTCGGGTTTTAAATCCACGGTGGTGTTCATTGGTCTTTGGTCGCAGTCGGATCTCTTTGATCTCAATTTTTGTTTGAGCTTTTTTGGCTTCTTTTTCCTTTTTTTCACGTTCGTAAAGGAATTTTCCGAAGTCCATGATCCTGCATACTGGTGGATCAGAGTTTGGTGCTACCTCCACCAAGTCGAGTTCAGCTTCACGAGCCATTCTCATGGCAACGGAAGTATCGACTACACCGACATTTTCACTTTTTGCTCCAATTAATCGAACCTGCGAAGCGCGGATTGTATCATTTACCCGAAATGTAGTTGTACTGATAGTTCTCTCCTATATGATAATAGATGAAACACCGGTTCGCGAACCGGCATATATTGAGCCTGATAATACCATGATTTTATCTGAATTGTCAAATAGTTGACCAATATTCAGTGAATAATACCCCATTTTTCTGTAAAGTTAACTTATATCCCAGGGAGAGGTTGAATGATTTGAATTATTATTCATCCGTGCGTCAATTTCATCTTTTAAATTCGGGATCAAATCACCAACAGCTGATAGCAAACCGAAGCAGCCGGTGATCATCATATCTCCAAAAGGCGCGGGGAAATATGGGTTTAGCTTCGAACCAGCCAACATTCCTCGTCTGGGACCAGTCACAATTACACCAAACGGTTTTTCGGGTATTTCGTATTTGTCTTTTGAATAAAGTAAGGCCCCATGCCCATGATCGTCAAAAATCTTGTTATTTGAAAGGCTTCCATCCGCAAGACCGATCAGGTATCCTTCCAGGTTGGAACGCTTTATCAATCCTGTATGGTGCTCAAATAACCCTTCAATTCCATCTGGTCCCAGGCGAAAAGCCAGGGTATGAAAGTTTCCGATATTAACAATTATTTTTTGAGGGATATCCCTGACTTGTGGATCATACAGGGAGCCTAAAATGGCGGCAGGTGCAGTATCCATCACCACAAGCGGAGTTTCAATATTTATTGCTGACACAGCAACGCTCTGTAATCGGGTCATACTCTCAGGTATGTCGTGCCTGGTATAAGCAAACGCGCTTAAGCGGTTTTCCTGCTTAATGCGTTCATCCAGATAATCGAACCGGAATTTCCGGTCAGAAATATCCGCAGGAGCAGCTCCGTGATCAAAAACTGCCACAGCCACTGCGCTTAGGTCAGTCAGATTAATATCAAATAAATTAAAGGCACGTTCAATCGATTCATAATCCAGGTCTTGTAGTTTTACCCGCAAAATATGATCCGGCAGATTTTCAGCTTCATCTTCCGACACCAGAGTATAGCCATCAGCGGCCACTATCTCCAGATCATCGTTAAAGGTACGGGCTGCCTGATCGGTAATAAATACCTTCCCGCCATGGTTGAGAACTTCCTTCGCCCCCCACTGGGAAGGCCCTCCTCCCATTGTCACACCAGTTAACAATACAGATCGACCTGATTGAGCGGCAGCTTTCAATTTGCGGTTCACCATCAAGGTTGGGGATGGCAAAACCAGCTTGTAGCCATTCTCAATTTCCTGACGTGAGTTGAACAGGTAAATATCCTGCGTTCCGGTTCCAATGTCTATGCAAAAAATCTTCATGAATGTAACTCTTATTATTAATCGATTTCAATATTTAGTAAATTATGATCTTCTCACCGGTCAACTCAGTTAACCAAATTTCAACCTCTATCTGAGCCTATGTTGATAAATAGAGATCCGTATCAATAGCCCGAAAATGGTATGGTTTTCTTTAGTAATTAATCATTCATCAGGTATTTCTTCAAGTATTGCCCTGTGTAACTGCGCTCGTTCTTGCAGATTTCTTCAGGTGTACCGATTGCGATCACTTCGCCGCCGCGATGACCGCCTTCAGGACCCAGATCAATGATGTAATCTGCCACCTTGATGATATCCGGGTTATGTTCAATGATCAGCACGCTATTTCCACTCTCCACAAGGCGCTGCAACACTTCGATCAACTTGTGAACATCTGCTGCATGCAGCCCTACTGATGGTTCATCCAGGACATAGATCGTCCTGCCGGTAGCCCGGCGTGAAAGTTCTTTGGCCAGTTTTACCCGCTGAGCCTCTCCACCCGAGAGAGTTGTAGCAGGTTGACCGATACGGATGTAACCCAATCCAACTTCCTGAAGCAATTTGAGCTTGTTACAGATACTCGGGAAATTCGTAAATAGCTCTAGTCCAGCTTCCACCGTGGTATCCAATACATCTGCAATGGATAATCCTTTGAAATGTACCTGGAGTGTTTCACGGTTGAATCTGGCGCCATGGCAAACGTCACAGGGGACATACACATCCGGCATGAACTGCATCTCGATCCTTAGCTGCCCCTGCCCCTGGCAAGCCTCACAACGGCCGCCATGAACATTGAAAGAGAATCTGCCCGCTTTATATCCGCGCATTTTGCTTTCCGAGAGTTCCGCAAAGAGGGAGCGTATTTCATCGAACAAACCTGAGTAGGTTCCCGGGTTGGAACGTGGAGTTCGGCCAATGGGAGATTGATCAATATTGATGATCTTATCCAGCTGATCAATTCCTTCGATCCGGTCGTATTCCCCGGGTTGGGTGTGCGCTCTATTCAACTCCCTTGCCAGAGCACTGTATAGGACATCGACCATTAGTGTCGATTTCCCTGAACCGGAAACTCCGGTGATACAGACCAGTTTCCCCAGGGGAATTTCCACATTCAAGTTCTTTAAATTATTGGATCGTGCCCCGACGATCGTGAGATGCTTTCCATTCCCAATCCTGCGCTCATCCGGCATGGGAACACTCATCCGTCCCGATAGATAAGCACCGGTCAGAGACTTCGGGTGGGCAAGGATGGTTTCCACCGTCCCCTCAGCGACCACCTCTCCACCATGCTCCCCGGCAGCAGGTCCCATATCGATGATCCAATCCGCGCTGCGGATGGTCTCGTCATCGTGCTCGACAACCAGAACAGAATTCCCCAAGTCACGTAATCCCTTCAATGTTTCTAGTAGCCTGCCATTATCACGTGGATGCAATCCAATGGATGGTTCATCAAGGACATATAGAACTCCCATCAATCTCGAACCGATCTGGGTCGCCAGGCGAATTCTCTGGGCTTCACCACCGGAGAGCGATCCGGCCGATCTGCGCAGGGTTAAATAATCCAGCCCAACATTCACCAGAAAACCCAGTCTGGCTTCTATCTCTTTCAAGATGCGTTCTGATATGATCCTTTGACGCTCATTGAGCGGGGTCGAAGCAGACATGAGGACCTGAATCCATTCAAGCGCTTCATTCACCGGCCAGTCAGTTACCTTCAGGATATTCGAATCATTCACTGTAACTGCCAGTGCTTCGGGGCGCAGACGGTTGCCCCCACATGCAGGGCAGGGTTTGTTGGACATGAATTCAGTGATCTTGTTGCGAATATATTCCGATTGTGTTTCCCGATACCGGCGCATTAAGTTACCGATAACGCCTTCAAAAGTTGTCTTGAAGGTGGATTGCCGGCCTTCCTTTTGATAAGAAATGGATACTTCCTCTCCACCGGTTCCAAACAGGATCAGGTTTACTTTTTCTTCCGGTAAATCTTTAACAGGAGCGTTAAGGTCAATGTGATACTGCCTGGCAACAGCTTCCACTGCCTGCCAGTAATACCCGCCCTGTTCCTTTGGACCACCCCATTCCATGGCGATAATCGCACCTTCATTGAAGGACCTATCCCTGTCAGGCAAAAGTAGATCAGGATCGATCTCCTGTTTGCTGCCCAGCCCCTGGCATTCAGGGCATGCACCATGGGGAGTATTGAATGAAAAAGTCCGCGGCTCAATTTCGGGCAATGAAACCCCATGTTCCGGACAGGCCAGGTGCTCTGAAAAGTAAAGATCAACCGGCGGTTCGCTGGTTATATTTTGCACCGTCAGGTACCCTTCCCCCACTTTCAGGGCGGTTTCAACTGAATCGGTCAATCGGGAAAGGGCTGCTCTATCCTCTTCCAGGTTGTCAGTGTGGTTGATCACGATCCGATCCACAACTGCTTCGATGGTATGCAATTTGTATCGATCAAGGGTGATCTCTTCATCCAACATATATACGACCCCATCGCAGCGGATACGGGTAAAGCCTGCTTTGCGGATCTCATCAAAAACATTCTGGTAAGTACCTTTACGCCCCCGAATGATGGGAGCCAGGATCAACAACTTGCTTCCATCCGGAAGTCTTGAAACCGCATCTACGATCTCCTGGGCGGATTGCTTCACCACTTCGCGTCCGCATACTGTGCAATGCGGAATACCTACCCTTGCAAAGAGCAGACGCAGGTAATCATAGATCTCTGTTACAGTGCCGACTGTGGAACGAGGATTGTGGGACGTTGCTTTCTGATCGATGGATACTGCCGGTGAAAGACCGTCAATATAATCCACATCGGGCTTGTCCATTTGACCTAAAAATTGCCGGGCATAAGCGGACAAAGACTCGACATATCGGCGCTGACCTTCAGCGAAGATCGTATCGAACGCCAATGATGATTTGCCCGAACCGGACAAACCGGTGATGACAACAAATTTATCGCGCGGGATCTCGACGGTGATGTTTTTCAGGTTATGCTGCCTGGCACCCACCACCCGGATAACGTTTTGACTCTGCATACGACCTCAAGAATAGAAATTTGGAACCAGTAATTATACCCCGGGACATCAGTCCTAATTCATGGACGGCTTCTACAAGATAATTACTGAATATAGAACAATTGTACTATTATTCTTCACTGGATGCAATGGAAAATATGAGAAAAAAAGAAAATAGAAGATTGGTGATTAGTGATTTGTGAAAAGTAATTTTTGGTTGGTATGTCAAGCATTTACCAATAACCAGGATGTTTTATGGCATTAATTGTAATAACCTGCTATATAATATTTTGAAGGTAATATTTATTTTCATTTTTTTATTATTAGAAAGGAATCATCATGGAAGAAAAAGCTCATAAACGTGCCATCTGGGCGTGGACAATGTATGATTGGGGAAATTCGGGTTTTGTGACTACCATCATGGCGGCAGTCCTCCCGGTTTATTATTCTTCAGTTGCAGCCTCCAACCTACCAGCGAATGTAGCTACTGCATACTGGGGTTATACCACCAGCCTTGCTGCACTATTGGCTGCTGTTATTTCTCCAGTTTTAGGCGCCATGGCAGATTTCCGTGGTAGCAAAAAAAGCTTCCTGACCATTTTTATGGTCATTGGAGTGACTGCGGCAGCCCTGATGTATTTTATTGGAACAGGAGATTGGATCCTTGCATCTCTGCTATTTATTTTTGGCCAGATCGGTTTCGCTGGCTCGCTGGTTTATTATGACGCTCTTCTTCCACATGTTGCCAGGGAAGATGAAATCGACATGGTCAGCAGTCGTGGTTATGCCATGGGTTACATCGGTGGAGGTATTCTGCTTGCGATTAACCTGGCCATGATCATGCTTGCACCTGAGAATCTTACCGGATTAATGACCCGCCTCAGCTTCCTCACCGTTGCAGTATGGTGGTTTGTCTTCACCTTGCCCCTCCTGCGAATCGTATCTGAACCCAAACGCCGGATCCTGGCAGGAGAAGAGAATTTCAAACCACTTCAGGCTGCATTCTCCCGCCTGGCATCCACTTTTAAGGATATTCGTAAATACAAGGAACTTTCCAAATTCCTGCTGGCATTCTGGGTGTATTCCAACGGAATTGGAACCATCATCCTGATGGCTACCATCTACGGTGCTGAGATCGGTATCGGGCAGACTACCCTGATCGGTACATTGCTAATGGTGCAGTTCCTGGCAGCTCCCTTTGCCATCTTTTTTGGCTGGCTGCCCAAGAAGATCGGAACCAAGAATTCCATTTACATCACATTATGTATTTATTCTGTCATAGCCATTGCTGGCTACTTCCTACAGCATGAGTGGCAATTCTGGGCATTAGGAGTTGGGGTAGCGACTGTTCAGGGCGGCGCTCAAGCCCTTAGCCGCTCATTGTTTGGCCGCATGATGCCCAAAAGTAAAAGTGCAGAGTTCTATAGCTTCTTCAGTGTCTTTGAAAAATTCTCCACCATACTTGGTCCAGCCATGTTTGGAGTGGTTTCCCAAATCACCGGCCACAGCCGCTTGAGCATTGTCTCCCTCATCATCTTCTTCCTTGTGGGGATCTACATCCTCACCCGTGTGAATGTGGATGAAGGTATTCGTGTGGCTGCCGCTGATGAAAATGAATTACAGACAATATAACCATAATTTCGAACAATGCTGAGAAAAAAATGCCTACATTGTCGTTCACTATTCCCGGGGAAACCCCTTCAAAGCTGGAAGTGACCTGGTTGGGTAAGTATAAGAAACTTCAAGTATTCCTGAATGGAGAAAAGGTTAGCGATGATTATCCATTTCAGAAGACATTGAAACAAGGCTACCAAATTTCTACACCTGGAAACCATATAATTAATATTAAATATCTCCAAAGTTGGTTGTGGTCGAGCAATAGTGCTCTCGAAATTAGATGGGACGGTTTACTACTACCTGATTCTGAAACAAAGGATAATATTCGGTTCAAGGATGCCACCAGTTACACGGGTTTTATTGCAATTGCTGGTTTTGTTTTCGCTTTTTTCTATCATGCTACATCAATTAACAAACCAATATTCGGATTACTATTCTCAACAGTTTACCTTGTACTCTGGTTATTCATCCGAAAAAACAATTCGACTGCTTTGATCATCTTCACGGTCATTTTTACCATAGAAACATTATTTCCTATTGTTTTTCTAATTACCCGAAATTATCAGCAAGAAATAAGATCATACATTCCTTCAATGGTATTACGAATAGTTGTTCTCTTTTTGTTTATTAATGCTGCACGTTCAATGATGAGGTTGAAAAATAAAAAGAAAGAAATAAAAAGCACCAGTGCTTTCGAGATTAAAATAGATAGCTTATCTTCTTCTCGATCACATATCTGTGACAATTAAATTATCTGCCATGGGGTGCGTTTGAATCATTAGAGAGAATTCGTCAAGAATTCTCTCTAATGATTCACTTTATCAATTTAATACGATTGGATTATTATTTCTACTTTGTTACTTCATACAATTCCAGCAGCACACCGCCGGTAGCCTTCGGATGGACAAATGCCATCTTCCGGCCGGGTTCTTCAATGGGTGTTTCATTGATCAAACGGAAACCCTTGGCTTTTAGATCAGCCAGCAGCTCCTCGATATTATCGGTCTCAAGGCATAGGTGATGCATTCCCGGACCCCTGTCAGCCAGGTACTTGGCCATGGTTGAATCTTCAGAGGTCGGGGTGACAAGTTCCACGTCGCTCTCACCGACCGGCAGGAAAGCTACTTTGGATTTCTGGCGGACTACTTCTTCAATGTGCTGTAGCTTCATTCCCAAACCCTCGGTCCAGAATGGTAATGCTTCGTCAATGTTATTTACAGCAATTCCGATGTGGTTGATCTTAGTTAATTTCGCCATGTTTTCTCCTAATTATTCACCGCAAAGATCGCAGAGAACGCAAAGGAAAAATTTCTTCGACTTGTTTTCATTTCCATTGCATCCTTTGCGGTTGATTTGAATCTTATCCCCAGGCGGGAGTATGGTACTCGCCCCAGACCTGGCGAAGGACACCGGTAATCTCACCTAATGTGATGTCATTGCTGACACATTCAATAAACAAAGGCATCAGACTGTCTTTGCCTTTTGCAGCAGTCTCCAATTGAGTAAGCAATTCACTTACTTTGGCTGCGTTCCTATTCTTACGCAATTCAGCCAACCGGGCACATTGATTTTGTTCGATTTTCGGATCGACTTTCAGGCGCTCCATATCCAGTTTTTCTTCGACCTCGAAAGCATTCACACCTACTAAGGTAGATTTCTTTGGTTTCCAAAGCCCGCTGATACTGGTAGGCTGCTTCCTGGATCTCATTCTGCATATACCCTGCTTCGATGGATGCCAGTGCTCCGCCCAGGCTGTCGATCTTGGTCAGATAATCATTGGCGAGTCGCTCTATTTCATCGGTCAGGTATTCGACCACGTACGACCCGGCCAAAGGATCAACTGTATCAGCCACACCGGATTCATAAGCGATGATCTGCTGGGTTCGTAAGGCTACGCGCACAGATTTCTCTGTGGGCAGCCATAAGGCTTCGTCCTTGCTATTCGTATGCAGACTCTGGGTTCCGCCCATAACTGCTGCCAATGCCTGTAGAGTTACACGCACCACGTTGTTGTCCGGCTGTTGTGCAGTTAAAGTAGAGCCTGCTGTCTGGGTGTGGAATCGCAATTGCCAACTTTTCGGATCCTTGGCACCAAAGCGCTCACGCATAATTCGCGCCCACATGCGGCGGGCTGCCCGGTATTTTGCTACTTCTTCCAGGAAGTTATTGTGGGCGTTGAAAAAGAATGAGAGTTGGGAGGCAAAACCATCCACATCCAGGCCGGCGTTGATGGCTGCCTGAACGTAAGCAATTCCGTTCGCCAGGGTAAATGCCACCTCCTGCACCGCTGTCGAACCAGCCTCCCGAATGTGATAACCAGAGATGCTGATCGTATTCCAGCGTTTAACATTCTTCTCGCAGAACTGAAAAGTATCAGTGATCAACCGCATGGAGGGTGTTGGCGGGAATATATAAGTTCCCCGGGCAACATATTCTTTCAGAATATCATTCTGGATCGTTCCACGCAGCTCACTCATGGCTACTCCCTGTTTCTTTGCTACAGCGATATACATAGCCAGAAGAATGGCAGCAGGGGCATTAATCGTCATACTGGTGGAGACCTGGTCAAGGGGAATATCCTTGAAGAGCAATTCCATATCTGCCAGGGAAGAAATAGATACACCTACCTTACCCACCTCACCCATCGCCATGGGATGATCTGCATCGTAACCGATCTGTGTTGGCAGGTCAAAAGCTACTGAAAGACCTGTCTGTCCCTGCTGAAGCAGGAAACGATACCGCTTATTGGATTCCTCGGCGCTGGCAAAACCTGCGTATTGCCGCATGGTCCAGAAACGACCACGGTACATATTTGGCTGCACCCCGCGGGTATAAGGGAATTCACCCGCAAAACCTAATTGTTCCATATAATCATCATCCAGGGGCGTGGGGAGGACTGGCACCGGAATTCCGGATGATGTAACGAAATTCGTTTTCCTTTCTTTATTCTTCGCCAGAGATGGCTTGAGAACACCTTCTTCCCACCTGTTCTTTTCAAACTCAATAGTCATAATCACCTCGCAACAGGATAATGAATTGATCACATCTCATCAAGTATATAACAACTTCATAATCAGACAAAGTGAAGAAACTCACGGCAATTGAGATAAAAGAACCTTTCTACAAACTTCATCTCTGAAAGAACAAATGGAAATTAATAGGAGTCCAAAAACCAAATCATTAGATTAATTTATTACAAAATAATTTATGGAGGATTAATATCCTTTTTATGGGTAACTCTTTATAATAATAAAAGGTGTATAGACAAATCTGGTAACTGGTTTAAGTTTCCAGTAATTATTGGTTAATGACCTATATGCATTGATCTTTATTCTTCACATAGCAGGTTAATATTTGAACAATTCGAATTACAAACTATGTTTATCATTTGTTGAGAATGAAAGTGTTATTATGATTAGCTATTACAAAATCAAAATCAAAGCAAATTGGGAAGCCGTCCTTTAACCTAATAGTAAGCATATATGAGTAATAAAATAATGGTATTTAGTTAATGAGTTAATAAACGGAAGGATGAGGCGATCCTATGATAATAAATGATGATGGTGGCAAAAAAAGGAAAGAAAAGCAGATTGGCCTTGAAAATAAATTTGCGGAAATATTCCAGATCTCTCCCGACGCCATGGCCATTACCCGTCTGAATGATGGAAAGTATTTAGACGTTAATGACGGCTATTTGAAATTATTTGGATATACCTCTCAAGAGTTAATTGACAATACGGCAACTGATCTGCATATTTGGACAGATCCGGAAAAACTAAAATCCTTTAAGCAAAATCTTCTGGAATATGGGGAAGTAAACAACCAGGAAGAATTATTACTTACGAAAACCGGTCAAACCATTACTTGTCTCTTATCAGCAAGAACGATAGAACTAAATGGAGAAATATTTACCCTTTCCATTACACGGGATATTTCCGATAGGAAACTAATGGAAGATAACCTTCGCAAGAGCGAGGAATGGTCGCGATTTATATTGGATCATGCGAATGATGGTATCCATATTGATAACGTGGATGACCAGATCATCCAGGTTAATCCACGCTTTTGCGAGATGATGGGATATACCCAGACCGAATTACTTAAGCTGCATGTAACAGATTTAATCGCTCCAGAAGCTCGTAAATTTGCTGACCACGTATTAGCACATGAGATAGCTCTCTACGGGAATCAACCATTTGAAGCGTTGAATATCCACTCCGATGGACGCCGTATTCCTGTTGAAGTCAGCGTTTCCAAGGTAAATAGTCCACAGGGAGAAGTATATATATCCCTGGTTCGCGATATTACAGAACGAAAACAAGCTGACGCTTCATTACGTGAACAGGAAAAATTGATCCGAACGGTTTTCGATACAGTTCCGGTGGGAATTTTTATCGTCAATAAAGATAAAGCAAATTTCGATGCTCAACCAGGCCGGTCAGAAGATATGGGAAGGGGTACGGTATGTTGGAGTGGAAGATCTGGATGTTTATAAAGGATGGTGGAGATCCACTGGAAAACGATTATCCTCTCATGAATGGGGGTCTGCCCGGGCAGTGGAAAAGGGTGAGATCGTGAATAACGAGGAAATTGAGATAGAGTGTTTAATGGAGTCCATAAGATTATCTCCAACTCTGCTGTACCACTTTACAGTGACGAGAATCAAATAAATGGCGCGATTGTAGTGCTTCAGGATATCACTAAACAGACAATATCGTCTGAAGAGTTGCGTCGCCGTAATGATTATTTCGCTGTCATGCAGGAAACTACCATGGAATTGATCTCACAGCTGGATCTGGAGCTATTACTTGAGAACATCACCAAACGTGCCGGTCAATTTATGCAAACCCCGTATTGTTTTCTTAATTTACTTGATACGGAGACCGGGCAAATGATTCCAAAGGTGGGTAAGGGTGCTACAGATGATTCAATGCTTTATCCTGTTCGATCGGGAGAAGGAGTTGCCGGAATTGTGTGGCAGACTGGTAAACCATTAATTATCAATGATTACGACCACTGGGATAAAAGAGTGAAAGGATATAGGAAAAAAGAGGTCTTTTCCGTTGCTGGAGTGCCGTTGATATCGGAAAATGTTGTCATTGGTGTCCTTGAAATGGCTTATGATTATTCATCCGGTAAAATATTCGAACCTGAAACGATCGAATTCATATCCCAATTTGCACGGCTGGCAACTATTGCAATGAAAAATGCCCGGCTGTACACAATTGCACAACAGGAACTTGCTGATCGCAAGGTCGCAGAAGCGGCACTAAAGGAAAGCGAACACCGTTTCCACCAAATGTTTGCAGAGCATAATGCCACAATGCTCCTCCTGGATCCCACCAACGGTAAAATAATTGATGCCAATCCGGCAGCCAGTGAATTCTATGGCTATTCCTTGGAAGAATTGCGCTCAATGAGTATCAGCGATATCAACCTGCTGAAGAAGGAAAAGATAGACGAAGCATTGAAAGGAACCATGAACCAACGGTCAAATATTCTCATCTTTCCGCATCGCCTTGCCAATGGTGAAGTAAGGACGGTAGAGGTTCATTCATCTCCAATCGAAGTTAATAATAAAATGATCTTATTCTCGATCATCCATGACATTACCGACCGGCAACAGGCTGAAATCCAGGTTCAACAACAATTGGATGAATTACGTACGATGGCATTCAGTGACCTTGGGACGGGAATCGAGGGTTATGGAATTGAAATATGAGGTCAATGAATTATTGAGAAATGCAGGTTTACCTACTCGGTACGAATTTACACAAGAGCCAACTAATGAATGAGACTTTTTTCACTGCCCTGGTCTATAATGCCTCGCTATTATTGGCATTAGCTTTACTTTTTGATATCGTTGCCATCCGATTACCAATTTCAAAAATTAGTTTATGGCAAATCCCCCTGGGGATTGTCATAGGGGGTATAGGTATTACTGTAATGCAAACACCATGGATATTAACTCCGGGTATTATTTTCGATACACGGTCCATAATTCTAGGAATTTCCGGATTATTTTTTGGGTTAATACCAACATTGATAGGTGTGTTAATGACAGCTGTATATCGAGTTTATCAGGGTGGTGCAGCTACCATCATGGGTGTCGCTGTAATCATTTCATCTGGAACGATCGGACTGCTTTGGCGACTCATGCTGAATAAAAATGTATCGAAAATATCTTTGAAGGAATTGTATGGGTTTGGAATCGTTATCCACATTGCAATGCTCGTCATGGCGTTATTGTTGCCGTGGCAAACTGCGGTAATTATTCTGAGTAATATTAGCCTTCCTGTTATAATCATTTATCCGGTGGTCACAGCTCTGTTGGGGTTATTGATGGTTAATCGAATCCGCCGGGAACTATCTTCTGATGCTCTGGCGGAAAGCGAAGAACTACTGAGATTAGCCGTTGAGGCAGGTAGCATCGGATTATTTTCCACAGATTTAGTGACTCATAAAATCATTGTGTCACCAGAATGGAAGAAACAAATAGGATATTCCGATAAAGAAATTACGTCTGACAATATTGAATGGAAAAATAGGCTGCATCCTGACGATAAATCCTCTACTATTGAGACAGTGAATGCTTGTATCCAGAGTAAAAAATCAACGTATGAGGTTGAATACAGGTTACAACACAAAGATGGTTCTTATCGGTGGATCCTTGAAAGAGGATTAGTCCATCGGGATCATATTGGGAAAGCAAACCGGGTGGTTGGTACACATGTGGATATCACAAAACAGAAGGAAGCGGCCGAATCGGTTCAAAAGAGTGAATCCCGCTTCCGGGGACTTGCCGAAAGCAGCCAGGATTACATCATGTTATATGATCGTAAAGGCCGGCATGTATATATGAACTCCGCCGGCTTGAAGGTATCCGGATTTACCGAGAAAGATATCATAGGAAAAACTCACAGGGAGGCCGGGTTCGATGAAGGACTTAGCAAGAACTGGGAACTCGATATTAACCACGTTTTTAGCACTGGACAATCATCCCAACGATTATTCGACTGGGAAAGTGCCAATGGAAGGGTTTACCTGGACTGGCGGTTATCACCTGTCCTAGGTCCCAATGGGGAAATTGATCTTGTACTTGGTATTTCCCGCGATATTACTTCTCTTAAGATCGCCGAAGTTCAGTTGCAAAAAAGCCGTGAACAGTACCGTGTGCTGACTGAAACCATCAAGGATGTTGTCTGGATAGTAGATGTGGATACCATGTTAATCCGATACATCAGCCCATCCATAGAACGACTGCTTGGTTATTCTGTCGAAGAAATTTCATCCTTTCCTTTCGTGGATACAATCAAACCTGAAGCTCAAGCAGATATGGTGCAATTTATACAAACGAGGAAAGCAGCGTTTATCGCTGATGATATTCAGACTGATCAGTTTTTTACGGATGAAGTGCCCCAAATTCATAAGGATGGTTCAATCGTCTGGACAGAAGTAATTACTAATTATTATCGCAATGATGAGAATGGACATATAGAGGTTCGCGGGGTCAGTCGGGATATTAGTGAGCGGAGATTGGCTAAGGAGAAAATGTCGGGTGTTCAATCAGAACTGATTCGCGCATTAAAGAGTCGGATCAGTCACGTCGATCATTGCTTTCTGTAGCAGAAGATCAAAAACGAACTGATGAAGCACTGCGAAAATCTTCTGAAGATCTGGTTAATGCTTATGATGCCACCCTTTTAGGCTGGTCTACCGCACTCGAAATGCGGGAAAGGGAAACAGCAGGTCATAGTCTTCGGGTAGTACATCGAACCCTTGAACTTGCTAATGCCTTGGGTATTGACCAACATGAGATGACTCACATTCAACGCGGAGCGTTATTGCACGATATCGGTAAAATGGGAATACCCGACAGTATATTGTTAAAACCCGGACCATTAACCGAAGATGAGTGGGTGGTCATGCGTCAGCATCCATCTTATGCTTATCGTTTGCTATCCAATATTCCTTACTTGGCTCCTGCGTTGGAAATACCATTTTTCCATCATGAACGCTGGGATGGGTCAGGATATCCCCAGGGGTTAACCGGGGAAAATATTCCACTTAAAGCACGCATCTTCGCAGTGGTTGACGTTTGGGATGCTTTATCATCTGATCGGCCATATCGTCCGGCATGGGCTGAAGGGGCTGTCAATAAGTATTTACGCGATCAGGCAGGTAAACAATTCGATCCTAAAGTGGTGGAAGTTTTCTTGAGGTTATTTTCCAAGTAATTATTAATTTGGATCATTCATTTCTTGGGGTAATATTATTACTTATCCGAACAGAAAGGTTCTCCTCCATAGGGTAATTCTTACCTATTTTTATTCAATAACTAATTTTCAACCTAACCGTACTAATTGAATTTAAAATTGGCGCAGACACGCAGGACTCGCACAAACTATTAACTTCAGGTAGAATAAAAAGGAAGTAGACATCAAGAAATGTCAATTCATATAGAAATGGTGTTGACATTCAATTAACTGATAACTAGATTTGCACATACAGGGAAACCTATGAAGAAAAAACCGACTGCTCAAGAAGAAATCACAACATATAAAAAAAGGCAGCAATGGGGTCCATTCATAATCGGCTCTTTGGCTGTGGTGCTGGTAGTTGCCGGGATATTCATTCTTATTTTTTGGATGACAAGTTCAGGTAAACCAACCCTGCCATTTCTTTCATCTAAAACACCAACTCCAACCAATACAAATACTCCCACTCCGGTCACACCAACGGAAACACCAACCATTACACCAAGCGAAACCCCCACTCCGACCATAACACTTACCCCAACTGCTTCCGGACCATTTGAATATGTGGTACAGGAGGGAGATACATGTTTTGCGCTGGCCGTAAAATTTAATGCAGACCTGATGGTGCTGGTAAAGCTAAATGAGGCAAATTACGGACCGACATGTAACGTCCCGGTCGGAGCCAAGCTATTAATCCCACAACCAGATGCCAAACTGCCAACCCCGACTGCTGTGGATTTAACCAAGTTAGCCAAAGGGTTTGTATTTAAAGGATATGAAGTTCAACCGGGTGACTCGCTTGGCTTAATTGCCGAATTATTCAATAGCACTGTGGATGATATTATTAAACTCAATAAACTTGAGTCTAATGCTATTCAAATTGGTCAACTATTGGATATCCATGTAAATATCATCACACCCGCTCCAACGCGTGCTGCGACTATTACCCCGACAGGTACCATTCTACCTTCATCGACTCCATAATTTATATCACAGACGTACCACAATGGATTCTATTATGAGTATTCTCAATACACAAAAGCTGTATTGAGAATACTCAACTTTTTATATTATGACCGTTACCTTAATGCAATCAAACGAATCTCCCCTTACCAAGAGTACATGGATCGATCTGATCACTGCTGCATTTGTTGCAGTACTCCTGATCTCCAACGTCGCATCTACAAAGATCCTGCAGTTGGGTCCATTTTCATTTGATGGAGGTACGCTTCTTTTTCCTCTCGCCTATATTTTTGGCGATGTATTGACCGAAGTATACGGATATCGACGATCACGACGTGTCATATGGACTGGTTTCTTTTGGATACTAGCAGCAGCAGGGATTTTTGCGATTGTGGACAAATTACCTCCTGCAAAGGGTTGGGAATTGCAGACCAGTTATCACAGCATTTTAGGGCAAACTCCCCGGATTGTCATCGCCAGTCTGATTGCATATTTTGCCGGTGAATTCTCAAATAGTACCGTCCTGGCCTGGATGAAGGTGGTTACCCGAGGTAAATGGCTTTGGATGAGGACGATATCATCAACCCTTGTGGGTGAGAGTGTTGATACCATTTTGTTTTTGTTAATTGCTTTCCTGGGGGTTTTACCGAAAGAGCTATTGATCGCTGTTTTTTTCTCAAATTTTATTTTCAAAGTAGGTGTCGAAGTATTGTTTACTCCGATTACCTACCAGGTAGTTAACCGGCTTAAAAAGTCAGAGCAGCAGGATTATTTCGACCAGAATACCAGATTCAATCCATTTAGTTGGAAATAATCAAATCCTACGCTGTAGATCCCCAAAGATTGACAACAAATATGCTTATATTATATAATTGATAATGATAACTATTATCAATACAGAAAGTAAGCTATGAATGATCAACCGGTAAAAGTATCACAATGGATCGCAGCTTTACAATCAGACGGCAGCCGTATGACATCCTCAAGAAGCTCAGTGATCGAAATTTTGGCTTCCAGCCGACGCGCAATGGATCCCATACGTATTTATGATGAAGCACGCCAGATTCACCCCAGATTGGGATTGATGAGTGTTTACCGCACTCTGGAAAAGCTCGAGGCAGCAGGTTTGATCCAACGTGTGCACCAACCTGGAAGATGTAATATGTATTTTGCAGCTCCAATGGGTCATCAGCATTTATTACTATGCGATGGTTGTGGAAAAGTCGAATTCTTCGAGGGCGATGATCTGGATCCTTTATTAATGAGTATAGGAAAAGGGAAGCACTATGATATCCATGATCACTGGCTGCAATTATTTGGATTGTGTGATCAATGTTTACAGACGGAACAAGTAAATGAGTAGATCGTATATCTCAATTTTAATTCTTTCCCTTTTGGCTGCATGCCAGGGGGGGTAAATCAGCCCACAGGCAATAATACCATTCATGTTTTGGCAATAGAGTCTTTTCTCGCTGATATTGCTCAGAATGTTGCCGGTGAAGAATTCGTAGTGGATACATTAATTCCTGTTGGCGTTGATCCCCATGGATTTGAAATCACACCTCAAGATCTGGTAAAAATTCAAAACGCGGATATTTTGATCATTAACGGCTGCGGATTTGAATCCTGGATCCAGGATTCTATATCCAATGTCGTAGCAGGGAAAACTGTGATCGAAAGTTGTAAAGGATTGGTCTCCAGGATACCGGGAGCAAATGAGACTCCAGGTGATCATGGACTGGTCGATCCCCACTTCTGGCTGGACCCCATTCATGTGATCCAGTATGTAAAAAATATTAAGGATGGTTTTATTTCTTTTAATCCTGAGCGAAAAGATATTTACTCAACAAACAGTGAGAAATATATTAGTAAATTGGAAGAACTTGACCGGTGGATAGATAAGTCCGTACAATCCATACCTTTGGAGAAGCGGAAGATCATTACCAACCATGAAAGTTTCGGCTATTTTGCAGACCGCTATCACTTTCAAATCATCGGGACGATCATACCCAGTACCAGCAGTGAAGCATCACCTTCTGCCCAACAATTAGCTGACCTGGTGAACCGCATTCAACTCACCGGAACAAAGGTGATCTTTCTGGAGACAGGATCAAATCCCCAACTCGCCGATCAAATTGCGAGGGAAACAAAAATAAGTGTAGTAAGTAACTTGTTTACTCATTCATTAACTTCACCGAATGGAAATGCACCAACTTATATAGATATGATGAAATGGAATACAAATCAAATTGTTGAGGCATTAAAAATAATGATGAATCCAGAACTTCACGGTATTGAGCCGGCAAGAATGGAATTAATCGGTGTCGATGTTTCTTATGGTAACCAAAAAGCACTTGATAATATATCCATTCAGGTTCCTCATGGTGCCAGGGTGGCTGTTGTTGGCCCAAATGGTGCCGGTAAATCGACCCTATTCAAAGCTTTGGTTGGATTACTGCCTCTTAATTCGGGGCAGATTTTTATTCATGGGGTTCCACTGGGACAACATATAGATTGTGTTGCATATGTCCCGCAGCGTGAAGAGGTGGATTGGCGTTTTCCTGTGACTGTGCGGGATGTGGTTATGATGGGACGTTTTGGAAAACTCGGATTATTACAGCAACCCGGAAAAATGGATAAGGAGATTGTAGGTCAGGCTCTCAAGCAAATGGATATTATCAACCTTGCAGATCGTCCAATTCAGAACCTTTCTGGTGGACAACAGCAACGGGTATTTTTGGCAAGAGCATTAGCCCAGCAGCCTCATATTTTACTTATGGATGAACCATTTACTGGAGTGGATATTTCCACCAGGGATGCGACGATCGATCTATTGGATGAACTTAAAAAAGCGGGCGTAACAGTCCTGGTATCTACACATGACCTAAACCTTGCCAGGGAAAAGTTTGATCAAATCATCCTATTAAACAATCACCTTATAGCTTTTGGGTCACCCGAAGAAGTCTTTACAACTGAATTTATCTCATCAGCTTTCCATACTCAAATGCTTATGCTTGATGGGGCACTGGTTGTTGACCAATGCTGTGGTGGGGACGTTCATGAGGATATCCATTAATGATCATGCAATGGTTGATCGACCCATTAACATACACCTTTATGCAGCGAGGATTTCTTGCGGCCATAATGGTGGGAATATTATGCGCTGTGATCGGCTGTTACGTTGTTCTCAGAGGAATGGCTTTTCTTGGGGATGCCATGGCACATGCAATCCTTCCGGGCGTGGCAATAGCATATTTACTGAAAGGTAATTTACTGGTTGGTGCATTGATCGCTGCGGTGGTAGTGGCGCTCGGAATCAGTTTATTCTCAAAAAATGGCACGATTAAAGAAGATACAGCAATCGGTATTTTCTTTGCAGCAGCTTTATCGCTTGGGGTTGCACTAATAAGTGGAATTCGCTCTTACGCGGTGGACCTTTCTCATATCCTATTTGGAAATGTTCTCGGTGTAAGTATTAATGACCTTTGGATGACGGGAATCCTATCATTGATCGTCATCGCATGCCATCATCATCCTGTATAAACCATTCATGGTCATCTCTTTTGATCCAATTCTCGCAGCTACTTTACGCATGCCGGCAAATTTATTGAGAAGTCTTCTTCTTGTTCTGATCGCTTTAACTGTGGTGGTATCGATGCAGACGGTCGGTGTTGGACTTGTCGCAGCGATGCTGGTAACTCCAGGTGCGACAGCCTACCTGCTGACACGCAGGTTATCGAGAATGCTGTTCATCTCTGCCATCATTGGTGGAATCGCCAGCATAACCGGTTTGTATCTGAGCTTTTATTTGAATATCGCTTCCGGGGCTGCTATTGTATTATGCGCAACTTTTATGTTCGTTGTTGCTTACATTTTTGCACCAGAAAAAGGGATCATTCACCTTCGAAAACAGCAATCCAGGGATTAATAACCAGATTCTATTTGGATATAACCAATTAATTTCAATTCTCCACAGCTATTCTAAGGTCGAAGTGTCGTTCATCTGCCTTAATGCCAGATGTATTTCTTCACGAACACTTCCATCACTTTCCTGAACAAGCCGATCTTGCAGAGCTAATCTTGCCTTTTCCCCTCCGATCTGACCCAACGCCCAGGCAGATGCCCCTCTGATCAATGGCTCATTGTCCATCATCAGGGAGTTAACCAGGGCTGGAACTGCTTCCACTGATCTCAAATTACCTAAGGCTGTAGCAATATTTCGAAGGTACCCTTTCCTTTTTAAACGCAAAATGGGTGTATCGGCAAATCTTTATTTAAATCCCTGGTCTGACAATGCCAATTCTTCGATCGATATCAGGAAGGAGCTGTTGCATTTCTGTGGAAGGCAGAACCTGATAATCAGTATTTCCTCCACGAATTCTATTCCACGGACATACCATTTGACAGATATCGCAGCCAAAAACCCAATTACCAGTATATTTGCGCAAGTCGCGGGGGATTGGTCCTTTATTCTCAATTGTCAGATAGGATATGCATCGATTCGCGTCGATAGTGCGATTTGGTAGAATGCAATGGGTCGGGCAGGCTTCCAGGCAGCGTGTACAACTTCCACATCGATCAGCCAAAAATGGTTGATCAATTTCCAACTCAATATCGGTAAATACTTCTGCCAAGTAAAAAGAATGATCCCTGATCCGGGTGGATCAGGCAGCTATTTTTCCCGATCCAACCTAATCCTGCCCTTTGCGCAATATCCCGTTCAAGAATGGGAGCAGAATCTGTAAATGCTTTGTAATTGATCTTTCGACCCAGATTATTCTCAATCCGTTCAATGAGCTCATTGATCAAAATTGGAATAGTCAAATGATAATCAGGCAGCCAGGCATAAGCGGCAATTCTACCGGTATAGTTGATTTTCATTTGACAGCTAGAATCATTCGCATTTGGATAAGGAAAAGCCAGGCAAATGATGGATTTGCAGTCAGGCATTAATTCTTTAGGCTGCTGCCTTTTGGTAACCGTATCAGGCCGTGATAGGTACTTCATATCTGCGTGGTAACCGGCGGCAAGCCAGGATTCAAATACCTCGAGATGATCCGGTGGATCCGGAGTAGTAATGCCAGCTAGAGAAAAGCCGAGGTTTTTCGCCTCGGCTTTGATGATCGTTTCGGGTTTCATTTCCAGTCTATGGACAGACTTGAGCTAATGTTTGTTGACCATATGCATTAAGATTTAACCGTACCGTAACAGCGCTGCCTGATGCCAAACCTACCTTGGTACACGCACCAGCGATACCACCAGTGTATGTTTCGACAGGTACATTAACGCCATTGAATGTCTGCGTAACTGGTGAAGTTAGGTTCACCCATTTAGAATTAGCATTCATCACGGACCTGCCAGTTATATTCAACAACCGCTCCGGTTGCGGTGATCGTTCCTGAGTATGTTGGATCAGCATAGGCGATGGTAGAGGTTAAGCTTGTTGGTGTAACAACACCCGTCTTGCTTACCTTGATCTTGACATACCAGCCAGCACCGTTCGGTCCGCCGATTCCAAAAGGTTTTCCATCAGCATCCTGCATTTTCCAATACTGTGTATAGGTGCCTTCTTCCTTCGGGGCAACCATGTTCACAGAAATTAACACGGTTCCACCGGGAGTAATACTTGCCTTCATATTCGTATCAGCTTCTCCCGTGATTGCTGGAGATGCGGGATCGTTGCTGAATACAAAAGCAGAATACAAGGTGGTCCAGGTACAAGTACCATTGTTCTGGATCTTCCAGGTTTTTACGAATTTGGCTTCCGGTTTAAATACTGTATTATCTAGTACAGTTTCATCACTTAAGAACATTACTTTATTGCACTCAGTGCTTCCCGCTGTTGTAGGAAGTGGGATTAGCGTACTGGTCGCCAGTGATAAAGTTGGAATGCCTGTCAGATTGAGAGTGGGTACAGCCAGGGTTGCAGTAGCTGTTGGAACTTCTGTGGCTAGAGGTGTAGATGTAGCTGGGGGAGGAGCCATTTGAGTTGTTAATGCTTGAACGGTCGCTGCTGCGATGGTATTGATCTGGTCAGGACCCATCTGTGTGGGGCTTGCTGCTTGCAGGTTGCATGAGCTGAGTAATATGCTCAGCAGCACCAACACTGAAGTTGCAATTGTTGTTTTTTTCATTATTTTCTCCTTAGTTGTCCGAGAGAAGATTAATCGCTCGGATGCTTTTGCTATTTTACGACAAAGTTGTGATCCTTTCAACCTAGCCGAATATGATTGTAACACGCAAATTATTCATTTCAGATTTATTTGGCGATAGACTTATCCTCTACTTAGTTGGTGCACTCAACATCATATCTTACTTTAGGAAAGTCTTGATGATTCGGAAAATCAATATACAGCCGAATCCACTGCTCGTTATATCCTCGTAAAATAGTCCGGGAAGCTGACACTGTAATCTCGTCTGCCCCATAAAAGATGATCTCTTTTACAGAATTGTCCACCCCATTATCCTTTTCCTCCCAGTGATATTTTACTTTTCCTGCTTTATTGGTCTTGATCATCCCTGTAAAGTAAATAGTGATTCCTTTTTTTCCACAATTTCCTTTAAAAGTGGTAGGTGCAGTAATAACTGGAGCTGAGATCACCGCAAAATCTTCTTTTGTTTCTGGTTCTACAATAATCTGGAGATAAAATGCCTTTCCTTCACCTCCGATGCCAAATCGTAAACCCTTGCGCATTCGTGAGTTTCCAAAATCCCACATGTTCACCCTCAATTTCCGGAGCAGTCATATTTACTGACATTTTTACAGAATCACCAGGTGTAACCTCATCCTTTACGAAAGTGACCGTGGTGGAATTTGTCATGGCTTCACCTGATTCAAAAACAAGGCGGTAATCCTTTGTCCAGGTGCAGGTTCCTACATTTCGCAATGTCCATGTTTTGACAAACTCAGTTCCAGGTGCCAGTTTTGCCTGATCCACAATAGTTTCCGAAACGAATTCAGCGGCATCACAACTATTCCATGGCATCGCTGGTGTAGAAAATATTGTTGGGGTTTTTGTAGGAATATTTGTCTTTGTGGGTGCATTAGTATGAGTTCCTGAAGGTTTCAGCGTTGGAGTAACCAGGTCAGGAGTTGATGGTAATGTCGAAACACCAGCCAATTTGGTACCTAATGCCTCCACTGTCTTCTTTGCCGCTGTACTTGATGCGATCAACTGAATCATTCAATGCGGGAGCTGCCGGTTGGCAAGCAGAACCCAGGATTAAAACCATGAATATCGCTGTAATGGCCTTCCTTTTCATATGAAAACTCCATTAGCCGGATACTTCAGTAGTAAATATATAATGATGTCATCCAGGCTAATGTTCTTAATATACCATATTGACGTAATATGCAATAAATAGTTCCACAAGTTCTGGAATGTTTCAAGCTGAGTAGCTTCAAATGGTTTTTCGGTAGGAAAAATACCTGGTTTTCATCGCATTGATGTTGATATTTAGCTTCAATCTAATTATATTTCAATCAACCATCACTGATGGTAAGAGATAACCAAATTTAATCAATCTTACCGATCAGTGCCTTTAAAAACCGGGTCCGGCTAAATGGCTGTCCTGCAAGAATAACCTGGCCTCTAAATAAAACTGATATCACCCGGATCACCCATACGGCAAAAAGGATCAACACTCCAGCTGAAAGAAGGACCTGCCAGATCGGTATTTCATCGACTGCCATTCGGGTAAGCATCGCCACAGGTGATGTAAGTGGAATGAAACTTAAGGCAACGGCAAATGCTCCATTGGGATCCTGAATCAGGTTGCTCATCATCACCAAAGGCACGATCATTGGCATGATGACCATTGAGGTTGCCTGTGATGCCTCTCTCAAGTTGGGTACCATTGCACCTACACCAGCCATCAGGCTTGCATAAAGAAGGTACCCACCCAGGAAAAATACTAATGCCCAGACGATAAAGGAACCTGGAATTATGGCATCCATTGGAACCATGCTTGCTTGCTGTCCCGCTCCAAGCATGATGACACTTGCCCCTATCCAGACTCCTGTCTGTAGAAGCCCAACCAATCCCAAAGCTATTATCTTTCCAGTTAACATTTGACCGGTTGTCATGGATGATAATAGTATCTCAAGTACCCGGTTCTCTTTTTCTTTTGTGATACTTTGGAGTAATAAGTGTGGAAGCTGATACTAATATAATATAAAAAAGTACAGTCACACCTGTTGGCAGCAATATACTTAAGGCACTTTCCTGTGCTTGTTCCGGTTCCGGGTTCTTATTCACATTTTCTACGGTCAGAGGTTGGATATATCGTTCAGCCAGACCCGGATCGTTTGCTAATAGATTTTTCTCGATCAATTGCTCAAATTTCCCGGATTGTTCAAATGCTGTGAGCGGGTTGAAATCTTCCCTGATATATGTTAATTCGCCATTCTGCAGATAATCTTTTGGAATGATGTAGTAACCGCTGATCTTTCCTGCTGAAAGATCTTCTTTCAGCAATTCTTCATTGTCATATTGGATTAACAGGGGGTCAATATTGTTCTGGATAATCCCGCTATGATCGAGAAATCCTGAAGGTAAAACGTCCACAGCAGGTGAAAAATAATTTTCCACTTGACCCGGTTGATTCCGGTTAATCATTCCAATGATGCCAAAAATTAATGCTGCAATAATTGGTAACCCGAACAAAGAAAAGAGGAAAGATGGGCGAATAACTGTTGTTACGAACTCATTGAGAAGAACCAGCATTGTTTTACGCATGTCTGCCCCCTTGCTTGCCGATCAACTCTCTCAATGATACTTTTTTACCATATCGGACCATACCCAGTCGGTAAGCACGGGCTGAGAGCCAGATAGCTCCAGCTGCGGTTAAGAAGAGGATTGCCGAGCTAAGGGTAACTTGCCAAATTGGTACAACCGACATCGCAGTCCGGATACTCATGGTTACAGGTGCAGTCAAGGGGAAGAAGCTTAAAGCTACAGCCAGGCTTCCATTTGGATTCATGATAATTGGAGTGGATATCCAATAAGGTGCAACAATTGGAAGTGTGATCAACCCTGACATTTGCTGTGCTTCCCTTGCTTCTGTCACTGTCGTGCCCAGCATGGCCATTAATGCAGCTACCAGAATAAACCCGGGAAGCATTACCGCTGCAAGGGTAAGTATCTCCCCCGGACTGATATGTAAATTCTGCAGCCAATTGAATTGGCTTTTCCCGATTAAATATCCCAGAATTAATGTGATGACCCAAACTGACATTTGCGTAAGGCCGACACTTAAATTACCCAATACTTTTCCAGCCATCAATTGATCCGGCGAGACTGAAGTGATCAGGATTTCCATCGTTCGGTTTTCTTTCTCTTCAACCAGTGCTGACATTAGGTACCCGGAACTGGTAAACAAAACCACAATGAAAAGTATTCCGGTGCCGAAAAGGACAATATAGTTTATCCAATCATTTTCCCCCATTTTTCGGCTGCCGTCCGCTGAAAACAAGGTCATATGGAACCCTTCAGTCAACCGGGTCACTACTGCTGCGGGTTGAGACTTGATCAAATACTGCTTAACTTGATCTGAAAATTGCTCTTGTATGCTATTAGCAGGAAATTTGTAATATACAAGCTGCGCATTTATAGTTTCGTTGTTATCAGTATCGAGCACAAAATAAGCTTGAATGGATTTATTTTCCAATGCAATTTCGGCTTTTGATTCGGAATCAAATTCAATAAACTCAACTTCGGTCTGCAGGAATTCTTTTTTGGGTGGATCGGGGGTGAAGCCGTTTAGCACATCAGATTGATTTACAAATCCAACTGGAGACCGGTTGATGCTCATCAATGAGGATGCGATGCTAGCCACCATCATGACCCCAATAAATAGGGGCATCGAAAATACTGTAATAATGAACCGTTTACGCAGCACATGGCGCGTATATTCGTGCTTAAATATCAACCAAATTTTGTTCATTGGTTCACCTGAGCGAAGTTTCCTGGTTGACGACCTGAATAAATATCTCATCCAGCGTGGGGACAGCAATTTCAAATTGTTCAACATCAATATTTTGCTCAACCAGGTCCCGAAGGAACTGTTGAGGTTTGGTGTTTGGTGGTAAGCCAATGCGGTAGGTTCCCCCATTGATTTTTTCGAGAATGGTTATCCCCTTCAATTCCGGTAACTCATTTTTGGTCTTTAAGAGAATATCGTGTCCCGCATACTCTTTTTGTATATCTCGCAACTTTCCGTACAGCATGATCTTTCCATGATCAATCAAAACCAGACGATCACAAAGTTCCTCCACCTGATGCATCTGATGTGTGCACATAACGATCGTGATGCCTTTTTGACGCAATTTCCTTAAAACATCTTTCACCATCTGTGTATTGACCGGGTCAAGAGCACTAAATGGTTCATCGATGATCACGATCCGTGGTTCATGAACAAGGGTGGCGATCAATTGTGCCTTCTGCTGCATACCTTTACTTAATTCTTTTACCTTCTTCCGTGAATGTGCTGAAAGGTCAAATTCTTCCATCCATATGGCAACCTTTTTTACCGCTTCAGCATTGCTCATCCCTTTTAATGTGGCCAGGTAAACAAGGCACCGTTCGAGTGGAATATCCTGGTATAACCCTCTTTCTTCAGGAAGATATCCGATCAAATCCTTTTTTGCTTCGGTCATAGTACCGCCCAGTATCGAAATAGTTCCTGAATCCGGGGTAAATATATCCAACAAAATTCTGATGATTGTAGTTTTTCCGGCTCCATTTGGTCCAAGCAGACCAAATATTTCTCCGTCTTCAACTTCAAATGATACGTCATCCACAACTTTATTTGAACCAAATGACTTGGAAATGTTCTTGATTTCGATAGTTGGCATAATTTGATCCTGACGATTGAGTAGATTGTAAATTCAATATTTATTATTATTTCAAGGAATACCTGATTATAAGACTAACTTTTCTATAAGCAAGCAACTCGCATTTTCCCTCAATAAGTATACGTAAAGAAGGATAAATAGTTTCAGTTGGATCAAAATGATCAGTTCATGTTAACCAGGACGGCATGCTATAATTTTCTTAATTCTTAATATTATTGAGGTGACTATGAGGATGACTTCACGAGAGCGGGTCTTGACAGCAATAAACCATAAAGAACCTGATCGGGTACCGATCATTATCGGAACCAGTAATACGACCAGTATGAAACATCCACCATATGTTGGATTGAAGAAGCTGCTTGGGATTGAAACGGCAGACCAATATATCTATGATTGGCCTGAGCTTGGAACTGTTTTACCAGATGAAGCCATACTTCAACGCCTGCATGGAGATGCGAGGGGAGTGCTGGATCGTTATCCTCAATGGATATATGACCAAAATAAAGCCAGGCCTGCCCACTCGCCATTTATGGATGACTGGGGCAGCGGGCAAAGCGAGGTGGAACCTGGCGTTTGGTTCCCGGGTATTCATCCCATGCGGGATGCAAAAACAATAAAAGAAATTGAAAACTACCCCTGGCCGGATATGGATGATCCATCCAGGGTGGCGCATGTTAAAGAGGAAGTCAATAAGCTGGCAAGCCAAAATCAGTATGCGATTATTGGCACTCCCTGGCTGCTCTTCCCGCTTGAACGCGCTTTTGCCATGCAGGGGATGGATACATTTTTATTGAACCTGGCAATGGAACCGGAATTTGCCGAAGCATTATTAAAAAAGATAGCTGAGTTGTGCAAGACCTTGATGGGTCATTTCCTGGATGCTGCCGGTGACAATTTGGATATTATAAAAATTGGCGATGATATTGGCACACAGGAATCCCTATTAATGTCACCAAAAATGTACAGGCAGAATCCTTAAGCCGATCCATGCTGATTACATCTCGTTCATTAAAGAACGCACCAAAGCCAAGGTCTTCTTCCATACCGATGGTGATGTTTTTGACCTGATCCCTGACTTTATTGAGATCGGTGTGGATATCTTGAATCCGATCCAAACCTCCGCCGGAAAAATGGCCAACCTGCCGGAATTAAAATCCAGGTTCGGGGATAAACTGACCTTCTGTGGAGCTGTTGATACGCACCATATTTTACCGCACGGAACAATTCAGGATGTTCGCAATGAGGTGAAACGGGTGATCGATATCATGGCTCCAGGTGGTGGATTTATGGTGGCATCGGTACATACCATCATGGACGAAGTCCCGCCTGAGAATATTCTGGCCATGGTTGATGCAGTGGAAGAATTCGGAAAATATCCAATTCGGTGAAATCGTAATAAATTCAAAAGGAGGCGATTTTCCAATCGCCTCCTTTTGTATGTAAGTGTTATGTGAACTTACTCTTTTTCGTATGGCTGCCCGCCAGCAGCAGGCGGCTGTCCACGACCTACAACACCAGCCAGTACGACCATGGTCACAAGATATAGGCGCCATTTCAAGGAATTTGTTCGGAATTGGAACTTTTAGTATCGCCAGTTTTGAAGCCAATGAATCTGCAAATCCGAACAACATTCCCGCACCAAGGGATCCGATCGGATTGTAATTCCCAAATATCATCGCAGCCAGACCTACAAAACCTCTCCCTGCAGTCATCACCTCATCGAACCTACCGACCGAACCAAGAACAAAATAAGCTCCTGCAAAACCAGCCATCGCACCACCCAACAAGACAGAAATATAACGAGTGCGGTTTACATTGATACCCAGAGTATCAGCTGCTTTAGGATGCTCTCCCACTGCCCGTGTACGAAGCCCCCATCTAGTATAGAAAAAGAGTATTGTCATTAGTATGGTGAAAATGAACATTGCATAAATGAATAAGTTATGACTGAAGAAAACTGGTCCAATAAATGGTATTTGTGATAAACCGGGTATATCCCATGTTCCAAATCGTCCGGAGTTATTCAATTCCTGATGAC
Source organism: uncultured Chloroflexia bacterium (assembly GCA_963709535.1). Classification (GTDB taxonomy): domain Bacteria; phylum Chloroflexota; class Anaerolineae; order Anaerolineales; family Anaerolineaceae; genus PNON01. Next base: position 231,822 of record CAVPWY010000013.1, on the reverse strand, counting down.
TTTGCAGGAATTTCGCTGAGAGGAATGATGTGATTCCGGTGGCAAAGATGTTGATGACTGTGCCTGATATGATCTGATTGACTTTATATTTAATGGAAAGAACAGCCAAAACGAGCGCCATTAACACTCCCGATAATACCGCGGTAAATAATCCAAACCAGATGTTCACCAGACTGCCAAATAACGCTGCACAAAAAGCAGCAGTTAACATCATTCCCTCGATTGCAATATTAAATACACCTGATCTTTCACAGAAAATTCCTGAAAACGCCCCAAGAGTAAGGGGAACAGCCCGTACAACTGCCACTTTTAATAAGCCTGCCAGGTTTAAAGTTCCTCCGGAGGCTCCCCAGGCGATAAAAGCAAAGATAAACAAACCTGAGACCACCCCCAGTATCATATTTGTATATCTTCCAAATCCTTTTGCAATCTGGTACGCTCCAAGGGCAGCCGCAAAGAATGCGAGGATATCCAAAATTGGTTTCGTGCGAAAAATCCAATCTGCCACAACCACAGGTGATCCACCGGGATAGAGGACAAAGGTCGTTTTCATGTCCCCTGTTAAAGACAGTGAAAAAATCAACCAGATGACCTAATGCCATTACTAAAAATATTACTCCCATCACAGTTCGCCGGTGGGAGACACATAATCAGAAGGACGGATTATTCTTGTAGATGTTTGAGCCATGGGTTATTTTGCCTCCGTAGATGCAGAGATTACTAATTCCCCAGCTGATTTTGGTTCTTTCAAGCGATAGATCGTCCGAATTATCGCAGGAGCAGCAATAAATGCGAGTATCAAAGCTTGAAGCACCGAAATGATGTCAATGGGAATCCCAGCACTTAATTGCATTTGAATTGCTCCATTTCTAAGAAATCCAAAAAGTAGAGCAGCAAGTACGACACCTAATGGATGACTATTACCTAATAATGCCAGGGCGATACTATCAAAACCATATCCTGAAGAAAAAGCCACACCCAGGTTGTGATTTACTCCAAGAACTTCATTAGCACCAGCCAATCCAGCCAGAGCTCCAGACAGGAACATGGTAATTACAGCACTTCGAACAATGTTCATACCAGCGTAACGAGCTGCACTCGGATTGGAACCGACTGTTCGCAGTTCGAAACCCCAGGTAGTTTTGAAGAGTAATAGATAAACCAGGTAGGCCATCAATAATGCAATAAAAAATCCCAGGTGGAAACGATTCGGATCTTCAAAAAACCTGGGCAGCCAGGCACTTTTTTCAATTGGGGCACTGATCGGGGTTACTTTATTCGGATCAGCCAGGACGCCATTCAATAGATATTCACTAAGTCGAAACGCGATGTAATTCATCATGATTGTGTTGATGACTTCATGCGCCCCAGTTTTTGCCTTCAACCATCCGGGAATCATTCCCCAAATCCCTCCTGCAGCTGCTCCCGCTAATAACGAAACCGGAATATGCAGGATCGCCGGCCAGCCTTTGAGAGATGTGGCCAGCCATACAGTTGCCAGGGCTCCAACATATAATTGGCCCTCAGCCCCGATGTTGAATAATCCCACCCGGAAACCGAGAGCAACTGCCAACCCGGCAAAAATATAAGGGGTGGATTGGACAAGAGATTCAAAGAAAGGTGTGAAGGCTTGATTTATTGCCGTGGCATCGCCAGACCTGATCGCCGCTACGATTACTGCAGGAACTCCGACTGAACCAGTGAACAAAGCTTTATAAGTGTTCCAAAACACTAACAGTCCAGCTTTTATTCCATCAAAAAATGATAGTTTAAATGCAGCATAAACACCTTCGGTTGTCACTGCAGCGATGAGACCACCTGCAATTAATCCGGAGATGATCGCCAGAATGGTTACAGTTAATGAATTTCGCCGTAACTCTTCAAAAAATATGGAGACGCTGTTTGGTTTTTTGGTTTTTTCATCAGTCTTGGCCATAGGGTTATCCTGGATATTTCCTTTCTGATCACTTGGCGGTTGGAACAACTCCGGCCATCAGCAAACCAATTTCTTCCCGGGTTATAGTTTTTGCATCAACCACAGCAAGTATCTGTCCCCGATACATTACAGCTATTCGATCTGAAAGCTGCATGATCTCATCCAATTCTGTGGAGACTAATAAGACAGCACAACCTTCATCTCGTTTTTCTATAATTCGGTGGTGGATGTATTCAATGGATCCTACATCCAAACCTCGAGTTGGTTGGGATGCTACCAGCAGTTTGATGGGACGTGAAAATTCTCTTGCAACGATCACTTTTTGCTGGTTTCCGCCTGAAAGATCGCTAGTTGCGTTAATGCACTCGGTGTCCGGATATCAAATTTCTCCACCAGTTGATTAGCATTTTCTAAAATGATCTTTCTCTGCAAAATATTATTCTTCGCAAAAGGTGCTTTGTACCAGGTATTTAGAATTAAATTGTCTTCAATTGAATATAGAAGGACCAATCCGTCTTTCTGTCGGTCTTCAGGGATATGTGCTGTACCCACCTCGGTTATTGTTTTCACCGCAGCATGTGTGATATTTTTCCCAAGCAGATGTGATCTTTCCTTCGACACCATGGAACAACCCTGTAATCGCCCGTACCAACTCAGTTTGGCCATTGCCCTGAACGCCGGCAATTCCCACTACTTCCCCGGCATGTACTTCAAAAGATACATTGTCCACCGCAACCTGGTGACGCACATTTAATACCTTCAGGTTTTTAACATCTAGCACAACCTCCCCGGTTTGGGGTGGATTTTTTTCGATATTCAATTCGATCTGCCTTCCAACCATCATGGATGCCAGTTTGAATTGATCTGTCTCCGCCGGAGTTGTTGTTCCAACCACTTTTCCACCGCGAATAACGGTGATCCTGTCTGCGAATGCCATTACCTCGCGCAGTTTATGGGTAATGAAAATGATCGATTTTCCCTGGTCAACCAGTTTTTGCATGATCTTAAAAAGTTCATCAACTTCCTGCGGAGTTAATACTGCGGTAGGTTCATCTAAAATCAATATGTCTGCATTTCGGTAAAGCAATTTGATGATCTCAACCCGTTGCTGAATACCCACAGGAAGATCTTTAACATATGCTGTGGGATCAACATCGAGATTATATTTCTGAGAAATTTCTGCAATTTTGGATGCTGCTTTTTTTCGATCAAGCAATCCACCCGGTAAAAGGTCTTCATCCCCCAGCATAACGTTTTCAGTCACAGTGAATACAGGCACCAGCATAAAATGCTGATGAACCATTCCCACACCGGCTAAGATCGCATCCCTGGGCGATCAACTTCAAGCTTTTTTCCATTAACGAATATTTCACCTTCATCCGGTTTATAGAGACCATAGAGAATATTCATCAAAGTGGTCTTGCCGGCACCGTTTTCCCCCAGTAAGGCGTGTATCTCCCCTTTTTTTAGATCGATGGATATATGGTCATTAGCCAAAACACCTGGAAACCGCTTAGTGATGCCCCGCAATTCAAGAACTGGTTCCATGATTTCCTCTGAAAAATAGAGATGATATTTAATAAGTATATACGAAATATTAAAAATATTTTACCATATTCAAATGAAAATGCTGTCAACACAAAACTGCAGGAATAATAAAAACAGCAGAGCCATTCCTGGCTCTGCTGTTTATTTCAAAATCAATTTTAGTAAACACCTTCGGGGAGGGTCTTGATCTCACCAGATAGGATCATAGGGATCAAAGCTTCGATTTCAGCTTTGAGCTCAGCAGGAACTGTTGCTCCAAGTTCAGAACCGTATGTTAGGCCAACACCGCCATTATCGAGATTTCCAATCCAGTTTTCGCCTTTGAAAGTACCATCAATGACCATACCGATGGTTTCTGTAACAAAAACATCCATGTTCTTCATGGCGCTGGAGAGAATATATTTTGCTTTGTCGGGATTGGCTAATGACCAGTCATTATCTACGCCAATGAGCATTCCGAAATCGCGCTCTTCCATGACGGCGAGAGTACCAGCACCAACAGGACCGGCAACCGGCATAATGATGTCAGCACCTTCGTCCATCAGTTGCTCGCCCATTTTTCGGCCGTCATCTGTGGATTCAAAGTTACCGACTTCCAAACCCTTTCGGGTCTTGTAATCCCAACCTAAAACCTGGACATTTGTGCCCTTTTTGGTGTTGTAATATTCCACACCCAGAGCAAAGCCATCCATGAACTTGGTGGTTGCGGGGAAGGCGATACCAACATAGGTACCAACTTTACCGGTCTTGGTCATGGCTGCAGCCAGGTAACCATTTAAGAAGGTCGCCTGGTCAATTGCAAAACCTGAGCCGCGTAAGTTCGGGAAGGCAAGATAGTCAACATCGATGATCGCGTATTTCTGATCCGGGTTGGCAGTAGCGGCAGCGGTTGTTGCATCAGCCAGTAGGAAACCAACGGGGATGATGACGTCGCATTTTTCTGCAATGAAAGCATTTAGGTTGACTTCATAGTCAGCCTGTTGCTGTGATTCAAGATATTTTCCTTCGACATTTCCGTATTTGGCGATTGCATCAGTGACACCTTTCCAGGCAGTAGCATTGAAGGATTTATCATCAATACCACCGGTGTCGGTAACCTGGCAGGCTTTAATTTTTGGTACTTCTGTAGCGGGTACTTCAGTCGGGGGAACCGCTGTGGGTTCTACTGGAACAGCAGTCGGTTCTACTGGTACAGCGGTCGGTTCCACAACGGGAGCCGGGGTGGCGGCTGGTGCACATGCTGCAAGAGCCATGCTTGCCACTAGAACGATTGCCACTAGGGTAAATAACTTTCTGGTCATTTGTCTTCTCCTCTTGATAGGATAAAATTTGATTTGGGGTAGATGCCTCATACAAAGGCGGCGCAAAATTCCTACCCCATTTAGCTTAGTATACTACTTATCAATAAGGTCTGCAAGCATAATTATTTACAATGTTAAAGAAAGTTGAATACAATAAAAGTGAGTTAATCTAGCTATTTTGTACTTCATTTATCACGTTTTTCGTTTTTTGCTTCGCCACGTCGAACACCCAACATGAGAATCAATGCCACCAACATAAGGACGGGAGAAACGATCATGATCGCATTGTAATTCAGGTTGCTGAGTTGAACGATCCAGCCGTTCATATTTGGGCCAACAATTGCGGATAGGGTGGAAAATAAATAATACAATCCAGTATAAGTACCAATCCTGGCTTCAGTAGTCATATCGACCACCATGGGCAAAGAGTTAATGTTGATCAATGCCCAGCCTGCGCCTGCCAGCATGAGGATTGCACCAACAACAGGGACAACCCCGAGGACTGGAAGTTTTGTGAGTACGATGGTCAATATTGCTGGGGGAGTGAAATACATGGATGCCGTACAGGCTATCATGATCAGTAAACCCAGGGAGATCGTGACCTTTCGCCCAATTTTTGCTCCGATATAACCTGCCGGAAGAGCGAAGATCACAAAAATAACCGAAAGTTGCCCAAGTAATCGGGCACCATCAGCTTCTTCCAAACCGAGGTATTTATTTGCATATAGACTGAAGAACGCTTCAATGGCACTATAACCAATAAACCAGAAAAAGATAGCCGACAATATCCTTAATGCACTTTTATCGGGATCCTTCATTACGCTTTGAAGGCTGGCGATCATTCCGGGCTGTTTTTCAACATCCTCGTATACTTTGGGTTCTTTAATGAAAATAAATAACAATATTGATGAGATGATCACCAAACCCGAACCCATCCAAAACGGAAAGCTGGGATTCATTTTATACAGTACTGATCCCCCTAAAAATGATATGATCGCACCAACTCCGCCCATGAAGTTGATGATCCCGTTCGCTTGAGAACGGAATTTTGAAGGTGTGATATCCGGCATGAGTGCCACTACCGGGGTTCGCCAAAAAGCCATGCTCAAGAGCAGGGTACTGGTGCATGCTACGAATAATGGAAGCACCGCTGCTAGTGGAATCAACCCGAATACTACTGCCCCGACTGGAGCCCCGATCAGAATAAATGGCATTCTTCTACCCAGTGGAGTTCGTAACTTATCGGACCAGGCACCCACTGGTGGTTGGATCAGGAGAGCGGCAATATTATCCAGGGTCATAAAAAAGCCTATCCACGCAGGAGCAAGACCAAACTTGTTCGCAAGGAAAAGGGGGACAAAAGCATTATATACACCCCAGATCACACTTACACCAAAGAAGCCAAAACCCAGTAGAAATGTTTTTCCATAATTCAATTTCATGATGTGGCTCCTTCTTTTTCGATGATGACTGCTGTACCATAAGCCAGCACTTCTGTGACACCATCCATCACCTCATTGGCGTCATAACGCATCGCGACGACAGCATTCGCCCCCATCTGTTGTGCATGCTGCATCATCAGGTCGAAAGCTTCCTGGCGGGCATGCTCACATAATTCGGTATATACCGTGATATTGCCTCCGACCAATGTCTGCAAACTACCCACAAAATTACCTACAACACTACGAGACCGAACTGTTATACCGCGGACAACACCCATATATCGGGCGATCTTATAACCCTCAAACCCAAATGTTGTGGTTACCCAGAGTTGACTTGCCATGTTTTCCTCCTAGATTAAGAAAATATCATGAAAATTATTTCTCACTGATCATCTGAATCTTGCGTACTTGATTTATCCACCTCGATCGATCTCAAAAACTTTTTGTCTTCGGCTGAAAGGTCTGCTTTCAGTAACATATCCGGTCGGCGTTTATAGGTGCGGAATAAGGACTGTTGTCTTCGCCAGCGATTGATCTCAGCATGATTTCCCGACAGCAGGACTTCAGGTATCTTCCATCCGCGGTATTCCGGAGGACGGGTATAATGCGGGTATTCCAGGAGGCCGCTGGCATGCGAATCATCCGATGCACCATCCGGATCTCCCAGAACACCAGGAACCAGGCGGGACAGAACATCCACCAGGATCATGGCGGGAAGTTCTCCTCCTGTTAATACATAATCTCCTATCGATATTTCTTCAGTAACTAAATGCTCCCTGATGCGTTCATCAAACCCTTCATAGCGGCCGCATATTAAGGCAATATGATCCTGTTCTACCAATTTGTAAGCCATTTCCTGGTCAAGCACTTTTCCCTGAGGAGATAACAATATAACCTGGCATCCGGGTGGGCTACCTAAAATTGTCTCAACCGCGGTAAAGATCGGTTCAGGCTTCATCACCATACCCCCACCGCCGCCATAAGGAGTATCATCTGTAACATGATGTTTATCCGTGGTGAAGCTGCGGATATCATGAATGTATATTTCTATCAATTTCTTCTGGTTGGCTTTGGCAAGAATGCTGGAATTTATATATGGTGTAAAGACTTCAGGCAGGATGGTAAAAATATCGAATTTCATCCTCTGATTCTAGCCTGAAGATGTTTTCGGAGCAAGTTATTACGAACAATTTCCGCTCATCATTATCAAATTTGAACCCATCAAAACAAACTCAGCAGTTTATCCTTTCCGACCAATTCCTATCAATTTCCTTGACATATGAAAATAGGTGAGTAAAATTGGCATTTATACATGATAAAGAATAATATTGCCTTACAGAACCATCCTAAGCGTCAGAATAACCTTTCCTTCTGGAAAAGGTCATTTGTGCTTAAAGGCAATTAAATTCAGCCAAGAGTAAGCAGATGAGGTCTTCCAAGAAGGAATTTTTAGGAAGACCTCTTTTTATTTTTGCTGATAACGAACAAATAAGGAGGAGCCTGGAAGAAAGATATGATCAGCCCTGAAAATATTTGTATAATAATAAAAACTAATTAAAAGAGGAAAAGAGATGAAAACAACAAGTTTAGCCAAATTTGTATTTATTCTAATGGCCGCCGTATTGGTTCTGGGTGCTTGCACACCCGCAGTGGTAAATACACCTGCCCCCACTGCTGTCCCAGTCGAACCGACAGCTGCTCCCGCCATGGTGTATCGGATCGCTTCTGATGCTACATGGCCTCCATTTGAATCAGTTAACGAATCCACAAAGGCAATTGAGGGTTTTGATGTTGACCTACTCACAGCGATTGCTGCAGAGGCTGGTTTTCAATTTGAGATCGTAAATGTCGGGTGGGATGCCCTGTTAACCGGTATGGCTCAATGTCAGTATGACGGAGCGATTTCCGCTATGACAATAACCGAAGAACGCGCGCAAGCATTCAACTTTTCGGATCCATACCTTGCTGCAGGACAGGTCGTTTCTATTAATAAAGAGACAACTGATATTAAAGGCGTAGCTGACCTGGTTGGAAAAAAGATAGGTGTTCAGATCGGAACAACTGGTGCGATTGAATCAGAAAAGATCGAAGGTGCTGAAGTAAAAACATATGACTCAGTTGATCTTGCGTTTCAAGACCTCATAAACAAGCAGGTGGATGCAGTTGTGGCTGACTATCCTACTGCTGTTTCATTTGTCGGTGTAAATTCCGATAAACTGATGACCACTGGTGATGTGTTCACTTCAGAACAATATGGCATCGCAGTTTGTAAAACAAACACCGAATTGTTGGGCTTGCTCAATAAAGGACTTACGGCTGTCAAAGCAAAAGGGTTGATACCTGAGCTTGAAAAGAAATGGCTGGCTGCAGCGCCGTAATATGCGCTTAATAGATTAGAATTATCCACGAGCTTCTTATGCTGTATGAAAATCCCTGCAAATGCGGGGATTTTTTGTGGGTGAGTTATATTATATTATGCCTAAGTCACGAGATACTTTTATTGCTTCGGTACGAGATGATACATTCAATTTTTCAAAAATATTATGCAGATGCCGCTTAATAGTGCCAGGCGAGAGAACTAATCGCTCTGCAATAGTTCCAGTGGATAAGCCTGACGCGAGATATGTTAATACTTCAATTTCTCTAGTAGATAATTCCTTACCATGACTATTTTTAAAAGTTTTATAAGATTCCGTGACCGGTGCTGAATTCGCATATACTGATAAACTACTGATTACTTTATCAATAAATTCTTCTTGTCTTTCTTCGGAATATTTCGTTTTTATAATAGCGAGGAGATCTTTTATCTCTGATCCGTAAATTATGAAGCATATTATGTTGTGCTCTTGATAAGCAGCATCTACTGCCTTTGATATACTTTCAAGAGCTGTTTCTTGTGATCCCAATCGCAACAAACCAATTGTCTTTAGCAGTTGTGCGCGGATATACTCATTAATTCTTGAGTTCGCTTTTGTAATATTTATGATTTTTTCAAGAAGGAGAATTAATTCATCTACCGGTGATAATTTGAAAAGAATACTGGCTTCGATGGCTGTCATTAATAGTTCAGTATAAGAAGAATCCTTCAGATTCTCTGGTAGTTGTAAGATTTCCTGGACCTGGTGCGTGATAGAATGTAGGTTTTTTTCCAGAATTGCAGCATCCAAAAGGATCATCTTTGCGATTAATATTGTTCCAGGGTTTAGGTGACCTATTTCGGATAATTCTTTTGCTTTATGAAAGTAATCCTTTGGATTTTCAAATCCATCTAAAATAGATAATCGAAAGCCCTGGTAAAGATAAGCCAGCATCGAATCCAGATTTCCCCACTTGATTAACCAATCATATGATTCAGAGTGAAATTTGCGCGATTCTGCTAATTGATGCCAGGAGTAATAAATACCCGCCAATTCAAGGTAAGCTTCAGCAATAATAGGATTTCGTTTGTTTTTTTCGGCATTGGATATTTCAATGGTCTGCAATAGCAATTTTTCTGCTATATGGAGTTTACCCATCCTGATCTGCATTCCGGATTGATTCGCCATTGAGCTTATTTCCATCATTGTTACTGAGTTCTTTCTGGATAGGACGGCCGCTTCTGCAAAAATTTGTTCAGCTTTCACAACTTCGCCAAGAGATTGGTATGCGACTGCCATTCCTATCAAGGTGCCAATTTTCAATGCATCTTCCTGTTGTAGATAGACAAGTGATTCTTCAAATTTTTGAATTGCACGGAGGTTATCCCCTATCGAAGAAAAATACATGCCTTTTATCACATCCAGCTTTGCATATAATTCATCATATTGTTCTTGAGGTAAGTATTCACGAAGGTCGGTGATCAATTTTTCGAGCTGGGGGTAATACTTGATCAACAAGGTCCCCTTACTGGCGGCGACGAGAGAAAAACAGTAGATCATCAGCAGGCTTAATGATCCGAATAAGATACTTTCGGGTAACGCATCCATCCAATCGATCGCTCGAGCAGCATTCCCATCTTCCAATAACCCGGATGCATAGATGATCGCTGTTCTAGTGCAATCTTCGGGCTTATCAGCCTGGTTATAGTGGAGAAAAGCTTCAGGCCATAATTGGTTAGCTTCGAACCATTCGGCCGCTGTATTGTGGAGAGTTTAAGCTCCTCAGAGGAAACCTCCTGCTTTAATCTGTACCTGAGTAGATCTGAAAACAAGTTGTGATACCGGTACCAAATCCGGTTGTCGTCCAATGCGACAAGGAACAAATTGGAGGACTCGATAATATTTAGAAGCCTTTGTGAATCTTCATTGTTTGTTACTTTGTTACAAATAGCTGCGGAGAAACGATCCAATATCGACGTTTTTAAGAGAAAATTCCTAATATCCACCGGTTGTTGATTTACGACATCCTCAACAAGATAATCCAAAATAAACCTGTTGGAACCCTCAAAATCGTGAATGAATTTTGCAGTATCAGAAGATTCCAACAGAGACAAACCGGCAAGCTGGATTCCAGCTGCCCATCCTTCGGTTTTTTGGAATAATACCTCAAGATCGCTTTCAGAAAGGCCGGTTTGCGAAATACTTTTTAATAGTATTTGAGTTTCTTGCAGATTAAATCTAAGATCACCTGTCCTGATCTCAGTAATTTCATTTTTTGCTCTATATTTGGAAAGGGGAAAAGGAGGGTCTTCCCTGGTAGAGATGATGAAATGAATGTTTTTTGGCAGGTATTCCAATACTTTTCGAGTAAATTGATGGATTTCCAGATTATTAATTAGATGATAATCGTCCAGTACGATGCATACTTTGGAGGGAAGTTTTTCCAATTCCTTTAAAAATTCATTTGCATAATAATCAGATGATGGACGTGGTGTGAGTTTGATCATCTGATTGACTTCTTCGCAAAAATCTGGCTTTACTTGCCGAATTGAATTGCATAGATAAATCAAGAAATTATCCAGCAAATTGTCCTGCGCATCCACCTGAAACCAACAAATTGGATGCTTTGCCTTAAGTGACCATTCAGCAATAAGGGTGGATTTTCCGAACCCGGGCGGAGCACATAAGATGGTTAGTTTCCGCCATAACCCTTTTTCAATAACCTCAATTAAATGTGGCCTTGCAACCAGATCTGGCTGAATTCGCGGGTTTTGAATTTTGGACTGAAGATAATTTAATTCCATCAAGTTTCTTCCAGTATTAGTTTAGCATGAGATTATATATTTATTTCAAAAACAACATGCCTTTTGACTGTCAGGCGGGGAGAAATCTGAAGATAAAAAAATACCGATTGTATAATAGGTAAAAAGGAGATTATATGAAAATATCAAAAGCAATAATTACCATGCTATTAATCCTGGTTATCACCTCAGGTTGCGGGCTTTTACCTCAAAAATCGGGCAGCATAATATCTCAAGTCCAAGTCCCTATTGAAGAAAAACATACGATCAATGTTACCGGTAGTGGAGTGGTCATGGCAACTCCTGATATCGGATATCTGAATATTGGTGTCCATACAGAAGATTTTGATTCTGTCACTGCAGTGGAACAAAATAATGACCTTACCCGCAGCGTAAAAGATTCCTTGAGGGGATATGGGGTTGAAGATAAGGACATCCAGACCAGCAACTTTAGTATTTATTTGCAGGCACCTTATTCCGGGGTATCCAGTGATGCTTCCAAGATCATCGTGGATAATACGGTCCTTGTGACGGTACGGAATTTAAGTGACCTAAGCAAGATGTTAGGTGATGCAATTCGTTCAGGTGCAAATAACGTCTATGGGATGAGTTTTGATATTGTGGATAAATCCGCCCTCCAGGACGAAGCCCGGGGGAAAGCTATGCAAAATGCCGAGCAACAGGCTCAACAACTTGCAGCATTGGCCGGAGGAAAACCTGGAAAAGTGATCTCAGTTACTGTTGTAACCAACAATATAAATAACCCTTACTATGGTACCGGTTTAGGTGGTGGAGGTGGTGGTATGGTCAATAACAGTAATGTTCCTGTTTCTTCCGGAAATATGACCATTACTGTCGATGTCAACGTTGTTTATGAACTGATAAACGACTGATTAATAGAATTATAAAAAAGGCTGCATCTACATATCAGATGCAGCCTTTTTATTTTTACCTGTTTATTTAATCATCGTCCCGATTTCTTAGATGTGGGAACAAGATCACTTCGCGAATGGAATGATTACCAGTCAAAAGCATAACTAATCGGTCAACCCCCATTCCAAATCCCCCGTTTGGCGGCATTCCATAAGACATTGCTCGGAGATAATCTTCATCCAGGGGATTGCTTTCCTCGTCGTCAGCAGTATATTCCCGAGCCATTTCCAGGAAACGAGATTCCTGGTCCAGCGGATCATTCAGTTCCGTAAACGCATTGCATAACTCCATGCCCCCAATAAATCCTTCAAAACGTTCCACGGTTTGGGGATCACCCGGTATGCTTTTCGCCAGCGGGGAAATATCACGAGGGTAGTTATAAAGAAATGTTGGTTGAATAAAATTGGGTTCCAGAAAATCTCCGATCATTCCATCTATCAGTTTTCCCCAATTCGCCTTTGGATTGAATTTCAGCCCTTTTGATTGCATGGATTCTTTCAAACTGGCTGAATCTTTAAATATTGCAATATCAATCCCGGTGGCATCCAAAATACCCTGCCGCAATTCGATTCTCTTCCAGGGTGGAGTCAGGTCGATCTCATGGTCATTGAATGTCACTATCATCGTTCCAAGGACATTTTGAGCAGTGTATGCAACCATCTGCTCAGTTTGGTCCATAATTTTTAAATAGTCAGCATAAGCCTGATAGTATTCCAATTGGGTAAATTCAGGGTTATGTTTATAAGAAACTCCCTCATTTCTAAAATCGCGCCCGATTTCATAAACACGCTCGAATCCACCTACCAGCAGCCTTTTTAAATATAGTTCGAATGAAATTCGCAAGAAAAGTTCCTGCTTCAGTTGATTATGGTGGGTGATAAACGGCCTGGCGGCTGCCCCACCATAGATCGGCTGCAAAATTGGTGTTTCGACTTCAATAAAATTTCGGTCATCCAAAAATTGACGCAGGGCCTTGATGGTAGCTGATCTGATACGGAATATTTGCCGCACTTCCGGATTGACAGCAAGATCAGCATAACGTTGTCTATATCTAACTTCAGGATCGTTCAAAGTGGCATGTTTGATTACTTCGCCATCCACGATCTCGTCTTTTGCGGCTGGAAGAGGAGTAATGCTTTTGGCCAGTATTTGAAAATCTTCGACCCGAAGTGTAATTTCACCGGTTTTGGTGCGGAATAATTGACCTTTGGCTTGAATAAAATCGCCTAAATCGAATTCCCTGGCAAAAAGATCCATTTTTTCCTGGCCCAGGTCATTTATCCTGAAAAATAGTTGAATCCGGCCGTATCCATCCTCTAAATGAGCAAAAATGATCTTCCCCATCAACCGCATGGAACGAAGTCGACCTCCAATTATCACGTTTACTTTATCAGGTTCGGTTCCTTGAGGAGCATTATTTTCGGATTCTTCAAATTCATTGATTGCAGCCACACTTGTATGAGTGACCGCAGCTCTGGTTGGATAAACCTCTATCCCGGCAGCCTGTAGTCGGTGGATTTTTTCAATCCGATTCTTTTCTAGAACACTTTTATCTTGATCCAGCATATGTCACTTACCTTATTTTATAATTACTCACCAAATTTATTGTAGCATCATCATAATGCCTTGTTAAATAAAATCTGCCAGCCGGTTTATACTCTCATATCGGACTGGCAGAAGTTCGTGAACGGAATTATCCAATTTTTATTATTTGAACTTCAAAGGAGCCCGCTGGTGCATCAACTTTTGCCTTTTCACCAGCTTTCCGGCTTAGCAATGCCTTTCCTAATGGAGATTCGTTGGAAATCTTGCCAGCCCTTGGGTTGGCTTCAGCAGCTCCAACAATCGTATATGTTTCCTCGCTGCTGCCTTCCTCTTTAATCGTAACTGTAGTTCCAACCTGGATCGTTTCACTTTTCTCATCTTCACTGATCACACGGGCAGTGGCAAGCAGGATTTCTATTTCTTTAATTTTTCCTTCAACAAATGCCTGCTCATTTTTTGCGTCTTCATATTCTGCATTCTCTATCAATTCGCCACCCTCCATAGCTTCATGGAGACGATTCGCTATTTCCTGTCGGCGAACAGTTCGAAGATGGTCTAATTCTTCCTGCAATTTTTCAAAACCTTCACGTGTAAGGAATGTGATAGTCATGCCTTTTTTCCTTGTTTATATTGATCTACGATATGATACTGATACCCCGATGGGTTACTATGAACACAAACAGCGCCCCGGAGGGGATTCCCTCGTTAAACGCTGTTAAGAAATCTTACCATAATATAAAACCGAAAGCAAGCATTCGTGGTCAAGATATCGATATTCGGGTAATTAATGGGTTGTAATTCTATATGTCTGTACATTCCCTGTAAGGTTGATTGCGCTAACCCATCTCTGTCAAATGATATAATATTAAATCTTTGTTATCCCTGGGGAATAACAGGAAAAAATGCAAGATCAAAAGGTCAGGCAAAATTATTTACCTAATTATTCAACGAAACAAATTCGTTGGTATTTTGGCTTATTGATTTTTCTTATTATTGGTTTTTTTGCCGCCGATTACCTTCCAGATGCATTAAGCACCTCTCAATTCCAGGTCTGGTATCCCGCTGCCGGGGTCGCCATTCTATTGGGCATATTGTTTGGATGGGTAGGATTTCTTTCTGTTTTCTTAACAAGCTTATTTAGTCACTTCCTTCTGGGTACATTAGACTTGGGTGCACTGGCTATTATCCAGCTTCTATTAATCTCCTTCGTTCTCACAATTCCGCCTAAATATTTTCTCACCTATCTGAAAACAGATATTTATCTATCTTCCACCCACGACCTGAATTCATTCTTGCTAATATCAACAATAGTCTCTTGTTTGGTCGGTGGTATTCAAGTATGGGCATCTGAACTAGAGGTCGGGTTAACGCAAAATATTTATTGGTCTTTCGGTTTGTACTATTTCCTTCAGACCATCATTGGATTGTTATTGATCTATCCAATTGCAATGATGATATTAAATCAAATTGATAAGGCGGTTAATTTTTCGGGGAAATCAAAAAGTTTTTCTATTCGGACCTTTTTCAATTCCAAACGGTTTTCATGGCCTAAAGTATTTGAATTTGGGCTAGTTCTGATAATTCTTGTAATAATCATTATCGTAGTATTTCAGGTTCCAGGGTTTAAGACTCTTAATTCATACTATCTATTTTTCATACCACTTATCTGGCTGGCACTAAGGTTCAACCGTTTTGGCACGGTTCTGGGCGTATTGATGATCACTTCAGGAATCATTATTGCCATAAAAAATGAATTATCCACCATGGTCAACATCCTAAATATGCAGATGTTCCTATTCATTCAGGTGCTTGTCACTTTAGTGACCAGCCATTTTATATCTGAACATAAAAGGATAATTACCAAACTGGAGGTTGGTGAACGTAAATTTCGAGCAGTCACGTATACCACCCCTGCTGGAATAATTCAAATAAATAATAAAAGAAGACTGAATTATTCTAATGAAAAATGGTCTTTCATTTCCGGTTATACGAATGAAGAAAGCATGGAATTAGCTTCCTTCAAGTCGATCGTCCACCCGGATGATTATGACAAATTTGATGAACAAATAAGCCAGGTAATAAATAATAGAAAAATCATTTCGTTACAATTCAGACTAATTCATAAAGATCAGCATGTGATATGGGTGCAATGTAATTTATCTCCTTATGGTGATAAAGCAGAGGAGGATGTGGGAGCCCTGGGAGCGATTTTTGATATCTCCGATATGAAAGAATCTGAGCAAATCCTATCAAGCAGCGAAATGTTACTTAACTCTTTCATCAATAATATTCCAGATCCCGCCTGGCTAAAAAGCCTTGATGGTAAATATTTGGCAGTAAATCAGGCAGAATGCGATTTATATAATCTCGAGCCAGGTGCATTTTATAATAAAACAGACGAGGAAGTTTGGGGTTCAAATCCGGAACATAATTTTAGCAGTCTGGATCACTATGTCATTGAGAATAAGCTGCCAGCCCGATTTGAATACGAATTGATCAAAAATAATAATGAGTCTATTTGGCTGGAAGTTGTAAATACCCCCATCCTAAAAAATAATACTGTTATTGGTACTACAGGTATCGCCCGGGACATTACTGCCCGAAAGATCATCGAGACTGCTTTGGTAGATAGCGAGGAGAGGTTAAAAGCGATATTAAACAATATTCCTGACCTAGCCTGGCTAAAGGATGATCATGATCGATTTATTGCAGTGAATGATGTTTTTTGCACAACATATGATTACACCCGGGAAGATATTCTGGGAAAAACCACAACTTCCCTTTTTCCTCCTGAACTGGCAGACAGGTTCTTAAAAGACGACCAGGAAGTTATCACCCTCGGAAGGCCCAAAGTAATAGAAGAAGAAGTGCCTAACATAACCGGGTACTCCACCTGGTATGAGACCATTAAAATGCCTATTTTTGATGATAAACGAAATGTTGTTGGATTAACAGGAATTTCCAGGGAAATTACAAATCGAAAGCGGGCCGAAGAGTTTTACAACATCAATTAACCATGGAAACGATAATAACCACTATTGCGGCAGGTCTAAACCATTTCCATCCAGAAACTTATGAAAGTGACTTGATCTCAATATTTGACAACATTGGTTCCTTCATGCATGTGGATCGTTGTTCTTTTACTACTTTAAATGAATATACATCAACTACTGATTTACTTGTCCAATGGAAAAATTACGGAGTTCCAAATCGCGATTTACTTATTTCATCACCCAATTGGAAGTCTTATCCATGGTTAAGAGGCATCATAGAGAATAATGAAACCATAAAAGCTTCCAGAGTGACTGACCTTCCAGCACAAGCAACAGCTGAAATTGAATTCTGGCTAAAAAATGGTATCGTTTCGATGCTCGAAATGCCAATATATACAAGTACAGGCGGAGTAAAAGCATTCATAATTATTGAGACTGTTGCACAAGAAAAATTATGGACCTCTGAAGATGAGCAGTTCCTCAACCTGGTGGGAGAAATGATAATGACGACCATTTCCAGGTTGTATAGTGAAAAGAAGGTTCAACAAACAGAACACCGATATCGCCTGTTGGCAGAGCAAATTGCCGCAGTTGTGTATATTGAAACTCCCAATAATCAGGGACAAATCACTTACATCAGTCCTCAGATAGAACAATTAACTGGCTATTCAACAGATGAGTGGCTGGCATCAAATTCGCTATGGTCAAAGATCATTCACCCTGAGGATAAAAAAAGGGTAATGAGTCAGGAAAAGCTAAGCCTAAAGACCAACAATGATTTTCGTGAAGAATATCGATTAATAACTAAAAGCGGCGATATCATTTGGATAGAAGACCAAATGTCATTTATGAAAGGGGAAGATTCACTGGGCGTATGGCACGGTGTAATGTACGATATTACCAACCGTAAATTAATTGAAGAAGAACTTTCCAGCAGTAAAGCGAGGTATCAGGAGCTATTTGATCATTCGCCCATTTCATTGTGGGAAGAAGATTTTTCTCTTGTCAAGAAGAGAATCAATACTTTGAAAAAGAAGGGGAATACATCAATACGCGATTTCTTAAAAGCGAATCCCAAGGAAGTAAGCAGATTATTAAGTCTACTTAAGGTAATACACGTAAATCAGACAACATTGACATTGATGAAAAAGAATTCATTTGATGAACTCAGTACAGTCAATAACCTTAATTTTAATCTCAAACCTACTGATTTGTTTATTGAGGAAATTGTAGCAATATCCGAAGGAAAGACTCATTTTGAGGTTGAGGCAGCGAATGATGTACGAGATGGAGTGATACGCTACCATAACTTGAATTTCATGGTTGTTCCGGGGTATGAAAAATCTTTTGAAAGGGTAATTATCGCTATCACGGATATAACCGATCGTAAGCTCTCTGAAGATAAGTTAACATATTTGAGTACACATGACAGTTTGACCGAATTATTTTCTAGAAGTTTTTTTGAAACAGAGCTTGGTAGGTTACAAGATAGCCGACAATACCCGATCAGTATTCTGATGGTGGATGTGGATAATTTAAAATTAACAAATGATACTGAAGGACACTCTGCGGGGGACATATTAATTAAAAGAACCGCCCTGGTGTTAAAGTTAACATTTCGCCCTGAAGATATTATCGCCCGGATTGGTGGAGATGAATTTGCAGTCATCATACCCAATACTGATAAAATTGCTGCCGCAAATTTAGTTCAGAGGTTGCAGGGAATGTTAGCGCTCGGGAATAAAACCAATCCAAAATTAAAAAACCTGGAGTTATCCATAGGTGTTGCTACCGCTGAAATTGGAGACTTACTATCAGAAGTCTTAAAAACAGCCGATTACCAAATGTATCAGGATAAAGAAAAGCGAAAAAAAGGTCGAGCGGAAATCATAAAACGTTAACAACTCCCGGAAATATCCGGGAGTTGTTGATTAAGGCACACAATTGATCACAAGATCTATCCGATCAGCTTTAACTTCGTATGGAGAATATACTCTAAACCGAACATACCCGGCTGTTGTTGAGCTGATCGCGATAGTTTGAGTAAATGTTTGTGATCCTGCTACGTCAAAAGTAAAATCTTGGGCGACGAAAGGATAACTAAAATTGGCTGCCCAATTGTAGTTTACTTTCACGGGTAATGATACTTTTATCTTTCCTGTCAAGACAATATTGACCGGACAAGGTCCAGTATAATTCTTTGGAGCTGCACTTGAGGATAATGTGATTACTGCTATGGATGGGGTTACTGTTGCCACGGGAGTAACAACTGGAATTATCGAAATATTCCCTTCGACTATGGTGGATTGATTCCATACCCAGCAGTATTTCGCCAAATTATCCGGATTTTGGATATACCACCAGGTACTGTTTGAATTTCGTCCAAATACTTTCGCATAATCGCCAACCATTAAAAAACCTGCCACATCATAGATGGAACCAGGCCCTAACCTGCAATTTGTATTTACTGTGGCGTGAATGATTGGTTCGGTTGGAGTAAGGGTAATCAACGGAATGGGGGTATTGCTTGGGGCGAGTGTATCTGTCGGGAAAATAATCGGGGTATCAGATGGGGGAACAACTGTTTGTGATGCAGTGGGAGTATTGCTGTCTGGAGGCGGATTAGTAGCAACCAAGGTTTGATTAAAGCTCTCTGCAAGAGCACCCATGGTTAATGTAGTTTGAATGGTTTTTGCTGCAGCAGTAAAAATCTGGTTCTGGTCCAGTCCACTCTGAGGTCCAGTTGTACCAGGGAAATTACAAGAAGCAATTAGAAATATCAGTAAAAGGATAAATGATGTTCGGTATATTTTTTGAGTAGACATAATCTCTCCAATCACTAATCAGATTGTCTACCAACAATATAGCTAATTATTGTAATATTTACAAATTAATTGTGAAGACAAACAACCAGGAATTTTAGTTGATCCTGGTTGCTTAAAGGATGAGAAATACCCTCATCTCCCACAAATTACAGAATATATTTCACGGGTAGAAAAGACTCTGGTCGGATAAATTACCCGTAACTGAACTGAACCATTACTGGTCGAATACACATAAAATGATGTCGAAACGACAGCAGATCCATCTGCTGCAATCGTGACCCAACCTTGATCAATAACTCTATTCTTCCTAAGCCATTGGTACCTAAACTGTCCACCTTGATCGGATCGAATAATCCCTACAAAGGATACTTTGATTGGGCATCTTCCTCTCTGGGAACCGGTCCAGGCAGTAATATCTGTTGAGACATTTGCTGTTCCGGGAGTCGGAGTCCAGGGATCAAAATAAACAGGGATTGCAGAAGTGTCACCCTCAACAACCGCAGTCCATTTCCAAACCCAACAATGGTACCCCGGATATGTTGGATTATCCACAAACCACCAGGAATGCCCTACATTTATTCCCCTGACTGGTAGATTCATATCAGTGGTTACATAGCCTTCCACTCCATACATGGGGCTCGGCCCTGCCCGGCAGTTCGTACTTTCTGTAACGTGGAGCATTGGTGTTGTGGGTGTTTCTGTCGGTGCAGGTGTTTCAGTACTAATGACCTCAGGAATCATCACAACCTCTGGAGGAATTAATTACGGGAGCTTCGATCGTTGCTGACGGTTCGATGGTTGCTGTTGGTGGTTCGACCGTTGGCTGGGTTGTACTGGTCGGGCGGTCCAGTAATTGATTTAATGCTTGCAAGGTTAGGGTGAAACTCATTGTCTCCATCGCGTGGGTAGATTCCAATGCGAAATCGACCGTAGGAACTGGTTGTCCCTGAGGTATTAATGCACAGCCAGTGATCAACAGTGTAAATATTAATAATACTGAGCTGATACTAATTATTGGTTTCATATTACTTCCCTCTCACAAACACTTTTGATATTTCGCTCTGAGCACTTCTATATTTTTATTATGGTCAATTAATTAAATTTTACAAGATGTAAATCAAAAATCAAAGTAAATTCAGCTATTCAATGGAATCAAAATAATAAATTTTCCTTGAATAGATTGAATTAAATAAAAAGACCTGACTCTAGTATAAGAGCCAGGTCTTCGATTATTTATTATCCTTATGGACAATCTAGACTAAAATCGATTTTTCCGGAATGATGCTTTCGTGGGTCAGTAATTACTAATTGAACCCAACCATCTATATCAGCATTAAATTTCTCCGATAGTGATACAGTCTGAGTTCCATCATCGGTGAAAAAGAGTCTTCCACTTTGCCTGACCTCACCATTATTCATGACGAATTGGTAGGTTAATGTTACAGCCCTATCAGAAGTGACCGAACCAGTAAAAACGAATGTAGTCGGACACACCAGCGAAGCCGCAGGTACAACACCCAAAGTAACATTTACTATTGCATTGACCTCACTTGGAGTTTGGGGAGGCAAAATGTCTGGAACCATACCCGTGTCACCAGTGACATTTGTGGTTTCTGCCCAAACCCAACAGAGTTTAGGATCATCCGGGTGGGTGATATTTTTAATTAACCACCAACCACCACCTTTTAGCTTTCCATAGACTTCTGAGGTCTCTCCAACCCGCAGAGCGCCTACCACATCAAATGCAGTGTCCGGTCCCAGGCGGCAATTTGTATCCAGCCTGGCGGTTATGGTTGGATATGTCGAACCGCTCACAGGTATCCATAAGGTTGGGGTGATTACCGGAGTGCCTCCCGTAACAGTTGCTATAGGAGTGTTTGTTGCTGGTTCAGGTGTTTCTGTGGGTAAAATCAACTCCGTTGCTGTTGGCATCAAGTTCGCTTTACGGGTTGATTCCACTTCATAGGTTTGCACAGCAGCTGTATATATCGCGTCAATATCAATGGTGGATTGAGGTTGCGGTGAGGCTTTTGGTGCGGCTGCTGGTACACAAGCTGCCAGCATGAGCACAATAATGATCGAGTAAGTGATTTTTCCAATCTGTTTTTTCATTCGATTGTCTCCTTTATACTTAACACATTATTACACAGTTTTTGAGTTTTGTCGAAAGAGTACATAAAAAGACCCTCAGAGCAGCTTCAATGATCACTGTAGGCTCTGAGGGTCTTCTTATTAGTTCAGCATATTGCTGGAACCAATCAAAAAAAGAGGCTCGAAGGTATTTCTTCCATATAATACGGTCTTTATCCTATCTGTGACAGTGATATTACTCCCTAATTTATATATCAAATTGCCTTGAAACTGGCATTCTCTCAGTTTATAAATGAAATATCCTTGACAGTTTATATATTTGACTATTGCTTTTTTACAAAACATGTATAATACTAATGTAGTAAAACCTATCTAGTGGAGGATAATATGGCGGAAGAAGGATATTGTGTCAAGTGTAAAACAAAAAGAGAAATGATCAATGTCACAAAGGTGACTATGAAGAATGGTCGACCTGCATTGAAAGGGACCTGCAATGTTTGCGGTACCGGCATGTACAAAATAATGAAGAAATAGCGTTTTGAAGTAAAGCAGTAAATATAAAAAAACCGGGTTCGAAATTGAACCTGGCTTTTTTTTAATTAGAAATCCTCAGGTCCTTCCTCCGGACCGCCCCATGATACTCTTTTTTGCGGGAATAACTTCGATATCAGGCTTGTAAATAATTTAATGATGACAACCACAGGTTTCAGAACCCAATCCAGGATCGTATTAAAATTCGCCATCCCTTCAGCGATCCATTTAAGCGCCGGTCGTAATGCTTTTTAAGGATTTCGAATGCGAATATATGATTGATAATATAATTGTAGCGGCCGATATTCCAAAACGCAGGTATCCTTCCAATTCAATATGGTATATTTCTGAGGCTAACAGTTCAAGTCCGATATTGAATACCAGTATATATGCAGCATTTTTTAATATGGGCTCTCTCTCGATGGCGTAACTAAATAATCCGGCAGCAAATCGCATCATGATAATTCCAATACCTACGCCTAACAGGATCACCCACAATTGATCAGACAGAGTAACAGCAACGACCACATTATCCAGGCTGAACACAAGGTCTGTCACTTCGATCGTTAAGACTATGCTCCAGAAATTCGATCCTTCGAGGTGATGAACATGTGCTTCTTCCTCTGTTTTGCCTGCAGCTGGTTTCCCGAGGTTATCACATGCAAGCTTGATCAGATAAATTGCACCAACCAGCTTCAACCATGGATTATTGATAACGAAGTTGGCAATAAAGAGCATTAATCCTCGGCCGAGGTATGCACCTAATAGGCCTACCCTTAATGCTGCAGTACGTTGATTTCCTAAAAATTTATGGAGCTTCCAACCGATTTTTCGTAGAGAGGTCGGCCAGGAGACAGGTCTGTCGTCTGGTAAATGAACCACCATTGCTCCAAGAACTGCAGCATTATCGACAGATAAAATACCTTCCATAAAAATTAGTTGTAGAATTATGAGGACTATTGATATATCCATACCACCTTTAACTTGAGGTCAGCGATGTGTGTTTAAGCATCAGTCGGCTTACTCAAGTTATTATAGGCGATTTATTACTGATTTAGGGTAACTCCTCCTCCTGAAAATTAGCCGACAAATGTCATATCTTATTGCCTATATTTCGTACCATCATTGTATAATTTATCAAATTGTGTTCACAACAAAATATTGGAGCATATGGACGAACAAAATCTTGTAAAGGATGCTTTAAGGGGAGACTTGGATGCATTCAACCGATTGGTATTAGCTTATCAAGATCTGGCATACAATGTCGCTTATCGCATGCTTGGTGATGAGGCGAAAGCTGAAGAGTGCACACAGGAATCTTTTTTTTCCGCATACAAACACTTGAATACCTATCGCGGGGGATCATTCAAAGCCTGGGTGCTTCGAATGGTTACCAATGCCTGTTATGATGAACTTCGCCGACAGCACCGGCGACCCACCATACCTTTGGAACCTGTAAATGATAATGAAGAAGAGATAGAGTCTCCAGCCTGGCTCGCATCGACCGATCCATCTCCTGAGGATTTATTGGATGAGGCTGAGGTCGATCAAGCGATACAACATTGTCTGAAAACACTATTGCCTGACTTTTTAACAGTCATTGTTCTTGTGGATGTGGAAGGGTTGGATTATGAAGAAGTCGCTACTGCTTTAAAATCACCATTAGGAACAATAAAGAGTCGCCTTGCCCGTGCCAGGGTAAAGATGAGAGACTGTCTGCAAGGTTTCGAGGAACTTTTACCCTCCAGTTACCGTCTTGAAAAGGAGGGCAGATAATGGATATTAAAAGACAATACAATGAGATCGAATGGTTATCGGATTATATTGATAACCGTCTTTCCCTTGAAGAAAAATCTGCTTTCGAACAAATGCTTGAGAAAGATGGAAGATCTTCGTGCATCTTTGGCATTGTTGCAATCCACCAAAATATTGCTGCGGCAATCTCCCAAAAGACGTGCTCCCCATAATTTTTTCCTCACGAAACAAACCGCTGCCAGTATCCGAAGGCAAGTGATCGCTTTCCCAATATTACGTTTTTCATCTGCTTTAGCTGGGGCATTTTCCATTTTGATTTTCGCAATTTCATTCCTGGTGCAAAGTCCGGTCGTCAGCCCGAATACCATGTTGGCTGCTGCCCCGATGGCTGAAAAAGGTGTTACTGTTGAACAACCAATGATCATTACCTGGGGCAGCCCTGGATATGGAATGGGTCGGCGGTGGTGGTGGAGCGGCAGACCTGGGTTATGGAAAAGGAGTTGGTGGTGGTGCTCCTGAAACCATGAGTGTAGTAAATCCACAGATTCCTCCTGAAGAACCTCAACCGGATACATCAGCAGAAAATACATCACCTACACCAACTCCTGATGAGTTTGCTTTGGCTGCCCCTGAGGCTCCTCCTGTCCCTGCTCCTGTTCCAACCCAGCAGGCAGATTTGTTCCAACCAACCGAACCAGCACCGGATTCACAACGAAGTGTCCTACCTCCAGCGACGACTGATTCTGTTCAGCTTCCTGCTATCACTGGCAGCGGCCCAATTCTTGGCATAAATCCATCTCCTCTAAATCCGGTACAAACCAGTCAGAAGCAGGATGAAACCCCTGGTGAGGCAACCTCGAATAGTACTTTGCTGATTACCGGATCCATATTACTCCTGATAGGTATATCATCGGGTATTGCTGCATTCATTATCAGCAAGAGGAAGTATTAATGGCTTTTTCTCCAAATTTCTGCGTTCTATGCGGCACAGCACTCGAAAATAAAATCTACCATGATGGTCATATCCATCCGGTTTGTCCAAATTGTGGATGGGCTTATTTTCCTGACCCGAAAGTAGCTGCAGCAGTCGTCGTCAATAAAGACAATAAGGTTTTACTTGTCCGCCGGTTATTTGATCCACAAAGAGGTGAATGGTCATTGCCGGCAGGTTTCATAAATGCATTTGAAGACCCGGCACAGGCAGCTGCCCGGGAGTGCCTGGAGGAAACAGGTATTGAAGTAAAAGTGGGCAAACTGCTTACCATGGTCACCGGAAGAGACCATCCTCGTGGTGCAGATATTGTATTGGTTTATAGTGCTGAGTGGATATCAGGTGAAATCAAAGCGAATGACGACGCAGACGAAGCAGAATTCTTCCCAATGGATCAACTGCCTAATCTCGCTTTTCGAGCCACCCGAATAGCATTAGGACAGGAATAGATCTAATACATCATTATTAAATGAAGACATCGGCTGCCCTGCAACAGCCGATGTCTATCTAAGGAGGAGAACAAGTTTTATGCTTTTGAATGATTTAGCTCTTTGCTAAATCGGAGCTTAGTCATCGTGCAATCAACCATCCTCATATTAACATAATTTCATTAGAAATTTCTAAAAAATAGATAAATTTCAGGCTAAATATGTGTTAATTTTGTGAATATTTGCTGATTCAGGATATTTGTCATATAACCTTATTCGTCGGTTGGGAAATATGTCACTATTGGCGAGGTTCAATAAATACAATTATTGAACCTCGCCATTTCATTCCACTAACCATAATATATAAATATTTATTTAGCCTTTAATCAGTTTGAATTGTTTGCCAGTGATCGCTCGATATCCCGCTTTTCCCAATTCAAAACACTCGATCACCAGGACCACAATCAATAGGGTACGGAATCCTGTGTAGGCAAATGGAAATACATCATTTAAGCCTCTGAAAGCATTTGCTAATTCAGGAAGTCCTTCAAATGTTAACTTCAAGATAGGCGGTCCGGCAATGATCACTGCCAATAGCACAATATTGAGCGCTTTGATCACCACTTTAAACCAGCGAGTACCGGTTTGCCATACTCCTGCCCTGAAAAGGAATATGCTTAGAATGATTTCCAATCCCCATAAAATTGTTAATGCAGGTACATACTTAAAGAACGCTTCTGACAAAAAAGTAAAGAAATACCATTGTCCGTTCTGATTAAAACCACCTCTAAGTAGTTGTGGGTAGAAATTGAATAAAAGGATGGCAATGGAAGACCAGAGTATGATCCATCCCTGTTCGAATTGACTGATCTTGTCCGGTTCTTCTATTTGTTTCATTGACCTGGGATCCCACTCTTTTTCCTTCTCAATTCCCTGGGGAACAAAGCGTTCAATCATGGCAAAAATAAAAACGATATTCCCAAGCACTGTCAGTAAAGATTGGAATACAGTACCCACACTGTGCAAAATCAGCTCAAAAATGGATGAATAGGAGTTCCTGCCTTGGGCTGCTTCGACTCCCAGCCCGATCAGAGCCATGACAAAAACAATGGAACTGACAATCTTTAAGAACCAGGATGAATGTCGGATATAGTTTCGGGCCGATCAGGTATTTTTGCGGTTGATATGAAGCTGCCATTCTTTCAGGAGGACCAAATTCCTTCAGTACTTCAGCGATCATATCATCATCAATTGCCCTGCTGTAAGTTCGACTTCGTTCCTCTAGAGTGTCTTCGATCAGCGAACGGATCTCTTTTTCCAGGTCTGCCCGTAATTTTTCGGGGAGATTCTCCCCTACTTCAAAAATATATTGGTCGATCATATTCATTTTTCTTTTCCTTCTGCCAAATTATTCCGGCTTGAATAAAGTAATGTTTTCAACAGCCCGGGTGATCTGTTTCCACTCTTCATTGAGTTTTTGCAGTATTTCTTGTCCCGCGGAACTGGTTTGATAATATCGTCTTGGGCGACCGGCCTCGATTTGCCAGGCAGATTGCAATAATCCCTGCGATTCCAACCTTCTTAGAAGTGGATATAGGGTACCCTGGTCCACTTCGAGGCCATTCTCCGCAAGCTGTCGCAATACTGAATACCCATAACCTTCTTTTCGAAGGATCGTGAGGGCTGCCATGACTACAACACCTCTGCGTAACTCTAATATCGAATTGTCTACTATATCGTTTATCATATTATACCTTTATAAATACTATACTATATGTTACACAGTATGTCAAGTACCAAAATACCCTGATTTTCACAGGGTATTTTTTCATTATCCTTTATGCTTGGTTAAAAACCGGCTGCAGATCGCAGATCACCAACTTTATTCGTTTTTTCCCAGGTGAAGTCAGCTTCTTCCCGGCCAAAGTGACCGTAAGCTGCCGTCTGCTGGAAGATTGGTCGGCGCAGATTCAGATCACGTAGAATAGCACCGGGGCGCAGATCAAAGACCTCACTGACGATCTTGGCTATCTTCTCATCATCGATCTTGCCGGTGCCGAATGTTTCGACATTAATGCTTAATGGATGAGCAACCCCGATCGCATAAGCCACCTGGATCTCACAACGGTCAGCCAATTCGGCAGCAACGATATTCTTTGCAACCCAACGGGCAGCATAGGCGCCGGAACGGTCCACTTTTGTGGGGTCTTTTCCTGAGAAAGCTCCGCCTCCATGGCGACCCATTCCACCATAAGTATCAACGATGATCTTTCGGCCTGTTACACCTGCATCACCCATTGGACCGCCAATAACGAAACGTCCGGTAGGATTAACATAGACTTTCAGGTTATCATCCACAAGTTCTTCTGGAAGAACTGCATTAATGATGTATTCACGCACAGATTCAGAAATATCAGCATGGGAAATATCAGGAGAATGTTGGGTGGAGATCAATACGGTATCAATGCGTTTGGGTTTCCCATATTCATATTCAACAGTCACCTGGCTCTTACCATCCGGGCGCAGCCAGGGTAATTGACCTGATTTCCGAGCTATTGATAATTGCCGGGTCAGTTTATGGGCATAATGAATCGGTGCCGGCATTAATTCTGGAGTTTCATTACAAGCATAACCGAACATCATTCCCTGGTCGCCTGCACCAATTTTCTCGATCAATGCGTCTGTCATTTCGCCAGATTTTGATTCCATCGCATTATCCACACCCAATGCAATATCATGGCTTTGTTCCGCTATTGCCACCTGTACTGCACAGGTATGACCATCAAAACCTTTATCGGTATGGTCATAACC
The DNA here is from genome assembly GCA_963709535.1 of uncultured Chloroflexia bacterium. Classification (GTDB taxonomy): domain Bacteria; phylum Chloroflexota; class Anaerolineae; order Anaerolineales; family Anaerolineaceae; genus PNON01. The sequence goes on along the minus strand of CAVPWY010000013.1, from coordinate 203,534 downwards.
AATCCCGAGAACAACTTCCCGCACGAGTGTATCAAAATTGATATCTGCGTGGGTTGTAATTTCACCAAGAACCATCACAAAACCAGTCTTTGTGGCGGTTTCACAAGCGACCCGGCTAAAGTTATCTTCCCTCAGGCAGGCATCCAGCACAGCATCACTGACCTGATCACAAAGCTTATCCGGGTGACCTTCAGTGACCGATTTTGATGTGAATAGATACTTTGGCGAAGACATAAAAGTGGTAGTCATATGTTGCTCCTTAAAAAGAATAGTTTGCCCAGCGGTTAACATCATTTGAGGGGCAAACTGTGAAGTCGGCTGCCCTCTCATCTCCCAGAATTTTCTCTGCCGGAATTGGCACCGACGAAACAAGTGTTAACCTGTTTCCGGTTGTCGAGGTATCAAAGGGCCGGTCCCTCCACCTCTCTGGATAAGAGTGCCGCAATGGGCTATTGAATTGTTATCGCGATTATAACATGAAATATTAGCAGGATAAAGTGTCAAGGATGTTCTGTTATACAACCGGGCTACGTAAAAGAATCAACCACAATTTGTACCAAAAGATACATGACAATGTATCCGGTTGACGAATATGATATTGTCACAAGTGAAAAGAAGGAGATAAGACAATGGAAGAAGCTATCATATCTGTTAAGCATTTCAGAAAGACCTACGGAACTAATGTAGCAGTGGATGATATCAGTTTTGATGTCAATAAAGGCGAGATTTTTGGTTTGCTTGGGACCAAACGGTTCAGGTAAAACCAGCACGCTGGAAAGTCTTGAAGGATTAAGGAACCCGGATGGCGGTAGTCTTCAGGTACTGGGGTTGGATCCAAAAACTCAACAACGCAAACTTACAACCCTTGTGGGAGTTCAACTTCAGAGTTCAGCCCTACCGGCAAACATGACTGTTCAGGAAGCAATGCAGTTCTTCTGCGCGTACCACCAGACTGCACCACGTTACGATCTTATCGAACGCCTGCAACTTGGTGCCAAGAAGAATGCTCAATATGGCAGCCTATCGATTGGACAACAGCGTCGGCTTGCGCTTGTCCTTGCGGTAGCTCACCGCCCTCAGATTGTTTTCCTGGATGAACCGACTGCCGGGTTGGACGTAGCATCAAGGGTGGAACTGCATGACTTGATGCACGAATTACAGCAGGAAGGCGCCAGTATGATCCTCGCGACCCATGATATGGCAGAGGCTGAAAAAATGGCTGACAGGGTTGCCATCCTGCTCAAAGGAAAGATCGCCGCCATCGGTACACCCCAGGAATTGACAGCTGCAGGAGAAGGCTATACACGTATCTCTGTTCATACAGAGAAAGATATTCTTGCCTACTAATGGCCATCCCTTCCCGGGAGTTCAACAGTACCAGGTAAAAGATGGCTATGCGCTTTATTACTCCACTGATCCGGGTGCATCGGTTACAGCCATCATTCAATACATTGGTAACCAGGACGATAAATTGATTGATCTGCGTGTTGAGCGCCCGACCCTCGAAGAACGCTTCCTGGAAATTACCAAGATTTAACCCACAAGATAAGGAGAAATCCCATGAATGCCTTTGGCCACCACCTAACATATGAATTTCGTACCGGATTACGCGATCGGTCCATGCTTTTAATGAACTACCTGTTTCCATTATTCTTCTTTGTCATGATGGGCCTTCTCATGACCCAGGTTAACCCGATTTTCAAAGAAACAATGACCCCAGCCATGATCCTGGTCGCCATCATGAGCGGCACATTACTGGGATTACCCAACCCCCTCCTCAGTTCCCGTGAAAGTGGTATTTTTCGCAGCTTTAAGATCAATGGAGTTCCATCGTTTTCCATTGTCAGTATTCCTGCACTTACGTCCGTTTTGCATATGGCATTAATATCAGTCGTGATAACAGTTGCAGGACCCATCTTCTTTGATGCAGCCCAACCCACCAATTGGATCTGGTTCGTTGTCGTCTGGCTTGCCAGTGCTTTTGCTTGTGCCGGGCTGGGAATGTTGATCGGTGTGATTGCCCCAAACTCCCGGGCAACCGTTCTGCTGGCTCAATTGATCTTCCTGCCTTCCATGATCCTTGGCGGTTTGATGATGCCCACATCCATACTGCCTGCCTCCCTGGCAAAAGTTGCCCAAATACTACCTACCACACACGCCATGGCTGCTTTCAATGGACTTGCCATGGGTCAATCGGTTGGCCATGATCCTTTGTTCAACCTTGCTGTATTGGTAATTGCCGGTTTGATCTCATTTATCCTGGCTGTATATTTATTCCAATGGGACAATACCATTAAACGCAGCCGAAGCCCCTGGCTGGCTTTGATTAGCCCTTCTACCGTACATTGCTTCGTTCGCAATCAGCTAAGTACTATCACAATAAATACCGGAGGGATGCTTTATCCCTCCGGTTTGAGGTCATATGTCAGAATTGAAAGATACACAAAACATTAATATTGAGGTCACGATCAAAGGATCGATCAGCCCACAGATGGAAGAATGGTTTGAAGGGATGTCTGTGTTGTCTGGAGAAGATAATAGTAGTATTAGTGGCACACTGCCGGATCAACAAGCGCTTTATGGTCTGGTTAACTTACTCCGCGATCTGGGAGTGAGCATCATTTCCATAAAAATGGACCCAAAAATTGAATAACTAACTGCCATAAGGTAATAATTTGTAGAGTTATTTACGTTTTATGTACATCTTCTTGATGTATTTTCAATAATTCTCATTCAATAAACCTTTTGTTGCAATTAATACTATAACCCAATCAATAGGTAATTCGATGTCCAACTGAGTTCGGATTATTAATTGTTATAGCCCATCGAATATTATGGCATAATTAGTATGGGTGATGAAAAACTATCATTGTAATATCCTTCAAGGCAATAATTACAATCTTCGGGTTCTAGCCTGGTATTGTTGTTATCTGCCTGCAACACTCCCCAATCAGAACCAACTTCCATTCCTACTAATTGAACCCACGGCAACCATTGCCCCAACTGTACCGGGACCCACATACACTCCAGCACCCATTCCAACACTTCCCATGATACCCACTCCTGTAATTACAGAACCTGTACCCATAATACCGACTGCGGAAAATATCCCCTCACCCACTTCAGAAGTTGAATCTTCCGTGATACAAGAAGTTGCTCCTGGAGGTAAACCACAGGTAGTTCCTATCGAAAATTCTAATTGCCATATAAAACCAGGTAGAGAACCCAACATTGTCGGATATTTTTTGAAAGGGATGGTGGCCGATATTTATGGAATTGATCCAACTGGCAAATGGTTGATGATTCCTAATCCGGATCGGGGTGGCGAATTTTGCTGGGTTTGGACAGGCAGCACAAAAGCCACTGGTTCTCTGGATAATGTCCTGATAATTCCTTAGGATCAGTCATGCATGCTTAGAAGAGAGTGTAAATGAATACCCTTACCAAAGAAATTGTAAATCTGTTGGCAGCGGGAGAAAACATCGTTCTTGCCACCTTAATTAGTCAAAATGGATCCACGCCCAGGTCAACCGGCGCACGGATGGCTATTCAATCGGACGGCAGTATCAATGGAACGATTGGTGGAGGTCAACTTGAAGCCCAATCCATCAAAATTGCCAGGGAGATCTTCGTTAACCACACTTCAATTATCAAAGAATTCCATCTCACCGGGAAAGATGCCGCATCAACCGATATGATCTGCGGCGGAAACCAGGAAGTCTTGATCGAATACCTGGAAGCAGCAGATTCTGAACTGCTGGCAGCGTTCCAATCTGCTTTGGCTGATGAACAAACCCGTCAGGGTGGCTGGTGGATCATCCAATTACCTAATAAGGGGGAGGATACCTCCCGTCTACCGCGTTGGTATATCACCAAAAATGGTGTGGTAACCACTCGGACAGGGGATATATTTACAACCAATGTAATGTTTCAGGCTCCCCAAATAGGAAATGATAAACAAATCCCGGGGGAACCATCCATACTTCTGGAAGTGGACAAAGCGATCATCAACATAGGATACCCACGAGTATCGCAAGTAATATCTACTGGAAAATCTCGTTTCTTTATTGCCCCATTGAACAATTATGGGACTGTTTATATTTTTGGTGCTGGTCATGTTTCACAAAAACTGGCATTATTGACCGGTTTGGTCGGATTCCGTACAGTGATCCTGGATGATCGAGAAGAATTCGCCAACCGCGAAAGGTTTCCGGGTGCAGATGAAATCATCGTTTTGAAGAATAATCATACTGCTCTGGAAGAATTCAGTGTTGACCCGGATAGTTATTTTGTTATTGTTACTCGTGGTCACCTGCATGATCAAGTCATTCTGACCCAGGTATTGAATATCGAAGCAGTTTATATAGGTATGATTGGAAGCAAACGAAAGCGGGATGAGATCTATAAGGCTTTGGAAAAAGAAGGGGTTGAACGGATGAAAATTGGAGAAAGTCCATTCACCGATAGGGCTCACAATTGGAGCAGAAAGCCCTGAAGAGATCGCTGTCAGTATTACGGCTGAATTGATACAAACCCGGGTTAATCACTTAAAGTCCAGGACAAAGTAATCTCGCCCTGATCTTAAAATTATTCTCGTCAATTTATCTTTTCCCCTGGAAAAAGCTAGTCATATATTCTTTTCGCATTTGCTCAAGATCCTCCCACATTTCTTCGGGACCGAGTTGCTTAATAATTGAATATAGAGGTCCAGCTTTATCGGTATCCTCACGATTCAATCCTGTTGGAATATGGAATTCATGGTTTTCGATGTTTCCGTCACACCATTCCTGACTTCCACCGACATTGATCTCCAGTGCTTGCTTCCATACATAGTCATAAAATTCACCTGATTCAAGAAGATCATATAGACGGGAATACAATTCTTGAGGAATGGTGAAATATCGGTTCCAAACAGGAACACCTTCCAAATCATAGTCAGGCCGATAGGTAATAATACACATTCTATCCTCCTGAATCTTTATCGAATACTCATAGTGGTATGGAGGAGGGACACTTCCCTCCATCCAGTGATAAACAATCTCGAATTTCGGCTTTTGGGGTACGATCATCATAGTCACAAATCTATACTAATGGTAGTTTTGATTAATATCTCAATTAAAATCGGTAGGCAAAAAACGATGGTATTTTGATTTGGCTATCAGTATTATTTTCAAACGATTTACATAGCAATTTTTTCTTTCTCAATCCGTTAAGTAATTAGTTATCTCATGAATAGTTAAAGTATAATCATGTTTCATTTCGTATGGAAAGTGAATAATCAGTTAGCATATTTTATTGTTTTTTGGAACCTGTACTATGAAGCGATTAACGTTTACAGACAGCTATCCCTTCCTATTTTCAATATATCCGGTCATTGCACTTAGTTCAATTAACCTGGGTTATATCAATTTCAACTCGATTTTTAGGTCCCTGGTAATCACTTTAATAGTTACTTTCGCTTTGGTTATTTTTCTTTCACTAATAATGAAGAATAAAGAAAAAGCCAGGTTGCTTACCTTTAGTTTTATCCTAATTTTCTTCTCGTATGGTCAGGTCTATGATTTTCTCAAATCTAATCTCGGGATTCCGGTGCATCACCGTTATACCCTAATGTTTTTCTTGTTGTTATTTCTTATTATCATCTGGTTCATCTTCCGATCAAAAATTGTCTCCAAATCGTTGGAAAATTTTCTTACAGCCACCAGCATTATTTTAGTCGTTATAAGCATTTTCCCCACGGTCAAATATTCAGTCACAAATGCGATTTCCCAAAGTAAAGATAAAAAGACTGTAGTTTTCAATCCGCAAAAACAAAATTTGCCCAGGCCGGATATTTATCTAATAATCCTGGATTCTTACACCCGTGCGGATGTTCTGCAACAGAACTTTCAATTCGATAATTCTTCATTTCTTAACCAGTTAAAGGATCTGGGATTTTATGTAGCTGATTGCAGCCAGAGTAATTATCCCAGCACTAAGTATTCTCTTTCATCGTTAATGCAGGTAAATTACCTGCAGGATATTAGCCCCGACGCGTCATTAGCGCCATTCAGCCACACTGTTGTAACAAAATCACTTCGCTCCCTGGGTTATTCGGTTTATTCGTTTGAAAATTGGTCCACGGGTCATTTTGACCTTGGTGAAGATAAGAAATTTTCCCGGAATAATCCGAAATTTGGGTTGAGCCTTTCCGGTGCTGGATTAAATGAATTTGAATCAATGTTATTGAAAACAACATTATTCCGCATAGTATTTGATATGCCCCAACTGGTTCCTGGATTTGACCCATTGCATTTGGAATACTACGAACATTTCGAACAGGTTAAAATACACTTTGGCAGAATTACCTAACATGCCTTCTCTGGAAGGTCCAAAATTTGTGTTTGTCCATTTTATGGTTCCCCATGAGCCATATATTTTTACCCCTGATGGTGAATACAAATATAACGGAAATGTCTATAAAGGATATCCGGCGAATATATCTTTCATCAATAATAACCTTCCTGCCATATTAAAAAAGATAATCGATGACTCCAAAATTCCGCCTGTGATAATCATCCAGGGAGACCATGGACCAAATTTAAATCCTACAACTCCAGCGATCCGCCATTCCATTCTGAATGCTTATTTTGTCAATGACGCTGCGAAAAACTATGCTGTACCCATCGATCACCCCCGTAAACTCGTTTCGCGTTATTTTCGATGCATATTTCGGTGAAAATATTGGAATTGATTCCTGACAAATCTTATTACGCCTATACACCAAATAAAATGACAGATGAAAACCTTGTACCAAATCAATGTACGCAATAACAAAATGTAGACCAAGCATAAATCCCATTCTTTGAGGACATTACAGAATGGGATTTTTTATTTATTAATGGATATATTACGAGGAAAGGAAAAGAAATCTACTCTAATGAATAATATAATGAAATCTTCGAGGGAAAGATTTACGGCCCATATTTCCTGGTATCATCAGGATCAATAAAAAGCTCATTGACCAGGGGGAGAATGTTGATCACAGGCTGTTCATATGGATGATTCTCGTATATAGCCTGTAAAACTTCAGGCACGTGTTCATGCTTACAAGTGACCTCTATCTTGATTTCAGGTTCAGAAGAGATCTCTCCTTCTTTACCTTTATAAGGTTTCGCACCTTTTAATGGTCGCCAATACCCAGTGACCTGCATGGTGGAAGCAGTATGGTCATACCTGTCAACTCGTCCTGCTCCTGCCTTGGCTATGGCTGCTTGAATTTTTGCTACAGCTTCCAAAGGTGCAAATATTTCTATCTTATAAAAATCCATTTCTTTCATATTCGTTCACTCCATTATAAATTCCAATTCATTATAAGTATTATTGGTAAAAAAACAATTGTCTTTCCAACCAATAGAATTTTCTAGTAAAACTCATTATGATAAATTTTGAAATGAAATTCATGTAAAATAAAATCCCGGTGTGTCGAACCGGGATTTTATTGACTTCATTCTTTATCTATTCTTCAGATATATTTACCAATACTGCCCTGATGACTGTCCGCCAGGTGTAACTATCAGTTGTTTCATTGTAGCCGCGGCAGGTGAGCAAGGTTACCCAAGGAAGTTCTTCATGCTTTATTACGCTGCTGGTGGATTTGGGGGATGTCCACAGGTTGACAGACCGCACTTCATAAGTATAGGTTTGTCCCCATGAATGGATGAGTATCTTGTTTCCCCATGACATTTTTCCCAAATCTGCGAAGAGACCGGGTTTACCGTTCGCGTCTGTGACATGGGCTGTCATAACAGAATTGCCATTCCAGGTCGGGAATGCAGTGCCGTTCAACCAGCCAACCTGATTTCCCAACCATGTAACATCCCATTCCCCGTTTTCCATTACAGGAACACCTACGATAGGTGTCTTGATACCCAATGAAGGTATCTCGATCCACATTCCATTCATATCTGCGTATGCCATATCCTTCGGTTGTTCAGGCAGAATGGTTTGCTTACCAGGCGTGAAACCTGTGTCGGGAAGATCTTTACGGTCTCTATAAGTTGCAGCAGCAGAAGCCACCTCTACTCTCATTATCATCAGTCGGGTCGCCATCACCATTCAGGTCAGAGTTTATCGTGGCAATGTTCTGAACATTGCGTATACCTGGATCGACACGAACGTTGAAGGTGATTGAAATGTCATTTACAGCTGTTGCTGCGGTTGTTGCACCAAGATCTGGACCCAGCGTGCCGACCCAAACGATCCTTCCACGCAGGAATTCTGGAGAAGGTCCTTCGTAGTAGCAGTATTGGGTTACCGTCACCGGGGATGTGTCTTCACATGTCACGCCGGTGGTCACAGTGCCTGCCGGATGAAGACCAGGAGGTAAGGGATACCCGCTGTCAGCCAGGGTATCCTCAAACACGGTATTCACTGGAATTGGATCACTGACAGCGGCATTGACTGCAACGATGTTGGAATTATTGATCCAAACCATTGTCCACTCAAGCACTGGTTGCAGTGTCCGATCCAGTGTCTTTATGCCAAAAGGAGGATCGAACAGGTTGGGACCAAAATCAACTGGAGTCGGATCATTATTGTCCGTTGGATCGCCATCATCATCCGGGTCAGGATCTGATCCATCTTGAGATGTATCCGCTACAGGTTCACCCAAAGGTGGTTGACCACTCCCGATCGCAGAGTTATTAAAAGGGCCATTGTTTTCAGGTATTACCCGGACAACAATGGTTATGGAGCCCGATTTACCATCATCCAGGATGTCAGTTCCCGCAAGCAATTCCATGTGACCAGCTAATCCTGTGAATCCGGGATTAACAGTCAGGTCAGTGCTTGAGATAGACTGCACAACGAAAGTTGCACCAGTGGCAAAGGTTGTTGAGAGATCATCCATCACATGGATATCTGAAAGTGGAACATTGCCATAATTACTGACTACGATGTTATACGTAACATCCCAGGTACCAGGTGATACTTCTACAGGAGTTCCGTTCACTCGTTTTGCTACACCGAGTAATCCATTCTGAAGATAAATGCCTGCATCCCAGGATAGATCTACTTCACCGGACTCCAAAGTGGTTTGTGTGGTTTGTCCGGTGGTGCGGTCAGCATCGCTGTCAACAGAATCATTGCTGCCTCTGTTGGCAGGTGCGAACACATGGTCGGTTGGAAGAATGAAATCCACATAATAATTACCCGGAACCAGGTCATTGAACTGGTAGATCCCATCTTCCGAACCAACAGTACCCGTTGTGGTCGTACCTACCAACCCAAACCCTTCCAAGTATAAGTTTACGGTGACACCATTCACGCCAGCTTCACCAAAATCCTGGATTCCATTCGCGTTAGTGTCGTACCAGACCCGGTTCCCCAAGGCAGTGGTTTGGAAAAGTCCCATATCCCATGTCAGGTCGTTCTCACCTGGATCCAGCTGGGTCAATGGTGTCCTGCCGGTAGTCCTGCCGGCATCGCTATCTTCAGCATCATCAGACCCCTGATTGAGCAATGTTACAGCGTAACCACCTGGAATTGTGAACACGGCATAATAGTATTCCGGGACCAGGTTAGTGAAACCGTATATTCCGTCATCACTTCCTACTGTGGTTGTTGTGGTTGTTCCCACCAGGTTGTTTGAGCTGTCGTACAAATTAACAGTCACATCGTTCAATCCCGGTTCACTGGTATCCTGGATCCCGTTTCCATTCAGATCCACCCATACACGGTTACCGAAAGGATGATAGCAAGCGGTACACACCTGCGTCCCACGAGATATCATTTTCTCCAGGGATTAATGTGAATGTGGCAGTCTCGCCGGTGGTTGTATCAGCATCAGAATCAAGGTTATCGTCCAAACCGGCATTTTGAGGGCTAAAGGCATATGCAGTGGGGGCGGAAAACACTACATAATAATCACCAGGCTCCAGATTGGTAAACTCATAACTTCCGCTGCCAGTTGTTGTGGTCATGTCAACCAGGATTTCATCCGATGTGAACAAACTGACTGTTACTCCACTAACTCCCGACTCTCCTGCATCCTGAATGCCGTCTTTGTTTTGATCATCCCAGACAAAATCTCCTACGGAAGCGAGTTGATACAAGCCGGCATCCCAAGTAAGGTCATTCTCTCCGGAAATAAGGACAGTGGTTGCAGTTCGTCCGGTGATTGCATCGATATCGCTATCAGTAGTATCGTTCCCTCCCTGATCCTGTTGTGTGATGGCATATCCACCGGGAGCTGAGAAAATCAGGTAGTAAGAATCTGGTTCGAGGTTATTAAACCTGTAAAGTCCGTCCACCCCACCGATAGTGGTTGTGGTTGTGGATGCGACTATTAAATCAGCTGCATCAAACAAGTCAACCGTGACACCATTGATACCCGTTTCACCGGCATCCTGAATCCCGTTCCTGTTGTTATCATTCCAGACCCGGTCTCCCAGTGAGGCGAGCTGAACCATACCTGCGTCCCAATCAGGATCATTTTCTCCTGGAGAGAGAACTGTAATAATAGTTTGTCCCGTTGTTGTATTTGCGTCACTATCCACGGCATTGTCGCTGCCTTGATCTGAAGGACTGAAAGCATATCCTCCAGGCAATGTAAAAACAAGGTTATAACTCCCTGGAATCAGGTCACTAAAACCATAGCCACCGGTACCATTTGTTACGGTGGATTTCACCGGATTAGTATCATCGGCAGTATCCGGTATGCCATCTGGACCATATCCCGGGCGGAAGAGATCCACGGATACACCGCTGATGCCATTTTCGCCAACATCCTGAATACCATCCCGGTTAAGATCATTCCAAACAAGATTTCCGATTGATGCAGGCGGAAGATATATACCAGCATCCCAGGTTGTGTCATTCTCACCGGGGATGAGGGTGGTGGAAATGGTAGCTCCGGTGGCCTGATTAGCATCGTTATCCAGAGTGTCATCAGAACCCTGATCCTGCTGGCTGAACTGGTAATTTGCTGGCAATGTGAAAACAACATAATAATTACCTGGCTCAAGAGCTGTAAATGAATACAATCCACCACCGGTCGTTGTTGTAGAACGGATGAAACCGCCAGAGTTATAAAGGCTTACGGTTACTCCTGTAATACCGGTTTCTCCTGAATCCTGAATACCATTCTGGTTAGTGTCATACCAGACCCGGTCCCCCAGTGAAGCCAGGGGTGAAAAACCGAAATCAACAGTCCGATTGGAAAACCCTTCAGGTGCTTCTCCTGCACCGGGTGTATCCGCTGGATCTGAACCAACCAGTGTTGGTTCATTACCGGAAGGACCAAGTGTTACCGGGTTGCTGCGAATATAATTTCCTGCCACAACCACACCATTATCGTCATTGTCATCAGAATCTACATCCGGGTCGCCTGCATTCCCAGCACTACTCATAAAACCGGTTGGAATGAGTGCTTCGACAATATATGTGTTAGCAATCAGGTTATCGAACCTGTAATATCCGTTTGCATCTGTCAGTTGTGCGGTAACAGGGAAACTATCTGGTGTTCCATTATCATCAGCGTCGAGGTACAAACGTACTGGTATACCGCCAATCCCAGGTTCAGTACCATCACGCACACCATTATTGGCTGTTCCTCCACCATCTCCATTATCATTCCAAACCCGGTTTCCCAGGGAGAATGGGGAATGGTAGAGACCGAAATCCACAGTTCTGTTGGAATAGTCATTAGGTGCTTCGCCTGTTGTCGGATTGGATGCCGGATCACCATCATTGACGGGTTCAATTCCATTTGGACCGAGGGAAACAGTACCACTTCTAACTGCATTTCCAACAGGGTTTGCACCATTATTATCATTATCGACATTATCATTTGGATTTGCCGTGCTGACAGCACTGCTGGCATATCCACCAGGCAGGATGACTTCGACAACATAATCATCTGCAGAAAGGTTATCGAAACGATAATATCCGTTTCCATCAGTCAAGGTTGTGGCAATGATACTTCCATCAAGGTAAAGATTAACGGTCACCCCATTGATGCCGGATTCCGAACCATTCCTGAGACCATCATTAGCAGTACCTCCTCCCGAGCCATTGTCATCCCAAACCCGGTTACCCAGGCTGAATGCCTGGATCAAACCAAAGTCTACTGTGCGATTGGAATAACCATTCGGTGACTTACCAGTGAAAGGATTAGGCATAGGATCATTATCATTGATCGGTTCATTTTCTCCTGGCCCCAAAGTGACAGGATTGCTTCTGATGAAACTTCCGGTTGTTACCGCACCATTGTTATCTTTATCCACTTCAACAGTATCGGGGTCGTCAGCAACGGTAAGGCTGCTGATATAGCCGGTTGGGGGTAAGATCTCAATAATATAGGTATCTGCTATCAAGTCATCAAAACGGTAATAACCATTCACATCCGTATTAGCGTAAGCGAAATAAGCACCATCTGGAGTTGAGTCATCATTTGAATCCCGGTACAGACGAACGGTGATCCCGCTCATTCCTGGTTCATCCCCATTTTGGATGCCATCATTTGAAATGCCACCTGAACCCGTTCCGTTATCATTCCAGACACGATTTCCAAGGGAGAATGGTTTAAAGAAACCAAAGTCTAGAGTGCGGTTGGAATAGTTATCTGGAGCTTCTCCGGATGCAGGGTTCAAAGCAGGATCGGTTTCTCCTGTCGGTTCAATGTGGTTGTTTTCAATTGTTATGGCTTTACTGCGAATATTTGAACCCGCAGGAATCATGCCATTATTATCATTATCGATATTATTATCCGGATCATCGCCATTGATTGTGCTGGCGATATAACCCGTAGGACTAACCACTTCTACAATATAGCTACCAGGTACCTGGTTATCAAAACGGTAATATCCATCAGAATCAGTAGTCGTTGATGCAACAGCAGCTCCATCTGTGACATCGTCATTATTTGTATCTTGGTAAAGGCGAACAGTCACACTGCCCATACCGGGTTCGGAGCCATCCCTTAAGCCGTTATTTGCTATACCGCCGCCTGCCCCGTTATCTTCCCATACACGGTTACCAATGCTGTAACCGGTGACTTCCAACGTATCTGAAGCGGGAATCGGGTTGGTAATATCTTCCACGCTTGTCAAGGTATCGGATGGGATGGTGTTCAAATAATCATTCGGGGTATTACTGAGGACCGGGATCACCATTGTGCATGAGTTAGTATTGGTCAGGGTACCATTTTCGAGCTCAATTTGACGTGAACCAGTTGTTGCTGTAAGAGTCCCCACCGCAATTGTTGACAGAGACAGGTGAATTCGCTATCGTTAAACCCGGTGCGGGTGTATCTGGTAGATTGTCTACCAACCCCATTCCAGTTATGGTAACCCCGCTCATATTTGTGATCGTTATAGTAAGGAAGGAAACTTCCCCGACAGAAACAGGATTTGGTGAAAATGACTTGCTGATGCTGGCACCAGGCAGATTGACCAGACTGGCAGAAGTATCCTGTGGATTTTTTGCACCTTCAAATGTGGTTACTTCTTCAGCATAAATTGTGTTCGTCCGAGCTCCAGTTACATTCATGGTTGCATTTAATGTGAGGGTGCAACTTTTAATACCTGTTGCAGGCAAACTGCCGCCTTCGAATGAAATTGTATTCGTTCCAGCAGTTCCAGTCAGGGTTCCACCACAGGTGCCGACATTGAAATTAGGCGGATCGGCGATAATCATCCCGGCAGGCATGGTATCGGTGAATTCGAATTTGTGAAAGGGAAGCTGTATTCGGGTTAATCAGCTCAATACTGAGTTCAGATACATTTCCACCTGTAACACCAATGGGATCAAATCCCTTATTGACTGTGATGGATAAAGGCCTGATCTCCAGACTATCCGTTGCATTCGATGCTGGCCGCATGGTCGTGGATGTTCCTTGAACAGTGCCAATCACACTTGTGGTAAGAATGGTATTCGTTCTGGATCCGGAAACGCCAATCCCACGAACATCGAGGCTGATGGTGCAAAGCCCAGGAACTACTCCGTCACTCGCTGGGATCACTCCATTGGTCAAGGAGATTGTTTGTGGTATTCCGGGGTCTGGGTTAAAAGTCCTCCACAGGTGGATGAAGCATTCGGTGTCGTGGCTACAAAGACACCGTTGGATGCATCACCACCCATTGACGTGAGGAGATCAGTTAAAGACACCGAAACAAGGGGAAGAAGATTGGTGTTGTACAGGGATATGGTTAATCGGGACAGTCCACCTGGACTAATGACATCCGGTGTAAAAAGCTTGCTAATTGAAAGATCTGTTACAGTCAGTGTTGCTGACCTGTTATTCAAGTCTGTACGGCCTTCATTGGTAGCCAATGTTCCACCTGGGATAGTATTAACGTGCGGACCACCGGATTGTGAAGTGACATATACAGTTATGTTGCAGTTTCCCCCTGCTGCAGCAATGGTTCCGCCTGTTAAGCGGATTAATTTTGTCCCTAGGGACAGCTGTAAGGGTTCCTCCAGTACAGGAGGTAACCGGCGCGGTGTGGGCTGAGGATGACCAGGTCATCCGGCAGAATATCACTTATCGAGATCCCCGAAAGAGGGGTATCGTTGGGAGCAGTTATCGTGATCCTTAAACGGGAAGAACCACCGGCATTGATTGTTGTTTGTAGGAATGCTTTTGCTACAGTTGCCGGAGTTCCGATGGTATAAACTGTGGTGGTGTCGGATGCTGTTGTTGTATTGGTCACACCCTGGTCTGAATGTACATCCCCGATGGGAATGGTATTCGTTTTCCCGCCTGCAACAATAGAGGTCACTGTTGCATAGATCGAACAAGTGCCGGGAACAGAAACAGTTCCTGATGGTATGACAGCATTTGTCAGGATGAGTGAATTTGTTGTGCTTGTGACAATTGCAGTACCACCACAGGAGGGAGAAGTTGATGGTGTTCCGGTTATCGTAAGTCCTGCAGGCATGGTGTCTGTGAAATTGACGCCGGTTAGGGTGGTGCTGGCTGGGTTTTGCAAAGTGATTGTGAGGGAAGTCGTTCCACCCTGGACAAAACTTGCTCCAAGGTCTTTAACAACACCTATTGACCGGGTTTGGACAATGAGTTGAGCTTCTGCAGGGAAGAGATTGGTGACTGGGCCAGTCATGGCATTGGCCAGAATGGTATTTGTGTGGGTACCTACAGTGGTGCTGGTAATCCTCGCTGTAATCGTGCAGCTTCCGGGAGTGGTAATATTCCCGGCAGGGATTATTCCACCTGTCAGGGTGATCGAATTGGCAGTATAGTTTATGCTGCCTCCGCACTGAGTTGCTGCAGGGAGTACCTGATATAGTAACACCTGCGGGCAGGTTATCTGTTAAACCCACTCCGGTGTAATCTGCCCCTGTCGGGTTTCGCAAGGTAATGGTCAGCAGGCTGGTATCTCCCTGCTGGATCGTTCCCGGGGAAATGGTCTTGGTCAATCCGACTGCCTGAACATTAATATTTGCAGTAACATCTGATGTATTTGTTACCCCCTGACGGGTCTGAAGAGAACCTGGAGCGACAGGGCCGGCAGGTATCGTGTTGGTATACTGCGTCCTGTGTATACGAGACTACCCTGACGCGGACCCTGCAATTGGAATTTGGAAGGATTGTTGCATTGTTGAGGGTGATCGATGTTGCTCCTACTGGCGCGGAAAGCGTGGCACTTCCACAACCACTTGTGGAAGTAGTCAGTGGTGCTGCTACCGTAAAGGTGGCAGGCAGGTTATCAGTATATGAAGCTTCAGTCAGTGAATTGCTCAGATCATTGTTGAAGATATTGATCTCCAGTTGGCTGGATTGTCCCACCCAGACAGTATTGGGGTTGAAATTCTTGCTCATGGTCGGTGATTGAACCTGGGTTACCAGCAATGTGGCATTTGCCGGGTCGGTGTTTGTAATCACATCTAATCCACCCCGGGCAGTTGAATATAGCCCTTCACCCCCGTAAGACGGTTCTTCCCCGTATTTTGGTATGGTGTTGATCAAATTTCCCACTGTGGTTGAGGTGACATCAACGGCAATGGTGCATTCTCCGGGGGTTGATCCACTCTGAGGAGGTACCTCCCCGCCGCTGAGTGTGATGGTCGTTGAACCGGCATTGGCAATCACAACACCACCACATGAATTATCCAGATTATTTGGGGTTGATATCCGAATACCAGGCTGGCGGCCGATGAGATTATCTGTAAATGAGGCATTCTCAAGGGGAAAGGAGTTCGGGTTGAAGATTGTGATTCTGAGCCTGGAAGTCTCACCGGCAATGATGCTAATCGGAGTAAATTCTTTATTGATCTCTGCTGAGAAAGAGAAAGCTTGAACGCTCTGCACTGGTTGAAGGATTATGGAAAGGATGAATTACTATCAGTAAGAAAATTGGTCTGAACGATTTATTCATAGCTTCTCCTAAGAAAATCAACTAGCTTACTCTCAAGAATATAATAATAAAAAAAATATTTTGTATTACCCAACCAACTCCCCCTATTTTCAAAAATGGAATAATCCAACTGAAGGATTATTACATGTAGACCTCCCTGTTAGAATTAGGAGGCCATGCTTATTTAATTATAGGTTGAATTAAATTATAACTTACTTCATCTAATTTACACACTTTTACGTTCTGAATCCCCTCCGGAAGGAGGAAAATAATAGCGTCTACGACTGTACATGATAAAGAACTACACCAGCACAATGATACCCAGGATGATTGCTAACAACCCGGTCATACCGAAGGAAAGATTGTCAGTATCAGTGGTCTCAGGGGTTATGGTCAAAGTTGGTGTTGGTGGTGCAGAAGTGGGTTCAGGTGTAACAATTGCTGGCGGCCTGGCCGACTTACCTGCATTGTAGAAATCTCTATCCCCCACAGCTTTTCGGTGATGGCCTTTACTTATCGGGTAGACACTCCCTGCACATACATCTCTGCCAGTTCGGTTACGAATGCCCTCTCACTTCTCAGCCCTTTTTCCAGTGCGGCTGGATAGAAGCCTCCTTTCCGAACCAGTGGTATTGAGAAAGTGATCTCTCCCATTCGGGTCCGCACGGTCTTGGGTTTGTACCCATTCGAGTGTCCTATCTGTTCTTCTGTCCGTTCGTAGTCGTCGCCTTGTAGATACTTTGATCTCTCCACATGCATGACGTTATTGATCAGGATCCACATCAGTTCCGGGACAGCTTCCAATCCCTGTTCCACCAGTTCATTGGGAATGGGTATAATCTATTTGGTGCTTCATTTTGATCTCCTTTCTAGGTTTGGTCACTTTTAAGGATACTTCTGACGCACCGTTTTTGTTAAGGTTCAGCAATTTACAGAATGAATGTTACACCAACTTAAAATATCCAATTAATTGCTGGGTTCTCAGACAAAATCATAATCACTTGTGCGAATTTCCATAATTACATATTAAAATAAGAATTATTTAATATGGCTTACCTCATAGCTTTATGAGTAAAGATGGTGAAAAAATTTACAGATTTTGAAAGTACATCATGGATGGGTAAATTTACAATAAATTGGAAATGACCGTTTAATATAGTAAAATTTGCTTCTTTCAATATCTCATAGTCCGGTTGTTTCTACGCATATTAAATACAACTTCAATATTCAAAATAATTCACTTAGAAATTCCTTTATGCTCTAAACTTCAAGTAAATGCCAATTACTGAGAATACCCTTCGCTTTTTACCGCATACAAAACAAGGGACCATCATCCTTGGCGTACTTATTTTTGTATCCACCGGTGTAGCATAAGTTTTTTCTGGTTTTCGTCGATTTCTACTATTGGAATAATGTTTGCTATATATATGGCTTTAGGTGTGGCCTGCTGCCTGCCGCTGCCCATGCTTGGTTATCGATTCTTTGCCTTAAACCGTGCTTATTATGACCTTGATAGAAATGTATTAACCATTCATTGGGGATTAAGAACTGAGGTCATTCCTATCCGGGAAATCCAATGGATCCGCCCGGTTTCTGATCTGGTCCTGACCTTGCCAAATCCGAAATTAACCTTACCCGGAGCATATTTAGGGATCAGATATATTGAAGGCCTGGGTAAGGTTGAGTATTTGGCAGACAGGTTGAATGGGGCACTTCTTGTTGCCGCTCCTCAAGTGGTTTATGTGATTTCCCCTGAAGATGTGCATGGATTCATAAATTACTATTCCAAAGGTGTGGAATTAGGAAGTCTGGAGAGCGTCACAGCTGAATCTATTCAACCCTCATTTATTATCGGAAAATTATGGGACGATCGGATCGTTCGCAATCTGATATTCTCGGAATTCTTGATCGGAATGACCGTCTTGCTTTGGTCCGTTCTGATCATTACCAGTAGATCAGAAGTCGTTTTTGGTTATCAATTGGGAAAGATCATTGAACCAGTCCCGTCCATACGGATACTGCTATTGCCAGTCGTCAACGGATTAGTTTTTCTTATTGATGTTGTAGCAAGTGCTTTCTTTTATCGCAGGGAGGATCAAAAATTCATTTCTTACCTGATTTGCTCGAGTAGCAGTGTTACCGGATTCCTGATCCTTATGTCGTTATTAATGGTTACGCTAAATCCATGATCTTTCCATCCACCTTATCCATTTTCGCAGGATTTTGTCTCAGCTCAATAATTGCCTATATTGCATATTACTTTAAATTCCTGTCCAAATCAGGGGCGATTGCAGCCTTGCTGGTGGGAGCGATAGTTTTTGGATTAGGTGGTTTAGCTCATACAGTTGTTTTGTTATCGTTCTTTTTTTCCTCCAGTATTTTGTCAGTAATATTAAAAAAACAAAAACAAAAGGTGAACGAAAAATATGCCAAAGGAAGCCGGAGGGATGCCGGGCAGGTTCTGGCAAATGGTGGAGTTGCAACCTTATGCGTTATTCTAGGGGCAATCTTTCCGGGTCAGCTAGTTTTTTGGTGGATGTTTTGCGCAGCATTTGCTGCAGCAAATGCTGATACCTGGGCAACTGAGATCGGAGCCCTTTCCAAGTCTGCCCCTCGCCTGATTACCAGTTTCAAACAGGTGGAGGCAGGAACATCTGGAGGAATCACCTTGCTTGGATCAGTTAGTGCTTTGGCTGGGGCTTCATTAATCGCCGGAATTGCAGCTTTCTTTCGAACCGAGGTGATCGCGCTGTGGCTAATTGCTCTCGCCGGATTTTTCGGTTCATTAGTTGACTCTTTGTTAGGCGCGACAATGCAGGGGATTTATTATTGTGAAACCTGCCAAAAGGAAACGGAAAAACATCCACAGCATACTTGTGGTGGCCAAACAATTCTAATAAGAGGATGGAATTGGTTGAATAATGACTGGGTGAATATGTTCTGCACTCTCTCAGCAGCGATTCTAATCGGTAGTCTATTTCTTTTATTAAAATAGTTGGTAAATTCCAATCTATGGGGAAGTAAGAAATTTGCCAGAATTTCCCCGGAATAAAATATTCACACAATAATAAAATCCATAATTGTGAGAATACCAATTTCAGTTGTTTTTTGGGGGGTTATTTCGCGATCTATAAATTGTAAATCAGTTATTGCTCAGCCGCCGATTTCACTCATGGTTCTGTTCAATGGGATCTGACCATCTGCAAGCCCATGACCCCATGGTTTATCCCAAATTCCGGTAACGATCATCTGGCGCAAATCTTCATCAGTAGCACCATTTCGCAATGGAGTGAGCAGATCGACTTCATTTTCTCGCAGCAGGCAAAGACGCAGCTTTCCATCAGCAGTCAGCCGGGCCCGTGTGCAAAAAGCACAGAAAGGTTTGGAGACTGAGGAAATAAAACCAATTTGACCAGGTGCTCCTGGAATGCGGTACATTACCGCTTCCCCATCCATTTTCCCGCCATTAATGCTTTCAAGTTTTCCGAAAGCAAATTCAATAATACCAATTACCTCATTGGAAGTTACGACCTGGTGAGTTTGCAGGTCCGTGGTTCCGGCAAAAGGCATCATTTCAATGAACCTTACCTGCCAATTGTGTTCGATTGATAACTTTGCCATGTTTGGAATGTGCTTGTCGTTAAATCCACGAACTATGACAGCATTTAGTTTAATTGGCAGCAATCCAGCAGCTTCTGCAGCCTGAATTCCACCCCAAACCTTGTCAAAGGAATTACGTCGAGTGATCTGAAAGAATTCAGTCGGGTCGGTTGTATCCAAACTTACGTTTACACGTTCCAATCCTGCTTGAGCTAATCTGACTGCCAGTTTTTCCAGAAGTACAGCATTAGTCGTCATGGAAACTGACCGGATACCTGGAATATTAGTAATCCCATCGACAATTTGAACTATGTCAGGGTGAACCGTTGGCTCTCCACCTGTTAATCGGATCTTGTCCACACCCATACGTGCAAATAATTGTGTCAATCGGAATATCTCTTTCGTTGACATTAATTCATGCTTCGGTCGAAAGACCATATTCTCAGGCATACAATAAACACACCTCAGATTGCAATGATCTGTCAGGCTGATTCTCAGATAATGAATGTTTCTACCAAAATGATCTATAGGCATAGGACTAATTCGGACTAATTTTATCTAAATTATAACACCAATATTCCTAAAATAAAACACTGCCAATTGTACACGAGAATCTGGAGAAAGGAGAAATGTTTTAATTATTCCGTGCTATAATCCAAAAATATAAGGACTCCCAACCAATCAGCATATGAATTATCTCATAACAGGTGTAGCGGGATTTTTAGGAGCAGCATTAGCAAACCGGTTAGTCCTTGAAGGACACCATGTTTCCGGTTTAGATGATCTCTCCACAGGTGATCCTGCCAAATTATCTCAGGAAGTTTATTTTACCAGGGGAGATATTAATGACCGCCCGAAGCTTTGGTCATTACTGCAGGATATTGATTGCGTTTTTCACCTGGCAGCTCGTGTCTCTGTTCCAGAGTCCATGCTATACCCGCGAGATTACAATAATGTAAATGTGGGCGGCACGGTGACCCTTATGGAAGCTGCCCGGGATGTAAGGGTGAAGAGGGTGATTTTTGCCTCATCTGGTACAGTTTACGGTGATCAGAAGAGCCAGGTTCTAAAGGAAGATGCAGAACCACAACCCCGTACTCCCTATGCTGTTTCAAAACTTTCTGCCGAGTACTATATCCGCACCATAGGTTCCATAGCAGGAATTGAAACCGTTTGTCTGAGGATATTTAATGCATACGGTCCCGGTCAGCATATACCACCATCGCATGCACCCGTTATACCATCCTTCATCAAGCAGGCTATGCGAAATGGAACTATCGTCATCAATGGTGATGGCCGCCAAACCCGGGATTACGTTTATGTTGATGATGTTGTCAGTGCGATGATTGCCGCAGCAACCGCACCAAAAATAAATAATATGATCTTTAATATTGGCAGCGGGTCTGACATTAGTATCAAAGACCTCTTAAAGACAGTTTTGGAAGTTACCGGGGGACACCCACAGGTCGTTTACAATTTACGCGCAGAAAGTGGTGTTGCTCGAATGCGGGCGGATATAAGTCTGGCAGGAAAGAAGCTAAACTACAAACCATCCATTAATCTGGAGACAGGTTTACGCCTCACTTTGGAACGCGATCCAAATATCAGGTCACTTGAAGCCGATGAACTCGAACGCCGCCGCTAACAATTCTGCCCACTTATACGAAATCCTTCCCATAGAATTTTATAACCGATCCGCCCTTGATGCTGCAAGGAAACTAATAGGGAAATTGTTAGTTCGAAGATATCTTGGTCAATTGATCGGTGGAGTTATCATCGAAACTGAAGCATACCAGGGGGAGGAAGATCTTGGCTGCCACGCCAAAGCCGGGCTTACTCCGCGAACAAAGGTCATGTATGGTCCCCCTGGTCACGCTTATATCTATTTTACTTATGGTATGCACTGGATGCTCAACGCTGTTTGTTGTGCTGTTGGTTCACCAGCCGCAGTTCTTATCCGAGGTATTGAACCAGTGTATGGTATGGATATCATGCGGACTTTACGTCAACAACCGCCAACCAATAAACATGGTTCATTAAATAAAGGCTGGACAGATGGCCCTGCAAAGTTGTGCCAGGCACTTTCTCTGGATGGGAAGCTGAATGGGATTAACCTGTGTGGCAGTAATTCTGATCTATGGATCAGTGATACCGGTTTTGAAGTTCCTGAAACTGACATTGTCAGAACGCCGCGAATTGGGATGAACAACGTTCCAGAACCCTGGAAAAGCATCCCCTGGCGATTTTTATGGAAAACTCCATAAAAACTTCGACCCCGATAATTTCTCGGGGTCGAATTATCCGCCCTTTTACCTTGTGATTATATTTTTAAGACTTCCCTTAGTTTATCTTCATCAAAATCGATCACAACTTGACCATCGATATCAAATGTAGGTGTGACAAGATTGCCTCCAGTCCATAAACGGATCTGATCATCCGCTCCAACTGTTGACATCACATCGACTTCAGTATATTTCAAGCCTTTTTCGTTCAACCAGAGGCGGGCACGGCGGCAATCGGGGCACCATTTTGTGCAGTACATAACAATGCCGCCATGGGGTAACTTTAATTTCTGCCGGGTCAATAACTTCTTCAACGTAACCAGGACGGAGTTTTTTGATCTCCGTGAATAGCACTTTATTATCCGGCTGATCATCGATATCATGAACATCTATATATCGGATGAAGCCGTTGTCATCGATTATGAATAATGCTCGCTCAGAACGCCCTTCACTTCTGAGTACGCCATATTTCAATGCAACATCGCCATGCGGCCAGAAATCACTTAACATCGGGTAATTGATTCCACCAAATGTTTCTGTCCATGCTTTCAAGCAGGGAATGTGATCAATGCTGATACCCAGGACCTGGGCATTTAATCCCGCGAACTTGCCGAGTTCGGCTTCGTACGACGGGATCTGTGCTGTTCAGATGGGTGTCCATGCCATTGGGAAGAATGCCAGGACTACTATCTTTCCCCTTAGGTCGCTAAGTGTAATATTCATGTCTAGGTGACTGGGTAGTGTAAAATCTGGTGCCCTGTCACCTACCTTGAGATGGGTCATATTATTCCTCCATTTATTATTCAGTATAGCAAAAAAGATAGTTTTTGTAAGAATTATTTCTACAATATATAAACTTTAATGCTGGTGAAACAAATATCTGATGATGGATCTCTAGTTTTATTGATCAACGGTTTCGAAGGATTTGAACTCCTATTGATAATGAGTTATTCGTTACATTTAACGTTATATTCAATCCAAAGTTTACCCCATACCCCAATATAAAATCCATTTATGGTATAAAGTAGCTATACTATTATGAGATGTAAACTATCCATATTAAGAAATTATCCTAGGAAAAAGTATGTTTAAACGTCCGAAAGCAGTAATTAATACACCTATCTCACCAGTAGAACGGGTTACTTCTGTCCTTGGACCAGGTATTAATTGGGCCGGAGATTTATCCGGTGCTGGTGGAATAAGGGTCGAAGGCACATTTGAAGGCAAGGTGATCTTACGTGGTTTACTCGTAATCGGTGAAACCGGACGGGTCACCTGTGAAAATGTCGTGGCCAATACAGTCATTGTTGCCGGAGCAGTCCGGGGGAATATCATCGCCGAGAAATTGGAAATCCGATCCACCGGGCGGGTTTGGGGTGATGTGATCGTGATGGCTTTATCAACCGAAGAAGGTTCCTTCCTAAGAGGGCAAATTCAGATGGAAGATTCCATTGACCTGACAAAATATGGTCTTGGGTCGATTCAACCTGCTCCTGAAGAAACACTACCTAAATCGGAAACCCAGGATCCATCCAAGGTGGGTCAGGACGGAAATCCTGTATGAATTTTCCCATATTATTAATCAGTGAAATTGTAGGTGTCATAGCGGTTGTATTGATTCTATCCATTAGTCCGGTGGTAAAAAGTAAACGGCCACTACAGTTCCTTTACCCCAAACGGGAAGGAAGCGCAGCGTTGACTGTAGGAATCCTGGTTCTGCTTTTTACCGCATTTGTGCAAAGGTTTCAACCCTTATTGTTTGCACAGTTAATAAATTTCACATCCTATCCCGGATTATTCAATGCAACTAAATCTACATTTGCAAATATCAATGCTTTGACTGCTGCATTAATATTCTCAGCGGCGATCATTTTTCCGGTAGGAATTAGTTTATTCATCCGTAAGCAGCCCCTGCTAAGCATTGGATTAAGCAAACCGGGATTGAAAATTGGTTTACAAACCGGAGCTGTGCTTGTAATTCTGGTAATTTTCCTACAGGGAAAGATCTTTGACATCATCAATGGTCTTTCTCAGGGGGCTTTTCTGACGTTAGCGGTTGCATTTGTTGCGGTTCTTGGAGAGGAAGTTGTTTTTCGTGGTTATATTCAACCCAGGTTTGCCGCCTGGTTGGGCGAAAAATGGGGTATTCTCGCAGCAATATTTTTATATTTAGCCTGGTGGGCTTTACCTGCCATTGGCGCATATTCCGGAGATGGTCTGCAACTATTGGGTGGGTTTCTATATCGAATTACCCTTGCTTTCCTGCTCAGTTGGATAATGAAAAAGACTGGCAGCCTTCTCACTCCTATGCTTTACCATACTGCCCATCTGTGGTTAGCTTTTATGTAACCAGCTCTCAAACCATGTAAATATGTAAGAATATATTTTCAGGTTTATTTTTGGAGTATATCAATGCGGATGTCAAAGTTATTCTCACAAACTCTAAAATCAACCCCTGCAGATCTTGAAGCTGACAGCCATAAGTTACTACTGCGAGCGGGTTTCATCCGTCAACATGCAGCCGGGATTTTCAGTTATCTTCCCCTGGCACGCCGCTCCATGCGGAAAATCGAACAGATCATGAAGGAAGAGATCGAAGACATTGGCGGTCAGGAAGTTACCATGCCGGTGGTCCAACCAGCAGAATTATGGCAGGAGACTGGGCGATGGTCCACAATTGGCAGTGAAATGGGGCGTTTTAAAGATAAAAATCAACGTGATATGGTCCTTGCCATGACACATGAAGAAGCTGTCAGTGATCTCGTCCGTGGAGAAATTCGGTCTTATAAGCAGCTTCCCCAGTTGATCTACCATATCCAAACCAAATGGAGGGATGATCCACGGCCCCGTGCTGGGTTGATCCGGGTGCGGGAATTCACCATGCTGGACAGCTATAGCCTGGATAAAGATTGGGAGGGATTGGAAATTCAATATCAAGCCCATTATTCAGCTTATGAACGCATTTTCAGGAGATGCGGTTTACCAATTATTTCTGTAAAATCGGACACCGGCATGATGGGTGGAAAGATAGCCCATGAATTTATGTATCTATCCCCAATTGGTGAAGACACACTCGTGCTCTGCGATCAATGTGGTTATGCTGCCAACCGGCAGACAGCTAAATTTCGTCGACCAAAAAATACAAATGAACCACTCCAAAATCTACAAAAAGTAGCCACCCCACACACCACCACAATCCTGGATTAGCTGATTATCTTCAAATACCTGCTGAGAAGACAGCCAAAGCTGTATTCTTCATGGCTCAACAACCCGCAAGGGAAAAATTGCTCTTTGTATTTGTCATCGTTCGCGGTGATATGGATGTAAATGAAACCAAACTGATGAACATTCTTGGTGCTACTGACCTTCGACCGGCAACAGATGAAGAGATTAAAAATACCGGGACTGTCCCTGGTTATGCCTCACCGATAGGATTACGATTTACCGAAGATGTCACTGTAGTTGTGGATGAACTCATACCCGATTGTGTCAATCTGGCAGCCGGTGCAAACGAGGAGGGGTATCATTTCATCAATACCAATTATGGGCGCGACTACTCAGCAAATATGGTTAGTGATGTGGTGAACGTTCGGGAAGGTGACGCCTGCCCTGATTGCGGCTCCCCGGTCATCCTCAAACGTGGGGTCGAAGTGGGTAATATTTTCCAATTAGGCACTCGATACAGTGAAGCTATGAATTGTGTATTCCAAAATGAACTTGGAGTGAATCTGCCTGTCATCATGGGCTCCTATGGGATTGGCGTTGGCAGGCTGCTGGCCTGCATCGCAGAAGAACATCATGATGAACACGGACTGGTTTGGCCAATTACGATTGCCCCGTACCATGTTTACCTGGTTGTTCTACCTGGTAAAAGCCTGGATGTATTCCCTGTGGCAGAAAAGACATACGAGGATCTGATGGATGCAGGGGTCGAGGTATTATTCGATGACCGTAATGATAGCCCGGGAATAAAGTTCAATGACGCTGACCTGATCGGTTGCCCCATTCGATTGACTCTTGGAGAACGATCACTAAAACAAGGTGGAGTGGAGTTGAAACTTCGCAATGAAGATGAGATCAAAACGATACCAGTTGAGCAATTAGTCCCTGTTATAAAGGATGAGATAACGAAATTATTTACACTAGGGATGTAGTGGTATATTAATACGATCTGGAATAGGTTTTCAAACATATTATTCACATAATCATCTCAAACCCCTTGACTATTAATAAATCGTTTGATATATTAATGTAAATCTAATCTGAAAGGAGGCACTCGTTTTATGGATATAAAAGTTCTTGCACTAACACTTATATTCTGCGCGCCTCCTCTTTGGACATGTAAGTAGAGGGATCTCCCTTTTATCCAACCACAGGCACGCCCTGTGGTTGTTTTTTTTAACAACCGCAACGAAAGTTGGGGTTTTGTTTTTAAGGTTTTAGAGAGTAAACATAATGATAGATATAGATGCATTTGAAGAATTTGATGAATTGCCAACATATTTGAATATAAAAAAACCGGTGCAAAGAAAGAACAAGTTACCGGTGGGTGTGAGTAAATTACCTTCTCCTGAACTTCTGGCTCAAATCCAGGAGGGTCGATCAGACGATTTCCCATATACCTATACACCATCCAGGTTTGAAGGAAAATGGTTGACTAATTCGTTGGGCGGTTTTTATGAAGAACACTGGTTTGATGATGTTGTTCGCATGGTTAAAGGCGGTAAAGAAGCTTCGGTATATTTATGCCGGGGAAACGAAACCACCGGTCAGGATTGGTTGGCTGCGAAAGTCTACCGTCCGCGCATGTTCCGCAACCTGAAAGATGACCATATCTACCGGGAAGGACGTGCATACCTGGACGATGCGGGTTTAGAGATAAAAGATCACAGGGCTGAACACGCCATCACGAAACGTACGAATTTTGGACTGCACTTGCTGCATATAGATTGGATTCAACATGAATTCAATACGATGAAGACTCTTCATGAAGCTGGAGGAGCGATCCCGCAACCGTATGTTTGTGCCAATAATGCCATCCTAATGGAATACATCGGTGATGAACAAACACCTGCCCCAACCTTGAATACCGTCAATCTCAATCGGCGTTCAGCTGCGCGGTTATTTGGCAGGGTGGTTGAAAATATTCGCTTGATGCTTAAGCACAACCTGATCCATGGTGATTTTTCTGCTTATAACCTTTTATATTGGGAAGAGAATATCTGGATGATCGATTTTCCACAATCATTTTCATGTCATAGTAACCAGAACGCCTGGCCTATCTTCCTCAGGGATGTCACGCGTGTCTGCCAATATTTTTCCAGGCAGGGTGTAATTGTAAATTCTGGTGAACTTGCACAATGTTTATGGAAGGAAAAAGGATTACCCACCGCACCTGAAAATGACCAGGTCATTCTCGATGAATAATTTTTACTTTCCCCGGAATAAAAAACCGGGGAATTTTTTCAGCTAATCTTAATCCTCAGTGGATACAATGACCCAATATTATCTATTGAGGTAAAGAATGAAGCTCAGTAAAAGAATGGACCGTGAGAGAGATACCATTAAGGCAATGATTGATATTTATTGTCATGGAAATCACGGAAGCGATACCATATGCCAGGAATGCTCTTCCTTAATGGAGTATGTCACATTACGATTGGACCATTGTCCATTTAAGGAAAACAAACCCACTTGTGTGAATTGCACGGTTCATTGTTATGCATCCGATACAAAGAATCCAAATCAGAAGTGTAATGCGGTTTTCAGGACCTCAAATGATTTTGAAGCATCCGATAAAGACGATATACCATTTGTGGGACGGGTTCAAATATAGACCAATAAAAAAACGGGCGGCTTGATAGCCGCCCGTTTATCAAATTTGGATAAATTATCGCATTAATTGTTGTTTTACTTCAGGTTTTTCCACATACCATAGAACAAAAGCAGATGCCAACATGGAGATAATTGAGAGAATAAAAAATGGTGCATTAAAAATCTGGCCTTGAACACCCTGTGTTGATTGCGGCATAAGCATCAATAACCTGCTGATCACATTGAAACCTTGCGCAAAAGAGATCAGGAAAAGGGGCCATGGAGCAACCGATTTTCTAAAAACCTGGACAACTCCAACTATAGCTAAAACTACCAGAATTGCTGGCAGCCACCATGTCTGTGATGTTAGTTCAAAGGTGGATGGAGGAAATAATAATATCGGTATGAATTGCAGAAGAAGAATGGCTTTAATCAATTTGGGGTTGGCTAAATCAATCCTGGTCATAAGTGTATTCTCCTATAAATATTTACTCTGCAATCGATGTTCAATGGATGAATTCTATGCATTCCTGCAAAATAGTCAAGCGAATGATGAGGAAAAATTAAAAATGATGTCTTTACCACTTGACATTTATTGAATAAATAATTATAACTCAATAGTCCCAATATTAATATAAAATTAATGTACAATCAATAGATTAAGGAAAACAAATTAGAGCAGTACGACACTTCTGAAGGGAGGTGGTAGACAACCCATAAATAAATATGAAATGGGTAATACTTGGTAAAACCCCTGCATCTGATTGTGCATATTACACAATCTCAAACATTATCTGAAGGAGATAAACGAGATGAAGTCATTTAAGTTGTTGAGTGTTTTAGTTATTGTTGCTTTCCTGCTCACCGCATGCGGTGGTGCAGCAGCACCCAAAGAGTTGAAACTTGCTGTTCTTGCACCACTCTCTGGTCCAGTCCCTACCTTTGGTGAAATGACCCGCGATGGCGCTTTACTGGCCATTGAAGAATGGAATGCCAAGGGCGGTGTATTGGGTGCGACAATCGTACCCATTGTTGAAGACAGCCAGTGCACCCCTGACCCAGCCGTAAACGCTGCAAACAAAGTCGTCAACCAGGATAAAGTACACTATATCATTGGCGAAGTATGCTCAAGCGCTTCCATTCCGATTTCTGAAATCGCAAATGCCGCCAAGGTCGTACAAATCAGCCCAACTTCCACCAACCCCAGTGTTACAGTTGATGGTAATGGTTTGACCAAAGCCTACATTTTCCGCGCTTGCTTTATTGATCCATTCCAGGGTCAGGTTGCCGCAAAATTCGCTTTAGAGAATCTTGGAGCAAAAACTGCCTTCATTATGTCTGACCAGGCAAATGATTATGTTAAGGGTTTAGCTGAATTCTTTGAGAAATCCTTCACAGCCGCTGGTGGAACGATCGTTGGTAAGGAATCATATACCTCCAGTGACACCGATTTCTCTGCTATATTAGCAAAAATTGCTGATGCCAAACCCGATATGGTCTATCTGCCCGATTACTACAACATCGTAAACCTTGCAACCAAACAGGCCAAGGAAAAAGGCATTACTGCTCCATTCATGGGCGGCGATGGCTGGGATTCCGCAGATCTTGATAAAGTAGCTGCCGCTGGCGGTTACTTCACCAACCACTATTCCCCGGATGATCCTCGTCCAGAAGTACAGAACTTCCGCAAGGCTTTTGAAACAAAATATAACAAGACTCCAGATGCCCTGGCTGCACTTGCTTATGATGCCACCAATCTGATGCTTGAAGCAATTAAGGCAGCCGGAAGCGATGATACAGATAAGGTAAAAGCAGCTCTCGAAGGTATCACTTTCAAAGGTGTATCTGGTACCATCACCTTCGATGCTTCTCATAACCCTGTAAAATCCGCCACCATCCTTAAAGTTACAGCAGAAGGCATAAAATTCGATTCTGTTGTAAATCCGTAATTTTATTATAATAAAAGGGGACAGGTTCTACCTGTCCCCTTTTATACTTGTTAAAAATCCTTATTAAGAAGGAGAGTTTGCCAAATGCAATCCGTCTCCAAACAACAAAAAGCTCCGATCATCGTAACGCCGAATTCATTCCTGGCATGGATCGGCAAAATATTTTTAATTATCATCGGTTTACTTGCGGCATATATTCTTATTATTAATTTATTTGATAAACCATACCTGTTTGCACAAAATGTGATCAATGGTTTGCAATTGGGTTTTGTGTATGCACTGATCGCACTCGGATATACAATGGTTTACGGTATCGTAAAACTGATCAATTTTGCCCATGGTGACGTTTTTATGGTGGGTGCTTTTGTCAGCTATTTTGCCGTTGAAAGATTTGGCCTGCATCAATGGCCGCTAAAAGTATTTCCAGGGTTTGATCCTTTTCTCTCGACAGCAATCGGTACAGTAACGACGATATTACTTGCCATGGTGATCTGTGTTTTGCTAGCAGTCACTATCGAAAGAGTCGCTTACAAACCGTTACGGGACGCTCCACGAATTGCGGCGTTAATTACCGCAATCGGTGTGTCATTTTACCTGGAGTATTTTGGTCTGTTGGATTTTGTGTTCTCAGCCCGGTTTATTCCATATCAAAGACCTTTTGAAGTCGTCACCTGGTACATCAAAGACGGCATACACCTGGTTGAAGCTGGCATTGCTCCTCCCGATGGTGCGGTCACAATTTCCAACATTCTGATCATCATCATTATTGCTACTATTCTTGTCCAGATCTTTTTACAATATCTGGTTCGACGTACAAAGATCGGAATAGCTATGCGGGCGACATCCTTCGATAAACCGACTTCCCGCCTTATGGGTATCGAAGTGGACTCTGTAATATCATTCACTTTCGCAATCGGTGCTGCATTCGCAGCCCTGGGCGGTGTGCTTTACGCGATTGCCTATCCATCCATTAGAACTTTGATGGGTGTTTACCCGGGTTTAAAAGCTTTTGTGGCAGCCGTGCTCGGGGGAATAGGCAGTATTCCGGGTGCGTTTGTTGGCGCTTTGATCATGGGTCAAGCTGAAGCTATGACTTCCGGATATATATCCACCCCAATGCGGGATGCGATTGCATTCTCCATCCTTATCCTGGTTTTGTTAATTAAGCCTACCGGTATTTTTGGCGAACCAGAAAAAGAAAAGGCATAAGAGGAAACCATGGATGTTACTACTATGATTTTATCCTTGGTAAAGATTGTGGCTGTGATAGCCTATCTTTACGGCCTGTTCTGGGTGTTAGGCGTGAAGTTAAAGAAAATCGAAATTGCAGGCAAACTAGTAGATCCCAGCATAGCGGTGAATATTATTGGCGCGGTCGTGGCTTTCGGTATCATTCAGCTTGCCCTAACTGAATTTAATGGCATCAGTATTTTGAATGACTTTGATAGCGGTCTGCTTTATCAAGCCTGTACCATGACAATGGTCGCCTTGGGTCTTAACTTGATCTATGGCTTCAATGGCCAGTTCAGTCTTGGGCAATGGGGTTTCTATGGTATTGGTGCATATGCTGCTGCTGATGTCACATATCGCTGGGTGAACGGAGATTCACGTGGTTTGGTCGTTCTGGGATTAGGTGTAATTCTAGGGGGACTGGTTATCCTACTAATTGGCAAGTTCTTGAGCAATTTGCGCCGAATGCCGGTTCTATCATCCTTTACCCTCTATTTGATCGGTTCCATTTTTGCCGGGGCTGTGGCTGTGTATGCCGGTAAACTCGTCGCACCTGCATTAGATCCATTTTTAGGTACTTCTTTAAGCCTTGGACCTCTTGCGCAAGGGTTACCTATGCAAATTGTATTTTTCCTTGCGATCATTTTTGCCGGAATTTTCGCCGCAGAAGTGAGTTTTCTCTTTGGACTTCCAGTTCTTTCGCTCGGATCAGATTACTTTGGTATTGCAACCCTCGGCTTTTCGATCGTCATCTATACATTGATGGTCAATTCCGATACCATCCTCCCGTTTCCTGAAATGAAGGGCGGCCGGGGAATGATCGGTATTCCCAAGCTAACCACCTGGTTCTGGGCATTCTTGTTTATGCTGCTCGTGATCATTGTTATGCGTAACATAATACGTTCATCTACTGGCCGATCAATTTTGTCAGTCCGGGAAGATGAGATTGCAGCCAGGTCGATGGGTATTGATGTTGCTGGAACTAAACTGATGTCTTTTGTGATCGGAAGCCTTTTTGCTGGTATAGGAGGTGCTGTTTATGCACACTATATTGGCTTCCTTAGTCCAAAAGCCTTTGACTTCCTGGTCGGATTCAACCCATTGATCATTATCGTGTTTGGTGGATTGGGTAGCATGACAGGAACAGTTACTGCTGCATTCGGGTGGATTTTCTTCCTGGAAGGTATGCTGCGTGAAATTCTGGGAAAGATCAGTCCTGAAGCACCTTCATGGCGTTATGTTCTATATCCCCTTACTTTGCTTCTATTAATGCTTGTCCGTCCCAAAGGATTGTTAGGTGAAGTCGAATGGGGTTTCCTTAAGTCAAAGATAGTTTCCTTACGTAAATCGGGAACCAAAGAAGGAGTAAAGCCAGCATGAATAACACAAATGTTGAACAAACTCCTTTACTTCAGGTGGAAGGCCTAACCAAGCTATTTGGAGGTTTACGCGCTGTCAACGACTTCAATTTGACCATCAATCAAGGTGAACTGGTGGGGCTGATCGGGCCGAATGGAGCCGGGAAGACAACAGTATTCAATCAAATCACCGGCATTTATCTACCGACAAAAGGATCAGTTAAATTCAATGGGATCAACCTGGTAGGATTTGAACCACATGAGATCACGAGAACCGGCATCGGTCGTACTTTCCAGAATATCCGATTATTCTCCAACCTGACTGTACTCGATAATGTTCGGATTGCTTTCCACCCTCAAGCCGGTTATTCCATGTTTGACAGTATAGTATCAAATAAGAATTTTTCTCAAAAAGAGAATGAAATTACTGAAAAAGCTCAAGATCTGCTTGATGTGATGAAACTTTCACGTTTCCAGAATGAGATCGCCAGGAACCTGCCCTATGGAGAACAACGCCGGGTGGAGATTGCCCGCGCCTTGGCGTGTCAACCTCAGCTGCTCCTGCTCGATGAACCTGCAGCAGGTATGAATCCAAAAGAAATTATGCAGTTAATGGATATGATCCGCTTCGTACGGGAAAATTTCAAATTGACGATCTTACTGATCGAGCATCAAATGCGGGTTGTTATGGGCATCTGTGAATACATAACCGTTATGGATTTTGGCGAAGTCATTGCGCGAGGTAATCCCAAAGAAATTCAACTTAATCCAAAAGTCATTGAAGCTTATTTGGGAAAGGGAGCCGCAAATGCTGCTTGATGTCAAAGACCTGAATGTATATTATGGCGCGATCCATGCGCTGCAAGGTATTTCGTTTAATGTCAATGAAGGAGAGATCGTCTCTTTGATCGGTGCCAATGGTGCAGGAAAATCTACAACCTTACGGGCTCTCTCTGGTCTCATTCGTCCACGAAGTGGATCGATCACATTCAAGGGTGAAGATATCACCCTTGAACCTGCTGAAAAGATCGTCCGGAAAGGTATAAGCCATGTTCCTGAAGGACGGAAAATATTTGCACCACTAACCGTCCGCGAGAACCTGGAAATGGGCGCTTATATCATTAATGACAAGGCTGAGATCAATCGAATGATGGAAAGAGTATTCAGGAGCTTCCCGCGTTTGAAAGAACGAATATCACAACTTGGTGGAACTCTTTCCGGTGGTGAACAGCAGATGCTTGCCACAGGCCGTGGCTTGATGAATAAACCTACCCTTATCCTGCTTGATGAACCTTCGATGGGATTAAGTCCGATCATGGTGGAAGAGATCTTCAGGATAATCAAAGAGATCAACCAGGAAGGCACAAGTATCCTTTTGGTTGAGCAAAACGCTCAAATGGCGCTTTCGGTTTCTAACCGGGCTTATGTACTGGAGACGGGTAGGATCACCCTCTCCGGTCCGGCAAAGGAGATTGCGGACAATCCGCAAGTAAAAGAAGCATACCTCGGTGTATGAATTCTAAACAGGAGCGGATTAAAAGATCCGCTCCTGTTTTTTTATGCATCTACTTAATGTTGATCACTCAACAATAGAATTAATTATTAATATCCCTTTCACCAATTAACTTGAGAAATATTTCCACCACTTCCGGGTCAAAATGCTTTCCGGATTGTTCCGCAATATATTCCAGTGCATCGTTCTCTGACCATGCTTTTCGATAAGGACGATCCGATGTCAGAGCATCAAATACATCTACGACAGCAAATATTCTGGCTTGTAAAGGAATATTTTTTCCTTTAAACCGTTTGGATATCCACTGCCATCCCATTTTTCATGGTGGCTGTATGGAATATCCATAGCCGGATGTAAATATTCGATGGAAGATAACAGATTATATGCCAATACCGGATGCTGCTCCATTGCGAGTCTTTCTTCCGGGGTCAATGCTCCAGGTTTCTAAGAGGATGGTATCTGGAATACCTACTTTACCGATGTCGTGCAATAATGCTCCCCGTCGTAATATGAACAAGTTTCTCTGAGGTTATTCCCATTTGAAGAGCAATTTCGATCGTCAGGTCCACAACACGTTTACTATGTCCTTGAGTTTCTCTGTCTCGTAATTCGAGTGCATGAGACCAACCTTCCAAGTGTAGAATCATAAGCTGCCATAAGATTGAGGTTTGACTTTTCCAGGTCTTGGAATAGTTTGGCATTATCTATGGCTATGGCGGCTTGCTGGGCAATACCAGATAAGAAACTTAACCATTCAGTCATCAATATTTAATGGTGTCCTGCTGGAAAACTTCCAGTACCCCTACCATCTTCCCTTTAACGATTAATGGATTACCGATATATTCGACAAATCCTTCATCCTTTATAAAAGGGGATTCATTTAATAAATTCGTTGGATCATCTTCCAATACCCATAACACGAAATATCTTTCTATCTTTCGCGGCTTTTCCGGCAAAACTTTCACCATAACGTAGCCTTATTTGATATACAGCCTTATGGACGAAAACCAATTGATGCAGCATGTTCAAGGTAATTAGTGATCGGATCATATAAGAGAATGGATACAGCATCCACATTTAGCTTATCTTTTACCTGTTCAATTAAGATATTAAGTACAAACGTTAGGTCTGTGCTGGATGTGATTGCATTGTCTATGGTTCTAAGAGCAGAAAGATGCTCCAATTGTCTTTTTGTCGTTTCTTCATGCAATGTTGCCCTATGAATGGCATTCGCTGCCATATCTGCGACAGCCAGTGAGGATATTTATTATATTTTCTACGAATGGTTTTATCTGAAGCGAGGTAAAGGTAACCGGCTACTTCCTGGTCAATCAACAAAGGGAATAAAAACAGCTTCAGTATTTTCATTGATCCAATTCGTTTGTATCTTGAAATTTTCTATATCTTTTGGATGTAAAAATAACTGGTTTCTGTACGAATTTAATTTTAATTTATTGATTAATTCTTTACTAACTTTCGTGCCTATACTCAGGTATTACCTGCCCGATTGCATTTTCTATAAGGATATTCCTGGCTTTCAGGAAGTAATTTTAGATATACCGCAGATTTGGCATGTGCCAAGCTTTAACAAATTTGTGAGAATGATCGGGATTATTTCACTGGATGTCTGCGCAGGACGCATTGCAGCAGAAATGCTTGCCAGTGCCTCCAATTCTTTGCTCCGGTTTTTTATCTCAGCGAACATCCTGGAATTGATGATTGCAACAGCCGTCTGATTACCGAAAAGAACCATCAGGCGTTCATCGGCTGGTAGAGAATTTATCCTCACTGTGGTCACTGGCCGCAATAATCCCGATAATATTAGCATCGTGGGTGACCGGTACAAGTAGATAAGATTTTTGACTCGGGTCTATAATCTCAGATTTGAGATCGACATCTTTGTTGGAATATTTTACGGGTAGATGACTTTGTTATCAATTGGTCAATTGGATCACCCTTTTTTGCTGAAATCTCAATCCCTGATAGACGTTCCGCAAGTTTTTGGGGCAGACCATGCCCAACTTCATATACTACTCTTCCGGTATTCTTCATTAATACTTAGAAAAGCAATTCTTTCACAAGATAAGGCTTGTTGGGCGATCTGCAGTAAAAATGATATTTGTTTTTTGGGTTCCAGCATACTATTCAAGGCCAGCCCAGCATCATATAACATGGCCAGCTGGTCGGCATTCGTTTTGGCTGTGTTGTATAAATCGGCATTATGAATGGCACCTGCAGCAGCATTGGCTAATAACGATGCCCACTTCAAATCATCTTCCGAGAATTCCCTTTTGGAAGGTTTAAACTCCGCCATACCAAGAATACCGATAAGGCCATCACCATATAGCATAGGGACAGTCATAGTGGCAGCAAAAGGAGCATTATAGAATTGGGGTAATCTAGCTTCATAACCAGCATAGTCATTTAATATGATTGGTTCATGGGTTTGAATGACTTTACCAGCAATACCAACTCCTTTGGGTATGACTGTGCCAATTGGTATATCATATCCTCTTACACTTTTTACGATAAGGGCATCCTGTTGTGAATCATATATACTGACCCCGACTTCAGGCACCGCCATAAGGTTCATTGTCTTTTCGCAAATCAGGTCCAGGATTGTTTGGAGGCTCTGGTGTTGGTTTAATTCCCGAGTGATCTCATATAGCTTGATCATCTTTTCAGCTCGCTTGACGATGGTATCCTGGTTTTGCCGTTCCTCGTGAATGTCATAACAAGAACCCAGGTAACCGGCAAAGTTTCCTTCCAGGTCGTTGAAAGGGTGAGCTATATCCATGATCCAGCGATATTCTCCACTAGCATGTCTCAGTCGGTAGTCTATCTGGAAAGGCTTACGTGCATCAAAAGCGTAAGTATATGCCTGCATGCAGCCAAGCAAATCGTCCAAATGGACTCCTTCGGTCCAACCATTTCCTAATTCTTCCTCCAGAGTCCGTCCGGTCCATTTCAACCAGCTTTTATTAAAATAATTGCATTTTTTATCCAATCCGGCACGCCAGATCAAAGCCGGGAAATTCTCAAATAAGGTCCAGATATAATCCCGCGACTTAATTACTTCCTCCTCCTGTTTCTTGCGGAGAGTAATATCTCGTCCAACTCCCAGGATATGTGTGATCTGGTTGTTGGCATCCCTGATCGTATCCAGAATATCCTCGCTCCAGAAACGGGTTTTGTTCTTGCGGATGTATTCCAATTGAAACGACCTGAGGTGTTCTGAATCCCAATCATGTTCACCATCGATTGCCGCATTTTTCATTTGTAGACGCAGCAGGTTCACAGATTCAGGTGTGAGAATATGGTTTATAGTTAACTTCTCCAGCTCTTTTATTGAATAACCGAAACTCTTATTAGCCGCCGGATTGAGATAGGTGATCTTTTGTGTCTTAATATCCATGATCCACACTGTATCCGCCATATTTTCAGTGATGATCCGGTAAAGCTGCTGACTGGCAGCAAGCTCCTGCTTAAGTTTCATTTTCTCTCTTTGTTCAATAGCTTTTTTGATCTCCCTCTCAATAGTCGGGATCAGTTTAGGTAAATGATCCTTCAAAATAAAGTCGGCAGCCCCGGCTTTCATGAGGCTTATGGTATCTTCATTACTAATCGCATTAGAGATCACAAAAAAGGGTATGTCCGACCCATATTCTTTCAAAATAGATAGTGCTTCAAAAACCGTGATATGAGACAACAGAAAATCGGAAGTAACGAAATCATATGGATATTTTTCAAGAAATGAACGCATCTCCTGCGCGGTTACCGCCCGATGTATAGTTGGGTTATAACCTGCTCGTCTCATTTCTGAGTTGATGAGTTCGGTGTCTTTGTTAGAAGTCTTCGATTACGAGTATTTGGATTTTTTTTCGTTTCTTCGCCATGTTTATCCCATTTGTTTAGGTACCACCTGAAAAAAGGTTCATACAATAGCAGTCAGTCGATTCCAAAAGTCAAACTAGCTTAATCAAATATGATCGCCAACCCCTTCATCGGCACAATTACCTTACTGAATCAAATTTCAAGGCAACCTGAGAGGGGTGGTTATAATCAAATTGAATCGAGACACGAATGAAACTCCAAGGTTTTTCATATGTATTTAATCAGGAGGAAAAACAACAAGGACAATGGACCGCATTTAAGCATAATA
This sequence comes from uncultured Chloroflexia bacterium, assembly GCA_963709535.1. Taxonomy (GTDB): domain Bacteria; phylum Chloroflexota; class Anaerolineae; order Anaerolineales; family Anaerolineaceae; genus PNON01. Next base: position 165,271 of record CAVPWY010000013.1, on the reverse strand, counting down.
ATCTTGTGGAAAAATAATCTAAATAGGCACACATGAAAACCTTAAATATACCGCTAAAGTAAAATTGTAATCCATCAGTCGAAGGCTTCGATGCTCCGGTAGGTTACATATGCGTCTGAGAAGGAGTGAGTTGGAATTGTTTTAAGCAGAATAATAAGAACAATTCTTTTTATTCTTGGTACTTTATGCGTTCTGTCAAATCCACTATAACACAATATGTGCTGGATTACTATTCAGCTATCAGCATTGTGTCTATGATCCACACATGAATAATATTAATGATGAGAATTTTATCCCAATCCATTTCATTCTAAATGGATATCAATATTACCGCCACAAAGCATAATCCCACACCCAGCCATTGGGATAGAGATATTTGTTCTTTTAAAAATATACGGGACAAAAGAACTGTGACAGCAGGATAAAGCGAAGAGAGGACAACAGCCACATCCAACCGGGTAAACTGTTTAGCCAGCATATACAAAGCATTACCCCCCGCATCAAAAAAACCGGTTAACCAGACTACCGGGCTTGCTATTGCTGATCCAACTTTTCCTCTTTGAGTAAGCAAAACCACTGTGGTGATGCAGAAGAATGTACTGCGTGAGATGATCAAAGGTGTGAATGTAAGTTTGGGTCCCGCTAAAGTGATGAAAATAAAGAAACCACCAAAGCCGATGCCAGCCAGGATGGCAAGTATGAGGCTTGTAATCGTGACTTTTTTTAGCTCCCCCGGTACTCTAGAAACCAACCATATTCCCAAAAATGCCAAAAGAAAACCTAAAACTTTATAAATCCCCGGCAAACCGTTGATGATGATGCCATAGAACACAGGGATACCTGCTCCTATTACAGCCGAGGTCGGGGCGACTGCAGCGGAGTGCCCCATGGATAACCCTTTATAGAGAGCACCCAGACCGATGACACCAAATGACCCGGCCAATACCGCATAAAGTGCGAAAGGCCAGACTGGGAACGGCTCAGGCCATATCAATGTACATATGATCAGGATCAGGACACCGGCCAGGGCAGAAATAACCAGGACTGCATATTGATTGTGTTTACGTGTGGATAATCCACCGAAAAAATCTCCTCCTCCCCAGGAGGCAGCAGAGATCAATGAAAGTATGATACCCAGGATATTGGTTGGAGGCATGCAGTAGATTCCTACTCTTTACTAAATTAGTTTTGAAATTGTATCAGATTATCAATCGCAAGCTTGTTCTTCTGTGAGGTAATCGCTCATGCGATCATTTCTTTACGTATTTTCGATTACTACACTGGTTCGATTGAGTATGAATAGCCAATACCATAACAGCCCGGCTCCCAATATAAAGGTGACAAGGTTAAAAACAGGGTCAACCACGCTTGCCGTAAAAATTGATGGGGAAGGTAATGCTGAGTCTTTGTAATTGGCAAGCAAAACGGTTAGCAAATTATTTGCTGCATGGACTCCGAGGGCATATTCCAACCGGTTGCTCTGTAAAGTGATCATGGTTAAGATCGCTCCAAAACTAAAGTAGAACAAGGCCATAAGAACAAATCCGTATTTCATCTCGGGGTTGAGAAAATGAGGAACAGCAAATATCAAACCACTAATGATAGTAAGTATCCATTTTCTTTTTGTTAGGAGACCCAGCCCCTGCAAAAAATAACCTCGAAATAATAATTCTTCTGCACTGGTTTGGATGGGAGTAAGAACAATGGCTGCCAAAGCAAAAGGAACCCACTCTGCCCATTTGAAAGTAAATTCGTAAGATCCCGGATGGACCAGGGAGTCAACGATGGTAGTAATGACAACGATGATCGTCCACATACCGGCGGCTAACCATATTTTCTTAAAGGAAACACGAACCTCACCAGTTATCAGGCTAATCGGGTTACGTTTATGGATAAAACGAACGAAGAACAATATACTTGCCATCAGGCAAATAAAGCTAAAACTGATGCCAATAAAAGAAATTAGTGGTTGGCTGCTTAGTCGGAGCAAGATGAGGATTGCATAAGGTATTGCACCAAAGACTTGCCAAGCGAATAAGGTCAAAAAAATTGATAAGAGGTACCGCCACCAGGAGTTCTTCCCTCTGGTGGCAAGACCCAGGAAATCATTTGATTTTTGAAGCATAATATCCGTTTGTATGTTTGGAGTAATATCGATGTTTTCCATGGGCTTATTGTAAGTGATTCGAAAGAAGATTGCCATTCCCTGATCTACTGTAAAATTATAGTTACTGGGTATTGCATATTGCAAACGTTTGCAATATAATATTTTCAATAAAAGGTGATGCAAATGCTGACCACAGAACTCCTCGGATATCCAAAAGGCACCCGCCTGCTCATATTAAATATTGACGATTATGGGATGTGCTTTTCCGGTAATCAAAGTGCCATTCACACAATTGAAAAAGGAACCGCCAGTTCGTGTACCATCATGATGCCGGCTCCCTGGGGAATACAAGGAGCTGCGCTACTCAAAGCTCGCCCGGGTATACCTCACGGAGTGCATCTGACAACGATCAGCGAGCATAAGATCTTCCGTTGGCGACCTCTTTCATCCCCGGAAAAAATACCAACCCTTGTGGATGGACAGGGATTTTTCCCGCTTGAAACGGAAAAAAAGGCCTTGGTGTCAAGGGCAGACCTAAAGGAGTTGGAAATAGAGTGGCGAGCTCAAATTGAATTTGCTTATGTGAATGGTTTACACCCTAACCAACTGGACAGCCATTGTAATATCCACGATTCCAGAGAAGATATTTTCCGGATGTCCATCCGGTTAGCGCGTGAATATGGATTGGCTCTCAGAGTGCATGAACAGAATTTTATGAAAGTAGTGAAAGGAATAGGGTATCCGGTTATCGATCACCCTGACCTAGATAGTTTTGATCTGCCCACCATCGGAAAAACGGAACTCTATTTGAAAATGCTGCATGAATTGCCGGAAGGTCTTTCTGAGTGGGCAATTCATCCTGCACGTGGCACTGCTGAATTACGAACGATCAATCCTCGCTGGCGGGTGAGACAGGCTGATTATTCCTTCTTAATTCCAGGGAGTGCCAACAGACCATTACAGCCGAGGGGATAAAGATCATTACATATGAGAAATTACAGCCTTATTGGAAAAGACAATAATTAGGAGGAATATGCCCGGACCTGGATATTATTTGATTGGTGAAGAAGAAAAGAACGAAGTTCTGGAAGTATTAAATACCGGTCATTTATCACGTTATGGGAGTGACGAAGATCCAAAATTCCTGCATAAAGTGTATTCATTGGAGCAGGAATTTGCAAAACGAACCGGTGCCAGCCATTGTGTTGCAGTCAGCTCTGGCACTGGAGCTCTCATGGCCTGTTTAACTGCTGTTGGCATCAAACCGGGTGATGAAGTACTGGTGCCGGGTTACACTTTTGTTGCTTCGTTTTCATCCATCATTGCCATAGGCGCAGTTCCGGTTATGGTCGAAGTAGATGATTCACTCACGATGGATGCTGCAGATGCCCGGGATAAAATCACATCCAAAACCCGGGCGATCATGCCGGTACACATGCTTGGGAACCCCAGCAATATGGATGCGATCACAGCCCTGGCAAAAGAAAAAGGCCTGTTCCTCATTGAAGATTGCTGCCAGGCACTTGGTGCTTCCTACAAAGGGAAAATGTTAGGGACATTCGGTGAAATGGGGGCATTTTCTTTGAATAATTTTAAGGTTATCAATTCGGGAGATGGTGGATTATTAATCACCAATGATCGTTCATTGTATGAAAGAGCTTTCGGGTTTCATGACCAGGGGCACATGCCGCTCCGGAAAGGCTCGGAGATCGGAAAGAGATCATTGATCGGTATAAATATGCGTATGAATGAACTTACCGGGGCTTTTGCACTGGCGCAATTGCGAAAGCTGGATTTTATTCTTCATTCCCTGCGGACAAAGAAAGACCGATTTAAACGATGTATACAATCAGCCCATCTTGAAGGGCTGCAATTCCGGACCATCAATGATCCGGGAGAATGTGCAACATTGCTGACAATCCTCCTGGAGGATGTCGCATCTGCACAAAAAGTGGCTGAGGTCCTGGGAACGAAGACAGTGGATAAATCCGGCTGGCATGTCTATAACAACATGGAACAGATACTGGCTTATAAAGACCGGGATGGTAGAAAGCTTTATGAAAAACATATGCTCCCAAAGACTGATGATTTAGTCAGCCGGGCAGTGAACTTGAGCATTGGTGTGGTGGATTCCGGGTTGGGAACTGATTTTGGAATCAATATCTTGTCAACAGATAGTGAGATCGACCGAAAGGCAGAGCAATTCATCAAACTGGTTAAACCGATCATCGGTTAAGGACATTCTTGTTTGGAGGGTAAACAAAATGGAATGGATTATTGCCCCAGTAATCCTTATTGTTCTTGTTTTGTTGATAATCCTGCTCAAACCAAAAGATGTTGGCGGAGCATATGATCCATATTTCGCGCAGATTAATTCTGCTTTGAAAAAGGCAGGCATTGGTACTGCCAGAATATTGATCGATCTTGACCGACTTGACTCATAACATTGCAACCATCCAGGCGAATATACCATCCGACTCTCACTATCGAATTGTCGTTAAATCCATTCCCTGTTTGGATTTGATCCGTACGATCAGGGCAAAAGTCCACACAAATAAATTCATGCTGGTTCATCGCCCTTTTATCAAGGTGATCCTGGATAACTTCGATCCGGGAATTGATATTTTGATCGGGAAACCTCTCCCTGTCTTTGCCCTTGCAGAGTTCTACCAGGAGATACAGAAAACTCAAATTGAAAGAGCGCAATCAGAGATCCAGTGGCTGATCGATACTCCTGCCCACTTAAATGAATACCTCCAATATGCGATCCAAAATAAGTTGAGACTTCGGGTGAATTTGGAAATTGATATTGGCCTTCACCGCGGAGGCGCTGCAAATAATCATGATCTACAGCAATTATTTGACATCATCCAACAATACCCGGATCATCTGGTCTTTAGCGGTTTCATGGGATATGAGGGGCATGTACCGCATGCTCCCGGGATTTTTAGCTTCTCCCGAGAAATGCCGCTTTAAGGGAATTTGCAGACAACCTGTCCGTTTATAAATCATTCATTGACTATGGACGAGAAAATTATCCCAGTCTTTTTAATGAGACGTTGACCTTTAATTGCGGTGGAAGTGGAACCTACAGCCTTTTCAATAACTATCCCTTTATCACCGATATCGGTATTGGAGGAGCTGTCTTGCGGCCAGTCGGATACCCGGCCCACTTCTTGAATGAATTACTTCCTGCAGAATTTATTGCCACCCCGGTACTAAAAAAACGCCTTGGCGCAGTAATTCCATTTATTGAAGGATTATCCGGTTTAATATCATGGTGGAATCCGAACTATCAAAATAGCCTGGAGATCTATGGAGGTGGTTGGGCAGGTGACTTTGTAGCCCCGAAAGGTGTCTTCTGTAACCCGCTTCTAACTGATCCTCCAAATCAGAACCTGGTTCCGAACCAATCGACCATCAATACATCTTCACGAACGACGCTTGAAATTGGTGATTATGTGTTCTATCATCCGATCCAATCGGATGCCATGTTCCAGTTTGAAGACATCGTTCTGATAAGTGGAGAAGAAGTGAAAGGGATTTGGAAAGTTTTCGATCGTAGATATTAACAACCATTCAATTCTGGCAAGGAGGAAATCATGAAAGAAGGTTTTGTCGTTCCTGTAAAAGAAAAGGTTGCCTTTGGATTGGGGGATTTTGCAAACAATTTAGCCATCACCGCCATGAATTTTTATTTCATCTTTTTTGTCGTCAATGTAGCCGGGTTACCCCCGGTCTGGGCAGGGCTTACATATTGGGTCTCGCGTACAGTGGCTGCCCTTACCGACCTGTTGATGGGTATCATTTCAGATAAAACCAGCAGCCGTTTTGGCCGGCGTAGAGTTTTTCTTCTTGCGGGAGCGGTACCTCTTGGGATCCTGTTCTGGTTATTGTGGATCATACCTTCCCAGGATAAGGTAACTCTATTCATATATTACATGGCAATTATGGTGTTATTTAATGTCGTATTTAGTGTTGTGACGATACCTTATAACTCATTGATGCCGGAACTGACACAAAATTACGATGAACGAACATCCATATCCGGTTATCGCATGGCATTCTCTTTTCTGGGTAACCTGGTAGCTGCAGCAGGGGTCGCAGTCATTGTGGACAATATTTTTCCCGGAAGAGGTGAATACCCGGTTAGTTACCCAATCATGGGCATCATATTTGGTGCAGTAACATCCATATTTGTATTGGTTACGTTTCTGGGTACGAAAGAAAGGGTCCATGCTGATGCTGAAAAAATCCTGGGTAAGGGATTTTGGAAAGAATTGCGATCCTTATGGCTGGTACGTGAAGTCCGGTTGATGATCATTATGTTTGTGTGCAACCAGATCGGCGCGGACCTGTTCATGGCAACCGTGATATTCTTCTTGAAAGATGTTGTCAAAATTCCTGACGATATTACTTCCCTGATTATGGGATTACCTCTCGTTGTTGCCATCATATCTGTGCCATTATGGGTCTTTCTGGGAGAAAAATTGGGGAAAAAGCGGGCTTATATTTATGCTGCTTTCTTTTTCCTCATCCCTTTGTTAATGGTGCTGTTTGCGCCAGTTGGAAATGTGACTGTTGTCATCATTATTGCTGTTTTAGCCGGTGTAGGTTCATCCGCAACACAGGTGCTGCCCTGGTCAATGATACCGGATGTAGTTGAATTTGATGAATATCAAAATGGTGTAAGGCGTGAAGGGTTTTATATGGGGTTAACCCAGTTAATATACAAAGCTTCTTCGGCTCTTGTAATTTTCCTCGCCGTCGGTTTGTTGGGGCTTTTTGGATATATTGAAAATAATCCGGCAGGAGTGCAACCTCAATCTGCATTGATCGCCGTAAGGCTAGTTCTAGGCCTTGGCACAGCTTTCTTTTACCTGATGGCTGCCCTTTTCGCAAGGATCATGCCGTTCACCCAGGAAAGATTTGAAGAAGTAAAACGATTAATTGAAGAACGAAAGAATAAATGACCGAGTATGACAACTAATCCCCTTTTATATATTTTCAAAGGGGATTAGAAAATTTTAGTAATAAGTAGTAATTGATCTTTATAATAGTTATTATCGATTCAAATATCCAGCAATACTTCAATTTGCATTAATTTATTATCCGCATATCCATAATAGATTTAAAATATTTTAGTGGACTTGGTTATAATCAAACCGAGGTAAGTGTGTGAATACAATTTCGCTTGGTTTTCTCGTTTTCTATATAATCTTGACCATTTATTCCCTGGTGACAATTTTCTTCCGGTGGGATTATCCTCCCTTCCTGACACCAATAAACACACTGGGTGGTTTTTTATTCGCCCTATTCAACGGCGCATCCAAATTGGGTTGGAAGAGAATTCTATTGCTTTTGGTTTCCTGTTTTGTAATTTCACTCACGATGGAGAGTGTAGGAGTCGCTACCGGAATGATCTATGGCCCATACCATTATACTGACCTCCTGGGCACAAAATTTCTTGGTCTTGTTCCATTCCTGATCCCGGCGGCATGGTTCATGATGATGTATCCTTCCCTTGTGATATCTGCCAGGCTGCTAAAGTCTCCTAATCCCCGCGGTTGGATGATCCTGCCTGTGGCTGCAGTAGGCGGCATTATTATGACAGCCTGGGATCTGGTTCTGGATCCAATAATGGTTCAAGGTGGGCATTGGATATGGGATGGACCCTTATCTTCACGATTATATTTCGGGATCCCCTTACAGAATTTCGCAGGATGGTGGTTGACAACATTTTTGACGTATTGTGTATATTTATTCCTTGTGAATAAACTGGTCAAGACAAACACTCAAGACTTGAGCGAGCGAACTCCAGTGATAATGTACATTATCACGGGGAGCAGCTCGATCTTATCAGCATTCATCATGGGTCTGGGTGGACCAGCGCTGGTCGGTATTTTCGCTATGCTCCCCTGGATGATACTCGGAATGAGAAAAACTGAAGTCTCAGATATCCATGGCTTAAAAACGACCTGGTTCTGAGGGTAAATGTAGTGTTTGATTGATCTTAATTTGCCCGATTTTGGCTTAATCGAAGAATCTCTTTTTCCAGATTGTCAATTCTTTCGAGTAGCTGCTTATGTCTCTGCTCATCTATATTTGATTTCTTGGGAACAAAACTTAAATTTCCTTCAGTATCGATCATGGCTGTATCAATGACTTCCAAAGAATCAAATCCCTGCTTATGTGCGGCAATTTCCAATTCGGTTTGGTCAATTGATTCTTTATCGAGAATTTTTTGCTGAAGAATTCCATTTTTAATTAATAACTCTGAGTCCCCTTCCAGCAATCTCTCAAGGAACCGATTCTTATGGATCAACTTGACTACCAGATAATTGATAACTAATAATGTAGCAGCTCCAATCAATCCACCAACAAGCGAATTATCCTGCCCAATAATTGCATTTTGAACAGTATTAGATATGGTCAATAAAACGATCAGGTCAAATGGGTTTAATTGTCCCAATTCCCGTTTACCGGCAAGCCTTAACCCAATAATTAAAAACAAATATACGAGGATCGGCCTGATTATCTTTTCCAGCACTGGAATGGATAAAACAAATAAATTACTCAAAATCGTTTCCATACCACCTCCAGACCGTTATATTGTTTTGCAATTTGAGTTATTCTGTAAAATACCCCCGCATGGGTGCGAAGTAATAGTCTTCCCAACCTTTATTATATTCTTCTTTACTGCCGTCAGGTAACCCGGTGTGGTTTAATGTAATCTTGCAGCCCATATCCATAGCTTCAAAGGTGACTTCTAACCGTAAATCGGGAGCAGCTTCATCAAAATCTGTTGTTCGCCAACTTTGAATAATACGCGTGAAAGGTTCCAATGAAATTGTTTTTCCAGTAATATATCCTTCCCAGGTAGAAAATTCACCACCAACACGAGGATCGATGATCGCTTCAGAATCCGTAAATGCGCTGTGCTCTTCTGAGTCCATCCAAGCCGCATATATCTTTTGAGGTGGTACAGGGAATATTGAAAATACCTTCAATGAATCAGACATTTTAACCTCATACTCTATTCTTTAGCTTCATTCGCAAGGTAAGTAAAATATCCCAACATTGGCTCAAAATAATATTCGATCCATCCTTGTTCATATTGTTGGCTTTGTCCGAATGGAATTTCTGTATGAGTCAAGGTGAGTAATGTCCCATCTTCTTCTTCGGATAGAATAATTTCAAGATGGGAGGAAGGGTCAAGTGGGTGAAAATCTGTGGTCCGCCAGGATTGTATGATCCGGTGATACGGTTCCAACTTTAGTAAAATACCTGTTATATAACCATCCCACGCAGAAAAATTTCCACCATTCCGCGGATCGATGGATGCATTACCACCGGTAAAATCCCGGTGAGCTGTGCTGTCAATCCATGCATTAAAAATGGTCACAGGTTTGACAGGTAATTTCAGTGTTAAGTGTAATTGTTCTTTCGGATTTGTGCTCATAATCGTTTACTTCCCAAATTAATAAATGAAATATAGGCTGATTAAACTGCAAAATTTTCCCTTATCAAGGGTAATGATAATTCAAATTATTTTGAGTTACTTTTTTTTACACCAGTATCTCTTTTTTTTCCAAAATTATTTCAAACATATTGATAAGGATATTAAACCACAAGAATCCGCTGGCTGATAGCAGATCGATAATCCTATTACCATGACCATATATTTGAAATTAGTGTTGCATCATTGAGAAAAATTCCGCAACGACTTTTGGATCAAATTGGGAACCAGAATTTTCCCGAATGTACTTATATACATCGTCTTCGTGCCAGGGTCCGCGATACGGGCGTTCAGATGAAAGAGCATCCCATACATCAATAACAGAGAATATTCTGGCAGCAAGTGGAATCCTTACACCTGAAAGCCCTAGTGGGTAACCACTTCCATCCCATTTTTCATGGTGTGAGTATGGAATTTCGATGGCAGATTGAAGATATGAAATATTCTTTAACATCTCCCTGGCAAAAAATGGATGCTTTCGCATAATGATCCATTCTTCATCGTCAAGCGGACCCGCTTTTCGTAATATATCGTCCGGAATGCCCATTTTGCCAATATCGTGCAATAAAGCACCCCGGCGGATATGTACCAAATCTGAATCATGCACACCTAACCGGCCAGCGAGATCCATGGTCATTTGGGTGACCCGTTGTGAATGTCCTTCAGTTGCTCCATCACGAAGCTCCAATGCTCGTGCCCAACCTTCAATGGTTGCGTCATAAGCTAATGTGAGATCGAGATTTGCACGCTGCAAATCCTGGAATAAGGATCCGTTATCCAGGGCTATGGCTGCCTGGCTGACCATGGATTCCAGAAAATCCATCCAGGATTGATCATAAGTTGTGATGCTCCTCTGAAATACTTCCAAGACCCCTTTCATAATCCCTTTAGAGATCAATGGAATCCCAATATAACTAACAAAACTTTCTGATTCTTGAAAAGGAGAACCATAAAGTTGACCAGGCTCAGTTTCTAAATTATCGATTAATATGGTTCTTCTGGTCTGAACTGCCTGCCAGGCAAAACTGTCACCCTTTGCTAAACTTGTTCCTCTAATTAATGGAGTGCGGAAGCCTCTATCAGCTGCATAATCGAGTGTTCTGGTATAGGGGTTGAATAACAATACGTCACAGGCATCCACCTTCAGTTTGGAGCTTACCTGATCCAGCAGAATATTTAAGGTAAGGGGCAGGTCCATGCTTGCATTTATCGCAACACCTACTGCCCGAAGTGCAGATACATTAGCAAGTTGTTGGTTCAATCTTTCTTCAGCAACTTTACGATCAGCCAGCTCCCGATTTAGTGCAGATGTCTTCAGGTTTACCTGCGATTGAAGTGATGCATTCCAAAATATGGATACAAAAACAAGGATGGCAAGTGCTGCCAGTACCCAAAAAGTAAATGTTAATAGTTGATTTTGAAAAGTGAACCCATAATTTTCCAATCCGATCCATTTTTTATATATGGTTCTCTTTTGTTGGTCAGAGATCGAATTTAATCCTTTCTCCATAATTCTCTGCAATACAGGTTCATCAGAACTAACTGCGATTGATAAAGGATTACTTTTTCCGGAGTCTCCAGCGATTCTTAAATTTGTAATCCCATGCTCATTAATCAGATATGAAGCGATAGCGAGATTAACCACAGTTGCATCTGCTTGATCAAATGAAACAGCTTCCAATGCCTCAAGATCGCTATTTTGGGGATATATCTTAATTGATGGATAGTTCGTCTTAATATATTCTTCTAATGCATAACCCCGGGTAATTGCGATCGTCCATCCTGCCATATCTTTGAGTGCTATAGGATCTGTCCTATCTTTCTGTGTGATGATGACATTAGGGATATCAACAATTGGAGATGTGAACAATAAATACTCTGATCTTTCTGGTGTGATTTGCGCAGCAGTGATCCCATCTATATTTCTATTTTTTGCTTGGTCCAGGACATCATTCCAGGTATTGAGGTGAATAATATCAATATTTATCCCAATATTATTTTCAATTAGTGCTAAATAATCTGCTACCAATCCGACATAATTTCCTTTATTATCAAATGATTCAATGGGTGCAAAACTTGGATCAGGAGCAAAACTTACCGCCGGGTGCTGCTTCAGCCAGTTTCTTTCTTCTTCGTTCAGGATTCCTTTAAGTCTATATCCAAAAACACTATAACCTATGATGCTCGCGGTTATAATCAACAATCCTAAAACTATCCAGGATGCTGTTCGGGATTTTCTGGATCTCCCCCGGAAAAGAAATCCTATCGAAAAAATCCGTTTGAAGAATACCTTCATAGTTAAATAATACCTTTTCAAATAAGACCTAGATGTCCCATTATCATTCAGAAGGACGATTATAACAATAAATTATTAATAAAAACATTAACTATTGGATGGTCAGTTTCTTGCAATTGCAATTATTTAAAGGAAAATCGAAATGCAAAAACGAATGATCCTCCTGCTCGCTATTGTTAGTTTTGTATTATCAGGTTGTCACGTGATTTCTGATAACCAAAATATCTTCGGGAAATCAGCTACCCCGAAGATACTTCCAGGAAACGGTGGAATTGTTGGCGTGGTAACTAAAGATCAAAGTGACACTCCCAACCCCGGAATACCTGTTCATCTGGCTGAAGTTTTTCGCAGTAATACTGGGGCTGCTTATATCATTGATGCATCCAATAGCCTATCCTCAATTACCAATGATGTTGGAGAGTTTTCCTTCTCATTGATCCCTACTGGTGAGTATGTAATTATTATTGGTGATCCATTACATGAACATCTGATCGTTGTGGATGAAGGGGGCAAAGCAAAAGACTTGATTGTTCAGCCAGATCAGATAATCGATGCAGGGTCAATTCAGTTTGGATCAAAATAAAAGTAATTAATTTCCCCTGATATCTAATTTCGTTTACTTGTGTATAATTGCCTCCATTATGGATTTTATTGGAACATTGATCATAGCAGTTGGCCTATCCATGGATGCTTTCGCAGTATCTCTGGGCGTGGCAACTAATGGAACAACCAGGGATACTCGGTCTCTGGTAAGGCTGTCATTCCACTTTGGACTTTTTCAAGGCCTGATGACCTTTCTCGGATGGTTGGCCGGGAGTACGATTGCACGTTGGATTAATTTATTTGACCACTGGATCGCCTTTATATTATTGGTTCTTGTCGGTATAAATATGATCCGCTCCGGGATGAATTCTGATCCGAAGTCATATCAAAAGAATCCTACCAGGGGTAACTTAATGGTCATACTCTCTGTGGCCACAAGTATCGATGCCCTTGCGGTAGGGTTAAGTCTGGCTCTTATTGACACTCCGATCATGCAGACCGCATTAGTCATAGGAATCACCACTTTTACTTTATCGATTATAGGATGCGTCTTAGGTTATCGATTAGGTGAAAAATTTGGAAAAAGAATGGAAATGCTGGGAGGTCTAATTCTAATTGGTATTGGACTGAGGATATTGATTACTCATCTTCTATAATCTCAACTATCATGTTAATTCTCAACAAAAAACTCACCATAATTTCTGAACTGCACCCCAAAAGTTGGACACAACCAACCGAAAGGGTGCAGTTTTTATGACTAAACTAAGTAAAGAAGAGAGATTAGCAATAGGGCGGGCAGTAGAAGAAGGAGAAAGTGTAGCAAGCATAGCAGCAGAATATCAAATGGACAAAGCAGGGATTGGGTATGTATCCAGGCTTTACCACGAACATGGTCCAGAAGGGATGGCAAATCATGCTTATAACTGGACAACGGAGCAAAAATACCAGGTACTGAAATACATGCACGAAAACCACTTATCCTGTAAAGAAACAGGTATAAAATTTGGAATAAGTGGATCGGCAACAATCAGTAAATGGGAGCGCAGATACTTGGACAACGGGATAAGCGGGTTAGAAGGCAAGGTAAAGGGCAGAAAGCCAAAAAAACAAAAGCCCAAACTACCTAAAACCAGGGAAGAAGAATTACTGGATAGGATTCTATATTTGGAAGCAGAGAACGCCTACCTAAAAAAATTGAACGCCTTGGTTGCAGAGCGGGAAAAACGCGAAAAAGAGACCAAATAGCTGTAATCTCTGAACTAAGGCGTGAATATCCATTGGCAGTGCTTCTGATAACAGCGAAGATCCCCAGAAGCAGTTATTACTATCACCTGAAGCATCTCTGTGAACCTCAAAAACACAGCAAAGAACGAGATGAGGTAAAGAATATTTGTATCGAGAATAAGGGCCGCTATGGATATCGGCGGGTCACACTCGAATTGCGCCATAGAGGGTTTCAAACAAACCATAAGCTGGTAATGAAACTCATGAAGCAGGAACACCTAACTTGTTTGTTGAGGGAGAAGAAGTATCATTCCTATCGAGGACAGATGGGAAAGATAGCTCCGAACCTTTTGAAAAGAGATTTCAGAGCTAAAAAACCCAATTTGAAATGGTCCACGGATGTTACAGAATTCAAATTGTTTGGACAGAAGCTTTATCTTTCCCCGATAATGGACTTATTCAATGGGGAGATCATCAGTTATAACCTATCCAAAAATCCAACTTTCCATCAAATCACAGAGATGCTTATGAGTGCTTTTCAAAAAATCCCTGATAATTGTCAGTTGATCCTTCATTCCGATCAGGGTTGGCAGTACCAGATGAGGCCTTACCAAAAGATGCTTAAAGACAAGGGAATCAGGCAGAGTATGTCCAGAAAAGGTAATTGTTATGATAATTGCGTGATGGAAAACTTCTTTGGTTTACTCAAATCTGAATTTTACAACAACCAAAATTTCTTTTCCGTTGATCAATTCAAACAGGAGCTATCTGAATATATTGACTACTACAACAACCGCAGAATTAAGGTTAAACTAAAAGGACTAAGTCCTGTTCAGTTCAGAACTCAGTCCTTTATTTCTACTTTAACTCTTGTCCAATAAATGGGGTGCACTACATTTCTGGTGAGTTTTTATATTTTCTTAATCATTCAAAAAATTGAGATTGTATTAAGGTGTTCCAACTGGAGATATTCCATTATACATTTCCCCAGAATAGACACCAGAAGACACAACATTGAGAACAAATCCAACTGCCATCAATGAACTTCCGGCAGGGCCTTCCAATAAAACACTTCCTCCGGTGGTCCCATCTGAATAATATCCAAACTCTGCTCCAGCAGCTCCCAATTGAGCAGCATTTGTATCAATTCTTACACCAGAGGCAAATGCAGGAAAAGTATATGTACCTATCAATTTTCCATCTTTTCCAAAATACTTGGCTTTTACTGCTCCAGCTGCCAGGTTCCCGCCCAAATTCATAACGGAAATTGTTGTTCGCGAACGTTGACCCGTTGTATATTGTGAAGCAGAATATGAGGCGATATGGAAAAGCGAGTTTGTCTGCTCCAGTGGATTGTCCCATAAAGGTGGCAGACACTCCCAAATTTTTAATGACTCCCTTAGCCAGGATCAAAGGCCCATTACTTTTAATGGTTGCATATCCTGAATACCCCGAAACAGTTGATTTAGGGGTGCAAGCATTAAAATAACGACCTGTGCGGCTGGTTAATGATTGAGATTTCGAATTTTCCGCTATTGTAAGTGACGGTGACTGTGGCTGTTTGAACAGGGTCAGTATTAAAAACAAAGTACGAAGTGCTCATCCCTCCCAATGCGTAACACATCGCAACAGGCATATATATTGTTGTTCCACCACCTGCAATGCTTTCTGTGGCATTGGCGTCGGTGGTTGTACCAGCAGAATAAAGTGACATGCCCGTGATCTTACCGGGAGTGCTGTTCCCAGCCCTTACGGATTCAACAAGGACTGATCCTGCATATAAATTCGGAAGATCACTCAGATCCGCCAGGTCAATATATGCCGAGCCCCCGACAGGGATATTATTTTTACTTAAAATGACAGGGTTAACTCCCCCGTAAAAAGTAAATTTAATATTAGCCGGATTGTTATCAAGGTTTTGCACAGAAATGATTGCTTGCATTCCGGTAATTTTTACGATATTAAGCAGCCAAATGCTGGCTGAGCCTTTTGTTGTAGCTCCTGCCAGGGGTCGTGCTTTGATGCTGACAGTCGTTGGTATCTGAGTCATCAGTACCGCAACCTCGACATCCGATTTGATGACAGCTGATCCTCTAAAACTGGCTGGTGTCGTTTCCAGGTTACCAATGGATACGGTAGCACTGGCACCTACCGGTAAATCCGGCCGGGCTATGGATATTGGTGTGGATTGACCTTCTGGATAATACAAAATGGTTATATGAGCAATATCCAGGCCGACATTTTGATAGGTGATGGTTGTCGAAAAACCCGTGCCTGCCGCAAAGACAGAAGTAACCGGGAAAAGAACCATACTCATAATTAGCGTAAGGGACCAAATTTGTAACCACCTGGATTTCTTCATCCATCAACTCCTTATTGTTAAATGCTAGCTACTGATAAGTTGCCAGAATCATGCCATGAAATGGTTCCTCGGATTGTGCCGCTCTATAGATTATTTTTACGGAGAATTTATGAATTTCATATAAGCGCAGAGCAATTAAACGTTTATACTGTAACGTGAGTAATTGGTTATTTGAGGAAAATAATTCAGCCTGCATGAAAGTGTCCGCATGCCATTACAGAAAAAATCATTACTTACGTTATTAATTGCACTGATTGTTGCCGTGGCCATTTTATTTGGTACGGCTTCGATAATATTAAGGCAAAGCTATTCAAGATTGGAAACGTTCACAGCAAAGCAAAATGTTGAACGGGTGGAAAACACGTATACTGCTTTGATTGACCAGATGAAGAGCACGATCTCTGATTGGTCCTATTGGGACGATACCTATCAGTTTATTTCAGATCACAACCAGGAATATATCGACGAAAATTTACCAGATGATACCCTCGTCTATTTAGGTATCAACTTTATCCAATATGTTGATGGTAACGGGAACGTTGTTTTTACCAAAATTGTTGAGTTCGATGGGAATGGCGTTACTTTTTCGACAACAGAAAACATTGATCTATTCCATAAATTCCCTTCAATATTTCAATCCACAGAAGATGATCCCCAACCATCGGGCATTATATATTTTGATGAATCACCGATGTTGGCCGTCTCATCACCAGTTCTCCACAATGATCAATCAGGCCCAAAAAATGGGACTGTTCTCATGGGACGATTCCTGAATCAGAATATGATGGATGACCTGGCAGATCAATTAAATACCAGAATTAATTTTTACCCATATCCAATCGATGAATCGAATACGTCTATTGTCAAGATTAGTGATTTGCTGGAGAAAGGGGTTTTATATCCATCTCAGGTTTTGGATAAATATGTTTATGCGGGTTATAAACTTTTGCGCGATATGAATGGATATCCTGCGGCTGTTCTTGAGGTTAGATTTCCCCGCGATATTTATAACCAGGGAATAACCACGCTTTCATATCTCTTTTCTACGCTGATTGTATTAGTTTTCATTGTTCTCTTTGTTTTTTATTTCCTGTTGGATCGGATGTTCTTCAAACGGATCATGGATCTGAGCGGTGATGTCAAACGAATTAATCGAATTAAGGCAGCCAAATGCCCGAATTACATCCAACTCAGGCAATGATGAAATTACCAGGCTCGGGGAAAATTTCAATCAATTATTAGAAACCCTGGAAGAAGTTCAGGGATCTTACAAATTGCTCGTCCAAAACCAGGGTGAGGGTGTGACCATCGTTGACGGACAGGAAAATATACTAATTGCAAACCCGGCGGCTGATGGAATTTTTGGTGTTTCCGAAGGTGCTCTGATCGGAAGAAATTTACAAGAGTTCCTTAACGATGAGGATATAGAAAAATTAAGAAAGAGACACTGGGTAGACAAAAGGGGCAAAAATCTTCATACGAATTAAATATTCTGAAGGCAGATGGTTCAGCGGTGCCAATCCTTGTGACCGCCACCCCTAAATTTGATTCTAATGGGAAATTTTCCGCAACTTATGGCATCCTCAGAGATATAACTGAACTTAAAAAGGCTCGCAGTATTTTACAGGAAAGCGAATCCAAATTCAGGAGCTTCATCGAGCAGTCCCTTGTCGGTATCTTTTTGCTGGATGAAAGTGGTGAGGTAATTGAATGGAATCAAAGCCTGGAAGAATTAACCGGTGTAAATAAGGATGATGTAAAGAATAAATCCTTCGTTGATGTCTTGGAAAGTTTGCTTCCAATCGAAGATAGATCAAAACGAATTACCCGATTAATAAAAACTGTATATTCACGGGTCGTTCGATATAGCGGCTCGACGCAAAAACAAGAGCCATTGGAAATGCATTTGCAGCGTCCAAATGGTGAGAGAATTATTGTTGATGTTCTTCCATTTCCAATAACCACCGATAAAGGAGTAATGGTGGGTGGAATCTTCTCAGACAAAACTGAACGCCGCCTTTTGGAAAAAGCTGAAAAGAACCAACGGACATTTATTGAAGCGCTATTGGATACCTCTGAAGTTTTGAACAGCACCTTGGATTTGGATAACCTGATGGACAAGATCCTTGAGAACACTGACCGTGTTCTTCCAAGCGATACCGGGGCAATTCTATTACTGGAGAAGGGTTACCTGAAAGTGATGCGTGGACGAGGATACATTGAAAACGGTCATGGAGACATTACAAAGAATCCACCGTTTTTAATTTCTGAAAGACCAAACATGAATCGTATGTTTGAAACCGGTCAGCCCATTGCCATACCGGACACTACGGTTAATCAGGGTTGGAATCCTTTACCGGAAAACCGTTGGGTGAGATCATATATCGGGGTTCCATTAAAAGTACATGGACAGGTCATTGGCTTTATCAGTTTATTTTCAGGAACTGTAAATTTCTATTCCATAAATGATGCCGAAAGATTAAAACCTTTCGCAAACCAGGCAGCAATTGCACTCGAAAATGCCCGCCTTTATTCTGAAACCCAACTTAAGGCAGATACCGATGAATTAACAGGCCTTAAGAACCGACGCAGCTTTTTTGAAATGGGATCACGGGAAATTGAGCGTGCAATTCGGTTTAATCATCCATTGGCTGCGTTGATGATCGATCTGGATAATTTTAAAGATGTAAACGATAATTTTGGACACCCTGTCGGTGATCGACTACTGAAGGAGCTGGCAGAAGTATTCAAAGGTAAATTGCGAAATGTGGATCTCATCGCCAGATATGGTGGAGATGAATTCATCGTCCTGCTGCCAGAAAATGATACCATTGCCGCAGCAGAAGTTGCAGATCGAATTTGCCAAAGTATTATGAAAATCAGGATCGAGACTGCTCAGGGTAAAGCACGGGTTACTGCAAGTATTGGAGTTGCAAGTTTGGATAAAGGGATGACAACTCTTTCAGCATTGATAGAGCAGGCAGATCGTGCCTTATATAATGCCAAAAAATTCGGTAAGAATCGTGTAGTTTCCAATCATTCAAATTGATTTTCATCCAAAAAATTTAATAAGGCGAAATAGTCAAATGTGAGTTTACATAAAAAGCTCATATTTTTTTATTATAAATTTCGTTTGTATCCAAGAACGAAAATATTGAAAACCAAGCTTATCTCTTGAATATATCAACCATGTACTTCATTCTTTTGTACCAACAATCACAGATGTTATAATAATTTATGGTTATCGTGTGATTCAAACGGAGTGATATGGCTGAAATATCAAATCCTCAACCTATTCGTTTTAAGGCAACATTAACGCGGGAACCGGATAGTTCTGCTACATTCCTTGCAATCCCCTTTAATGTTTTTGAGGTGTTTGGAACCAGAGCAAGAGTTCCTGTGATCGGGACGATCAACGGTTATCCTTATAAAAGCACAATCAGCCCTTATGGTGGTGTACATTACCTTGGTGTAAACCGCCAGCTAAGGGAAGGGGCAGGATTAAAAGCAGGGGATATTGTGGAAATTGAGATGGCTGTGGATACTGGTCCACGGTTTATCGTTCCACCTGATGATCTGTCAGCGGCTCTGGAAGGTAATATTCAGGCAAGAAAAAACTGGAAAAAATTATCCTATTCGCATCAAAAGCAATATGTGGATGCTTTGGAAGATGCAAAAAAGCCTGAAACCAGGGCATCCAGAATCCAAAAGACCATTCAGGATTTGATGAAAGAAAAGAAGATCTAAGTAGTTATTATTGTAGATCATCTACCAACAGAATATAGTTAGAGAAAAGATATCTTCAATATTTTGTTGACTGAAATAGTTAACCGATATACAATAATTCCATAATTGAATAGTGCAGCTTAGGCGTCTCTCCCCCGGATGGGAAGACTTTAATGGCGAAGCCGGTTAGAAACTAATATTTCAAGTCCGGCGCTGTCGCGCAACTGTATGGAGTTCACTCCAAGTCAGGTCGCCCACCTTTTCTGCTTTTGCCACAACCTCGCGTAAAGGAGGTGGAATCGTACTGAAGAAATTACAGACTTTTCACCAAACCTGTCGAGAGACAGGTTGTTTTTATTAAATTGACACAACCAAAGGATAAATATGAAAAAACTAATTTTTAATATCAGCATACTTTTCCTGGTCATCGCATTATTGCTGACTGGATGCAGCCCAGATAATCAGGTACCAGTCAAACAGAACATCGAAGTTATAGATGGGTTGGGCCGTACAGTTAGTTTATCTTCTGTCCCCCAAAAGATCATTTCCCTGGCACCATCAAACACCGAAATCCTATTTGCAATAGGAGCTGGTCCACAAGTCGTAGGTAGAGATGAGTTTTCTGATTTTCCGGTTGAAGCAAAAGGTATCACCAGTGTAGGCGGATCTATGGGCAAATATAGCCTGGAACAAATTTCCGCTCTTCATCCGGACCTGATCCTGGCGGCAGAGATCAATACCCGGGAGCAAGTGAAGTCCTTCGAAGATCTGGGTTTAAATGTATATTACCTTTCAAACCCGAAAGATCTGGATGGGCTGTATCAGAACATACTCATCATTGGGCAAATAACTGGAAAAGAAAAAGAGTCCGAAAGTGTTGGTTAAATCACTGCAAAACCGTGTGAAAGTCGTAACTGACATGCAAAAACCGGATGCCAAACCTGTCAAAGTTTTTTATGAAATGGATGGGAGTGAGCCATCCAAACCGTGGACGGCAGGTAAAGGTAGCTATGTGGATGTGCTGCTTACACTTGCGGGTGGTACCAATGTCGCCAATGATGCCGGAGAAGGCTGGATCCAGTACAGCCAGGAAGCATTGATCGTAGCGGACCCTGATGTCATCTTACTTGGTGATGCTGCCTATGGCGTCACAAAGGAGAGTGTTACTTCCAGGGCTGGCTGGGATACATTATCAGCAGTAATGAATAACCGCATCTATCCGTTTGATGACAACCTGGTCAGTCGGCCGGGTCCACGACTCGTGGATGCACTCGAACAGTTATCAAAGCTCTTAATAAATCAATAGCTGTAAGAGGGAACTGGTGATGAAATTCAAGATCTCGCCGATGGTTTGGGCAATTATGGTGGCACTTGGTGCTGTATTACTCAGCCTGGCGGTAGGATCTGTCTCGATTCCAATTGGTGACTTGCTTAGAATGCTTCTCGGAAAAATACCGGGCCTTCAGCTTGTTTCTAATTGGCCAGCTTCCTATGAAACGATTCTGATTTGACCTACGGTTTCCCCGAACTGTACTCATTGCATTAACCGGCGCATCCCTGGCAGGCAGCGGAGCTGCTTACCAGGGATTGTTCCGAAATCCATTAGCTGATCCATACCTGATTGGAGTCGCTTCAGGAGCGGGATTAGGGGCAATTATTGCCATGAGTACTCACTGGCCAAGGGAGTTTTTTGGTTTTTTTGCCATTCCATTTATGGCTTTTATTGCTGGTCTGGTTACCGTACTGATCGTGTATATCCTGGCTCGTGTTGGGAAGACAGTACCAACGACTAACTTATTACTGGCAGGAGTGACAATAAGCAGTTTTTGCACAGCTCTTACATCGTATTTAATGATCCAATCACAAAATGAGCTTAGGCGGGCGATTATCTGGTTGTTGGGCGGATCGGCAATTACTGGATGGGAACCTGTCCTCGCGATGCTTCCATATACTGTGATTGGCCTGGTTTTATTACTTATTTCAGGTCATCCACTGAATGTGATGCAGTTTGGAGAAGAGCAGGCTTCCCAGTTGGGTTTGAATGTTCAAAAAGTAAAAATAATCATCATTATTGGCTCTTCGTTGGCTGCCGCATCTGCCGTCGCCTTCACCGGAATCATCGGTTTTGTCGGGTTGATCGTACCTCATATGGTTCGCATCCTGTGGACAGGTGACTATCGCAAGCTGTTACCTTTATCCATCGTAGGTGGTATTGGCGTTTTGCTGGTAACAGATGTAATCGCCAGAATACTTATTCCACCTCAAGAGGTACCACTTGGAATTATCACTGCACTTGTTGGTGCACCATTTTTCCTTTGGATCCTGCGGCGTTCAAAGCAACAGGCGTTCTGGTAAAAAGTATGTCAACAGAAAACTATACACTTTCATTTGATCAAGTTTCAGCAGGATATCATGATCGTTTGGTATTAAAGGATATTTCTGTTACCTTCCCGCCAGATAAAATATCAGCGTTGATTGGACCCAATGGCGCAGGAAAGTCAACCTTGATCAAGACCGCATCCGGAATAATCCCTGTTACAAATGGCCGGGTGAAAGTAAATGGATTTGATATATCAAAAGTAAATTCTTCTGAAAGAGCCCGCCTAATTTCGGTTATTCCTCAAGCCCGGAACCTGCCATCCGCATTCACTGTTAGAGAAGTGGTATTAATGGGCCGAACAGCTTATTCAGGTTGGTTTGGTCAGTTCTCTTCAACGATGACCTTGAGATTGTTGAATTAGCTATGCAACGCACTGATACTTTTTCTCTGGCTGAACGGAGGATAGGAGAATTATCCGGTGGTGAAGCTCAAAGGGTATTGTTGGCAAGGGCAATTGCACAGCAATCCAGGGTCATGCTTTTGGATGAGCCAACGACCCATTTGGATATCCAGTATCAGGTCAATCTTTTAGATTTAATTTTGAAGTTAACAAAGGAAGATCACCTTGTGGTTGTATTGGCAATACATGATCTAAATCTTGTATCACGTTATGCAGATCACATTGCTTTATTAGTGGATGGTCGCATCCAGGCAGATGGATCCCCCACTGAGGTATTACAGCCAGAAATATTATCCACTGCTTACCAATTGGAAATGAAGGTTTTTCATCCTGAAGGCAGTATATTCCCGATCATTCTTCCCCGAGAAACCTAACTTTCGCCTAACCTGAGATTATCCCCTACCAATCCTTATACAAAATCGCAATATTGTAATTTAAGTAAATGACTCCTGGTTCATTCTTCTATATAATAAGACTAATATTATCTTATTAGTATTTTATAGATTATTCTGGAGGCATCACTATGAAAATAAATTATTCAAAAATATTTAGGAAAGTGGCATCTTTTGCTTATTCTGCAGGCGTGCTTAGTTTAATTGTTGGCCTTTTGTTGTCAACCGTAAATCAATCAGTATCTGCATCAAGTCAAAATACAGGTGGAGGGGGAGATCATAAAGTATGGATCTGTCATGTTCCACCGGGAAACACCGGAAATATTCGTGCGATTTATGTCGATGCGAATGGTTGGAATGGTCATGATAATCACGCTGGTGATTTCCAAATTTCTGGTGAGAATGATCCCAGATGCGGTGGTGTTGATGAGGAAGATCCAACGAAAACATCTGAGCCCTCCAAAACACCCAAACCTACCAAAACCAGCGAACCGACTGAAGTGAAAGCAACTGAAACCAAAGAACCAACTGAAGTAGAAGAGACTGAAACCAAGGAACCTACCGAAGTTGAAGAAACAAATACACCTACTGCTACCCAGGTAGTCGGCTCTACTCAAACCCCGACTGATACACCTACAGATAATCCAACTGCTACAAGTACAGCTACTCCAACCGATACACCTACAGCCGGCCCGACATCTACCGGTACAGCTACACCGACTGATACTGCTACTCCGACCAATACTTTCACACCAACCGATACTTCTACTCCGACCAATACCGCCACACCAACTGATACTGCCACTCCTACGGCTACTGAAGTTTCTTTCAGACGCCTCAGTGTTGATTGGCAGTGTGTTGAAGGACAGCAAATGTGGACAATAACAAATCCAAACGCATTCTCTGTCAATGTGGGCTGGTCATTTTCAAGCGGACCTGGCCCAGGCAGCGCAAACATTCCTGCCAATAGTAGTTACAACTTTACTGTTGCCGGTGGATATCGCACGATTACCGTCTCCTGGAATGATGGAGAAAGCAACCAATCCCTCAGCAGTACTACCAGTCCGACCAGTCCCTGTGCAACGTCTGGAACCTCTACAGCTACCCAAACTTCCGATGGGGATCCAGATCCAACCTCAACTCCGACGAAACCCGGTGTAACCGGTCAGAATCCCGCAGCATCCAGCCAGACACAGCTTCTTTGCAACACTTGCTGCTACTGTCGATCCATCACAGGAAGTTTTGATCCCGGTAACCGGAGCAGATTTTAGCAACCCATTCTCCAATATGCCCCTCAGTTCGATTTTCTTGAACCTCGGCTTCGTTTTTCTCGGAATGGCTTTTCTAACTCATGGTTTATCTTCCAAACTTGAAATAATAAAGCCTGGGAGTGAATCAGAAGTTATGCTAATAGTTTTCTGGAAGGATGACCAATAGCTCATCCTTCCGGAAATTGAAAATATAACATGGCAATTATGCATAGTAAAAAAAGTATTTTCTTAATTGTTACAGGTGTCTTGATCACCACAATTGCCATTTTGAATATATTTGTAGATTTTCCTGATTTATTAGCAACTTATCAATTGGAACACGACCTGCCATGAAGTAAATTTTCCAGTTCAATTCTCTCAGGGTTCAACTAATAATGCTGGAAATCTATTATCCCCATTGGAATTAAGCACCCCCGATGCTGGGATCATTCCCCCGACTGAAAACCATATTATTGGTTACTCCGGAACGCAAAAGCCCCACTCGGTACCAACACAGATCGTCGATGGTTATATTCCAGACAGGATCATTATTCCTGCAATTCGCCTTGATGCACCAATTATCTCTTCCACCTATTCATCTTTGGAATTGAGGGATCAGTGGTTTGAACAATGGAAAGTTCCGGATGAGTTTGCAGCCGGTTGGCAGGCGAATTCAGCGCCCCTGGGTATGATCGGTAACACTGTGATTGGCGGTCATCATAATGAATATGGCAAGGTTTTTGGCCATCTGATCGATCTGGAAATCGGTGATATGATCTATATTTTTTCAGGCAAGGTCGCCTTTGAGTATAAGATCGTTGAAAAGCAAATATTGCAGGAAAGAGATGTATCTCTCGATATCCGCAAAGAAAACGCCAAATGGATATCACCGACCGGGGATGAACGTCTGACACTGGTCACTTGCTGGCCAAAACGCAGCAATACCCACAGGTTAATAATTGTTGCTGAGCCTGTTGTAGAAACTCAAAATGGATAGTTACCTCATACTTGTGGTATTATTATCAGAGTAGTTCGCATGGTAGAAGTGCTTTGACAGTCAAACACCCTCATGATAGAATTTCTATCATTGCTAGTGGTGTAAGCAATTATTATTTGATAATGAAAATCGCACCCCGGCAGAATGCCAGGGTGTTTTTTGTAAATATAAGGAAAATATGAAAGATAAAAAATTAAGGATTATTCCGCTTGGCGGCTTGGGGGAAGTCGGCAAGAATATGATGGCGTATGAATACGACGAACGGATTCTGATCGTGGATACCGGGCTTATGTTCCCGGAAAATGATATGCTGGGAATCGATTACATCATCCCGGATTTCAGCTATTTGCTGGATAAAAAAGATAAAGTGGATGGGATCATTATCACCCATGGTCATGAAGATCATACAGGTGCCATTCACCATGTGCTGCAGGAGATCAATGCTCCCATCTATGCCACCCCGCTTACCCGCGGCCTTGTGGAAGTGAAACTTGGCAGGAATGGCCTTGCTTCCCGGGCAGTTTTAAATACGGTACATGCTGGCGACACTGTGCAAATCGGGCCATTCAAGGTGGAGTTCTTCCACGTCTGCCACTCCATTCCGGATGGTGTCGGATTGGGTATAAACACTCCGTTGGGATTGATCGTCCATTCCGGTGACTATAAATTTGACCACACTCCGGTGGATGGCTGGCCGAGCGATTATGCCAAACTGGCTGATTTCTCATCGCGCGGTGTATTAGCTCTTCTTATCCGATTCAACCAATTCAGAACGTCCCGGTTGGACGCCTTCTGAAAAGGTCATCGATGCCGCATTCCGGAAGGTTTTCCGCGAAGCAAAAGACCGCATCATCATCGTTTCTTTTGCCTCCCTCATCAGCCGTATGCAGCAGGCCGCAAATGTAGCCAATGAATTCGGGCGTAAGCTCGCTTTCGCGGGTACCAGCATGGTGGATAATGCCAAGATGGCTACCAAACTTGGTTACCTGGATATTCCTGAAGGTGTTCAGATCCCGATCGAACAGGCTTTGAACATGCCAGGTAAAGACGTGGTCATCATGTGCACCGGTTCCCAGGGAGAGCCCTCTTCCATTCTTGGTAGATTATCCATGGGTACGAACCGCCAATTTGATATCAAAACAGGTGATACGATCGTGCTTTCATCACATCCCATTCCTGGAAATGAAGAAAGCATATACCGTATGATCAACCGCCTATTTGAACATGGCGCTAACGTGATTTATGAAGCCATCGCCAATGTCCATGTATCCGGGCATGCCAGCCAGGAAGAGATGAAGCTATTATTGCATTTAGTCAGGCCAAAATACTTTATTCCCATTCATGGAGAGCTGCGTCAGCTCAAGCAGCATGCGCTTCTGGCCAAGGAAATAGGGATAGATGAAAATAATATTCTGGTCACAGAAAATGGCCAGATAATCGAGATCACCGAAAAAGGCATGAAGCTGGCAGAAAAGGTACCTGCAGGTTATGTTTATGTGGATGGATCCGGTGTAGGCGACGTCAGCGAAGATATCATGCGTGAACGCGAGATCCTCTCAAGAGATGGCATCGTTCTGATCAACGTGAACGTGGACCGTTTTACCGGTGAAGTACTTGGTGAACCCGAAATTGTGAGCCGCGGATTTATTTCACCACGGGAAAACAATGAGTTATATGCAGGTCTGAGAAAAAAGGTGATCGAGACCATCAAACGTATCGGCAGTAAAGATCGGGCTGAGATCGAGCAGATCAGCCGGACATTCATAAACAGCGAAACCCGCCGTCGGCCGGTGGTCATGGTCACCATTGGCAGATCATAAGGCTAATACCAACCAAATTTTCCACGCAGTGGAACAAAGACTACAGAAATATGTTCATCACACGAAGGATGCCCATCAGCATCCTTCTTCCATATTTGGAGCACCTGGGTCACCCGGTCACCAACTGGTATGACCATCCTTCCATTCGCAGCCAGTTGTTCCATTAAAAGCGGAGGCACGGCTGGAGCCCCGGCTGTCACAATAATGCGATCATAAGGTGCTTCATCAGCATAACCGCTGCTTCCATCCATTTGTAAAATGCTGACATTGAATATTCCCAATTCAGTCAGCCTGCTTTGAGCTGGTTTGACGAAGTGGCTTTCCAATTCCAGCGAAACCACATGATCGGCCAGTTCGGCCAGAACGGCAGTCTGATATCCCGAGCCGGTGCCAATCTCAAGCACCTTTTCTTTTCCGGTGAGATGCAGCAGATCTGTCATCAAGGCCACGATGTAAGGTTGGGAGATCGTCTGGTTGTACCCGATCTGCAGTGGGCAGTCATAGTAGGCTGCTTTCCTCAGATTTTCGGGTACAAAGAAATGCCTGGGAATTTGTTTCATCACTGCAAGAACACCGGGAGAAGATATTCCCCTGCCCCGGATCTGCAGATCCACCATTTCATCCCGTTCAAATGCGAACGCCTGGCATTCCGGATGGTTTGTATTCATCACCACCATTATACAATTGGGTCCATCGGATGAGATTAAATTACTTAATCATTGATGCGAGGATCGTATTGGTGACCAGCCGGTCGAGCTTTCCCATGGGGTATAAGTGAAGCTCAGCAATGTTCACCCATTTGATCTCGTCTGCACTGATCGGTTTTGGCTCGCCAGAAGTAATAATACAACTATACGCATGCAGGGTCACGCGAAAATGGGTGTAAGCATGTTTATAAACACCAATATTGTCACCAACGCTGACTTCGATCCCCAACTCTTCGATTAATTCCCGTGAAAGACAATCTTCCAGCGATTCCCCGGCCTGCACTTTCCCACCCGGGTATTCCCACATGCCGCCCAACAAACCGTTGGCCGGACGTTTGGCAAGCAGCACTTTTCCGGGCTGATCAACATTGTCCATGATCACACCGGCAGTCACGATGATAATGCGGAATTTCTTTCTTCGTTTTACGGACTGGGCGCAGGTTTTGGACGCCCTGCATGGTAAGCCTGGCAATCATCTTTCAAAGGGCAATCTTGACAGGCAGGATTCTTAGGCAGGCAAATACTCGCTCCCAGGTCCATCATCGCCTGGTTGAAATCCCCGGCTTTACCTGCAGGCAGGAGTTGATCCAAAAGAAGGTGACATGTTTTGGTAAATTCAGGCGTTTCCAGAGATAAAGTCAGGTTGAATAATCGGGACAGCACCCGTTTGATGTTGCCATCCAGGGCAGCCAGGTCTTTCCCAAACGCTACAGAAAGGATATCCGCTGCGGAACTGTGACCGATCCCCGGCAGTTGAATGAGCTGTTCATACTCTTCCGTGATATTACCGGCATATTTATCCATGATAAGCCTGGCTGCTTTGTGCAGGTTTCGGGCACGCGAGTAATATCCTAATCCTTCCCAGGCTACCAATACATCCTGCAGATCACTTTTTGCCAGGGCGGTTAGATCCGGAAATTGTTCCATCCATCGCAGAAAATAGGGGATGACCGTCTCGACCCTGGTTTGCTGCAGCATGATCTCCGAGATCCAGATAGCGTAAGGATCTTTGGACTCACGCCAGGGCAGCCTGCGGGCATTCTGCGTGTACCAGGCCAGCAGGCGTAATGAAGTTGGGTGGATTGTCATTTAGAATTGAAAACGGGTCAGAAAACGCGCAACCTTCTGGTTATAGTTGATGATGTAGTCCAGAAGCTGCTCATGCAGGTCATTCCACTCTTTGGATTTAAGCATTTCCTGCAGCCTGGCATAATCCGGCATCTTTACCCCGACCTGAATTTGCGGACGGTTCCCAAATGAAGTTGCCCAGGCTTCGCTGATCTCCAGATCCAGTTTTTGCAAACCCGGAATGAACTCCCTCACCACGAACTCGAAATATTCGCGTTCTTTTGTGGGGGCTATATCCCAGGTCATGATGAGTTTTACCGGTTCAGATATTGCCATTTCGGTTTCGGTCGTACTCCAAAACGTACACTTTTGTTTCTTCCGGCAGGGAGGATTTTGTGATCTTCAGGAAAGGAGTGGTCTCATAAGTGGTCAGACCCATCTCTTTGATGAACTTGCTCAATGGTTCCAGTTCTGCGGTGGATGCTTCAGTGGCAAAATGCATGGGGATCACGATATTCGGTTCCAGCAGACTAACCACTTCAGCGGCTTTGGCAGCGTTCAGGCTGCCGCCCGCACCCACCGGGATAAGCGCAATGTGGACCGGACCGAGCGATTCCACTTCTGACTGGGTGGGAACCCGGACCATATCTCCCATGTGGGCGACAGTGAGTCCGTAATAATC
This sequence comes from uncultured Chloroflexia bacterium, assembly GCA_963709535.1. Taxonomy (GTDB): domain Bacteria; phylum Chloroflexota; class Anaerolineae; order Anaerolineales; family Anaerolineaceae; genus PNON01. Next base: position 135,798 of record CAVPWY010000013.1, on the reverse strand, counting down.
AAAAACATACAGAGTGTTCTTGATCTCACCCGGAACTTTTTTGCTTACCCCATCGGTCTGAATGCCGGTGATGAAAACTTCACCGATCTCGTATTCTCCCTGCCCGGTAATGACCTTGGGATCACCTTTCACTGTGCCTTTCACAGCAGATGTGAAGTTGTGCCCGGGAGAATCGTGACTGACAGTAACAATATCCGCTTTTAATTTGAGCGGTTCATAACCGATCACTTTAGAATCATATGGATCTGTAACTATGCTTGCCATACCCCGCTCGCTTAAGCGGAAGCAGGAATGACCATACCAATTTATTTCCATGTGCCCTCCAGAATTCTTATGGAATTATACAATAAAACGGGGGTTGCAGTAACCGGCGCGTGGAAGGAGATTCATCTGATTTGGAGTAAAAAGCCTTTTCTTTGCGAACCTTTTCCTTGACATCCATCCTGCTTGAACTTATAATTTGGTTCGCTTTCCTCGATAGCTCAATTGGCAGAGCGAGCGGCTGTTAACCGCTAGGTTCCAGGTTCGAGTCCTGGTCGGGGAGCCTCTTTCTTCTTTGTTCATGGTTCTGATATATCCTTGCCCCCAGCAACGCCGGCTGGGGGGTTTTATTTTAAGGCTCCAGTCAGATTCCGATGGCTTCACTTACGAAAACATTGTAGAATGAACGTGGATCAGGCAATCATTGGGGAATTTCCCGGCATATTTTTGGTGGTTCCACTGGTTTGGCGGACATCTTCGGTGCAAAGTAGTAATTATTGGAGGGATCATGTTTGTGAATATTGAAACAGAACGTTTGCTTTTAAAGTGCATTGATCAGGGTGACAGGGAATTTATTTTCGAAGAATTCCAGAATGATTTCATCAATAAATTCCTGTATGACGAGGAACCTATGACAGATATTGAACAGGCTGATGATCTGATCGAATTTTATAATATGAAAGACCCAAAAAATCAAAGCAGGTGGGTACTCATTGATAAACTTGAAAATATAAAAATGGGTACATGCGGATTCCATAATTGGGATAGAAAAAAGAATCAAGTTGAAATAGGCTTTGAGCTGATGCAACAGTACAACGGAAAAGGATATATGGCAGAAGCCGTGGAGGCGATCATTGAATTTGCCCGAATGAATATGGAAGTGAATAAAATAATTGCCATTGTTTTTATCGATAATATTAATTGTAAAAAATTACTGGAAAAGTTCGGATTCAGTAAAGTTGGTAAGGAAGAAACAATATATATAGGGAAGCATGTATTTACATGATGTTTGTGAATTGGACCTTCTGAAAGGATAGTGCCAGGATTTCGCTCATTGGAGATACCTCTAAACTAGAGCTGAATATACGTCCGCCAGGTTCAAGGTTCTTCCAAAAAATGGGGATGATATTAAGTCCTGGTCGGGGAGCCTTCTATACCCCCACCCCCGGCAACGCCGAATGGAGTAATTTGAGATACATTATTACCCGGCAACTAACCTGAAGGTGAAATACGTTTTCATTTCAACTGATCCAATATTGAGTTCACTGTTGTGATAAAAGAGAATCCATAAGCAAGGTTGAGCAGGCTGGCCAGATGCATCTCCTCAGAGATGGTACCTGTCCCATCAGCAAGGAAAAATACCCGGTAATCTCGATAATAAGCATCACGGGCAGTCGATTCGCAACACATATTCGTCATTGTACCCGTAATAACCAGATCTTCCACTTTTAGGGAGCGCAATACAGTTTCCAGATCAGTGTTATAAAAAGCAGAGTAGCGGTGTTTCAAAATAACCTTTTCGTTGTGATTCGGAGATAATTCCGAATGAATTTCGCTTTCCGGGCTACCCTCAATGCACATACCTGCCCACCACCAGCCCATGATACCGGCGTCGAGATTATCAGGGTGGTGAACGTGCTTCGTATAGATCACCGGGAGACCTGCCTGCCGGAAACTTTGAATTACCTTTTTAAGATTTGGAATTATAGCCTGGCCACCACAGGCAAAAGTGGGAGAAACAGGATCAAGAAAAAATTTCTGCATATCAACCACAAGCAGTGCAGTTTTATCCCGCCTAAGCTGCATGATGTGCGTATTATTCGGAGAAATTTGTTGCAGCCATTCTTTTCCCTTTTCTGTAATTGTATCTTGAGTAACATATGGTTCCATAAATATCTCCTTCCAGATTGACTTTCTACTGCCTTATTTGAAGATTATCTCATCAACAACATGGATGGAAGGGTAACTTGACATTTCTCCCATTATTATTGTCCTCAAACCTCCTGCTTTTCCCCTATTATCATCGTATTGACTCCTTTTAAGCTGGGAGTTCATTCCTTATAATTTCGTCTTTATGTAATGAAATGTTCCGATTCTTCGGATTTCAATTCCTCTCACTTAGTTGTTAAACCCTGCAACTATATGATACGATACAGGACGATTGCTGTATAGCTGTCATTAATGACAGGTAAATCTGCTCAATATGCGATGAATCCTTTGCGTCATTTTATTCAGGGGCGAGTTGCTGACTCGGTCCCACCCGCGCCAACCCGATAAAATGGCAAATGGATTAAAAAAATAAAATTGATCGAATTCTCTCTGGTGAGTAGAGTAGGTGGTATCCCACTCCGTTTCACTACGGGGAGTCTTTCCTAACTCTGGTGCAAATAGTGATTAATAAATAAAAAAACATAGAACCTGCCAGTTCTAAACTGGCAGGTTCTAGAGCAATGTACTTGCCGTCATCAGCGGCAAATAGATAAATTACCTTTCCAAAAATGTTGCGACCGACTCTCGGACTGCTTTCCGGGCGATATCATCAAAAGCAGTACCCACGACCAGAATATTCACCCCGGTACCCATGAAAGCTTTGAAGTTACTAATATTTATTCCGCCTTCTGCCAGTGTGGGCACCTGAACGGCTTTGATCATGCTATCCAGGCGTTCTCTGACGGGTTTGGCGATCTCACCGGCAGCCACGCCTTCATAGCTCATTCCTGTCATTAACCCGATGAAATCCACACCCACATCTTGCATTTTCTTCGCGGCTTCTGCTACTTCGTTTGGCGTTCCAGCAGGAATTCCAAACAAGTGCCTATCAGCCGGATGGGCGATATAAGCATCAATTAACAATCCATACTTATGCGCCACATCACATATGTCTTTCAGGTCTTCGATGGTGGATTTATGCGTGTGTAATCCGTCGGCACCAGCTCTTGAAAGCATCCAGGCGTGTTCTTCTGTAAAAGGTGTCGGTATGATCTCTGCAAATGTACCAGGCGCACCAGTAGTGATGTAAATATCCGGTCCAACCACTTGACGGACTCCATGGATAACTCTTGCCATTTCTTCCATTGGTATTTCATGCCGGACATCTTCTGCAGCATGCATGGTTGTAACACCGTTATGTCCTCTTGCAAGGGCAACTGCAGGATGGTTTGGTTCGACCAACTTTGCACCTGCCTGGACTGCAGCCAGGGCAAAGCGCGCATCATCTCCAGTGATTCCTGTACTCAGTAAAGTGGTACCTCCATGTAGTGCAATTGCATCTTTAACCTTTTTTGTTCCTCGGTCTCTCTTTTGTTGCATATCTCCGATAATCATTTTTTCTCCTTACAATTACAGGGTTTCTTCAACTAAGGGTGTTTGCTTCTTGGCAATCCGGTTGGAGATCAACGTAAGTACGAATGCAACAGCCATACCTATTGCCATTGAAGCTGCAAATCCCCATGGATTGTTGGATACTGTGGGGGCAACGAAAGTTGGTAAATATCCAGATCCACGTGCATTGAAGAACCCGCAGAAAGCACCACCAATCATTGCGGAAACCAGTGCTATGCCCATAACACTCTTATAAGCGAACATAAATGGATAGGCTGCCTCTACAAATGTTCCAAATGCCATGTTTACAAAGAAACCTGGAGCAGCCACAGATGCTTCGCTTTTCTTGCGAGGTAATACAATGTTTGCAAGGGTGATACCGGCAGAGACCATTACCAAACCGACCATATCGACTGCACCGAGGAAGCTATTACCCTGGGTTTCCATTTCTAATAGGATGATAGGCAAAATGGCAGCGTGATAAACCCCTCCGATGATGGCTGGCCATATCAATAAACCGGCTACCGCACCAGCAAGAACCGGGCTGAACGCCAATGCCATCTCAATAAGGCTTCTAATGCCATTACCTAACCATAACGTAATTGGTGCCAGCACAAAATAAATTATCAAACCGCTTGTCAAACCGCCAATCGCACCAGAAATCAAGCTCGCAGTGGTAGCAGGGAAGCGCATGCGGAACGACCATCGTAATAAATAATTGGCCAGGATACCGGCGAATATACCACCCAGGATTCCACCCAGGACTCCACCTTTGATTGACAAGGTACCAGCCACAACACCGGCTACTATACCTACTTCTTCCAATCCTGACACCTGTTTCGCAGCTACAACAGCCACAATAACTGGAAGCGCACCAACCAATACATCAAAAAGCGGACCTACCGTAGGACTCAGAAATGGAATTTTTCCTATGGCAAGGATGAGTGCCATGGCGATGAAGCCTGGAAGAGAAGACATCATTATGCTGCGGAGGTTTATTCTGCTCCAAATATTGCCACTTTCCACCTCTGTTGCCTTACCAATCACAGGTGTATATTTTTGCTTCCACTCAGATGCGAACGCTGATATGTACCCAACTGCCCGGGTGCGGTTGGTTGAGCCAGTGGTACCGGAAGAAGAAATAACATTGGCTCCCAGGCTGCGTGCATCCGACATGGAACTTCCGCCTGTGCCGGCTACAGGTATTTTCATTTCACCGGCAGCTTTTATTGATTCTTTGTTTGTCTTCTTGGGGTCAGCGCTGACCATGATCAAACCGTCAACTTCGCCTTTCCGGATCGCTTCAGCTATTTTTAAATCTTCTTCCACAGCTTTTAGATTGGCATCAACCAGGCTGCCTTCAAAGGTTGTTTTTACCCCATCATCAGATTTTACCCAAAGGGCAGCTTTAGTTGATTCAGTCACATGATCCAGTGAACTTTCTGCAGCTACAAAAGCAACATGCGATACTTTTATCTCTGTACCAGATACCTGCCGGAGAATCTCCTCCAATAGAACTTTCGGGTCCTTACCACCTAACACGTAAAGATGACCTCCACTACTACCTACAACTGCAAGCTTTTTCATTATCGTTCTCCTTTTTTTAAAAATCTGATGAATTGGGGAATAAATTACGAAAATTCCTGTTGGATAATATGCTCCTTTCCCTTTATATATTGGAAGATAGTTTACGCAGGAAGATAGATATGTATAATAAATAGAATAGCGAAAATTCTCGGAATACGTCAATCTGAATCTTTGATAATATTGGATGGAAAAAAATGGAATCAGATAATGGTTTAATTGGAAATACCCAATTCCATGATGATGATCAAAAAAGTGGTGAAATATTATCCAACTGGGTTAATAGAAGCGGAATGCATCGAAAAACCATCCTCGATGAAATAAACCAAATGATTCAGGACGGCACACCCATAGGTGAAAAAACTTTTCAGCAGTGGACAAGCTCAGGGGAATCGGCTAAACGGATCAGCGGACAAACACCAGAAATGCAAGGTAACCGCCTGATTGCAGTTGTGAAGTGGTTTTATACTGAACACCGCCATAGATCAAAATTTGTTGTTTTAACGAAAGAATTAAAAGGAAATAAATTCCATCTATCAAGATATTCCAATTAAGAACAGACTCCAGTTACGACGAATTATTCACGACCTGGAAGTATGTACCGGGGAACGGTCAATCGATGTGGTTTCTATAAAGGATTGGCGGCAGCGGTTCAAAGAATGGCCAATTTTTGGATTTGTAATGGATGAGTATTGGTGTTTGAGAGCTACATCTCATTATGAAATGGCCCTTGTAGGCTTTACTGAAGAAGATGTTACTTCCTGGGGATTCTGGCATCGGCTGGCAGCGAGTATTGCCGGAAAGAGTAAATACACCCCGAACAGTCAAATGAGTTCACTGCGGGGACCATATGCTGAAAATTACTATAGCCGGCAGATGAACCGTTTTCATGCTGCCACAGATCGCTTCATCGAAAATCATGATCTTCGTTATCAACACCTTATGCAATTATTATGTGAAACACCTCGATTTAAAGAAAAATATGAGACTAGCTTTCAAACAACCCTAAACCAATCATCCTTTTCCGATGGTATCCCAATTCCTTTTTTCAGGCAGGATAACACATTGATCTGGATGTTGGAAGTAAGTGCGCCACTGCCGGATACACAGAATTATCAATTAATTTTATGGTCACCTATGACCGAGGATTCGGATTCCTACCTGGCTGAGATCCGCCGGCAGACTGATATTTCAAAAATGTATTCGCAAAAGGCATATTTTATTGAAGATTATGCCAAGTATTTCACAGAAGAGCAACGAATTGCCTTGGGAGTTTAATTCATTTGATTAGGCGATTAAAACATGTAGTGGATAATAAAATATAACAATCAGGATTGACTGAGGTAGTACAATTATCAATACGTTGGGTTTCACTAAAAATGTTCAACCCAACCTACTTATGAAAGAAGAGGGATACGATGGAAACAGAACAGACACCCGCCCAGCCTGAAGAGGTAAAAACACCCGAAGCTGAAGTTGTAGAAACCACCGCCATACCTGTGCCGCCCCGTAAAATGCCGAAGTGGCTGCGGCTGGGATTGATCGGATTAGGTGCGGCGATATTGCTCTTCCTGGCCGGCTTTTTAACGGACCATTTTACGCGCTTCCAACCGCTGAATGCTTCCTATAAAACCGTCAGCCAGCAAGCAGCCGACCTCGAGAAACAGGTAACCGGTTTGAAGGATGAACTGACCGATGCGAATGCGCAGATCGTTGATTTGAAAAGCGATAAGACCGGGCTGCAGGATGACCTCAAAGCTGCGACCACCCATGCCGAACTGCTGAGCGCGCTAGCGAGATCCAGGCGGCACAGGTTGCCCTGGCGAATGCCGATGTTTCGGGAGCCAAGGTCGCCCTGGTGGATACCCCCAAACGGTTGGAGAATTTGAAATCTGCCATCGCACCGGTGGATGCCGCGCTTGCCGAAAACATGTCTGCCCGCCTGGGTACAGCCATCACCGCCATAGACACCAACATCGGGACAGCCAAAACCACCCTGGCTGCGCTGGCGAACAACCTGTTGAATATCGAAGCACTATTGTATAAATAATTCTATATAATTTATAAGAAAGCAGAGAGTTTACCTTTTTAGGCAAGACTGCAGCGAACGATATTATCAAAATGCCTAATAACAACACATCCTTTTTACAACTCGCAAATGCAGTTGTAGAAGTTATTCAACTATATGGCCCTTCTAAGCCAAAAGAGATTCGCAAGTATCTTAACCCAAAGCGGAGATCGGTTCAATCCACCGGTGAACTTGATCAACAAGGTGTTGATTTAATATCTTGTTGATCAAGTTATTATTGGTGAAGGCGGTTGTTGGATGCTAAAGCAACCTGACTATATGCCTGCGGCTAATATCCAAGTAAACACTAAACTACACAAAGAAAAAAGTTCTCATGATAAACCACATATTCTTTTCGTTTGCGGCAAAAATAAATGGCGCAGTCCAACAGCAGAACGTATATACAAAGACGATAGGCGAATAGAAGTTCGCTCGGCGGGCATGAGTGCAAAGAACAAACATAAAATTTCTACTGACGATATTGAATGGGCTAATCTAATCCTGGTAATGGAAAGAAAATACAAATCCTGGATTTTGGGTTTATATGGGGACCTTTCTTTATCTAAAATTGAAAATCTCGATATTCCTGATGAATATGAATACATGAATGATGAACTAATTGGACTCATTGAAAAAGGAGTTGAATATTACATTGAGAAATTCGAAAAGTAGGTATTATCCAAGTTTTCGAACAACGCATCCTTCAAACACATGTGTTGGATTACCTAAAAATCCAACAATGGAGAGTTATCTATGAACATTGAACTGTCTGAGTTGAAAGCTATTTTCTTGTTAGAGATAAACCACCTCGAAGAATTGGGGTATGAAAAGATAGAAATCCCTGTCGATTACTATTGGAATATCCCTCAAAACGTTCGATATGACCCGTATAAAGAGCCAGACAACTTAGACCTTGGTCAACTTTCTGATGATTGGCAGGACCTCCAAAAAATAATCCGTGGAGAAAATGATCCCGTTGCATATGACTTGGTTTGGTTATCCACAATTCTTCGAGCAATTGGAGAACAAGCTTTTGGATGATGGCTCTTTCGTTTTCTCTGTTCGCGCCGGTGTCCTCACCGTGCGTCGGAGCGAAGCGGAGATCCCGGTGCTTTGTCCGGGGCGCCTTTTGACCGCAGGTCTCCCTGGACGTTTACACTATAATTGTCTTATGAAACGCTAGGATCTCCTCCAGTAATAACCCAAACGGGTGCAGGACAAGTGTAAGTTCTAAAAAATCAGCGAATACTTATGGAATTTCAAAATGAAAGAAAATCAAAATTCTTCTGAAATTGAACTTATTCCTATAGTTTCCGTTTTCAATCATTGCATGTCTGTTTGGAGAGGAAATGAAGGTCTCATTTCGAACCAAGTATAGCGACATTATTGCATTCAACTTTTACATATTTTCCCGGTCACCTATAACCTTTGGAATCATAGTAATCATCCTTATCATTGGGATAAAGCCAAATTGGCAAGCGGTCATCCATATAGCTTCAGATGAAACTCAGTTTTTTCGGATTGCATTATTCGCATTACTCCAATTAATTCCTGTTGCGATTATGCTGATCATCTTCGTTTTATGCTTGTTGTTATTGAATATAAATAAGAAGTACAAGACTATTTACACTGATGAAACCATCACTCGCGGCAACAATGTTACTGTAACTCTCGGTGACGATTTTATTATTTCGGAATCTAATTCCAGTAGGTCGGAAGTACAATGGATAGATGTAGAATTTTTGGCGCAGACCCACTCCCACATCTTTCTTTATGGAAAACAGCGTAAGAACTTAATTATCCCAAAACGGGCTTTTGACAGTGATGAAGCATGCGATCAGTTCTGGAGATCTTGCCTGTCAAAGATAAAACATTGAGACACAGTAATTGAAGCCAAAAACGCATGTTTCCAATTCCCCTAAATGGGGATGATATCAAGTCCTAAATCAGGGGAATCTACTTTGCTATCTACCCCCGATAATTCCATCTGGGGGCTTTCGATTTCAAGCGTCAACTATTATTATTACAATTTCCTTACAACTTCCCTTCATATAGATTTAGCTTGATTAATTTGGTACTATCATTTCAGGGAAAGTTATCGTCTGCCGATATTTATTATTACCAATGAAGTTGATGCGAAGATCGATCATTGCAGGTTTTCTGGTCCTGGTTCTGCTGGTTTCTGCAGGTTTATCAGTGGAGCTTGTTTCCGCGCGCCAGCTTGACCAAAGTATCCCAACAGATCTGACCCTTACAGATACCCCACCGGTTTTCCCATCCGAAACACCTTCCCCGACCGTTCCTGAGACGACTCCAGAGACCACTGCCACCCCGGCAGATATTACTTCCAACGCCAGAAGTCATCGAGACCACAGATCCACCAGCCTTAACCGAAACCCCGACCATCACCAGCACGCCAGGTCTTCCGGATGGATATGTGGAATATCGGGATGATGACTATGGTTTTGGCTTTTTGTATCCGTCAAACTTGCAGCCAAAATCCTGGGAACCGGCGGCAGACATTCTCTCCAGCCTGAGCTTCCACTTTGGCGAGTACGATGAAGGCGAGAAGAGCGAGATCTCCATTTCTGTTCTGGCCAATCCGGACCAACTGGCCATCCAGGATTGGATCGAAACCCATTCCCCCGCGGACCTGACCGATCTTCCTGATGCATTGGTTAATTCCGGCATCATCTTTGAAAACGCCTCGACTCCCGAGGTTTTTACTAGCAAATCCGGATTTTTACTACATCACCAATCGAATATCGAAGCGAAAGCCTTCCGCATTATCGTTCCACACGATGGTTCCATCATCAGCCTGGTATGCGCCAATTGTGTCACTAAAGAGACGCAGAATGTATTTAGTACGATTGCGGCATCGCTCACCTTGGATGCCAGCCAGCCAGCAGAGAATGTTGAGCTGCATGATGAAATCTACTGCTTTATTATCGGAGGCGAATGCCCCTGCGGAACGATTCTCCGCGCTGGCGCCTTTAGCCGCGGGAAACGGGACCGGCTATAAACTCCCCTGGGCGTTCGGGAATTCGGTTTATCTCGGCCAGGGCTGGGGCAATGATGCTGACAGCACCGGCAGCCATGAAGTCACCCAGATGTACTATGCCTACGATTTCGCAGTCCCTGAAGGTGCGCCGATACTGGCAGCCCGAACGGGTACGGTAACCGATTCGACCGGGCAGTATTCAGCCTGCGGCGGGTACGATCTGCGGAACCTGGCAAACCGCATCACTTTATCCCATGATGATGGCAGTTCGACGCTTTACCTGCATCTGAAGAATGCCTATCTTCCTGAAGGATCGATCGTTGAGCAAGGCTGGCCGGTCGGTGCTTCCGGCAAGACCGGCTGGACGGATTGTTATACGCATGTGCACTTCCAGCGTCAGCAGCAGGGCATTTGGATCACTGATGCACTGCCGATCTATTTCGATGAATACCCCAACCAGCAGTTGAATGATTATGCCCAGCATGTTTCAGGTAACGGGTTGAATCCGGCTGCAGACGATTGTCGATGATGCAGATGCGTCGCTTCAATTTACCGGTTGGGTCGGCCAGGCAGTCACTGGCCAGTATCAAAATACTGAACATTATTCAGCCACCATTGGAAACCGGGTCACCTTTCAATTCACAGGAACCAGCTTCAAGGTCCTTTACCGCAGCCATCCAAGCTCGGGGATCATGAATGTAACCATAGACGGTGTTTCCGGCGGGAGTATAACCTGCAATCTCCCGTGGAACATCGCGGCCTGCAATGGACCAGTCCGACCGTTTCCGGCGGACTCCATACGGTCGAATTCACCCATGCCACCGGGAGCTACGTCACCCTGGATGGATTGATCTTCATGAATGATGTACCCGTTACACCCACCACCACTCCGACAGCCTCTGTAACACCGGCTGCCACAACTGTTCCACCCACAACCACACCTGCACCGCCATACCCTTATTATCTCAGTCATACCGGGAATTTTGGCACCCAGACTTCGGCAAATTGCCGGGCAATTGGCTATGCGAAGAAAATTGATGCCGGGACAGGAACTGTTTATATCCGCATTTACATCGATAATGTCCTGCGTGCAGGAAAATACACGGCAAAAGGCGGAGCCTTTAATTTTGATCTGCTCACCTTACCCGGCTTCATCTTCACAACCGGAGAGGATCACAATATCACCCTGATGGCGGTACTTGAGAACTCGCTGCCATACTATTTAATCAACCCCAATACAAATCAACCCGGCGGAACAATTAACTGTTCATTGGCCGCACAAACTGCAACCAGTACTGCAACGAATACATCAACACCTGTATCGGCACCTACAAGTACTCAAATACCAACCAATACACCGACGATCTCAGTCACACCGACAGTTACAAATACAATTTTGCCGACTTCCACCTTTACCTCCACATCGACCCACACAAGCACCCCGGCTGCTACAGCCACTCCGACTCAAACCCAAACCCCGACAAGAACAGCCACTCAGACTACTGTCCCAGGCAGCGTGACGAGCACTCCGCGGCCACTTTATCCATACGACTCTGAAGCATACAGGTAATTTCGGCACACAAACTCTTGCCAACTGCAGGGCGATCGGGTATGCCAAAAAGATCAATGCCGCTACCGGGACGGTGTATATCCGAATTTATGTCGATGGCACGCTCGTATCAGGACGCTACACAGCCCGGGGTGGAACCATCAATTTTGACCTGCTTTCACTGCCGGGATTTACTTTTAGTACCGGTGTAAACCACACTGTTACCCTTATGGCAATTTTGGAAAATTCACAACCCTATTACCTGATCAACCCGGCCTCTAATCAACCGGGCGGGGTGATCAATTGTCAGTGATGGTAGATCCATAATAACCATTTCCCCGGATTCAAACAGTTGAGCTAAATATTCTTTTGCTGCCGTCACCAGTTTCTCGTTGCTGTTCCCTACCTGGCAATCCAGAATAAAGGACCTCTCTCTGCGAGAATTATGGGAAAAACGTTGTTCTTAAACAAAGCGCAATCAAACCAGCTGGAATATCCACAACTAATGAATTTAGAACCAATGATTATTAATGGTTTTATATTTATCGGTATAGAATTAACTTATTAGGGTGTATTCTGTTATTTATCTGCCCTTGGGGGTTAACAACGACCCTTTATCCAAAAATATAACAGGCAATCGACTGGAGGTTCAGATGGTCATAAGGAAAATAATACGAATTATTCTCAGCCTTCTCGGACTGGCATACGGAATACTGATGGTCATTGCATCCCTAAAGCAAGAAGTACCTAATTACCTTTTAGCGGCTGGCGGTGCTGCAATCTGCATTTTTAGTATCGGATGGCTATTCAATTTAAGGTGGGCAAAAATTATTACCGGTATCCTGCTTATACCCGCCGGGATTGCCGGTTCACTTTGGACGATTTGGGATTTCTTCCAGGATATTTTATTTGACAAAGGTGTGATCGGCAATTATCCACTTTTGGGATACGGAATGACGATTTTTCTTCTGCCTTATCTACTTGTATTAGCCCTATTTGTTTGGATCATCGTTGTAGGGTTTGGGCTGGTGAAGCGTAAAGAGATCGAATAAGAGTAAGAAAGGGTGCGTTCAAAATCGAACGCACCCTGGCAGCTTAATCCGGTGGTTTTCTATTGAAACAGCGCCGCCCATGTGGTCTGCCCGACCATGCCATCGCTCGTCAGCCCGTGATCAGATTGGAATGCGCGGACTGCGGTATCAGTTTTCGGTCCGAAGACACCGTCCGCAGTGCCCAGTACATAACCGAGCTCAACTAGACGTTTCTGTAGTAATAGAACATCATCACCCTGCATGCGTGGATTGGTTAATTTCAATGTGCGGGTCAAAACAGGGATTTCGTTGGGATTGACTGCCTTGATCTTTACCCAGAATGCATTTGCACCACCTGCACCGACCCCGAACAATGTTCCATCAGCAGAGCGCAGTTTAAAATATGCCTGGTAGGTGCCTTTAGAATTGGGGGCTTTCAATTTCACGCTTAAGTCTGCAGGGCTGCCCGGTGGAACGGATCCTGTCAATGAAACCGCAGCCGGGGCGTTCAGGTCGTCCCCTGAGACGAACACAATACTGTAATTTGTATCCCAGGTGCAAGTGCCAATATTCTTCAACCGCCAGGTTTTGGTAAATGATTTGCCTACGTTTACATTTGCACCGTCGGAATAATTAACATCCATCACAAATTCCGCCAGGTCGCAGGGAGTCAATACGACAGTCGGGGATGGTAAGGGAGTATTAGTAGGCGGGGCGGGTGTTGCTGTGGAAGTCGGGGATGGTGCCGGTGTCTCTGTCAACGAAGGTGTGATCGGGATGGTGGTGGTGGATGCAACAGTGGGAGTAAGCTGGCTACCGGCAGCAGGCAGGTTACAGGCAATAGCTGCAGCCATGAGTACGAGAACAATAGTCAACAAAGAAAGTCTTCTGTTCATATTTCCTCCTTTTTCCATATCAACCATTACTATATGCGGTTTCACCTCTTATTTGCTAAACAAACAGTTAGATATTATTTAAAGTATAGCAACATCCAAATTATGCACCAGTAATTTTTCATACCAATTAGATTATTACCCGCCTTAAGCTCCGCAAAGTGAACTTGGTGTGTAAACAGAAATACCAGTACAGATCACCTTTCTGGTTTCATTAACACAATTGCCCGGCTGAAACGTATTGATGGTTTCTCTGCAGTTATGAAGCCAATCTTTTGGCTAAGAATGACAGTCCGATCAAAGTCCTCTGCTGAAACATGAATGACAGGTTCGACAATTAACAGTTTTCCCCCGGGTCTTAAGTGCTCAGCTATTTCAACCAAAAACGCGTCAGTCTGTTTAACTTCATGCACCATCCAAAACGCAAGTGCAAAATCAACTTTCGTATCAATTCCGATGCCGCTTTTAGTACTTCGGATCAGTTGGATCCTATCCAGCAAGCCGGCATTCGCAGCCCGGCGGCGCAGGCCCGCCAACATCTGAGGCTGCAGGTCCGCAGCAAAAACACGTCCATCCTTACCGGTTAGGTCAGCAAGCGCCAGGGTGAAGTAACCCATCCCGCAGCCCACATCCAGTGTTGAATCTCCGGGATGAACAAATGGCTGAAGTATCTTAACCGGGTCATGGATCCATTTCCGCAGCGGGTTATCAAATGTGAAGAGCAGCCACCAAGGGCATGTATGTTGTACGTGTTTTTCCATTTTTATCTTTCCCTCCATCCTGAGGACTCTTATGGAAATCGAACTGCATTATGCTCGCGCGCTTTTCATGCGGAATGTTTGGGTATACGGGTCAAAACGATCGGATGAGTCGATCATTTCAGCCAAATCCTCCCATGGTGCCTGGTCATACGAGACTATCGGGATAAATCGTTTGGCGATTCCATTCCCCTCCAATAGATGCTGCGGATCAGGTAGGAATGCGCCGTGGATAAAAGCCAGTTCAATATGGTCTTCTCTCACCAGGATCTGGCAGACACCGGCACTGACCGGTCCACCGCGGTCCGCATGGTAATAGGTAATTCCCTGACGGTGGATCACTTCTGTCGCTGAAGGTGCGATCCGGGCTACAAGGTTACGAAGCTCAATGAGGACGTCAAGCATCTCGTTGGGCAGGTATTGAAAGTGTTCTTCAATTTCACGTAGTGTATTCATTATTTAAAGATAATTGTATTATATAACCTCTGGTAGAATATCACAACTTTCCACTCTGAAATTACCTCACCCCTACCCTCTCCTCCAGGAGAGGGTATTTCTCTCGCCATTTAGGGGAACGGACAATACACCAGCAGTCCCGTTCCACCTGATACCCTATTGTCATTGGTTCGCATCCTTTCTATAATCAAAACATCGATGGTTTTACGAAAGAATTTCATGCAATATCGTTAGGGCTGATTATCGGGGAGGTAAAATGCAAGGACTTGTCAGAAAACTCACAACATTGGTTTTTGCCTTCATAGTACTGTTTCTCCAGACAGGAGCTAGACCATTCATGCCAGCACAACAGGTGGGAAACCCCAATCCACCGGATGCCACTGTGAAACTGGTCTTTATCCATCATTCCACCGGTGAGAATTGGTTGACAGATGATTATGGCAACCTGGGAAAGACCCTGGATGCCAACAATTATTTTGTCAGCGATACCAACTATGGCTGGGGACCAGATGCGATCGGTGACAGGACAGACATCCCCAACTGGTTGGAATGGTTTAGCAGTGCGGAAACTCCCGCGTATATGGATGCATTATTCAATGAAAATGAACAGCATTCCAGCTACACCAGAAACACTCCCGATCCCGGTGGGGAGAATGAGATCATCATGTTCAAATCCTGCTTCCCGAATTCAGCACTGGCTGGGAATCCGGATGATCCTGCCATGGAGGGAACTGACCTGACAGTCGGGAACGCCAAGTACGTCTACAATGAGATCCTGAAGTACTTTGCCACCCGACCGGACAAGCTTTTCATTGTCATCACCCAGCCACCACTGAGTGATCCCGAATATGCTGCCAATGCCCGTGCTTTTACTAACTGGCTGGCCAGCGATTGGCTGGACGAAAACAACTACACACTGCCGAATGTAGCTGTTTTTGATTTCCATAATATCCTTACAGCTCCGGATGCTCATCATCGCTATATCGAAGGACGAATTGAACGGCTCATCCCGGCAAGAGATACCTTGTATTATCCTTCCGGGGATGACCATCCCAATGTCCAGGGAAGTCAAAAAGCTACAGATGAATTTGTGCCATTATTGAATATCTATTACCACCGCTGGCAGGAATCCGATCCACAGGCTACCTTTTCGGATGATACTCCCGTTCAGATCCCCGAGATACCGGTTGAACCCGAAGCCATCACCCTAGCAGGAAATTTAATCGATGATTTTGAAGGCACCATCCCGGACGGAACATTAGGGTGGCAGGCATACCATGATGATGCCACAGACTCCAAAATGACCTGTGGTTTGGATGGAAATGCCGCATCAGGAGGATCATCTTCCCTATTAATCGAAGCAGATGTTGCCCCATCCAGTTGGGCAACCTGCAGCCTGAATTATGCTGAACCACAGGACTTTACTGGATTCGATGGCTGTCCAATTCCAATATCTCACTAGCTGACCAAAATACAACCTTGGATGTGGATGTTTACAGTGACTCTCCCGATGGT
Organism: uncultured Chloroflexia bacterium; assembly: GCA_963709535.1. GTDB lineage: Bacteria > Chloroflexota > Anaerolineae > Anaerolineales > Anaerolineaceae > PNON01. The sequence goes on along the minus strand of CAVPWY010000013.1, from coordinate 119,361 downwards.
GTGGCTTCTTATGTTTACCGGTTGGATGTTGCAGACACCGGTGGTGATTGGAGAACTGTTTCAATTTCCTGGGAGGATTTTAAAAGGGTGGATTGGGAAGCAAACGCCGGGGAGTCATTTGACCAGATGGATAAAGTAACCGGAGTGGCTTTTGGTTTCGGGAACTATGAACAAAGGTTGAACTCATCCATTCGAATAGATGACCTGATCCTGGTAAAAAGCGGGGCAATGGTTGAAGAACCAGTAGTTGAAGCAACTGCTGAAGAAGATCAATCACAAGCGGTAAATGAAGCAGAGGAAAACCAACCGCCAGCAGCAAATGAGGCAGTAGAAAACGTTCCTAATCCAATAACCAGGCTGTTACCCTGCAGCGGATCAATCTTGGTTCCGGTTATTTTTATTCTACTGATACACTTTTTTAGATTTTTATTACCTATCAGTAAATAATCTTATCCATTGTTCGCGGCAGTCTTACCATCCCCTTAAGATATCAAGGGGATGGATTCATTTCTGTTCTCTAATGCAGCAGCGGAATGAGGGTCGGTAAATCGGTTGGTAAGCACGGAAAAAACCGGGTTTCACCTGCAGGGATTCTGGTTAAGATAGTGCCAGCCATACTTATGAGTAAGATACAGGCGATTATAAATAACCAAAAACCAATTACATCCACTAACTATCAACTTGCTGCAGTTGGTCATGGTCTGGTAACAAGTCTTCCAAATTGCGAATTTTTGGGAAAAGATAACCCGCAGACATGGTGAGAATTGTGAGTCCCCCGAAGATGATCATGATCAAAGCCATCCCAGACCCCGGGCCTGTTCCTACCATCCACCCAAATACTTGTGCAAACCAGCCTTGAGACCGCATAGCAGGCTCCATGATCTTGTCTGCCAACAGACCACCTATGATGGGAGTAAATGTATCGGGAAACCAGGTAAGCATACGCCGGGCTGAAAAGACACGACCCTGAACATCCGGTGCCACTTTCGATTGCAGGATGGCCTGACTGGTGGCTATTCCAATATTCGATCCAAAGCCAGCAATGATAATGGCCGGGATCCACACATTCAGGCTGGTTCCAAGGCCAAAAATGATGTTCCCGAATATACAGTAACCGATCCAACCCAAAAGAGCTCCGTGCATGCGCCGTTTGGGTCCACCCCAAACGCTCATCAAAACGGAACCTAATGTCCATGAAATTGCACCGGCTGTTTCTGCTGCTCCTAATATGAGACTGCTATTGTTGGTACGAAGCAGGATCATGGGAACGTGAACACTATTGGGAAAACCCAGAAATGTGTTCGCGGTAAAAAGCAGCAATACGTATCCGAAGAGGCTTGGGCGTTTGAATATATATTTGAAACCAAATGTAGCTTCCCGCCAAAAACTGCCTTTCCCCTCTTGACCATCCACAGTCTGTGTTGGTGGCGGAACATGGACGATCATTACGGCTCCTATGGCAAAGAGGAAGGTTACCACATCGATCAGCAGGATACCGTTCAACCCGATCACCGGCAATAATGCACCAGCCATAAGCGGTGCAACTACTCCCGGCCCGGCCTGGATAAATGACACCATGCCATTTGCCCTTCCATACTGCTCTTTGGGTACCATGGTGGTGATCGCCGCTGAATATGCCGGCCACTGGAAAGCATTCCCCAATCCGATAATGACGTTGACCAGATAAAAATGCCAAACCTCAAGGTGTCCGGTCGCCGAAAGAATAAGGATTGCCACTGTGCCCAACCCTGCTGCCAGATCGCTCACCATCATCATTAGTTTACGGTTGTAGCGGTCAACCATGACTCCAGCGAGGGGAATGATCAACAGGTAAGGGAGGGTGAATGCGGTTTGCATTATCCCCAGTGAGGTTGCACTGCTGGTCCGTTGGAAAACCCATATGGATAATGCAAATCCCGTCATGCTTGAAGCCAGGATGGAAATCGCCTGCCCGAGTAAAACTATCGTCAAGCCTTGCATACCGGATGGTCGTTTGGAAGTATTTTGGGTTGATATCATATTAAGAAGGTTTTATCTACGGTTGGTTTTTATATATACTTATTGAAATTGATTTCTATGACTATTCACATCCGTGGATCAATAAACGTAACTTTTCCCCGAAACCGGCAAGCTAATAAAAATATTTATCATGTTTCCACCTGATTGCCATGGCCCAAACCTTGTTCATATTTTATCATTGTTAAGGTGTGATTTTTTGATAATTAAACTAATCACAATTTAGTCTCAGTCATGATAATTGTAGATATTTTTATGTCAGGGATGCTATACTATAATCTGTGATATTTTATCTCTTAACTGAATCAACTAGGTGGTTGATTCCTCCTTAATTGTTCGAAATCCATCATCACTTAGTACGATTATCCGAAATATATGGTAATTGCTTTGCTTCATATCATGCAAAAGAATGTAAACCGAAAATATCATATAACCTTAATGCAACCTGGTAAAAGATTTTACGAAAATTTTCTATCCTTTCAATACTCCTTAAGGTAAGATGAACGTATGAATCGGGAAACTGAAACCCAGAAATCCTTAGAATCGCTATTCCTCGATCCTCCTGGCATTCGTAATTTTCATTAATTTAATGGCAGTCGCAGGCTGGTTGCTCCATAAACCCATACTCGCTTCGCTCCGAAGAGAATATATTCCCATGGCGCCTGCTACAGCATTGGTATTTCTGGTTTTTTGCGGTGTCTGGTTGATCCAAAAAAGATTTTTCCATCAACCAAATGTGAGGACTCTTATTACGATTGATCCTCGTTGGAATGTACCTCCTCGTTCTTCTCCTGACAATAAGATATTTCACCGGATTAGGCCCAGATCTCGAACAATTGCTCTCCTCCTAATCCACCTTTATTTGGACAAATATTATCCGCTCGAATGTCACCCCTGACTGCTTTTGGATTCCTTTTGGCAATTCCTGCATTTTTATTGCTTACCGGTATTCGAACCGGGTAAACATGTAAAAAACACCTCTGCTATCCTCTCATTTATTGTATTAATTCTGAATGGAATTTTTTACCTGGGTTATTTATTCCGGGCTCCATTATTTTATGGGGGTAAGTTTATTCCAATTGCACTCACATCAGTGCTTGCTTTCTTATTCCTTAGTCTGGCTTTGATGCTTGACCGCCGGACAAACCGCCTGGCCTGTCAGATCGTTCGTGGGTGGTTCGATCAAAGCCCGGTTAATGCGTGTTTTTATACCTGTGTCTTTCGTGATTGTTTTATTTCAAGGCCTGCTTAGCGAAGTCTTCAATCCATGGAATATAAATCCGGCTTATCGGGTAGCGGTCGCGGCATTATTGGCTTGTATCTTTTCCATTCTTATCATAACGTACATGGCTCATAACATAGGAGCTGAAATTGACAAGGGTGATCGTGCACGACTTGAGGCAGAAAAGACCCTCGCCCAAAGTGAGGAACGTTTCCGAATGTTATTCGAACATGCAGCCATTGGTGTTGCCCTGATCGATACCAGTACCGGAAATTATATTGATATAAACCAAAGGTATTGTGATTTCCTGGGATATACAAAAGAAGAAATGCTAAAACAGTCATTTCAGGATGTAACAGATCCTGATTATGTCCAGGAAAATATTGAAAAAAATGCGTTGTTATTGGAAGGTAAGATCAGGGAATTTACGATCGAGAAAAGGTATATCCAAAAAAATGGGGGTAAAGTGTGGGGGGAGTTAACCGTATCGCCTTTATGGAAAGCCGGTGAAGTCCAATCCAATTTCACCCATATCGCCGTTGTGCAAGACATCACTTCCCGAAAGCAGGCAGAAGAAGCTTTACGAAAAAGTGAAGAACGGTTTAAAAAACTATTTGAAGAAGCTCCTCTGGGTATATCGCTGAATGATTCAGTTACCGCTCAAACGTACGCAGTTAATGCCAAGTTTGCCGACATTTTGGGCAGGACTGTGGATGAGGTACTTTCCAAAGATTGGATGAGTTTTACATACCCCGAAGATCTTCAGCAAGATTTGGATAACATGGCATTATTAAATACCGGAAAAATTCCTGGATTCCAGATGGAAAAACGTTATATTCGCCCTGATGGATCCTTAGTTTGGATCAAAATGACAGTAGCTCCGATTGATATTGATGGCCTTGAAAATCCACATCATCTTTGTATGATTGAGGAAATCACAGAACGAAAACGATTTGAGTTGGTCCAGAATGCAACATATAGGATAACCGAAGCTGCGATAACAAGTGATGGTATTGATAAGTTATATGAATCCATCCACTCGATCCTTCGTGAATTGATTTCTGCCGAAAATCTGTTTATTGCGTTATACGATTCAAACAGTGGTTTACTTAGTTTCCCCTATTACATCGATCAATACGACCAAAAACCATCTGAACCGACCCTTTCCCAGGGCTTAACTGGTTATGTGATCCGTACCGGAAAGTCATTGCTGGTTACTGCTGAAGTCTATGATCAGCTTATCCAGCAAGGAGAAGTGGAAGCGATAGGAACAAAGGGTGAGGATTGGCTCGGTGTACCACTGAAAGCAGATGGACGGATCATTGGTGTTATCGTCCTCCAAAGTTATACTCAGGAAATCCATTACAGCCAGAAAGATCTTGAATTGGTGGAATTTGTCTCCACTCAAATTGCCCAGGTGATAGAGCGTAAGCGCCTTGAGGAGGAGATTCGCAGCCTTTCATTGACCGATGACCTGACTGGTTTGAACAACCGTAGGGGTTTTATCCATCTAGCTGAACAGGAATTAAAACTTGCTCATCGAAACAATAGACCCATGTTATTGTTTTTCGGTGATGTAGACCATCTTAAATTGATCAACGATTCCCTCGGACATGCGCAGGGTGATATGGCTTTAAAAGAAATTTCAGCCATTTTAAAAGAATGTTTTCGCGAAGCCGATATCATGGCTCGAATTGGCGGAGACGAATTTGTTGTATTGACTTTGGATGATTCCCGGGAAAACGCTGATGCCTTGACCCGTCGTGTTGAGGCTGCCCTGGAAGTATGCAATCAACAACCTGAACGAGCTTATCAACTGACCTTAAGCTTGGGCGTTGCTCACTATGATCCTGCGTTCCCCACCACCCTTGATGAGTTACTTGCAAAGGCTGACAGCCAAATGTATCTGCAAAAACAATCCCGGCACGCAAATAATTCAATTTGACCCATCCTGTTTTCATCAGGATAGGCAGCCTGGCCGAAAGTCCTGATAATACCTTTTCCCCATTGCCCGTGATGTATCTATTAAGTATGTTTCGTATTTCTTAGAGGAAGGGAAAATAAGATACAATTTCCAGATGAATGAAGCCAAATTAATACATCGGTTCGATAATGCAAAATTTGGAAAATTCCATCTTTATCTCATGCTGTTAAATGGATCATGTTGGTCATGGGCTGCGTACGGAGTTACTGTTATTGGTTTTATTCTGCCAGCGTTGAAAACAGAATGGAATGTATCATCCAGTGCACTGGGATTCATGGCTGGCATAGGCATGCTGGGAATGCTGGTTGGATCTGTTGCTGCAGGAACCCTCTCAGACCGTTATGGGCGGCGCACGATGTTAACCTGGATCATGATCTACCTGGGGATGATGTTTATCCTGTCTGCTGCTGCAGGAAGCTTTTCAGTTCTGCTTATTCCTCCGATTTTTCACCGGAATGGGATTAGGGGCCATTTTGCCAACGGGAGGGACACTTGTATCAGAATTCTCACCCACACGCCTGCGCGGAACTCTATTGGTGCTCCTGAACGGTTTCTGGGGTCTGGGTGGAACATTGGCCGCATTAGTAGGTTATTTCCTGGTGCTGCATACCGGATGGCGCCCTGCAATGCTTTTTGGGGGTTGGCAATCATATCCGGGTTGCTTATTCATTGGCTTCTTCCTGAATCACTTCGATTTCTCTTGAGCAAAGGGATGATCGAAAAAGCACAAAAAGAATCAAAGAGAATTGTTTTTATCGAAGATTCAAACCCCCCCGTTCAACCGAAAAATATGTCATACCTCTCAGACTGTCATAAAATCGTCTGATGGAATATGGTCCCGGCGATTTGCCAGAATCACACTATCCCTGTGGGTATTGTGGATTTCGTTAAACTTTCTCTACCAGGGTGTATTTGTCTGGCTGCCAACCTTGTTGGCCGGTGAAAATAACAGCATTAACCGTTCTTTTTTACTTTCGTTGACTCATCAGCCTGGGTCAAATTCCCGGGACGATACTTGTGGCTTACTTGGCAGACAGGTTCAGCCGCCGGAGGTTGATCATTCTATCGTTGGGATTGTTGGGGTTTTCAGCGATATTTTCAGCCTATCCGGAAATACTGCCTGGATTTTAACTATCGGTTTTCTGTTGATGGTTTTCAATGGTATGGCCTGGGGATTGGCACATCCGTTTTCCTCGGAGTTATACCCGACATCCATTCGAGGGACAGCGACTGGATGGGCAACAGGGATAGGCCGCCTGGGTGGAGTGGTTGCACCGATGGTGGTTGCCTGGGTCATCCAGGCTGGCGGGGGAATGACCATCATCTTTTCAATTTTAGCAGCAGCGCCCATGCTGACGATGGTCGTCCTGGCAGGACTCAAACAGGAAACCACCGGGCGGTCGCTTGAAGAAATCAGTGCGTAACCTGAGTGATCCGTAAGTAGCAATGCTTGAACGGCAATCTAAATTGTCCAATAATATATCTATCTGTCAAAAACAATACTTAATTTCCGATTGCAGCTGTTTTGCTTAAATTAGGTATTGTATAATATGAAGAGTCAAATCCTCCAGTTAGCTGATTAAATAAATCCATAAGGAGGACATTTAGGATTATTAAGCATTTGATGCTAAAATATCCTTGAATGTATCAACCTCTGAAATATGCACATTCCAAATTCCGTTGAGGATGATTTTTTCATCCACCCCATTTGATCATAAATGAATTAAAAACATAATTTGAAACGATAAGGAGAAGCAATGTCTGAACAGCGCAAGAAAATGACCTTACCCGGTTTATTCAAAAAAGCTGCCGAAGGAAAACCCATCACCTGGTTGACCTGTTATGACTATCCGACCGCCTTCTTTCAAGATCAGGCCGGGATCGATATGATCCTGGTAGGTGATAGCCTGGGTATGACCATGCTCGGCTATGACAGCACTCTTCCGGTAACCATGGATGATATGATCCGGCATACAGCAGCAGTTCGGCGCGGTGCTCCCAATGCCTGGGTCGTGGGTGACATGCCATATATGACTTACCAGCCATCGGTCGAAACCGCCATTCGGAATGCCGGTCGTTTCATGGCTGAAACCGGGTGTGACGCAATCAAACTGGAAGGTGGTACATCAATGGCCGACCGTGTCAAAGGCATTGTTGATGCTGGAATTCCCACCATCGGGCACCTGGGATTGACGCCGCAAAGTGTTAGCTCGTTGGGTGGATTTCGCTTGCAAGGTAAAAGTGCAGCAACCGCCAAAAAGATCGTCGATGATGCCAAGGTGCTTGAAGAAGCCGGGGCATTTATGATCCTGCTTGGAAATGGTACCTGACCGTATATGTAAACTGATCACTGAACGTGCAGAGGATTGCCTGATCATGTCACTTGGATCCGGCCTGCACGCCCACGGACAATTACTCATCTACCATGACGCATTTGGTCTATACCCCAAGTTCAAACCACGCATGGCCAAAGTCTTTGCTGATGCCGGTGCAACCATCATCGCCGGCCTAAACAGCTATGTTAAAGAGGTTACCGAAAAAACCTTCCCCGCACCCGAAAATTGGTTCGGAATGCCGGATGATGAGTATGATGAACTGTTGAAGATGCTCTAGATGTTGAATTGTGGTATGTAAACCATAAATCTGATTGTAAATAGGAGTATTAATGACCGACCTTCGCACACTTCTCCAAATTCCTGCATCCCGACTGGAAGCAGTTAACAGCGTCTTGCTCGATCCCAATAGCCGGGTGATGAATGACTTCCTGGCAGTGGTTGCCAAATATGGCACACCGGATGAAATCAACCGCAAGCATGTAGAATCCCGTAAAATGGAAAACCTGTTCAAACAGGTTAAAGCGAAATCTCCGGAATATATCAAGGATTTAAATTGGTTGATCGAACAGCGCGACCGTGGTGCTTTCATCCCAGTCGCTGATTACCGCCAAAATATTCTGGGGGAAGCATGCGAAAAAGATGAAATTCAAGGATGAATATGCCGTCACATTGGAGGTTTCTGCGCTCCAATATTTCCCCTGGATACGTGCCATGGCGGAGCAGGCGATTGCCAACAAAACACTCGTCCCGGGGCGGTTCATTGCTGTCCGCAATATGAAAGAATCCGAAGCGGATGGGGACTTGCCTGCCATTGTTGCTGCATTGGACATCATTGGCGCATCATTTGTTGAGACTCTCGATACCAAAGGAACAGATGGCTCCAACCCGCACCTGGGTGGACCAGCCACCATCACCGGCTACTTTGGTGGAATCGGCCAGCCCAACGAGCACGCCTTGATGTGGTTGGATGAGTTCCTGTATTATTACACCAATTATGGCGTCCAGCATGTACTCAACTTCAATGCCGGAACCATATTGCTCGGTTTTATGCTCTACAAACTGGGCGTGAACATCCAATTCAAGATCTCAGTCTTTTTTGGTTCGGATAATCCTTACCACGCTCTGTGGATCATGATGATGGCCAAATTGTACAGCCGTGAAGATGGCTCATCACCTGTAATCGGGTTCAACTGGTCGAACTCCATCAATAACCAGACCATGGAATTGACTGCCGATTTCCGAAAAGAACTTGGTTTCGAGAAAGTCATTCGCTTTGAGCATCACATCACCGAACCACAAAAGAGTATCGTCATCCAACCCTACAACCGCCGTGACGAACTCATCCAGGTGGCTGATCATGTAGCAAATATTGCAGCCAAACACGAAGGTGGCGATCCGGAAGTGGATGTGACCCGTGCTCACCTGTCCGACATCCTCGACTACTTCCGTGAGAAAAACGAAGTGATCGCCAGCGGCGATTGGGATAATTTACGCATCAACTATCTCGATAAGGTGGATGCATGCAACAGGACGGCTCGGGCTCTCACCGAAAACGGCTTGAGCTTCATAGCCGCGAGGAATTTGCATAAATAACACCACTCAGCAATCATGTAACCTGAAGATAATCCTATAGGTAGTCATCAGCTGAATGAATAATTGAGAGTCTCATCATTTGAGGCTCTCATTTTATTTAAGAAAAGTAGCGGTCAAATCGATCGCCACAATTAGAGGATCCACAAGTGAGTCGAATTTCATTCAATACTGTGGTCCTTGAACTTGATGATAACGGGTTATTCATTTCTTCGTTTTTCTGTTTACATGGGCATATGTAGTCTCAATATAACAATAATGCCACAATGCATTTTGTTTGAAATATAAAAGTTAAAGATTTTTAGGGGTATGCGCTAGATTATTTCATTCTTCGTTGGAACAAAGGTTAGTAAACATCAGAGGACATCAATTTATATGATAAATATTGAAACCCAAATTTACTAACAGGTTTTCTTGCATTATTACCGTTATTTTGTAAAATACAATAATCCAACGTATCGTATCATACATGGTGAATTGTTCGAGTTTGGACTTTGAGCAGGCTTACTACAATAAGTAAATTCAATTATCCTGGCCATGCTAACCTAACAAGAAAATCGCACGGTTCTTTTGACCTGTCGGATTCTAAAGGAGGATCTGATGAGAAATGTGATTAATAAAACATATTCTACTCTTGCCTGGAGATACATGTTGATTCTTTCCATTCTTATTGGGAACATGGTACCTTCAGCTCAAGTTTCTGGTCATTCACTCAATGCAGGGAAAAGTGAATGGACAATATCTATCTCCGGGCTTGATGGACTTGTTTGCGTCGGAGAACCATACATGTTGACAGCAAAATGGGATTCTACTGGTGATATCCTTTCATCGATAACAGGACCTGGACCAATCTCTGCGAGTGCCAAACTGGGAGAGATGGATCCATCAACCCAACGGCCGGGAACTAACAGCGGTACAGCATACTTCGTCTATACTGCTCAAAAGGAAGGTTATGAGACAGTCATAGTAAAGCTATTCAACAGAGATCTGGAAGTGGATTCTCAGTCTACTGCAAACTTTGAAGTGGAAAAATGCAACTATCGATATAACCTGAATATCCACAGCTACTATTTTGGCGATATTCTTGATATGGAACTTGTAATGAAATCTTCAGGTTTGCTTACCGCTCCTGATCCAAACCATCCACGCCAGGCAGAAGGTTTCTTAAAAAGGATTACTTATGATGGCACTTTCACGCGTTTTCCGCCGGAGTGCTCCTTGAGCACAAATAACACCGATCATGCAGAAGGTCTTGTAGATGTAAAAACGGTGGAAATGGGTGAAAATGGGGGTGTGACATTGGTAATTGGCACACCCGAATCCTTCACTGATGTCCATAGCGTGGTCATCACCTGTGATGGCAACTCCCATCCCCAAAATTTATCCCTCCCGGTAAATATTCAGGAAGATCCATGGATCAGCGAGGAGTTTCCATCTGGAGAAGGTTCAAAAATGATCGATGTCCCTTTCATTCAGGGCGGCATCGACAGTTTGTCGGGGTTCAACTCCTTCTATTTCGCCATTCTGACATTAAAGCGGGAGGCAGCCAAATGAATGTAAATAAATGGCTTATAAAAGTCATAGGCATAATAGCTCTTCTCCTTGTAACGCTTTCCTGTTCGTTGACATCAATGGTTCAGCAAAAAACTAAGGAAACATCTCCCAGTGCGGGTTCGACAGCCAATGCCGGAGATCTGCTTTTGAACCCTGCGATTGGTTTGGACCAACTTTCCGGGTACAAAGCTTCCCTGCAGCAGGACCTTGCAGGAACCCTGGACGGTCAACCTTATGAGCGCCATATTGACTACGAATTGTCAAAACAACCTTTTACCGGGGCATTTGACTATTCCAACACAGTCAGCGGAACTGATACCCGATCCATCTCCATGAGGTTCATATCGCTGGACGGCGCATTCTATCAATGGGAACAATCTCAATCTGCATGCCAGGGTTCAATCGTTCAGCCTTCCACCATACCAGTTACCGAACCGGCATCTCTTCTACTCCCGGTCACTAAAGCTGATCTGGTTGGAAAAGAGATGATGAACGGGATCGCGAGTTCGCATTACTCCTTTGACCGGGGCAGCCTTCCAGTAGCGAAGGGAAGTGAAGACGTAGCCGGAGAACTCTGGATCGCTGATGATGGTGGATATGTGGTCAAGTACCTTCTTATTGTTGCGATGCCCGAAAAAATAACCGGGAAGGACCTGGAAATATCCCAAAGCTGGATATATCAACTGGAATTAGTAGATCAGACCGATGCTGTCAACCTTCCCACAGTCTGCAGGCCGGTTCCTGTTGAGGTCAATCCGCTGGAAGGATCAACAAACATCACTTATGGTAGTGGGAGCCTGACCTTTGATACATCTTCCGATGCGGGGGAGGTGGTCGATTTCTATATTAAACAACTTTCCACTCTTGGTTGGCAGCCTCCGGAAAATAAACCTGGTGGCTCCATTACTGCCCCGTTCTTAATGGATTTCAGAAAGGGAAACCAGATATTAACCTTATTGCTTTCCAAAACTGAAGATAACCCATTGAATGTTGAATTACAGATCTCATCCATACCGGATGCCAACGCAAAAAGCGAACCCGGTCTGGATTCAACGCCAACCATAGAACCTGGTCCAGAGCCAACGATCGATCCAACCGAAAGCGGGCTGCCTGAAGACATACCGCTTTACCCCGGGTCAATTGGCTTAATGAAGACCGGTGAAATCGTGATGTTCATTGCTCCGGACCAGATCGATGTGGTTGCTTCTTATTATCGCCAGCAATTGATCAGTAATGAATGGACTCTAGCTAATGATATATCGGCAGCAAATACAGTCACCCAAATGTGGTCAAAGAATAATACAGAAATGATGATGTCATTTGTCTTGGAGGATGGCAAGACCCGGATAGTTATCTCCTTGCCGAAGTAGCGGAATATATTTTTGGGAAGGTGATCCACCAGGGAGTCGAATACCATCCCCTTGCGAAGCACCCCTGTGGCGTAAGGGGACCCTGAATCTGGAACAATATTTAATAATCGGGTAGGTGATCCACCAGGGAGTCGAACCCTGAACCTGCTGATTAAGAGTCAGTTGCTCTGCCATTGAGCTAGTGGACCGTGAGGCAATCAGGAATTATACCGTAATCCATTTTCATGTCAATGCGAACCCCCGGGGCTTCAGTCCGGAAATAATCAGCCGATAATGATCATATGGTAAATGGCATATCTACGAATGATGTATTGAATCTAGTCCAGAGTCAGGTCGATTCAGGGAACGCTCGTACATCCATCGCAGTCTCGGTCGTGAAGCAAATCCAAGATCAACAAGCTCTGCAAGGGCAGGCTCTGGTAAAGATGATCCAGCAATCCAGCCTGGATGGCAGTGGCACGCTGGTCGATTTACGGGTCTGATCTGATTTTGCCTTTATTGGCTATTGTCGATGAACTTCTTCATGAAATTACGGGTAATATTACCCAGTTTTGCATCCAACTTTTTATAAACCAATTTTTCAATTTCCAGTGGAACACCCCCGTAGAATGCCTGGGCGATCCCACCGGTAATACAGGCAATCGTATCGCTGTCCCCACCCAGAGAGATTGCCAGGCGAATTGCATTCTCATAGCTGTCTGATTCCAGAAATGCGATGATCGCTTCCGGCACAGTTCCCTGACAGGTCTCGTCGAACTTGTACATGGGTCGGATATCATCCACCCGCCTTGAAAGGTCATATCCAAATCGCATCTGGATGAATCCACGGATCTGGTCTTTGTCATTTCCAGTCCTGGCAAGGTAAATCGCCGCAGCAGTTGCCTGGGCACCTTTGATCCCTTCAGGATGACTATGAGTAACCTTGGTATATTCTTCCGCTTTCGCCATGACCGAATCCAATGTTGAAAAAGCAAAGCCCACGGGACTGATTCGCATGGCTGCGCCATTGCCAAAACTATTATATGGCTCACTTTTATCAGAGCGCGCCCATCGACCGAACATTCCTCCGTATCCGGCGTTGGGATAAAGAGAATAGTATTCCTTTAGTAATGTTGTGTATGGTATGCCGGTCAAAATGCTATCAGCCAGGGCAACGGTCAAAACGGAATCATCCGTAAAAAAACATGCATCATTTATCATGGGGAAGTCAGTGGTTTTGATATTATGCCACTCATAAACTGAACCGATAATATCACCTGCAATCGCTCCGATCATATGCATCCTCTCTTTAATGATGGACTCAACTGAACATTTTTTGACCGCACCACTCTCTGCATATTAATTTCCCTTCCACCACTTCAGCAACCGCATAATCAGTATAACCAAAGAAATGGTCCTGATATAGAGTGGATGGTAAATTTTGAAACAAAAATGGGATTGTCAATCGCAGCGTTCCCCCATGACTGATCAATAAAAATGTTTCATCTCTGCCCAGTTGGATTAGTCTATTCACAAAAATGAAGAACCGGTCCTGAACCTCATGGCAGCTTTCCCCACCTTCAATTTTATAATCCAGGTCATCTTTCTCCAGCCAGGTTCGAACTGCACGACCAACCTCAAACCAGGCTTTATCATCAGAACGGCCTTCCATAATTCCACAATCGAACTCACTGAGTGCATCCGCCTTGGCAACAGGCACCTTAAGGATTGCACCAATAATTACTGCAGTTTCCACTGCTCGTTGGATCGGGCTGCAAAATATTCCGGTGATTCCAGTGTCTATCAAGTGCTCGGCAAGATTGGCTGCCTGTTCTCTGCCTGTTTGAGTCAGCGGGTGAATCAGATCCCGATTAGAGATCACATTTTCAAGGTTGGCTTCACTCTCACCATGTCGGGCAAAATAAATATTCATATTTATACATCCTAATAATTAAAAATCCGCAGGTATTTTTCGCGATTGTCATTTCTGGCGATTTTACCGGAAGAGGTTTTAATCAACCATCTTTCATCTACCAATCGCAATTCTTTTAACACCACTTCAGTTTCCCTCACTATCCTTTGACGGATATCCGATTCGATTCGTTTTTTCTCTTGTTCGCTGAGATGATCTGCATCAACTTCACAAACCATAATAACTCCCTCTGACCCGAGTTTGATATCGTCCACACCAAAAGCAACAACCCGACCAGGATGAACACCTGTTATTGTATTTGCAATGGCTTCCAGATCTTGTGGAAAAACATTCTTGCCCCCGACAATGATCATATCTTTCATTCTTCCGGACACATATACATTGCCATCAGCAATATATCCGATATCGCCGGAATGGAACCAGCCCTCTATCATCACCTTCTCCGTCAGTTCAGGTCGATGGTAATAACCTGTAAGCATACAATTACTGCGAAGGATGATCTCGCCAGTGAATCTATCCGGCAGTATTTTACCATCGGGACCAGCAATGGCTACTTCAGTACCGGGGATGGCCTTACCGTTCGACACCATTGGGAAGGATCCTTCAAATTCAGGAACTACTGGTTTCGAGTATTTTTCTATCTGTAAAGATTTTATATCGATCCAATCATAAAACGGCGGCTCCCCGGGTACAGTTTGAGTAGCAGCGAAAGTATTTTCTGCCAATGCATAACTCGCCTGCAGCATTCCTTGTCGGATACCTTGCTCCTGGAACCTATTTAAGAATAGTTCAAATAAATCGCGACGAACCGGTTCTGAACAACTTATCAATGCACGCAATGAAGAAAGATCAAGGGTTTGAATATCGCTGCGCCTAATTCCGCGAACGCAGTGGTTAAATGCAAAATTCGGAAGCCAGGTCAGTGTGGCGTGGTGTTCAGCCGCATAGGTGAATAATATCTTGGGATCCCGCACCCAGTGAAATGGAGATAGGAGAATTAACGGAATCCCGGCTACGATCGGAAGAACAAATCCACCGATCAATCCCATATCATGATAAAGGGGCAGCCAGGAAATAACCTTATCTGTTGTTGATAACTGCAATGCCTGGCTGAGCGAATGGATCTGGTTCAGAACAGATCCGTGGGAAAGGGCAACTCCTTTTTGTAGACCGGTGGTTCCGCTGCTGTGCTGCAAAAAAGCTATCTTGTCCGCCTGAAATTCTCCAGAAGGAACGAAACCATCACCTGTATGCTTGGGTCCACCCAATACATCATCCGTACTGATCACCCTGCAATCCACATCACTTAGCAGATTTGAGAGATCATCTTTAAATTCAGGGAAGGTGATCACTGCCCTGGCTCCTTCATTCGCCACAAGCGTTTTCACTCTTTCCATGTAAAGCTGAGGGTCAAGCTTTTCGGTCAGATAAGGGAATATGGAGACAATGGAACCCAGCAGTAAACTACCCCAGAAGGCAGAAAGCAGCTCACGTGAATGCTTGAGGACCACAATTACCAGGTCATCCGCCCCCAGACCTTGATTTCGTAATGAATCCGCGAATAAGCCAGCTTCACGATAAAATTCCCCGGCTGAGACACGTTCCTGCATCCCATCCTCGTGGACGAACACAAGAACCAGCCGATCAGGCTGGTGGAGTGCACGTTCAATGATCGGTTGAATTAACGTTTTTGTTTCTTCCGAAATCATCCTGCACGCTCGATAACTTCATCAGTCATTAAATTCAGGGTATCCATGTTATTCACTGTCAGGTCAGTATCTGGAATGTAGACTCCAAAGGCATCTTCAACAAATACACCTATCTGTGCAAGCGAAAAGGAATCCGTTAACCCGCCAGTGATCAGCGGTTGGTCTACCGTAATTGGATAATCCGCATTATTCAATAATTCAGAGCATATATATGCTTTCAGTTTGGTCATTACTTCGTTACGATCCATATATATTTCCTTAAAATCCCTGATAGACAAAACTGGTCAAAACAGACTCGCTGCCTAAAAAACTGATCAGGATGGCCAGCAAGGCAGCAGCCAGAAGTGTAGACTGTGCAAATACAGGTAATCGCCGAACCGCGAGTTCATCGTTTTGGCGGTAGTGCATCAGGTCCAACCCGAAATTAATTATAATTGCAAAAAGCGGGATGAGCCAAAGCGTTGTGATCTCAGGTTCAACTGTTGAGGTGAAGACGGCCTTTATGTAATCCCGCACCCGATACAGGCTTCCGGATGCGAATGGAATCCAGGTGAGTATCACCCCGATGAACACCGGCAGGATACTTCCAGCTTTCCTTAGTACTGGTTTGTCCTCCCATTTGGCGACCGGCTTTCCGCGGGATGCCAGTTTTTCAAATGATTGCAAGAGCCCGTGTAATAATCCCCAAAAGATCATATATGCGCCAAAATTATGCCACAACCCTGAGACCAGCATGGTTAGCAATGGTGGGACAGCCAGGTAAATAATCGAGCGTGGATTAATTTTCCTTCGCAACAAATAACGGCTGAATGGGAAAAAAATGTAATCACGCAGCCAGTGTGACAGGCTGATATGCCAGCGGTTCCAAAAATCTGTAAAACTGTGTGCAAAGTAAGGAGTATCAAAGTTGGGGGAAAGATCAAGTCCAAGGAAATCACTGATACCGCGTACGATGCTGGTATATCCTGCAAAATCGTTGTAGACCCAGAAGGCATAGAGCAGCATCTGGAAAATCAATCCCAGGGTGGAGTAATTTGCCGGCGCAGAGAACATGTCTTCGGGTATATAGCTGGAGAGGATGCCGGCAATGACCACCTTGCGTAATAAACCAATGACAATGCGGGTGAACCCACGCGCTATCCGGTCATTATCCACCACCCGCGGAGCAGCCAATGCCGGAAGAAAGGTGCGCGCGCGTTCGATCGGACCGGAGAGCATCCGCGGGAAATATGCCATGTAAAGTGCAAAATCCACCAGGTCACCGGCAGGTTGACACTGCTTCTGGGATACATCCACCAGGTAGCTGATGGCTTGCAGGCAGTAATAGGAGAATCCAATCGGGAGCAGGATTCGCAGCTCAAATGAACCGGTGGGATTAGCCAGATTCAAAAATGCGCGAATGGCTTTTTCCAGGTAGCCGGACGTTTCAAAACGAAAGAATATAAGGACAGCCACATTAACGACTATCCCGATCCACAACCAGCCTTTCTTTTTCACCCCATTGCGCCAGATTCTATTCCCGGCAAAATAATTGATGGCGATGGAAACCAGAAGAACAACCACGCTGAAGACATTCCACGTCAACAGGAAGCCCAGTGATGCTGCCAGCAGCCAGATATTTTGGCTTTTACGCGGAAGCAGATAGTACACCACCAGGGTGACAATCACAAAAACAGCAAACTGCCAACTGATGATCTGCACTTATTGTTCTCCCCAGGTTAGTTGACTAGTTTGTTCAAGCCGCCATATCTCGCCGGCCAACCAGGCAGAAAACTTTGCTGAACCTTTGTTATTCAAGTGCTTCATATCTGCCCAACCATCTTCGGAAGCTGTATATCGACCGTCTGTGATGGTTTGAATAAACGGAATACCCCTCCTGTTTAGTAACCTCGCTAACGGATCAAAAAATAATGTATAGTAATCTTCAGTTTTATCATTGACGTATATTGGTAAGAAACTTTCGTGTATTGGTATTTCCATTACAACCACGCGAACATCTGTAGCGTCCAAATTTGTCAGCCGCTTTACCCCAGCAAAATCCGCCTGCTGTAGATTTTTTTCATGTATGGTGATTTCCCCTTCCAAAGATGTTGCAATCTTTGTCAGTTCAAAATGCCCGTAAGGCGATGTATTCTGACGGACCTGGATTGCATACTCTCTATTGTCAGGATTGAGATCCGAGAGAAACGTCAAATACAAACGAAAGGCCATTGAATTATCTTTTAACCAACCGGCTATGTTCCATTTTCCCAATTTATAGCGAAACCAGCTGTCCTCAATCAATGCCCTGTTTCCCAATTCCTGAGAGTAATCTCGAGCTGAGGTGCCATAGATAAGCAAATTCGGATGATAACGCTCAACCAAAATTCTGCTCAACCACCCGGCAATCTCCCCGTTTAACCTAGCGATAGCAAAATTAAAACAGATAACCTTTCGGCCAGAAAGTTCTGCGTAAGTCTGAGCGAACACTTCCGGATCCACATCGTCATTGGTCATTGAGCTGCCTATAAATATGCAGTCAACTCCACCTGATTTTTTTACAAGGTTATCCAACAAAGGGATTTTTATGTTCAGATCAGCATTACTTGTACCAATTCCGGGTTCAGCCAATAAATTGGCAGTGATTGCCAACCTGACGAAACCTTCTGTTATTAAAACCGCTAATAACGCATAAATGATGGCTAAAGCAAAAACCCTACCTACCGGTTTTGCAACCTTAAGTGTTCCACTAGATGAATAAGGTCTCATTTTTGTAAATAGATATCTATGAGAATCAATCCTGCGTGTGATAAATCGAATAAAATATAATTATAACCTTTATAATCAAATACTATTTTATGGAGTAAGCAATGGACCCAATGTTACAATCCATCTTCGCCCGACGCAGCATGCGCAAATTTACAGACGAACCAGTGGCACAAGATCAGCTGGATCTATTATTACAGGCGGGTATGTCTGCTCCATCCGCTGTGAACAGCCAACCCTGGGAATTTGTGGTTATTACCGAACCAGAAATGTTGTCTGGCTTACAGGAAACTCTCCCTTATGGAAAATTCCCTGCCCCGGCAGTCATTCTGGTTTGCGGCAGCCAGCGTGTTGCTCGAAATCCGGCCGGATTAATGTTTTGGATACAAGATTGCAGCGCTGCAGCTGAAAACGTACTACTGGCTGCGACTGCTCTAGGATTAGGGTCTTGTTGGGTTGGTATATATCCCATCCCTTTGGTTGGAAAACGTGTGGCAAAGTTATTTCATCTTCCCCTGGGTGTTACACCTTTTTGTGCCGTTTATCTTGGTCACCCACAATTCATCAAGCAACCCAAACCCAAATATGATCCAAACAGGATCCATTGGCAGACCTATGGAGCCAAAAAAGAATAGAAGAGATCGTTCTCGACAGTAATTCCCTGAGTTAATAGATCATCCATAAAAGGCATAAGAATTGCATTTCTATTTATTAACTTCATAAGAGAGTTGGAATTATGATTTTATTAAAATTGGTTATTGGTTCAATTTTACTGATTTTTGGCAGAAAACTTGTCTGGCTGATGGTCGGACTAATCGGCTTTGTGGCAG
This sequence comes from uncultured Chloroflexia bacterium, assembly GCA_963709535.1. Taxonomy (GTDB): domain Bacteria; phylum Chloroflexota; class Anaerolineae; order Anaerolineales; family Anaerolineaceae; genus PNON01. The sequence goes on along the minus strand of CAVPWY010000013.1, from coordinate 100,093 downwards.
GATTTAGCGCTGCTCAAGCTATCGTGCCGGATCAACCCATCTGGTACGCACTAGGTGGCGGTATTATCATTGGCCTGGTACTTGTTCTTCTGGCACGATTTATTAAGAATATCATATTTGGCCTGGGTGGATTTTTACTCGGGGCATATCTTGTAAATGGTATCCTGGGGATTCTTAAGCTTGACTTGGGTACACTGTCGTGGATCTTTATTTTGATGGGGGGTGCGTTGGGGGCGTTCTTTATGCTGTCAGCCTTCGAATGGGCATTAAAGATACTATCATCTTTCAGCGGAGCCATGCTCATCACACAGGTTATTCCACCAGAGTTTCCATATAAACAGGTTGTATTTATCGGTTTGGTGATTTTAGGGGTTCTACTGCAAACCAGGTCAAAACCGTTAAATGGTGATCAGCGCATTTAATACACTGATCGTTAAAATGGACAGTTTAGACTCACCCGGGTGAATGATCCCGGTTCGCTTTCAATCGAAAGCCTCCCACCGATCAGTTCCATCAAGGTGCTATGAATAGCCAGCCCCTGTCCCGTCCCTTTGGATGGATCTTTACCATTCTTTACACCGCCCCCGTTATCCTTCACTATTATTTTGATTTCAGTATTTGTTGTGATGCAAATCGTAAGTGTGACCTTTTCTTCACCGACTTTTGGTAGTGCATGCAAAGCCGAGTTTCTGATCGCTTCACGGACCGCATAATAAATCACTTCTTTTTTTAATTGTGATAAATCATTCAGTTTTGTTTCTACAATCTCCTCCCACTGGTAATCGACATTTTTAAAATTTGAAGAGAATTCCTCGATTGTCAATTTTCGGATGGCTTGGGCAAGACCAATATGTTCAAATTGAGGTGCATAAGCTGATGGAAGTTCTTTGAGCAGGTTGGATATCATCCTATGCGTGTTGGATAATAACTTTAATGTTGATTTCATTGTTTTCTTCTGACCTGCTGATCTGAAGCATGGCTGAATGTAATGTCGGAAGGACTTCATCGTGAAGTACTCTGCGGGGACGTTGGTCAATAATGCTCTGCTCAGAAAATCTTAGCTGCTGTAGCTTGATCAATCGATTTGAGAGTTCCGCACTAATTGCAATATCCAGCATTCTTTCACAGGCAGCTCTTCCCAATTCTATTTCTTCTTGAGAGATAAAGCTGCCATCCTGCTTTGCTCCCAGGATAAAGCATTCCATTTAATCCTCGTTCGCTCCACAAAGGGACAAGCCAGGTAAAACCGCTGCTTTCCGCTGCGTGTAGAGGAACACCAATCCCCTTGGAATCTTTACTTACCTGAGTAAGAATATCGGCAGCAATATCCGGGCTAGGAATTTTTACGGGATAATATAAAGATTGTATTTCCAAAGAAGGCAATCCTTCACGAGGAGCGAGTAAAGCTTGGTCAACCTCTAAAATATCCCGGGCAAGAACCTGGAATGAGGTTAATAGGTCCGGATCTGCTTGAATGTTCCCGCCCTGTTTCATGATCATGGGTAACAATTTAGGGCTGGTAAGTATTGGCCTGACCTGATGAATGGCTATATCCCTTTCTATCAGATATCGCCAGGTGATCCAGGCGAAGAATGCACCTAACAGAATGGCTGCCAGTAAGAGGGAGTACACCATCCTTAATTTTATTTGCAGGCTCGCGGCAAAGATGATTGCCACGATGGCAGACATGATGATGGCGTAGATCCATTGTCGTTTGAAAACATTCCTGGGGAAGAGGTTTACCGGTAAAAATCCCATAAGAAACAATTGCCTGTCCCACGAGCAAGACCACTGCACCGATTAATAATGAAAGGATCAGATCCATTACTCCAAGGGTTGGAGCAATATTCCCATATAATTCAGGCAAAGCCGCACTTTGTTGAGCATTTTGCAGGACCCATAAAATGGCAAACCCGACCAGTACAGCGACAACCAGAAGGATAAAGCTGGCTCCCACCAGCCAGGATCTGGCTTTTTCTCTTGCTTGTGCTCCCATGAACCTGCCAGTTGGTCCGGGTCGGATCAAAGTATCCATTGAAAGGGCAATGCACATAAAGATAAATACCGGATATGCTATGAATAAGTAACGGAATTCCAGTAAACGCAGGTCCCGCTTCATAATCAATATTTGCTCGGGGAGATAACGAACTCAACGGGTTTAGGAAGATAAATAAAACTAGCAGTAACACAGCATAGATTATGGTTAGGCTTAACCAGGCTTTATGCCGAATATGCAAGTTGGATGCTGAGTTCTCCCAATAACCTGAAAACCAGAGCATGACGATATACCAACCAAACGGAGCAGCGACAACCGGCCCCCAGCCCACATGCCACCAAAAGTTGGTGCCCGGGGGTAAAAAATGAGATCTCCTGCCCGATGATGGCAGTGTGGCTTACAAAAAACAACGATCCGACGAGGAGCCCACCTGCTGCCAACCAGACACCCCAGGTCCGTTTATCGGAACTGAGCAGGATCATCAACCCCATCCAGAGCATTATGATGGTATTGAATATGGATACAGACAGAGTTATCCAATCCAGCCAGATGTTACCGCTCATCCTTCCTCCAACGAATCATTGTTCCCTGTTCGTCCCGGATAATATGCTTGTCCCTTATCATCCCAGGTTAAAAGCCTGCCGGAAAGAATAATAAGGGTGACTCTTGTTCTGGCAACCTTATCATCCGTTGTATTACTGTCCAAACCCCACGCGGAATAAATTTGACCATTTATCCGGCTGATCGTGCGTTTATCCTTGATACCAAGATGCCTGGCGATCTGTTCATTTGTACAGCCTTCAGCGATCAGTTCTGCCACCCGGATTTCATCAGGATCCAGAAGTGTAATTGGAGATTCGGAATCTTTACCCCGCACCTCTTGAACCCTGGCTTCGATCTCAGGGTCGATATATGAGCGACCTGCAATTGCATCTTTGATCAAGGGGTGGATCATTCCTGGCAGCAGGTAATTGCTCTTGCTCACATAGGCATAATGGCTAAGAATGCCGGATTTTTGAAAATCACGGTAATATTTTTCATCATCCTGGATCGAGTAGAAAACTACAGGTAATCGTGGATATTCTTTTCTGATGGCGACTACCGTTTGTATTCCGTTCAATTCACCCGCCAGTTGAACATCCATCAGGATGGCATGCGGGGGAGAATTTATGACAGGCTGCTAGTGCTTCTTCACCAGATGGATATGCAGCCAACTACATGCAATTCATCCAGGGCATTCATACCATCGATCAATGCCTTCCTTAAGATTGTCATTATCTTCAACGATCATCAGTTCAATCATATTTCCTCAGGACAATTGACTATGAGTGATTATCTCCAAAATTCTTTGCACTCAAGTGCAAAATAATTGACCTTGAGGGTTTGTACCTAGTTCTTTACTCTCCCTATACTCATATTGTACCTCTTCATCAGATGAGGAGATATCTGGTTGAGAATATTATAAACATTGAAATTCAAAGGAGAATTATGAATTTACAACATAAATCACGGCTGCTTTGGTCTGTCATATTGATCGCCTGGATCTTCGACCTGCTCTTCTGGAAAAAGGAACCAGGAATTTCATTCCTGATCATGGTCATCCTCACCCTGGCTGGAGGATTACTATTATCACTGGGTGAGGGAATTCGCCCGGCAAAGAATAGCTGGCTTCTATTGATCCCTGTTTTGTTCTTCTCTGTAATGACCGTCTTTCGTGAGGAACCATTTACGACATTTATTAACTATTTACTCACAGTCGGAGCCATGGCTTTGCTGGCTGTCACATACACCGGCGGAAAATGGTGGAATTATAGTTTCAGTGATTATATTTCGAATTTCTTTAAGCTCTTTCTTTCAGCGATATCGAAGGCTTTAATGTTATTTGCAGCCAAAGAAAAGAAAGAAACAGACGGGACACAAGAGGAGACCCTGGAAACCACACCAAAGAAAAAAGGTGCGACCAGTTGGTCGATCATCAGAGGGTTGCTTCTGGCCTTGCCAATCGTTCTTGTACTGGCTGCCCTGCTAGCTTCTGCAGATCCAATTTTTAATCAGAATTTTGAAGCCATCCTAAAGTTATTTAAGAATTGAAAAGCTGGGTGAATATCTTTTCAGAGCATTTTATATTTTGATCCTGGGTTACTTTCTGGCAGGTACTTACCTGCATGCGTACACCAGCAGCAAAGACGATCAGTTGATCGGCCTGGAAAAACCGTGGCTTCCTCCTTTCCTTGGGATGGATCGAATCCATTATCATCCTGCTGGGGATCGACCTGTTATTTGCATTCTTCGTGGGTATCCAATTTAAATATTTCTTCGGTGGTCAGACCAATATTCACATCGATGGATTTACGTTTGCCGAATATGCTCGAAAGGGGTTTAGCGAACTGGTGATCGTTGCGGTGATATCCCTATTGATCATGCAGGTACTCAACTCCATCGGCAAAAGACAAACAGGGAAACAATCCACCATTTTTACTTCACTTTCCGTTGGATTGGTGGTCCTTATCTGTGTGATCTTGGTCTCTGCCTTTCAGCGGCTGCAATTATATGAAGGAGCATATGGTTTTTCAAGACTACGAACGTATACGCATGTTTTCATGATCTGGATTGGAGTTCTCCTGGCAGCAATAGTAGTACTTGAGATCTTGAAGAAATCCCGTATGTTCGCTTTAGCTGTGGTCCTGGCAGCATTCGGCTTCGGAATCACTTTGAATATCATGAATGTGGATGGTTTCATTGCCCGTCAGAACATTGCACGTGCCGTTAATGGTTCTGATCTGGATGTTGCTTATCTTGTCTCACTATCCAACGATGCTATTCCAGAATTGTCCAATCAATACCAAAACCAGTCCTTACCTGAATATGTCAGGTCTCTGACTGGAGCAGCGCTTGCCTGTATAGCAAGGATTGATACTGACTTACAATCCAGCCAGTTTTCTCAAGATTACACCTGGCCGTCTTACCTATGGTCCCGGGCAAATGCCGGGATGATCATGAATTCATTGAAACCAAAGCTCGGTTCGTATTCTATCGAGCAGGATGGTCAGCAGCAATTGTTTATCAAGGTAGACGGAACCAAGGTTTATTGCCAGGGCAGCTAGTATGGATACTATCGATTGAAAACAATATAAGTCCCTGATCGAATGGTCAGGGACTTTTTTCTTATAATTCTTGATACTTGTGCGGTAAATCAATCTATTGAGCCTGGTACCTGCCGGCTGCATGTAAAACATATAAAGCATCAGCAGTCACATAGGGATTATATTTTTTACTGCTGACAGGACCCCAATCCACCAGGCTTGCATTACTATCGAGAACTCTTTTATGATAATACTTTGCATCAGCAGGAAAACCCCCATCCGGCAACCGGCGTGATTCCAGCCAATCCAATGCCTCAGTACAGCGGGGGTCACTGATAATGCCGCAATCTGCCATAACCTTAAGGCCAAGCAAAACATCATAATGCCAGTAACAGGGATAATGAAGCTGCAGGAAGCTGTTTTCCATTATTGAACCATCTTTCTGCGACCGGAATAAAAATCTTTTTAAGAAAACCTCAGCGGCTCTTTCTGCGGCATGAGCTGGAACAGGATCACTGGCAACTCGCGAATATAAGGATAATGCACGCAGCGGCAGCAATGTTTCCATAAAAGATGAGTTTTTGGCGTGAGGATTATCGTCACAATTCCATCCTCCATCCGGCCATTGCCAGGACAATAACCGCTCGGCTAAATAATCGCACCTTTCATCTAAAAATCCCAACCGGATCATGGCAAATAAGGTGGATCCTTCCATTGAAGCACAAGCTCGTGGCGGAGTTCCGCCTGCGTTTTTAGTTCTTTGTTTTACCCAATGCATTCTCCTGTCTGAAAATATCCAATCATAATCCTGTTCAGCAATTGGTTGTAAATTTTCACCACCAGGCGGGTAAAACAAATCGGATATAGTATGCAATACCCAATGAGCACCGTTCCATTTTTTATAAGGGTCCAGCGGGATCAATCCTTTTTCATCACGCTGGGATAATAACTGACGAACCAGTTCACTCCCCCGTACCTCTTGTTGCAGCCTCCTCATTTCATCAGAAAAAGGATCGTCTTCCAAAACCAATAATCGCACTTTATACTGGATGGCAGGGTTTTGCAATTTCAATAACTTGGTGATGATCTGATCCATATTCCCTCTTGCTACAACCAGATTTATTTAGATAATTAATTATTTTGCGTCCCAACCTATGGCAAGATCTTTGTCGCGATTTATTTCCCACGGATAGATGATATAAGCATCAGTTGTTGCCGCATAGTAATCCGGGCAGCCAGGCTTAAAGATATTCCGTGCGGGATTGAAATGTAGGACACATGTCAATGGAACTCCACCCCCGACAGATACCCTGTTCTTCACGGCTGTTATTGTTCGACCAGATCCCCAGACATCATCCACTACCAGGATGCGCTTTCCGCGTATCAATGTATCTTCAGGAAATTGCAAAAATTGCGGCCAGGAGAGCAGTTTGGAGGATGGCGTATTCATCTCCGATGGAAAATTCACAGCAGCAGTTAAGAATACTGGTGATATTCATCGCTTCTGCGATCAACCCCCCTGGAATAATTCCACCCCGGGTGATCATTAACATTGAATCGAAATCACCTTCAAGCTGGGGCATCAGGTGATCTAAAAGTCCTTCTATATCATTCCATGTTAAAGCTTCTTTACGCATACATTTTTTCAGCTTTCAAGTGGATTTATTCAAATATTATAGCAGATTTGGTGGATTGATTTCTATCCTTACACCAGTTAATTCAGAAATATGTTCTTTAATGAGAGAACCAGGGTTGGGTCCGCGCAGGATTATTTGCCAACGATAGATATTGTTCACTTTTCCAAAATAACAGGGAACCGGACCCACCATTTCATTTGCCTGTCTTCCGGAAGCTTCCATCCAATTGACAAGTAAATGGGAGATACGATTAGCAGTAGATTCAGCAATTTCGGCCGACTGGTTGGAGATTTCCAACTTGATCAACTGATAATATGGAGGATAGCCCAATCGCCTTCGATATTCCAATTCATGCGTATAAAATTGTTCATAATCATAATGGGAAGCCAGATCAATCACATAATTGTCTGGTTGATACGTTTGGAAGATAACTTTCCCTCCCAAGTCTGATCTTCCTGCCCGGCCTGCCACCTGGGTCAATAACTGGAATGTACGCTCTGTTGCGCGATAGTCAGGTAACGATAATCCGGTTTCAGCCAGGACAACTCCTACCAGGGTAACCATTGGAAAATCCAAACCTTTGGAGATCATTTGTGTTCCGATGAGGATATCTGCCCTGTGGTTCATGAAATGCGACAAAATGATCTCATGAGCGTCTTTGAACCGGGATGTTTCAGCATCCCAGCGTAAAATATTGGCATCCGGCAGTAGTTTTCGGACTGCTGCCTCTACTGTCTCAGTTCCAACTCCCAATTGGCGGATGGTTGTTGACCTGCACTCAGGGCAAACCTTTGGTAGCCCACGCCTGTAGCCGCATTGATGACAGATCAATTCATTTTTGTCTCCATGCAACGTTAAGGTCAGGTCACAACGCTGGGCAAACCAACACATAACCACAATTTCGACAAAAGACATAGGTAGCTTTACCCCTTCGATTCAGGTATAAAATTGCCTGATTTCCAGCTTTGACTGTGCTGATCAATCTTTTTTGAAGATCCAGGCTGAGGATGGACAAGTTTCCATTTTTCAACTCATCCCGCATATCCACAACCTGAACGTCAGGTAATTCACCCATATTTGGAGATTTGCTTACTGGAAATATCGATTCTACGCTTCCCGTGGAGATTGATTTGATACGCTCCGGTAATTTGAGGATTTTCCATCCGGATTCCTGGGCATTATATAATTGTGAGACATCCGGAGTGGCTGATCCAAATATTGATAACGCTTTTAGGTTACGGGAGTATTGCTCAGCCAGGACTCTACAATCATAATAAACTCCGTAGTCGCCCTGGCAGTATGAATCATCATGACACTCATCAATAATGATCAGACCAATATCTGTGAAGGGTGTAAATAATGCCGAACGGGGTCCAACCATGACATCGATCTTCCCTGCCCGTGCCCGGCGCCAAGTATCATATCGCTCGCCGGCAGTTAACCGGGAGTGATACAAACCCACTCTGCCCGGAAAGCGGTTAATAAACCGTCGCACTGTTTGAGGGGTTAACGAGATCTCGGGTACCAGGATGATTACTTTTTTTCCATGGGCAACAACTTTTTCAGCTGCCCGCAGGTATATTTCAGTTTTCCCTGAACCTGTCACTCCAAAAAGCAAGATCGGTTTGGTATCGTTCCCATTCGACATCTGATCGATGGAGTTATGAGACTTCCGACCAGGCATGGGCTTGATCGTTTGAGAGAGTAATATCCTTTTCAGCTTTTATGCTAATTTTTGCGACTGGATCTCTGATCCATTCTGTCTCTCCTAGAGTCACCATATCCTTGCCAGCTAAGTATTGCAGGTCAACCATGGTGCAGGCTGTTTGAGCATATACCCATTGGACAGGTATGGGTTCCGGTTCACTTTGCAGAAAGGCAATTACCCTGTTCCGTCTTTCTGTAGCAGATGTGACCTTTTTATCCTGATTTTCAAGCTGGTATTCCCGGATTTCCTGCTCTCCCCCGCATATTTGAACTGTCCTCACCATTTGAGGACGAATAGTAGGTTTGGGCAGAAAGGAGTGGTACTCTACGATCCCCATTTGTTGAAGTCTTTTTAACGGTTTCTTCCAATCCACCCGGGGGAATGCGCTGTCCAATTGGCGCCCGCGAACACTGCCCTTTTTTTGGAGCTGGTCAACTATTTTCAATTCAAGCTGTGACAGCGATTTGCCATTGGTCGTTCCGGTGAGTGTGATAAGAATATCTGCCTGTTGACTTAATCCTGCCGGGACCATCAATTCGATCGCCTGGGAATAGGTGCAATAAAACGTATCTTCTATTGTTTTTGCGAATTTGATCTGTGCCTGGGTTAATACAGGGACGGGATCAATTAATCCTAAAATTTCCCTGGTATCTTCCACTACCGAGACTTCAAGCAAATCAACAATAACCCCCTGAACAATCTGTTTTCCAAATGGAACTTCAACCAAAGAACCGATTTGAATCAGGTCAATAAATTCGACAGGAATTTTATAATCAAAACACCCCGACACTTGCGGGACATTCACGGATACTCGAGCGTAGCATTTCATAAAAAGTGATTATATGGAATCAGGATTGATTTCATTAACATGGTCGGCGGACAATCGAGTCACCAGAACTTGGGTGATCCGCATCCGATCCATGGATTCAACCTTCAAGCTGATATGGTTTTCTGCATCTTCGATGATGTCGCCAACCAATGGCAGCCTGCCAAGTTTCCCCAAAATATAACCAGCCACAGTATTATAATTTGGATCGGACAGGGTCATTCCAAAGTATTCATTAAATTCAGGAATAAGGATCAGTCCATCGATCAGAGCTTTTCCTTCAGTTAGCGGCTGTATCTGGGGAGTAGTTTGAATCAAAGGAATCTCGGTAGTCGCCCACAATTTCTTCGACCAGGTCTTCCAGAGTAACCAATCCTGCTGTGCCTGCAAATTCATCCAAAACAATGGCAATATGCTGCCGGCGATTTTTAAACTGCACAAGCAGATCATTTACCGAGATCGTCTCAGGAACGAATAACGCTTCACGTACAATATCTCCGGCTGTTTTATGTCTGCCGTCCGAAGCGTGTAAGGCGGTTAAAAGATCACGGATATATAAAATACCAGTAATTTGATCGAGATTTTCCTTATAGACAGGAATTTTTGTTACATTCTCCTGGGTGAACAATTGAATTACTTCTTCCAGCGGGGTCGTCTCTTCGACTGCAACAATATCTGTTCTAGGGACACATACCTGACGAACCACCATGGATCCAAAATCAAATATTGCAGAAAGCATTTCCTGCTCCGGTTTTTCCAGTAATCCTCCCATCTCAGGGCCTGAGACCATTAATTTGATTTCTTCCAAGGAAATCTGTGAACTCTGGTTTGAAGTAATTGATATTCCAAATAATCTTAATGTTTGCTTTGCTGCCCAATCCAGCAGGTCAATGAATTTTCGAAATATTGAATTCAATACCCGCATGATCGGGGCTGCGAATAATGCAAATCGTTCCGGTGATCTTAAGACCGTCACCTTTGGAACTTGTTCCCCAAGAACCACCTGTATGCCGGTTACCAGAATCAGGGAAATCAACAATGGTAAAATGCTGATCACCGAATTAATGATCTCCCATTTTGCGGAAAAGTGTATGTTCAGGAACAAAGGTGATAACATCTCCTGAACAGCATTCGCGCCGATAGCACCCAGGGCAAGACTAATGAGCGTGATATATATCTGATTTGCAGCTATCAGCCTGTCTCTCGCTAACGGATTTTGAAGCCAGTCTTTGACGATCCTGGAGGCTGCGGATTCATGCTCAATTAGCATCTCGAGCTTGGCCCGCCTCGATGCAATGGCTGCGTATTCCACTGCAACAAAAAAAGCATTCATTGCAACTAATAGCAGTAATAATAGTATTCTAAGAAGATTTATCATGGTTTAACCAGTGCAACAGCCCCGTATCCAACCACTGAAGAATCATCTCCGGTAATTTCACCGGAAGTGCCGTATTTTAATAGTACACCTTTTTTTGCACCAGCCAGGATCGCATATTTTATTCCAGCGATCACCGCACCGGCACCACAGGCAAAACCTGTCCCATCCAGTTCAGACCTCAATACACCTGTTGGATCCAGGTTTTGGATCATTTCAAGCATATTCGTATCCAATTTAGCAGCATCTGTTTTTTTATAAAAGTGTGAGAGATCAGTACTGATAACAACCATCGCATTTTTTCCATTTAACACTTTATAAAGTCCCTCACCTAATGCTTCGCAATTGGATAATGATAGATCCCTGACCATGACCGGGAGCAGTGTAAATGAATTAGTAAAGATCCTTTGAAGAAATGGAAGTTCAATCTCAAGTGAATGTTCTTCGTCGTTAAGTACTGGCTGTAGTCCGAGATTATACTCATCGGCCAGGATTTTTGATAATTCAAAGACCGCAGATTGGTCAACTGCTATGTTTCCAAGAGGAGTCCAGTAAGACCTATGGGCTGATGTGAGGAATGTCTGCTCATAAGGCTGATGCATCGGTGAAATCACTGCAACTATATCGGGGTGAAGATGCTGGATTGCTGCAAATGCATATCCGGCAACATGCCCGGAGTATCGGTAACCTGCATGTGGAGAAATAACAGCAACTATTTCACCATTAATGATTGGAGTTTTGGCATTTGTAATGTAGCCATCCAATTCTTTGGCCAAAACCACTGGATTACTCGAATACCAGTGACCGGCAATTGGCGATGGTCGGATTTCACTTCCCATATCAATCACTCCCTGAAAGATGCTACATAATTAATAATTGTAGCATGGAGGTCGAACAAGTAATAATTTTATTGTAAAGGAAAAGTAATGATGGGTTTTATTATCAAGGCAGATAGTTTAATGGATTAACCTTACCGGCATCATTCATCAATTCAAAGTGTAAATGTGAACCGCTGGAACGACCAGTAGAGCCCATATAACCAATCACAGTGCCCTGATAGACGAATGCAGAACAACCAACTGCTATATCACTCAAATGGGCATATAAGGATTGCCAGCCATTTCCATGATCAATGACCACCATAAACCCATAACCCCAGTCGTTCCACCCGGAATAAACAACCACCCCATTATCCGTCGCATAGATGGGATCACCTATTTCACCGTCAAGATCGATCCCAAAGTGATTGGTCTCAGGAGAATAATCAAAACCGGAAAGGAAGTGACTATTTGTTGGCCATATAAATGCCTGTATACCCACCGGTCCATCTGTAATTGTTCCACAGTATCCGGGGCCGAGTACTTTTGCCACACCCGGATCATCACGGGTGATGCGAGGTGCGCTCCAGGTAACGAAATTTCGTTTTCCATTAGGTATAACCAACATGGTTCCTTGTTCTATGTTTGGATTACTGAAATCCCCGATCGTTTCAATATCCAGATGATTCAGAGGAAAATTGATGATTTCTTCCGGTTTCACTCCGAAGAATTCTGATACACCATTCAACCCATCACCAGCATTCCATTTATGATATATACCATTGACAGGCAGGATATTTAGGAGTTGTCCTGGTTGTAAAAAGCTGGGATTATCCAATAATGTGAAGTAATTACCCCAGAGAATGGTCTCCGGTTTTAAACCAAATTTTTCAGCTATTCCAAATACTGTGTCACCTTGAACAACAGTATACTTTTCAATTTCATCACGGGGTCTTTCTGGAATAATGGTATGCAGCTGGGCTAGGCGGGGTACGCCGCCAGAATAGGATACTTCCAGTAATTCTGATGTGGATAGCTGGCTAATATCCACATTCACAGTCGGAATTGGATCCGGATTTTGCGATTTTGCCTGTGCTTGCGGAGTCTTCGGCAGGAAGAAATTCCTCATGATAAGAACCACTACCACTATCAATGCCAATGTAATTACTGCTGTCGCGATTCTGAGAATCGGGGATTTTAAATCCAAAAGATCAGACCTTTGATCCGATTGAGATTTTTCAATTTTTGTGTCTTGAGAATTTGTATTCTGCTCAGCAATTAAGGGATTATCTGTTAATGGATCAAATCCCGGCTGGTCTTTATTTATTTGCGGCATTCTTACTCCGGATGGCATAATAACATAGCCAATTTCATTGGTCAAGCCCGTTTCAGATAATTCTGACTTTATTCATCTAATTCTTAATTCAATATTTCAATTAAATTACCTTCAACTACTTCACCTATGATCCATGCAGGCTGCCCATCTGCCTTTGCGGCTGTCATATATTCATTGGCGTCTTTTTCTGAAAGCCCAATTAATAATCCTCCGCTTGTTTGCGGATCAAATGTAAGCATTTTTTCATAATCTTCAAGCCCATCAGAAAACTTGACATGCGTGCCATAGAAATGCATATTGTCTGAAGCTCCACCAGGGAATGCCCATTCCCTGGCATATTTTGTCGCCCCGGAAATAAATGGTAACGATTGATATTGGATGCGAAGACCTACTTGAGATGCTTCTGCCATCTCCCAACCGTGACCTAGCAAACTGAATCCGGTCACATCAGTGCAGCTATGCGCATTATATTTGAGGGCCAGGGCACTTGCCTTATGATTCAAAATCTTCATCCAACCAACAGCTTCTTGAACATCTGCTTCATCAGCTATTCTACGTTTTAAAGCCGTCGTTGTCACCCCAAAACCCAATGGTTTGGTTAATACCAATTGGTCTCCGGGGATCAGCCCACGCTTAGTGAGGTATTTCTTTGGATCCACCCAACCCAGTACAACGAGCCCGAATTTGGGTTCTTTATCCTGGATTGTATGCCCCCCGGCTATTATTACACCAGCCTGTTTGGCAATATCTGCTCCACCGCGAATGATCTCAGCCAGAAAATCTGATGGAAGTTCAGGAGGCAAAGCTGCAATACTCAATGCCAGGAATGGCACTCCACCCATGGCATAAACATCGGATAAAGAATTTGCAGCTGCTATGGCGCCATAATCGTAAGGATCATCTACCACCGGGGTGAAAAAATCGGTAGTGAGTACCAATGCCCTGGAATCATCCACTTTCCAGACAACAGCGTCATCCGGTTGATCCAAACCAACCAACAAATTAGCTGGTTGAACACCATCATAAACATCATGTAATGGGCGCAGAACCTGCGCCAACGTTTCCGCGTTTAGTTTCGATGCTCAGCCAGCACAGTTGGAATAATCTGTCAGTCTGATCTGTTTGCCATTTAGGGGTATTGGCATTTTATCTAATTTCTCAGCTATTGGCTTGCTATTTATTATTCTCTTTAAGGAACTGTCGTGACCTGTGGTGTTATCCCTGGTAATGGAAAGAGAAATGGTGAATTGCTAGGCAGCAGCATGGTTTGAATGGTTGGCGAGAGTTTCGAAATGTACTGATACATCAGGAGATCAGGGTTGTCTTTCAAGGCAGCACTGATAAGCGCCAGGGACTGTGCTTCTGCCTGGGCTTGTAGAATTCTTGCTTCTGCATCGCCCTTTGCCTTAATGATCGCCGAATCAGCTGCACCCTGGGCAGTTTGCCTTACCTGTTCAGCTTCCTGTCGTTTTTGTTCCACAACAAATTTTGCCTGTTGAGCCTGCTGTTCAGCTACCTGTTTTTGTTCGACTGAAGCAGCGTACTCAGGTGAGAATGTAATGTTGCGGATTACAAAATCCACCAGCATTAATCCATTTTCAGATAATTTTGCAGTCATCGCATCCCGCATGTTTCCTACAAATGCAACACGCTTGGTACTGTTCAATTCATCCACTCTATATTGGGAAACAGCATCCCTGATAATACCTCTGGATTGTGCACGAACCAGATCACTGGAATATCGTTTTTGCCACTGAATGTGAACCTGGACAACTTTTTCCGGGTCGATAGCATAAATAACAGAAGCATCCACATAGATTTCCTGCCCATCAAGTGTACGGGCGGTGATCGAGTCATCACCCTGAATTGCTCCTTCGCTGGGTGCAATTGACATGGTATATGTCTGTTTGGAGATGGGATATAAAACTACATTTTCAGCGAATGGTATGATCCAGCGCAGACCCGGTTGAAGTGCAATTTCACGGTACCCTTTAGGTGAAAATGCAGATATCACTACACCCCGTTCCTCCGGTTGAATAAAGACCAACCCGGCACTAACAGAGGTAATTAGGATTGCGACGACAGCAAGTACAACTGCAATAGAGCCGACATTCTTTAATGGTGAATTTCGGGATGCCCTGATTACTGCGATGACAATAAATATGATCAGAGCTGCCCAGGCGAGAGAAGCCACTCCCTGTAATAGATTGGCAATGTTCATTTTTTTCCTCCAGAATTAACTTTAAACTAATTTCATAATTATACAGTAGATTAGGTACAAATATTGACTTTACGCTGCTTGTATCAACAATCATTATTAAATTAAGTAGTGATCTATTACGATATAATTTAGGGAGAGGTGTGTATTGCAGAAAAATGTAATTGAAGAGATCAATGATTACCTTGAAATAAAACCTGGAATTTACACTGGCGGTCAACCTACACCTGGCCAGATTAAAATGCTTGGTGAGTTGGGGTTCACCATTTTGATCAACCTGGCAACTTCCGCCTCCCCGAATAGTCTTCCAAACGAACAAGAACTCACCCAGGCTGCCGGGATGGCTTATGTTCATATACCCGTAGAGTGGCAGGCACCCACAAAAGGCGATTTATTAAAAGTTCTTCCAGATGTTCGAGCAGCACAAAGGGTTTAAAACCTTTGTGCATTGCGCTAAGAATATGCGGGTATCAGTTTTTATTTATCTCTATCGGGTGATAGCAGAAAATGAAGATCGCCAGGTTTGTTGGGAAGATGTCATGAATATTTGGGAACCGAATGAAGTTTGGCAGCAATTCATTGACCAGATGCTTGAGGAGATACAACCACCTAAAAATGATAGAAATTGGCAATTTGACTGGCGTGGATACTCAGGACTATAAAAAAAGACATCTTCGCTAATACCGAAGATGTCTTTTTTGCAGTCAATTAATTCTTATCCAGAAAACAGGATTTTTCCACCCAGTAAATGGTATTTGTGAGCCCCAGATCTTTTTGTTCAAAATATACAATAAACCAAAATACATATTTTGTATTCACTGTGTAAACTGCGATATAAGGAGTATTCCAGGGTAAGGTATAAGTAGCCTTGGTTATTTTTCCACCCAGGTTCTCTGAGAATATTTTTAATTGAGCCAAAATTGTTTCGTTGTTGGTGTAATCCCAGGTTAATCCATCTCCAACATCGCATTGCCTGACCTGTTGTGATTTCGCTAACGCCAGGTCGTCTGCAGCTGTTTTCATGGTTGATACTTGTTGGGTTGCAAGCGCTTCTAAAGTTGATTGTTTTGCCAAATTTGTGGATGCCTTTTGATCCTGAGTAGTTAAAGTACCTCCCAAATTGGTAATTTCAACACGATTATTAGCCAGTTGAAAGCTTTGGGTAGCTATTGCCGCTTCATAATTATATTTTGCTATTTGGGCATTACCCCCCTGGATAAAGACAATGATCCAGCCAGACAAAATAAGAATTATCATTAAGGCACCAAGAATTAATCTCCGCCATTTTTCCTGACGGTTTCCCGGGGTTGCCTGACCAGATGGGTCTTCAGTTTCTGTGAACTCACCCGTTTGAGGATAGTCTCTACCACAATGTGGACACACTATAGCAATTCCCTGCATCTTTTCTGCACAATATGGGCATCTTTTCATATACATTTCTATCCTCGTAATTACCTTAAAATATATTTGATAGTATACATCAATAATCATTCGTCACATCTATCCAGTTGTTCAAACAATACGTATAATAGGGGCATGAAACCTGAACAATTTTACCCAAAGATTTTTGCACTATCAAATATGCCAGCAAACATCCGGGTAAAAGGGATGAACCGTATTCATTCTGATTACCTGGCTGCTTATCTTTCTGCCATTTATGCTATCGACTCAGAGAAAGCATCACAAATTTGCCCGGATGGCCGTACCATTGCCCAAATTGTAGCCCATATTGCTGAATGGGAACGGTATATAATTCAATCAATGGGTGATATTATTTCAGGGGTTCGAAAACCGTTTGTCCTCACATTAAAAGGTTATCGCGATATAGATGGAACTAGGGTGGATTTTGATACCATCGATGAGTTCAATGATTTCCAGGCACAAAAATATCAGAACACCCCATGGTCAGAGATCAAACCGTTAGCCATCCACACTGCGTCTGCGTTACAAGGAATTTTTAGTCAACCGGTCGTCCTGCCTTTTGACCTCATGGAAAAAACAGAACCTTACAACTGGCATGTGCCGGGAGGATCATTAGTCAGCATTCCTGTAGCATGGTATTTATGGATCGTCGTTCTTGAACATGAGGTTGTTGATCATGCTCAGGAACTTGGTTTAGATTAATTCCAATCAGAAAGGTGGAATAGACAAATGGTAAAAAAGTATAAAGCATTGCGGCTCGTGGGTACCATCTATAAAATTATTGGAGCTATAATTCTTGTTGTTACAATCATCGGTGCAGCAGGATCTTGTATCAGCGGTCTCCTGGGCGGCGCGTTATTAAGCGGATTTGCCAATCAACTCAGTTTAAATCCATCTCCCACGGATTCGGGGGGCATGGCAGTTGTAGGCATAGTCTCTGGTATAGCAATTCTTTTATGGGGATTAATCGCTGGTGTGACAACTTTCGCTTTAGGCGAAGGAATATATCTCCTCATTGATATTGAAGAAAACACGCGCGTAAACGCTTCTTTACCACAAAAAGAATAGGGAGTTCATTCAAATCTGAGTATATCCAATTATTAACACCATTCTCAGGAGGAAACAATATGAAGGTGTATTTCCATTATCCAAAGTCTCATGTCTATTTGCATACAAATTCCAATTGTAATGATATTAAATTGGAGGCACGAGCCAATGAACGGGTCATCATCATCACACATGATAATCTGGCTGATGTGATGCAGCTATTGATCAAACAAAATTGGAAGTTTTCGACCGGTAAAGGGAAAGACGACCTCTGGTTGGATCTTACTTTGAACAATGCAAAACTTGAAGAAAGCCTTGCTTTTGTAGTAAAAGCTATTTTGGGTTCATATTATAAGAGCTTCAGAGACGCAGAAGTAACCTACCACTGCTAAATCTCTATATTTAATAACTCATACTTATTGTTATCGGATAATACCGTTATCCAGCATGGTTATAAATTCATCCACAATTCGTGGTTCAAATTGAGAACCGCGATGATCCAGTAAGTATTTACTTGCCTCTTTTTTTCCCCACGCAGCACGATAAGGTCGTTCCGAAGTTAATGCATCCCAAACATCAACAACGCTAAAAATACGTGCGGCTATAGGGATATCATCGCCAATTAATCCAATTGGATATCCCTTACCATCCCACTGCTCATGGTGATATTGAGGGATATCCAAGGATTTTCGTAAATATTCTATGGGAGAAAGCATTTCCAATGCAAATATAGGATGCTTCCGCATAATATCCCACTCTTCGTCCGATAATGGTCCCGGTTTGAGCAATATTGAATCAGGGATCTCCCATTTTCCCGATGTCATGCAATAATGCACCCCTTCGTATATGTTCCAATTCAGTGTTTCTAACCTCCAACCGTGATGCCAATTTTACTGTGATTTCTGCCACTCTCCGGGAATGCCCTTCAGTTTCTTTATCACGCAAATCCATAGCATGGACCCAACCCTCAAGAGTGCTGTCATATGCTTGAATTAATTCGGTGTTGCTCTTCTGAAGGTTTTCAAATAGCTCTGCGTTATCTATCGCGATTGCGGTTTGACTGGCCAGCATATTCAAATAATCTTTCCATTCAAGATCCACTTTTTTTATAGAGCGTGAATATACCTCCAAAATACCCTTTACCACACCTTTGCTTATTAAAGGTACTGCGTAATAGGATACGAATTTCTCCTTCTTGATCATGGGGAGGAACAATTTCGGATTATTAAAATCATCAATATTTTCAGTATGGACGAGTTTTCGCTCAAAAATCGCTTTGCTTATAAAATTTGATCCGATCTGAGTGGAGAAGTTTTTGATATCGTCGTACCAATACCCCCTGCTGGCGTAATAACGCAGGTTTTGAGTATACGGATTCAATAGTATTATCGTAGAAGCATCTACATTTAGTTGGGAAATCACATGCTCCAAAACAATATTTTAATGTCAGACTAAGGTCCAGACTACCTGATATCGCATTGTCAATTGTTAACATTGCAGAAAGGCGTTCCATTTGCTGGTGTATCTGTGCTTCGTCGTGTTTTCTTTCTGAAACATCTCGAATAATACTTTCAAGAGCAATTAATTTTCCGTTCTGGTCATATATCGGGACGCTTCTGTAATCCACCCACACAACATTCCCATTTTTATGTATCAAACGTAATACATTGGTATCGCCAGTGTATTTTGAATTTTCTAAATATTGCCTGGTAACAGGAATATCATCCGTATGAGTAATTCGCAAGTCAATATCCGGATCTTGATAAAATTCTTCTGGAGTGTATCCCAAAATTTTTGTTACCGATGGGCTGATATATTCAAATCCTTCTATCGGGAAAAAAGTGTACCGGGCGATGATATCCTGAGCATTTTCAGCAATTCTACGAAATCGTTCTTCGCTAATTCTTAAGGCTTCTTCCTCACGAATAAGCTGTGTTCGGTTGTAGGCATTTTCAATAACTGAAGGTAAATGGAATAAATAATCTGCACTTTTAACTACATAATCAGCTGCACCTAAGTTTAATGCTTGAACAGCGATTTCTTCATCTCCATGGCCGGTAACCAGAATGATCGGTATCGATAATGAAAACTTCTCCAATTCTGTCATTAATTCAATCGCATTTACTCCTTGCAGGCGATGATCCAACAATAAGATATCGTACTGGTGGCGAGTCACGGGATTGGAAAACAGGGAAATTACTTCACTCGCGTTCTGCAAAACATCCATTTGAATATTTGGAGCATAGCGAGAGAGATGTCTTCTCGTTAAGTCAATATCTACCAAATTGTCTTCAACATACAATAACTTTAGATGTTGACGGTTTCTTGCCAACTCTACCCGATACCGATTTACAGCGTTTTCCAAAATGATGGGCAGGCGAGCCAGATAGCCCGGTGATTTTGACAGGTAATCATCTGCTCCAGCTTTTAACGCAGCCACTGCGGTATCCTCATCCCCATGTCCGGTAATAATCACCACTGCTACTGGTATATCATTTCCTCGTATCCATTCCAGGTGACTTAATCCATTACCATCGGGTAAATGCATATCCAACAAAACCAGATCGATCAAATTTGACTCATTTGTTAATTTTGATTCTGAAGCTTTTACCGAATTAATACTCTCAACTTCAATATGGGGAGCATTTTTTTTGAACTCCAGGGTTGTCAATTCAATATCGTTCTGATTGTCTTCGATGTACAAGATTTTCATATTTCACCGTGGGTACACATTTGACTTAATCCAATACTGATTTATGAGAAAAATAAGGTCAAGGAATTGATCATAACCGATTGGTTTTATTAAATATGAATTTGCTCCAAATTCATAAGCAGTTCTAATATCACCGATGTCCGTTGAGGATGTAAGCACAATAATTGGAATGTTATTACAAATTTTTTCCTGTTTGATCCTTCTTAACACATCCAATCCATTTATCTTTGGTAACTTTAAATCAAGGAGGATGATTGCTGGTAACTCTTCCCCTTCCAACCATCTTGCAATATAGGTTAATGTTTCCATTCCATCACGTGCGGTTTGGATTGGATTAAGAATATCACATTTTTGAAATGCTCGTTTTGCCAGATCGAGATCAATTGGGTTGTCTTCTACTATAAGGATGGGATGTGTATAGTCAGTCATGAATCATCCGGGAATTTCAAGGAAAAATTTTGCTCCCATTCCGGGTTTGCTTTCAGCCCAGGCTCTGCCCCCCATACGTTGCATTGCCTTTTTGACCAGGGCTAGTCCGATACCTGTTCCCGGGTACTCTTCTGGAAGGTGAAGCCTCTGGAAAATATCAAAAATCTTTTCACTGTACTTCATTTCAAACCCGATCCCATTATCCTCAACACACAGGATAGATTTTTCCTCATCTCCTTTTATCATGGTCACATTGATTTTTGGCATGATGTTATTGGAAGAAAACTTGATCGCATTATCCAACAGATTTCGTAATGCCTGTTCGAGTGCTTTCTCATCAATTGCGATTTTCCTTGAGGGGATCTCTTGAACTACATTTAATTTTATTTCGACGAATGTCATCTTTTCTTTCAAATATCAGATTACTCACTACAGTGTGGATGTCAACCTGATTATTCATCATTGCTCTTCGTTCAAGACGAGAGTAGGAAAGCAAGTCTTCGATCAATTGATTCATTTGGCCGGCAGCAGTACGTATCGTCCGTAAAAACGAGAGACCTTCTTCATCGATCTGGGAAGAATGCTCCTCAAGTAATAATCGACTATACCCATCAATACCTCTCAGCGGCGCTTTTAGGTCATGGGAAACAGAGTAAGTAAAAGTCTCCAATTCCTGGTTTTTTAAAGCCAGATCTGTAGTCCGATCTTCCACCCTTTTTTCCAGTTGAATATTGCTAATTTGGACTTCTTCAAAAAGCTTGACTTTATACATGGAGAGGGCGATCTGAGCTGCCACTTGTTCTGCCCGTTGTATTTCATCTTTAGTAAATGAATGCTGATCGGCAAATCCAATTAATATCGCCCCAAGATTTAATCCTCCACCAATTAGAGGTAAAGCCAGCATCGATTTTGAAGGAAACTGATTCGCCAGACGAGGAGAAATATATTCGGAATGAAATAGATCATCAACTACAATTGGAACGCCTGATTCAACCACAGCCCTTGTAAGTGTCATTTCTCCGAGTTTTGGCTGGATCTTTGTGTAACGAGATCGCAAAGGACCAAATGAAGCCAGAGGAACGGGTTGTTTCATTTCATCATTCCAACCAGTGATATAACAATGATCAGCAGCAAACATCATGGCAAGCAGATCCACAATTTTCTGCATCATTGTTTCCAGGTCGGTTTCACATAAAGCACTTTGTGTTATTTCATTCAGGATGGAAAGATATTGTGCCCTTGATTGTAAGGTCTGTACTGCCACTTTTCGTTCTGAAATATCCTGGGTCATGACCATGCCGTATAATATTTCGCCGGATTCATTTTTTATCGGGACGGCATACACCTCGTATGTTAACTCACCAATAGGTACCTCGAATACTTCTGTTCGACCTTTTAATACAGCCCGGTAATATGGCTCTAAAATGGCATTAGTTTCATGTGTATAAACTTCAAAAATTGTGTGGTTTTCAAGCAACTCACGATCTAGATTGAGGGATGACAATCCCCTTCCGTCGGCGACTATGTATCGTAATTCTTTATCAAAAAGCATTACCGCCCCATTCGGGAAATTCCTCGCTAAAGTTCTATAGCGGCCCTCGCTTTCACGTAATGCATCTTCTGCTTTTTTCATATCGGTAACGTCCCGACTGACAGAACCAGCCATATATCCCCGTGGGGTATAAATTGGAAAAGTTAATGTCTGGGTAAGGTGAACCATACCCTTTGCGTCGACTATCGTTGCCTCCTGTATGCTGTTCCCCCACTTTACTTTACCCTTCGATAGTAAATCAAGAGTCAGTTCCTTAAAGTAGTTCAAATTCTTTGGGGTTCGCTCAAATTCGGGTGTCATCCGATTCTGAATATCCCAAATAAATTCTCCCATAGCCTGATGGCGTGGAATTCCGCTTATTTTTTCCTGTCCACGGCTCCATTCTATTATCTTTCCTTCCTCATCCATTATCAGGATCCCATCCAGCGATTGAGAAATGACTGATCGTAATTTCTCTTCACTATCTCGCAGAGCTTCCTCCGCTTTTACCCGTTCAGTAATATTTCGAGCATTTGTTTGAATTTGAATGGGATTACCAGATGAGGGATCTCTAATTACCAATGCGGTTACTTCCATCCAAATATAATCGCCATCGATCGTCCTTACTCGATATTGTAATGGTTGAATCTCAGTGATGATATCCAGTTGGTTTAGGACATGACTTACCAGGGCTTTATCTTCCGGATGGATATAATCCAATAAATTACTTCCAACCATTTCCTCTGATTTGTATCCGAGGAGAGGTTTGCATGCGGGCGATACATAAATAAATGCCCCTCCCACATCCAGAAGGGAGATTATATCTGTTGATCTTTCAGCAATAAACCTGAATTTCTCTTCACTCTCTTGTAAAGAAATTAATGATCTCGC
The DNA here is from genome assembly GCA_963709535.1 of uncultured Chloroflexia bacterium. GTDB lineage: Bacteria > Chloroflexota > Anaerolineae > Anaerolineales > Anaerolineaceae > PNON01. The sequence continues at coordinate 77,063 of CAVPWY010000013.1, read as the reverse complement.
ATGATCGGAAATTTCTCTGGTGGCAGCTAAAATACATTTTTCCCCATTTACCTCAATTAATCCTGCTGAGATCAGACCTACTCTCAGCCGATTATCTTTCATTCTGAATGTAGCTTCAAAGTTTGAAACATTACCGGTTGTCTGTATCTCATTTAGAAAGCGATTTCTTTCCTCATGGTTTTCCCACATATTGATTTCAGATGTAGTTCGACCAATCACATCTTCATTTGTATATCCCGTCAGGTTCGTAAATCCTTGATTAATTTCTAAAAACTTACCATCAGACAGACGGTTAATTTGTACCGATTCAGGATTGAACTGAAATGCTTTCGTAAAGATATCTTCATTTGTTCCGGAAACGGATCGTTTCTCCTCTATTTCTTCTTTATCATCTAGAAATGGTAATTCAATATGCTCATTTGCACATTTCTGTATACGGGAATTTCGTTCTTCATCTTGGGGATTAAATTTCAAAGACAGATCGTCTTCAGCGACCGATCTTTGTAGATCCGAAGAATTTTTCTTTTGATTAAATTCCGACAAAATTCTACCAATTTGCTTTGGTATTTTAAAAAGGCTATTAGTCATAAATACACCAGATTATTAAGAAAAGGTCTATTGACCCACTAATTTGTTCAGCTTACAGTTACTACCAAGTAATCATAAGTCCAAACCAGATAGATATCAGTAAAAAACCAGTTAAGAATTCACTGATACGCTATATTGAAAACTTTCTATTGAAATAAATGATAAGTATTGGGTTATAGTACTTACATCGTCGATCGCAAATCATCGTTCAAAAAAAATACAAGTACCTGAAATAAATTGGTAAATTAAAAAAAACGAGAACCAACAATAATACTGGTTCTCGCATAAGTTCAATAAAAAGCCTTATCTATCAATAATTCCTCTCAATAAAAAGGAGAGGCCAAGAGCTATCAGAACGAAAGGTCCAATCAGAGACCATGAGAATATTTGGCCAAGTCCCACACCAAACCCTACAGCCGCAAGAACCATATGCCCGGTAAAATGTTTTCGATGCCCTGGAATGATTATTTGAAGGATTGCTGATACCAGGAAAATTAAGCCTGCTCCCAAAAAAACAATTGGCCATGCTGAAAAGAAATGATAATTTTCAGGAAGCCCGGGGATCGGAAATTTCCAGCGGCTCAGGAAACCCAGGTTCTCAGCCAGAAATATGACACCACCCCAAATCAACACCAAAGCCCATGCGAATGTACCAATTTCATCCCTCTGATGAAAATTATCTTTTGTATTGATTTTTACTTGCTCATTCATCTCATTTTCTCCAAATTAATTTATTTGTATTTTCGCATATATATACGTTATTTAATTCAAAAAGATGCAAAATACAAATAATAAACCTGGTCCTTTAACGGGTCGACCGTGATTGGAGCCTTAAGACAGCATCCTGGGCGGCAGCTTGAACTTCTTCAGATGAATCGGAACTTCCCAGAATCACAAATTGATCAATTGCCCTCTGCCAAAAACTTGTTTCACCAATTCCTTGTTCTCCAAGTTCCAATAGCGCACGCACACCATTTTGCCTTACCGAAGAATTGTGATCATGGAGTGCATCCATTAAGAATTCAAGAGCCACCGGATCTTTCAATTTTCCGAGTGATCTGGCTGCACATAATCTGGTCCAAAAGTCTTCATCTTTCAAACGTAAGATTAGTGCAGGTACAACCTCAGGATATGGACAACCACCTAATCCAATCGCTGCTGCAGCCCGCATATTTGGGATTTGGTCTTTGAGCAAGCCCAGCAATTGTTTCGCAATCTCTGGTTTTCCATAATTGGCTAAAGCTGCTGCGGCTGCGGCTCTGACATTTATCTCTTTGTCTTTTAATGCTTTCAATAAATTGTCAACTATTTGCTGGTCCCCGCGTTTGTCTTCAAACATTCCTACTGATTTTTTAGTGTCAGTTTGAAACTTTAACAAGCCCATTGAACGAATTGCACTTTCACGGACAATAGGTTCAGGATCATGGATTGCGTTGACGAGCAGAGATGCTCCATCAGGATCTGCCATAATACCTAGCGCCCAGGCAACAGCTTCACGGACATCCGTCTCTTTACTTTTTTGCAGTTCCCTATATTGCGAAAATTTATAATTTGCATCAATAACCGATTTAGGGATTGCTTTATTTCTGACCAGTGGTGGATATTCTTTTTTCTGTTGAAATTCATCCTCTACTGTTGGAGCAGAACCATACATGGTGTAGCTGGATGGCATGATTGGGGTAACAAAGGTTGTCGGTTCGTTTTTAACTTTCACTGGTTCGGGAACAGTTTCGACATTTTTGCCATAATTGATCAAACTAGTAGCTGCAGTTGCCCTCACCCTGTACTCTCTATCTTTCAAAGCCCTGGTCAGTTCATTGATCGCAGTAACGTCATCTGGGGTATCTTCAAACATCCCCAATTTTCGATGGATATTTGGTAAATCCTTAATATTCCCTAACGCCCTGGCCGCTGCTTCACGGACAATTGCATCAGGATCCTTGAGGGCATTTACCAATGGTGCCAGGCATTCATACTTACCAATTGTCCCTAAAACCCACGCAGCTCCTTCCCTTACTTCATAATCAGGGTAGCGAATGATTGACTTCAACTTATTAATATCCTCTCCGGCATCAATAACAAGTTGAGGAAGTGGACGATCACGGTTAATCGGGACCATTTTACTCTCCTGGAAATATTTACCTAAATGTTAATACTCTGTTACATGCCTTTTTGAATTTACATAATTTACTAATTATTTATAGCAATTTATTATAATCAATCCATAATTAAAGCAATTAACTCAAGTATATTTAATCGTACATTATTCGTGCCAGATAAGACTGCGTAAAATATTAAAGAACTTACCATAATAATAAACCCATTAATTGAGATAGAGATGTTAATTCCTGATACGTTTTATAAAGATCTACTCGACAATCTTTCAGATGGAGTGTATTTCGTTAATCTTCAAAGGCAAATCACCTATTGGAATGGTGGTGCCGAGAAGATCACAGGATACAACAAAACGAATGTACTAGGAAAACGTTGCATGGATAACATCCTGGTGCATGTAAATGGAGAAGGGGTTTCGCTCTGTAAAGATCTATGTCCGATTGTTAAAACAATGCAAGAAAATTGTCAACAAGAAGCAGAAGTGTACCTCCACCACAAAGACGGTTACAGAGTCCCTGCATTAATTCGCACATCACCAATTTATGGGGCTGACGGAACAATTGTTGGAGCAGTGGAATCATTTAGCGACGTATCAAAAATGGTAATGGAACGAAGGCGGAGTGACGCCTTGGAAACAAAAGTATACACAGATATCCTGACAGGAATTCCGAATTGACATTTTACAGACATGAAATTAAAGAATTGTTTGTCTGAGTTTTCAGATTTCAAATCTGGTTTTGGGATTTTATTTATTGATATTGATAATTTTAAAAAGATTAACGATTCTTTTGGTCACAAAGTGGGTGATGAAGTCCTAAAAATGGTTGCGAATACCCTTAATCAAAACCTCAGGTCCACTGATTTGATAGGTCGATGGGGTGGAGAAGAATTCGTAGGTATTATTCGTGATACGAATTTACATCGTTTAGCTCTCATAGCAGACAAATTGCGAATATTAGTCGAAAATTCCCATCTCAACTGTGAGGGAAATGAAATTGGTGTTACGATCTCAATAGGTGGGACTTTGGTTCGGGCATCAGATACTGATGATACGATAATCCATCGAGCTGATCAATTGATGTATCAATGCAAATTAAAAGGAAAAAATAAGGTTTTGGTTTCGGAGTAATACCAAATCTCCATTCAGACTTTGTATCTGAATGTATCAATTATTTTGTAAATGTACCCATTAATTCCGCAATAGCCAGTATATGACCTTGCATGGCTTTAATTAACTCGGGTTTATTCGCTCCCTGTTTAATATCCAACAATTGATCCAAGGCATAAAGCCTGAAAAAGTAACGATGTGTTCCAAATGGAGGACAAGGACCGCTGTAACCATATTTGTTGGAACTATTAATTCCATTTATTCCGACATCAATGATTTCCTTGTCATTTGGAATAGATTCGGGCAAACCTCTTAGACTTCCCGGAATATTATAGATGACCCAATGGACCCATGTACCTGCAGGGGCATCCGGGTCATCAACGATCAAGCCATACGCAACGGTTCCTTCTGGAGGATCACTCCATTTTAGCTCAGGAGAAATATTTTTATCTTTACAGGTATATTTTTCGGGAATCGCCTGTTTATGTTCAAATACCGGAGAAGTTAGTTGATATGCCATCTTGGTTGCCTCCAAAACTGTTGGGGTTATGGGCTTTGGTGTATTTACCGATAATTGTGGTTAGAGTGGGTTTAACCACCAAAGTAGCAGTCTTCTCTTCAAAGGTAACCGTTGCTTTTGGACTATCGGGCAGGTTAATAACTTCCGGACCTTTGGAACAGGAAGTAATTGTTATGAGAGCGATCACCCAAAAAAAGTTTGATACTTTACACATATCAAATCAACTCATATAAAATAATAACAATATGCCGGAAAAATACAACTGGGAAACAGGTGTATAAATAATTGTTTTATAAATCCATAACCTGGTACTGTGACCCATGAGTGAATCCGCGTTTCCGATAATATTCACGTGTACCAATTGCCGAGATTACTGCCAGGTGCTTATAACCTGCTGATCTGGCTTTCTCAACAGCATCCAGGATCAATCTGGTCCCCAAACCAATATGCTGTGCAGATCCTGTTTTCTCAACCCCCACAGCCAGTGATTGACCATATACATGTACTTCTCGAATTATTGCCGCATCGATCAGGTCTGGGAGCTCTTTGTCTCGTTCTGGTGGAACGTTATCAGGTAAGGAAAGCCGCAAATATCCAGCGATCTGATTCTGCTTGTTAACATACGAGATAAAATGTTCAATAGATCCCGGTTCTCCTGTTATCCGGCCAGGTTCATAAATCAGGTCTGATATTGAAAGTTCGTTCTCGTTCACATTTTCACTGCGGATCTCCCTGCAGCGTATGCAATTGCATTGTTGGCTTCTCCGTTTCATCTCCAAAAGCGCGTCCTGGCGGAGGCTGGTCCTTTTATTTCCTTCAACTACATTGGTACTGGGTATATCTCTTATTACCCTGTTGACTCTACAATATTCAGGAATCATACCCTTTACATCTGCCAGGATGTTGATCAATGTCGATTCCTGATATGGATGATACTCCCCTCGTTGATAATATTCGTACAACTCGCTATTCTGAAGCAATTGGGTGGGGTATATTTTTATCTCATCCGGACACAATCCGCCATTTCCATGTATGTCTCCCCAAAGTTTTTGAAAATCGTTAACATCACTTTCAGGGGTAGCTCCCAACAGGTTTGGCATCCAATGTAAAACAATTTTGAAACCTGCAGCCCTGAGTCGCAGCATTGCTTGAATAGTCTGCTCAACGGTATGACCGCGTTTGTTGATTTCCAAAATGTGGTCATCCAAAGATTGAGCACCCATTTGCAGTTTTGTAGCTCCAAGTGATCTCATCCAGGCAATTTCCGGATATGAGATCTCATCAGGCCGGGTTTCAAATACCAACCCAACATTACGCCGCCTGGAAGTTATATTGATCTCGTGTTCATGATATAAATTCTTTAAAGTCTCATCCAGAGGCGGTACTTCAACAAACTTTTCAGGTTGATATTGCAGTTTCCCATTTTGTTCCGTTTCTTCAGTATCAGGCAATAATGAGATCACTTCCTGATTTAAAGCTTGAAAACATCGATAGACAAACCAGGCCTGATAATCTTTCCGGTATGCTGTAAATGTGCCGCCCAGGATCAATAGCTCGATCTTTTCAGTCGGATGACCTACCGCCTTTAGCGCCTGTAACCGGCTGGTAACTTGTGCAAATGGATCAAAATTGTTCTGAAGAGCTCGTCGAGCACCAGGTTCATCGGATAAATAACTTTTTGGTTCACATTCTTCTGTCGGGCAAAATATACACCTTCCCGGACATGGATACGGTTTGGTGAGTACAGTAACTGTAGTCACGCCGGATAAGGTGCGGACCGGTTTCATTCTGATCCGCATTAATAATTCAGGATCTTCCTCCCATTCCCCCGAATCAACCAACTCCCGGTATAAATGCACCAGTACATGTTTGGCAACATGGCCTCCACCTCCGGGAAGTGGATGTCTCCGCACAGCTTCGTTTACAGGCCTGCCGGAACGAATCTCATCCATGATCGTTCGGGCTTGCTCCAGTTTTTCCGGTGTATATTTACGCGCTTCCAGCCAATTTGTTGGTTCAACCATTCAAATCCAATCCATTCAGGTGAATATCAGTACCAATAATATTGTCTTTTTCGTCTATAATCAATAAGCTCAAAGAGGATTTACCGGGGTGAACTTTTGGATAACCTGATTATCAAAAAGCTTATAGATCTCAATTACCAATTCTACCAAACCTTTTCAGCTTCATTTTCAAGAACCCGATTCTCTGTACAACCAGGGGTTAAGAAAATTGTAGCGGATTACATCTTGAAACCGGGATTAATAAATAATGACTCTATCCTGGATATTGGCTGCGGTAACGGGGAATTGGCCAGGTATTTGGGCACCACACCGTATGAAGGGAAATTTCTAGGTATTGATAACTCCCCGGCATTACTGGATTTCAGTGGAAATAATTCGTCCACATCAAGATTTTCTCCTTCATTCCTGGTTAAGGATATCACAACTCCAGATTGGTCTGATCATTTATCCGGAATTCCTTTTAGCAGGATAGTTTCCTTTGCAGTCATTCATCATATTCCAGGAATTGAATTACGTAATAATGTGTTTCAATCGATCAGAAGGCTGATCAAAAATGATGGCCTATTTATTCATTCGCAATGGCAGTTCATGAATAGTCCCAGGCTCGCCAAGAGAGTGATACCTTGGGAAAAGATTGGTTTTTCAGCAATCATTAAATGGATCCGGGTGATACATTTATTGGACTGGCTCGCTGAAGAGGGAAAGACTGGTTACCGTTATGTTCATCTCTTTACTGAAGACGAACTGAGCCAGTATGCAGAAGCAAACGGATTTAAGGTTATAGATTCTTATTATAGCGACGGTAAGGAAGGCAATCTGGGTTTGTACCAGGTCTGGCAGCCCGTATAACTAACCATTTTTCACAAATCAATCTGGCTGCTTTACTTCTGGTAACCTATTCCCTGGAAAAATTCAGCAACACCTTTAGCACCTCAAGGTTTATATCAAAATCAGTATCCAGATGGTTTGTTAATTCGAGATCAACAGATGGAACTCCTTGTACAGAAGTCCAATCTACTAATGCACCTGTATAGATGCAGCCAGTATAAACTGGTGGATAAGGGTAATCTGTTACTTCTGCGATCTGCTTTGCCAATCGAATGGAATTTGGATCAGGCGGAATCCCCGCCGGCAAAAACACCCAAAGCTGCACTATGATAGCTGATCAAAGCATCCATTGGGGTTGTCAATAAGAAACTGATCAATGCCTGGGTTTCCGGTTCAGAATTGGGGTAAGGTCCTGCAGTTGTTTTACGATAATCCCAACAACCATCACGGTTCCACTCAGGCTTCCAATCTGCATCCCAATTGCGATTGAGATCCACTCCATTATCATTCACCCTGCCATCCAACCCTAGAAACCTTGCCAGTCCATCCGGGTTTAATGTTCGTAATATATACAGGGAAACTTCGGGGGTACAAAATCAGGATTTTTGCGGAGATATTCAATTAATTGATCAGCTAAAGTCGCAGTATTCCATTCATTTCCACCATGGATATTAGCAACGATCATTCGATTGGATGGTCCTGTTCCGAATCGGAATACTTCCAGTGGGCGGCCTGCAACTGATGTTCCAATTACCGATGGTGAGCCGTTTTCGCCCTGGGGAGGGATGGTTGAAATAACCTCCAAAGTTGGGTATGGAGTAAAGCTTGGGAGTAATGTATTCGTCGGTGCAGGCGTACTGGTCAGCACACTCGGATAATCGGTGGGTGTTGGTTCTGGCGTCCAGGTGGCCGGGAAGGTAGGCAGTGCAAGGGGAGTGAGCAGAGTGGGATTAAGGGTTGGAGATATGGGATATGGATTGCCATTGATACTTTGAGAAATAGTAAAGCCAAGCCCACTTAATACCGCAATGGTCATTACAGTCAGGATAATCAAAGTATATATTTGACGTTTTGAGAATACGCCCGGCTTAATTTGATTTCCAGGTGAAGAATTAGGTTCTTTAGAATTAAACAATAAATTACCTTTTCTCAGGTGATCTTTCCTACAATTGCAATAATAATACCACCCTCCCGTGTGGCATTTATCCTTGTTACCAGGAAGTTTTGTCTAGTTTCCCTGGAATATTCCGAAAGCCATCAGGCCGGCAAATGCAACGATAACGATGATCACAGCGACGATCGTGCCAATGTTGAGCACCATGGCTATGATTGCCATCCCCCGGCGTTCTGATTTTTATCCCATCCACGCCAGGAATACACCTATCGCATTCAAGGGTAAAGCGCAGCCCCATAATATAAAGGCGAATGGAATCCCTACAATTCCGAGTATAAGTGCAATGAGTGCAAACATGGAGCGATCGGTTTTAATGGATGCAGATGGAATGAAACTTTGGGTAGTAATTGGAGCCGGAGGAGGTAGTCGGTGGAGCAACCATTTCTGGTGCAACAACCTCAGGAGGTGTGGGTGGGATGATCTCATTGTAATATGGTGATGGTGGTGGTATGGCTGCATCCAAATTCTGATTAGCACCGCACCTTGGACATTTTGTACTTTTTGCAGGAATTTCTGATCCACAGAATTGACAGTTCATTTCCTATTCCTTTTCCCTTGATATATGAAGAACCTGGCATTTTGGGCATAAATGAGTTCCTCTTTGGCCGACAACTATTCTCTCAATAATGGTTCCACAGACATTGCAAGCTTGTCCGGTTCGCCCATAAACCCTGAAATCATTCTGATATTCACCACCTCGATAGACCCAATCGATACTTGACCCGTTGCGGTCAATTCCATCCTTCAATACTTGCCGGATCGACTTAAGGAGTTTTTTCGATGTTTGAAAGCCCAGGTTTGCAGAGATCGTTAACGGGTGAATCCCTGCCAGATGAAGTGATTTATCTGTATATATATTGCCCAGGCCGGCTATGAAACTCTGGTCGAGTAACAGTGATTTAATCATGCGCTTTTTAGTTTGTAATAACTTAAAAAATTCTTCTGGTGTAAATAATTCATCCAAAGGTTCCGGGCCGAGTTTCCCCAGTATGACTTGCGGATCTTCAACCACCCAAATTCTTCCAAATTTACGCGGGTCATTGAATAAAAGCCTTCCACCTTCAAGGAATTCCAACTCAAAGCGGATATGCTTTAATCCTGAGTCAAAATCATCTGCACAGGTAAGAAGATCACCAGACATTCGCAAGTGGATCAGAATTGTATGCCTGCTGAGAGATAATGACCAGATACTTGGCCCTTCTTGTTACGTCCTTTACCACCTGTCCGGGTAGCAACTGTTCTAAAATTTCTAGCCGTTGGTTCAGTAAGGTTTTATGCCAGAATAATTTATATTCCTGAGATTGTCTGTCCGGGTAATGCAAAACAACCCGCGGTGCCTTCCCGCAGGTTGCGTGCAATTGTCTCTACTTCAGGTGATTCAGGCATAAATTTGATTATTCATTAAACATTTCGCCGACACTTCGTCCTTCATGCGCCCGGCAGATGACTTCACCCAGTAATGGGGCTACCGAGAGGATTTTTAATCGGTTTCCGAACAATTTGCTTTTGGCTTCAGGAATGGGAATTGTATCTGTTGTAATGAACTCTTTAACTGGAAGATCCGATAGTCGTTCTGCAGCATTGGCGTTAAGTCCGGGATGGATAAATACCATATAGATATCTCGAGCACCATTATCTTTGGCAATATTTACTGCCTGAACCATCGAACCACCGGTGTCGATTTCATCATCAACCAGAATAACATCCTTGCCATCAACATCACCAATGATCGTCATTGCCTGCGATTTTGCGTCATTTCCACTGCGCCGTTTTTCTATGAAAGCCATTGGCGCATCTAAGGTGAGCAGCAAAATCCCGGGCTTTTTTTGCAAATCCAAGATCAGCGGTTAATATCACAGGGTTGATGAGATCATTTTTTAAGTTAAACAAGTAATCGGCAAGAATATGAAAAGCAGAAAGCACATCTCCGGGAATGGAGAAAAATCCCTGTATCTGGCCAGCATGGAGATCAAGGGTGATATAACGGTCTGCTCCAGCAATTTCGATCATATCTGCGACCAGGCGGGCGGTGATCGGTATCCTGGGTTGATCTTTTTTATCAGAACGGGCATAACAAAGATATGGGATTACAGCAGTGATGCGGGCAGCCGAATCCAGCCTTAGCGTCTGGATAAGGATCAGCATTTCCATTAAATTTCTATGGACTGGTACAGAGGTGGTCTGTATAACGTAACAATCCTGACCTCTAACCGAACTGTGCAATTTCACAAAGAGATTATCATTGGGAAAATTGATAATATCCCGCCCGCATAAAGGTTTATTCAAATAGGAAGCGACTGCCTGAGCAAGCATTGGACTGGAAGTTCCAGCATACAGCTTGATATCACCATACATTCCAACATCGTGCCGGGCATCGATCATCCTGGACCTCCTTGGTCGGCTATCCTTATTCTCATCTTCCTCCTAATTGTAATATAAATCTATTATATAAAGCTATGGGTAGATGTCATGTTGTTATAAAATATCATCCAGACTTTCACGGATATTAAGTCATATCATGTAATAAAGAACAACCTGCCCCGAGGCAGGTTGTTCTTGACCATAAGTCAATTAAAATTTTTATACTTCATGAGCCATGTCAATTTTCCACTCGGTCCGCAGGACGCTCATGATTTTGACATCTATGTATTTGCCGTGTTTATATTCACCTTCACGAAAAGCTCCCTCATGCACGAAGCCTGCTTTTTCGTAACACCGGATTGCCCTCTCATTAGTTGCATATACACGCAGCCAAATTCGGTGAAGATTTAAAGATTCAAAACCATGTTTTAACATTAACTGCATGGCTTCGGTTCCGATACCTTTATCCCAAGAAGTTTTATTCCCGATAAAAATACCGCACTCGGCACTGGCATTTAGCCAATCTACATGGTCTAAACCAATATTGCCAACCATATGCCAGCCTTTGGCATCCTTCACTTCGATCACCATGGTATGCTCTTCCATGGGTCGTTTCATCATGGCTTCAAACCAGGTATTTTCATCTTCCAACCCCAGAGGATGCGGCATGTAGAAGTCCTTTGATCACATCCGGATCATTCAACCACTCAACCCATTGTGGAATATCCTTATTTTCTGGTGCTCTAAACCTGATGTTCTTGCCATAGATCATATCGGCAGCTCCTGGAATGGAAAATATTTCAACACTAAAACTACGGACTTAACCTGTTCGGTCCGCGGAACAAGTATGTAGCTTCACGGACATTAGTTAATCCAAGTAAGACCATCAACAACCGGTTTAGACCCATGCCAAATCCACCGTGCGGCGGGCAGCCATATCGGAAGAAATCCAGATAGAATTGTATAGGCTCAGGTGAGAGACCTTTCTCTTTTGCCTGCTTTAGTAAAATATCGATGCGGTGCTCACGTTGAGCTCCAGTAGTGATCTCAAGTCCATTACCCAATAGATCGAAGCTCTTGGTGATCTGAGGATTATCTTCGTATCGCATATGATAGAACGGTCTGACAGCGATCGGCCAATCTGTCACGAATACGAAATCGTTGCCGTATTTTTCCTTTACATGCTTCCCGAGGAGACGTTCTCCGCCCGGATCAATATCGCCTTTGCGTTCTGGTGGCAGAGCATAATCCTGCGCTTTTAATATTGCATAAGCCTCGCTCATGGTCAAACGTGGGAATGGCGTGGAAGGAACCACAATATCGACCCCCAATCGTTCTTTGATCTCATCTCCATGGAGTTCTTTCACCCGTTTGTATACATAAGCCAGCCACTCTTCGTGGAACTTCATCACATCATCGTGGCTGTCGATCCAACTGATTTCCACATCGACACCGGTGAATTCTGTCATATGACGGGAAGTAAAGCTGGGATCCGCACGAAACACCGGACCAATCTCAAAGACCTTGTCATACCCGGCAGCCATGGCCATCTGCTTATAGAACTGTGGAGACTGGGAGAGAAATGCTTTTCGTTCAAAGTACTGCACTTCAAACAGCTCAGCCCCGCTTTCACTGGGAGTGCCCATGATCTTGGGCGAATGCATCTCCCTGAAGCCATCCTTGATCCAGTATTCCCGCATGGCCATTTCAGCTGTGGTTTGCACCCTGAAGATCAAAGCCATTTCTGGCCGGCGTAGATCCAGATAACGCCAATCCAACCGGTAGTCGATTTCTGGAAGGGTCTCTGCGAATGGATCCAATGGAAGCGGAGAATCAGCCAGGCTTTCAACCCAGATGGTCTTCAACTGCATTTCCAAACCGCCTAATTTAACCACCGGGTTATCGATCACCAGTCCGGTAATTTCTATCGCGCTTTCGGTGGTAATCCCTGAGATGGTTGCAGCAAGCTCTTCATTTGCAGCTTTTTCGAAGACAACTTGTACCGCACCGGTGTGATCTCTCACCACCAGGAATTGCATCTTCTTTTGGTCGCGCAGTTTCTGCAGCCAGCCTTTGATCTTGACTTCTTTACCGACCTGACCACGCAGTTCTTTAATTAATGTTCGTTCCATATGATTGCTCCAATACTGTAAAACACCTGATAGGTGGGGATACTTCCCTGCTCAATGAATAATTTCGAATGGGGTTATTATACGTTATTCCAGCAGTTTATCAATGAATGTCTCTCCATATATGGAACATCCATTTGTAAACATTACATAATTAACCTAACAAATCAGAAACCGCCTGATAGGGCGATATTTTACGTTCTACAACCTGGTTAATTTTCTCCTGTAGTAATTCGGGAGATTTGTGCTGGAGCCATCGATCATACAGGTGGTCTGTTAACATATTTACGATATCCATCTGAATTCTCTGCCGCTCTTTCATCCCCCAATTCCCATTTAGTTTTAACCATTCACGGTGTCTGGAGATCTCCTCAACGACCTCGACTATACCCTTCTTTTCGATGGCAATCGTGCGCAGGACAGAGGGCATCCAAACCTCCCGGGAATTTTGATCCGGGTCAGATGTTTCAATACCCAGGTCACTATGGGAATTTGGATACACCCTTACCCGATCTTTTGCCATTTCGAGCATCATTTTTAGAGCCCGTTCCGTTGATTCCACACCAGGATGATCAGCCTTGTTGACCACTAAAATATCCGCAATTTCCAGGATTCCGGCTTTTATCGCTTGAATCTCGTCACCCAATCCTGGAGCTTCCACCACGATGGTCGTATGCGCCAGGCGAACAATATCCACCTCGCTCTGGCCTGCGCCAACTGTTTCTATAAAGACTAACTCGTACCCGGCACAATCGAATAGAAGAGCCAGAGCGGTGGTTTGCCTGGAAATGCCGCCCAAAGCACCCCGGGTAGCCATGGATCGAATAAATACATGATCATCTCCAGCCAGGTCCCGCATTCTGACCCGGTCACCCAAAACTGCTCCCCCGGTAAAAGGGCTGGTCGGATCCACAGCAATAACTGCCACTTTGGCATCCGGATGCAGCTTACGGTAATAATAAGCCAATTGATTTACCAGGGAGGATTTACCGGTTCCCGGAGAGCCTGTTACACCAACCAAATGTGCTTTACCGCTGTTTGGGAATAGAATGGATAGGGTCTGCTCCCCTGCGCTGGTGTCATTTTCAATTTCTGTACAGGCACGCGCCAGTGAAAGCCGATCGCCTGATAGAATGCTGGCGGCTAATTGTTGTGGGTCAATATTTCGATGCATGAGATTTGCTTAAGCTGCCTGCTTCTCAACCACCTTTTTGATCGCTTCAGTTACCACCTGGGTGGATGTTCCAGGTCCATATATGGCAGCCACACCCATTTCCATGAGGGCAGGGATATCCTCTTCAGGAATGATGCCACCCAGAAACAGAGCTACGTTTTCCTGACCCTGTTTTCGGAGCAATTCCACAACTCTGGGAACCAATGCCATATGCGCTCCGGAAAGAATGGACAAACCCACTGCGTTTACATCTTCCTGAAGGGCAGCTTCAGCTATCATTTCGGGCGTCTGCCTCAGACCTGTATAGATCACTTCCATTCCTGCATCGCGCAAGGCGCGTGCGATCACTTTAGCCCCACGATCATGTCCATCCAGACCAGGTTTTGCAATTAAGATTTCTGATTTTCCCTTCGCTCATCGCCATCTCCGTTAGAGTTAATTTTCCTAAATTATACACTGGAATAAATATCAGCATAAATAATTCGTAGGTCGGATAGACGCTGCGAAATCCGACAAAGAGGAGTCGTAGGTCGGATAGAGCGCACCAAAATCCGACATTGATTAGAGCGTTGGATTTCGGGCATTCGCCCTCAATCCAACCTACGGGGAAAAAGTTCGTGCTATAATTTTCCAATTAATTCCGTTGCAGGAGTTCCACTTTGTACAATATTTCTTGGGGAATTTCACCATTAATAATAGGCGGCATTGCAGCTCTGATTTCCGCGTTACTTTGGGCAATCTCAGCCATCATTTTCCGCAACCTGGGAAAAAGCATTCCGCCTGTCGAACTTAACCTGGTTAAAGGATGCCTTGCAGTCGGGTTGATGCTGGTCACCACTCTGCTGCTTCGGGAACAGGCACTGGTGATGCCAATTACTACAATTGGATTGTTAATCATCTCCGGGATTGTCGGGGTTGGAATTGGTGATACGGCTTATTTTGAATCTTTAAACCACCTGGGATCCCGTTTTGCCTTACTGCTGGGAATGCTGGCTCCTCCCATGACCGGGGCGCTTGCATGGATATTTATGGGGGAATCGATCTCCCTTACCGGCTGGCTGGGAATTGTGATCACCATCGCCGGGATTGCATGGGTCATTACTGAAGAACAGACATCTGAAGAAAATATCCAGATCAATTACAAAAAGGGAATACAATTTGCGGTGATCGCCGCACTCGCACAAGCTGTTGGCGCAGTCATTTCCCGTTATGCCATGACAGCACCGGGTGTTACCATATCTGCGTTGCAGACTTCCATCATCCGACTCCTGGCTGGAATAGTCTATTTGGCAGTCCTGATCATTTTGAGTAAAAAGTCAGCTTTTCTTTGGCTGCGCAAGGATGATTCCGGCAAGGGGTCATCCACCTGGAAGCTGCTGCGCATGGTAGCAGTGGTAGGGTTATTAGGCACTTATACTGCTGTCTGGCTGCAGCAGGTATCCATCCAATTTGCACCTGTTGCCATTGCTCAAACACTGTTATCCACCAGCCCATTGTTCATTCTGCCTATCATTGCTCTGCGAGGAGAAAAACTCAGCTTTCGGGCAGTGGGGGGTGTGGTTGTTTCACTTGTGGGAATCATTCTTCTATTTAATCAGTAAACACCTCTCCATTTTGACAATGCCTGGATCCTCTCCTACAATTAATTGAAATGAAAACACAAACCGCAGTTGTTCACCGGGTTAGCCAACGTTTTGGTTTACCTGCCATCACTATAAAAATAGAGCAACCGCTGGTATTTACTCCAGGGCAGTATCTGGCTGCTTCATCAAAATCCGAACAGGATGTTCAAATCCCACTTTCACTCTTTATGGAAAGCTCTGCTGATAATGAGATATCCATTGGTTCGCCAGCTCCGCCAAATTGGTACCCCGGGCATGAGATCGTGTTTCGCGGACCTCTGGGGCATGGTTTTGCCTTGCCGATGATGCTAAAACGTCTCGCCCTGATAGGCTTCGATGATCATCCCGGCCGTTTGATGGCATTGGTAAACACCGCACATAACCAGAATGTCGATATTGTGATGGCCGGTGATTTTATCTCCAATCCGGTCGTAACCTGTGATATTCCAGCAAATGTTGAATTGGCAAAGTTGGAAAACCTGGATGATCTTTTCTCATGGGCAGATTTTATCGCGGTGGATGTGCCTTCATTTAGAATTCAGGAACTTAGTAGAATACTGCAGACAACTTCAACAAAGGTCACGCGGGGGGACATGCAAGTATTAATGCACACCAGTATGCCATGTGCCGGTATTGCAGAATGTGGAATTTGTGCTGTAAAAACAGTAAAAGGGTATAAATTGGCCTGTCAGGACGGACCAGTATTCAATTTGAAAGATATCAACTCTAATTAGACTTAATGCCAGCGATTTTTACATAAAAGTCATGAACTTCAGGCATAACTTTCGCCCGATCAGCTTTCTCTTGGATTAACCTGGAATTGATTTGCTGAGCCCGCGAGAATAGTACATCATCTTTGAGTGCTCTGAGAATTCCGCTGGCGATGGATGAGGGGTTATTAGGATCCACTAACAATCCATTTTCTCCATCAACGATCCATTCCTGTAATAATTCAATGTTACCCACTACAGGTACACAACCTAAAGCCATGCTTTCCAATACCGAGTTTGGAGTTCCATCATGAATCGCCGGTGAAACAACCACCCTGGACCTCAGGCTGAAATCCCACAATTGGTCCTGAGGCAATCCGGGTAAGAGCTGGACATTATCAGGTAAATTGAAAGTCCGTTTCCACTTCTCTGCATCATGCTCACCCTGCATTGCAGCGTTATAGACCGGTAAATTGGGATATTCTTTCAGAATAATGGGTAAAGATTCGAAGAACAGGTCATTGCGTACATAGGCCGGCCGGATCCCCCGCGGATTAATGACCGCAAGTTCCCGTTCTATTCCGCTGTTCATTTTCTGCCGGATCAAATCCAAATCCAACCCGCCGGAACCGGGAGCAAACATGGTGGGAATATTTTTCCGCAGTCCCCAGTCGTATGCCAGGCGAATATCACGCTGGCAATCCGCCATGAACCCGTCTGCCCGTCGAACAGCCTTTCGGGTGGCATTCTTCATGAAGGGAGTTTTATTTGCATGCAGCGTGAAATCATTACCCCAGGTTGATATGATCAATGGATATTGTGGTGGTGTGTAAGTAGCGAGCATGCCCTCATAAGGAATCCGTAAAGCATGGATCAGGTTCGGTTTGATTGACTCAATTATTTCCCTATATTTTCCGGTGCTAAAGGATAAACTGAGGGGTCCAAGAGTGTATCGGACAGACAGAAATGCTTTTCTGAATCTTGAGATCGTTTTCCCGACCATGGACTTTTCAGTATTCGAAATCGATGCTGGTTTTTCTGATGCTGCCTGTTTCCGTCCAACCTGGCTGAAAGCCAGAGGCAGGAATGTGAGGCTCTTTATCCCTTCCACCACAGAGCACGGATAGGTTGTGATCAGATGGATCTCATCCTGATAAGGTAACAATCCCTTGATCCAACTTCGGGTGGTGGCAGACCTTCCATCAGCTATGATCAGGATTCTCATAGTTTGCACACGGAATTAATAGCTGAAATGAATACTTCCACCATCTTTTCGATATTGATCTCATCCCGAACGATCCGATAAGATTCAAGTCCTTTTTTACGCAGACCCACAGGGTCAGAAAGTGCAGTCCGAAGCGTCTTTGTGAGACCGTCCAGATTATCAGGGGCAACGATCCAACCATTTTCTGGTCTGACCAGTTCGACTCTGTGTCCCGTCCCCGGCTGCCACAATCACCGGAAGTCCAAAGGACATTGCCTGTTGAACTGCCAATCCACCTGTTCCCGGCAATACAAAAAGATCAGCTTTGTGAAAGAAGGGGTCTAGATCTTTTCCGGTTTTTGAACCAGTAAAAATCACTCCGGGATAAGTAGTCTGGGCAGCTTTTTCAATTTGCTCTCTGTCGGGTCCATCACCTACTATGGTAATTTCAGGTAGAGTTTCCTTTGGTAAGAGAGCACAGGCTTTAAAAAGCAGATCCAGCCGTTTGCGAGCCTGCAGCCGACCGACGAATAATATATGCGGTTTACCGGTCCAATTATCTGGCTTTTCAACAGGAGCCGATAAAGGTTTGAAAGCAGCCGAGTTGGGAGCTATAAATATTTTTGACTTCGGGAATCCGCAAGCTGCATACTCATCCGCTCCCTGCTGGCTGTAAGCTATCATAGCATCGAGCTGGTTCAGGAACTTCTTCCGAGATCGTGAGCGGTAGTTGGAAAGCAGGCCATGCATAGGCGGTGCACCCAAACCCCAACCGATCACCGGATGTTGACTTTTATGCATCCAGCGAACGGCAGCAGGAGTAGAAAGGTAACGCGGATTCGCTTCAACGATCAAAACATCAGGTTGAAATTTCTCAAGCCAACCGAGAAAACCCGGCTGCAGGCAGGTATATAATGATCCTTTAAGCAAATGAATATTTCGGGTTTGAAGATAACGACCTGCATCCAAATGGTTCGCTGTTTCAATCGCCTCACTTGATCTTGGCATTCCGGCGAATAGTTCCATTCCAGCAGTGCATTGGAGAGCCAATGAAGAAAAAAAAGGCACCCGGTAAAATGGGAGGACTCGTTGTTGAATTGCCAGGCGGCCGGGGAATATTTCTGTCATATTAAGGAGCCAGGATATTCAGATATTTTTCAACCATTTGATCCAGTCCGAACAATTGGACCGCACGGGTCCGGGCCTTCTTGCCCATTACTTCCCGATTTTGCAATTTTGCAGATAACTTATCTGCCATCATTTCTGTATTTGCAGGTTCCAGGTTCCAAACATTTCCGCCGTATGGTGAAATTATTCCGCAATCGTCAGATACCAGTTCGTGGATTGCTCCGCTTTCAAAGGAGGCCACTGGTAAACCACTGGCCAACGCTTCGATCACAGAATTCGGGCATGGAGGATTCAATTCAGCAGAAAAGAACAGATCTGCCTTCCTTAACTGTTCGGCAATGTCCAACCTGGATATCACCCCACCCCAGGATATATCAATATTTTTGCCCTCAGCCAACCTCTCCCTGATCTCATGTGGAACTTCGCCTGCAACAAAAAGATTAACTGGTTTTTGGGCAATTTTTGAATAACAATTCAATGCTTGAATTACGTTATCCAAACCCAATTCAAGTCCATTCTTGATATGGCCCTCAACGACAATTACATCTAACTCATCATGATCTAATTTTGGGGAATCGGGAGGAGAAAATTGATCCAGATCCACTCCGTTAAGGATCACACTATTTGGAGATGATTTGCTCCCATATACGCGGTTCCAAAAATCCCGGGAGAATTCACTTTGATAGATGATATTGCTGGCATATCTGGAACGGATCTCGCGAAGAATCCAGTTGTTCACTTCAGACCGCAGATAATAACGCAGACTGGTAAACCTCTTACGATGAACCCAATTCATTCCGTCCAACCGTTGTATGATCGGAATCCCTTTTTTCTTCAAACCAGACAGCATTCCCAAATGCCTTGTCCCGGCGATGACCAGGACAGAGGTAAGGTTCGGGGTGGTCAGGTCATAGGTGACTTCAACTCCGAGTTTTCGCAGCCCATTTCCAAGTTTTTCATTAAATGAAGCAGGTCCGCCTACACCACGGACGTTTGGTATGATACCAATGATCTTACGAGGATTAAGGATCATTTTTTTGAATGTCGGTTTTCATAATCGATCAAGGCTTGAACAATCCGGTCGGCGGCATACCCATCACCAAACGGGTTTACCGCTCTCGCCATTTTCTGATACGCGTCAGGATCATCCAAAAGTGAGTGGACCGCTTTAACGATTCGATCCGTATCAGTTCCCACCAATTGCAATACTCCGGCTTCCACCCCTTCCGGTCTTTCGGTCACATCACGCAACACCAGCGTCGGAATTCCAAATCCCGGTGCTTCTTCCTGAATTCCACCGGAATCAGTTAGCACCAGCGTCGAATTGCGTATTAAGTGAACCAGGGGGAGGTAATCCAGTGGTGGAAGCAAGGTGATATTCGAATTCTGTCTCAACATTCTGTAAACGGGCTGCTGAACATTGGGGTTTAGGTGGACAGGGTAAACAAATCTTACTTTTCCCGCATATTCATCTGCCAGGTGGTTAATGGCAGTGCATATTTGTTCAAGCGGTTGCCCGAAATTCTCCCGTCTATGGGCTGTTAGCAATACCAAACGGTTATTTCTCCCGGAACCCACTTCGAGATCACGTAGTAATGTAGTTATTTCATCAGGTACTGGCTGTGCAGAGATCCAGCGGACTGCGTCAATGACCGGGTTGCCTGTGATAATAATTTTTTCTTCAGGAACTCCCTCTCTTATCAGATTTGCCTTATTTAGGGTTGTTGGTGCAAAATGGAGATCTGCAACAGTACCGGCAATCCGGCGGTTGATCTCCTCGGGGAAAGGCTGCCACTTATCATAGGTCCGCAGCCCGGCTTCTACATGCCCGACCTTGATCTGACGGTAAAAGGCGTTGATAGAAGCAGCCATGACAGTGGTTGTATCACCTTGAACGAAAACCCAATCCGGTTTCTTTTCTTTCAGAACAGGGTCAAGGTGAGTAAATAAGGCTGCAGTCAATTCCGCCAGAGTCTGGTCCGGCCGCATCAAATCCAAATCAAAATCAGGATGGATATCAAATACCTGCAGCACCTGATCCAGCATTTCACGATGTTGGGCTGTGATACAAATGGATGATTCGATTTCCGGGTGAGATTGTAAGGCCTTGATCACCGGCGCCAGCTTGACTGCTTCCGGCCTGGTCCCTAACACTGATAAAACCTTTATCCTTTTTTGATTCATTTTCCCGCTCATTCAGGTTTATTAGATCCCAACTTATATATCTTCATTGGAGTAGAAATCCATTTTGAATTCCCGGTCACGTTCACGGTATCAAATATTACTTTCAGTTTGGGATAAGTAGAAAAATCAGATGGAATAAGTTTTCTGATCTCTTCATGAGGCACCAATATGACAGCTATATCCGCGTTATCAAGAGCCTCTGAAAGGTTCGGGTCGGGTGAATTCCATTCAATGGTTCACGCATGGTAAATGGATCGTATGCTCTTACATTGGCTCCTCTTCGCAATTAAGAGCTTGACCACATCTATCAGCCGGGCTTTCCCTGAAATCATCGACATCGGGTTTATAGGTCAAACCCAGGGCACATATCTGCTTCCCAGATAATTTACCCAGTTTGTGTTCCATCCAATCCACGACAAAATGAGGCTGAAAATCGTTGACCTTCCGAGCAGAACTGATCAATGAGGTGATATCTGGAGCTGATTCCACTAAAAACCATGGATCCACACTGATACAATGGCCACCAACTCCCGGACCGGGGTTGAGTATTTTTACCCGCGGATGCCGGTTAGCCAGGCTGATCGCCTCCCAAACATCTATTCCAAAACGATCAGCCAGCCGGGAGAATTCATTGGCAGCAGCAATATTGATATCCCGGTAGGTATTTTCCATCAATTTGACCATCTCCGCAGTTGTGGCATCCGTAAGAATAATGTCACCTTTAACAAAAGTAGCGTACAAGTCTCTACCGGCTTCTGCCGATTCTCTATTAATTCCACCTATTACACGGGCATTTTCAATCAATTCCTGTAAGATTTGTCCGGGTAAAACCCGCTCAGGGGAATAAGCCAGGAAGAAATCGACACCCAGCTTTCAAACCGGATCGTTCCAAAATTGGTGCAACCAAATCAACCGTAGTCCGTGGAGGTGAGGTTGATTCCAGAACAACCAGGTTGCCTTTGCTCAAATGCGGGAGTATCGATTCCGCAGCAGAAACCACATATTTCATATCTGCCAGTTTGCCTTCTTTGAAAGGTGTGGGAACGGCAATGATAAATGCATCAGCTGCAGATACTTTTTGGGAAAAAGATAGAAAACCTGTATTGATTGCCTCAAGCATTAACGGCTGCAATCCGGCTTCAATGATATGCAATTCGCCCCTTTGCAAAGATTCGATCACATTTTCATTGACATCGACACCACTGACATGGATTTTCCTGGAAGCAAAAGTACTGGATGTGGGAAGACCGATATACCCCATACCTAGGACACAAATTTTCGTAAATTTCACAAATTCTCCTTGACCTTAAGAATCGCTAAGGGTATTTTATCTCATTCTCCAATTATCGTGTCTACCATGCAAGTTTGATGAACCAGTCACTATCTTACCATTCTTTCGGTGGATCAATTACCTGGAATTATTAATAAACACTATGTTATCCCGCTTGACACAGAACGAATGTTCGTGTATAAATAAATTAGCACAAATGTACAGTAATATTGTGAATGGAGGAAACTATGGCTAAACGATCACAAGGCATCGGACCACGGCATACAAAGATCCTGGCTTTTATGGAAAGCTACCAGAAGCAATTCAGGTATCCACCCTCCATTCGAGAAATTTGCGAAGAAACCAATATTTCCTCGACCTCAGTCGTCAATTATTACCTGGACCAATTGGAAAAGTGGGGATATATCAAGCGTGAGAAAAATATTTCCCGTGGAATAACCATGCTCAAGGACGCATTTAATAAAATGATCGACGATGGAGTGGCACCAATCGTGGACAAGATCGAAGACCTTATCCGTATTCCAATTGTAGGCAGAATTGTAGCTGGTCTACCTGTACCAGTTCCAGCATCAGATCTGAGTTATTTTGACTCAGAATCAGTAATTGATATTGCACGCAGTATGCTGCCTCAACGCGAAAAAATGGAAGAGATATTTGCATTGGAAGTCCAGGGAGATTCCATGATCGACGCCATGGTGAATGATGGTGATGTGATCATTATGAAAAAAGCGCGTGAAGCGAAGAATGGTGAAATGGTCGCGGTCTGGTTGTTGGATAAGGATGAAACCACCCTCAAATACTTTTATCTTGAGGGTGGAAGGGTTCGTCTTCAACCTGCGAATAAAACCATGCAGCCTATCATCATTGATGATCCAAAGACCGTCCAGGTTCAAGGGAAGGTACTAATGGTTGTTCGCCGGATGCCGACTGCCGCTTAACCTAAAGCTACATCCAGCACCATCATCACAGCAAAACCGATCATCGCTCCTGTCGTGGCAATATCTGTGCTTTCTCCACGCTGCGATTCAGGGATAAGTTCCTCAACTACTACATAAATCATTGCTCCAGCCGCAAATGATAACGCATACGGCAATATGAAACGCATTGAAATAACGGTCAGAGCCCCGATCACTGCTGCGATTGGTTCTACGATTGCTGAAGCTTGTCCATACATAAAGCTCTTCATTCGGGAAAGACCTTCACCACGAAGTGGAACTGATACTGCCATCCCTTCAGGGAAATTCTGCAATCCTATTCCTATTGCCAGGGCAATAGCTGCTGCCATTGTTGATGAAGGCAACCCGGCGGCAACAGCCCCAAAAGCCACACCCACGGCCAATCCTTCCGGTATGTTATGCATTGTGATAGCGAGCACCAGCAAAACCGATCGCTGCCAGGAGGTTTTAATACCCTCTGATTCTGCCATATCAAATCCAATATGAAGGTGCGGAAGGATCTTATCTATCATGAAAAGGAAGAGTCCTCCTAATAGAAAACCGATTACTGGTGGACCCCAGGTAACCAAACCCAATTCTTCAGAGAGCTCAATGGATGGTATAAGCAGGCTCCAACAGCTTGCAGCAATCATCACGCCTGCCGCAAAACCAAGCATTCCTACCAGTAACTTATGGTTGACTTTCTTATTAAAGAATACAAACGATGCCCCTAATGCTGTCACTCCCCAGGTAAAAATACCAGCAATAAGAGCTTGGATTACAGGAGAAAAATTTTCCATGATCGAGATCAAATTTCACCTTCAATATTCAGATTTAGATTAATTATATCCCGTAATGCCCATCCAACAATACGATGCACAATCGCTATTAATATATGCACGATGAAATATATAAGTTCCAGTTCCATTTTTTTTACCAAATAAAAACATCCTGCTTTGTGGGCAGGATGTTAATTCTCAACAAATTAATTAAAGCTTAGGCAACTTCAATTGTTGCACCGGCAGCTTCCAATTTGCTCTTGCCATCGGCAGCAGCATCCTTGGTAACGCCAGCGAGCACCTTAGCTCCAGCAGTTTCGGCCATATTTTTGGCTTCGACCAGACCAAGGTTGGTCAAGTTGACGGATGACCTTGATGACTTCGATCTTCTTGGCACCGGGATCTTTGATAATGACATCAAATTCTGTCTTTTCTTCCACGGGTTCAGCAGCAGCACCACCAACAGCGCCTGCAGCAGCTACGGCAACAGGGGCAGCAGCGGAAACGCCCCATTTTTCTTCCAGTTGTTTCACCAGTTCAGCGGCTTCCAAAACGGACAGGGCGCTTAATGCATCTACGAGTTTAGCTAAATCAGCCATTTCAAATTCTCCTTACAATTTTGATAATTTAATTGTTATCGATCCTCGATTTTCAATTCTCGATTTTCGATTCTCATATTAATGATTACGCACCCTTTTCAGAATACGCTCTGACCACAGATGCCAACCCACGAGCGGGTTCGGCCAGGGTTCGAACAAGCTGACTGGCAGGAGTCTGCAGCAGTCCAAGCAGTTTTGCACGCATCACTGGCAGTGGCGGTAGATCAGCCAAAGCCTTGATCTGCGAAGCGTTCATTGTCTGATTTCCGAGGTAACCACCCTTAACCTTTAAAGACTTCATTACCTTTTACGAAATCGGTCATTGCCTTTGCCATTGCTGGCGCATCATTGAATGCAAAACCCACCGCAGTGGAACCTGTGAGTAGTTTTTCATCAATTGTAATATTCTGTGCCTTGAACACATTTGAAAGCAATGTATTCTTCACTACATGGAATTCTCCACCTGCATCACGAGCTTTTGCCCGGATGGCATTGATTCCCTTCATATCCAAACCAGAATACTCGACCATGATCATTGCCTGACTTTTCTTCAACCAGGTATTGTATTGTTCTTGCATTGCACCTTTATGTTTTTTACTGAAAGCCAATGTATTTCACCTCCTTCCTGATATAAAATAAAAAATCTTTGCCTGATAATTTTCCATCGGGCAAAGACCAATAACAATTCAAATATGATTGTTTCTTAAGTCCTCACCTCGGCTGGTATTTCATTAAGCCTGTAACATTATCTGAACAGGCACCGGCTGTCTGCGGCGAAGCATATTATTCAATTAACCGTATTATACTCTATTCCCCTGTTTCTGACATTGATTGGGCAGCCATGGTGTCCAACTTGATGCCGGGTCCCATGGTTGAGGTAACAGTAATATGCTTAATATAGATACCTTTTGAGGCTGATGGCTTGGCCTTCTTGATCGCATTCATTAGGGCAGCCAGGTTATCAAAAAGTTTGGTGCTATCAAATGAAACTTTTCCGATGGGAGCATGTATGTTCGCTGTTTTATCCAATCGGAATTCAACACGACCAGCTTTTGCTTCCTGAATGACACGAGGCAGATCCTCACCAGGGGCAACAGTTCCGGCTTTAGGGTTTGGCATTAAACCACGTGGACCCAAAACACGGCCAAGCTTACCAACTTTTCCCATCATATCAGGGGTGGCCATGGCGACATCAAAGTCAGTCCATCCGCCTAATATTTTGTTGACCATTTCATCATTATCGCAAATATAATCCGCACCGGCAGCAAGAGCTAAAGTTGCGGCTTCGCCTTGTGCAAAAACGAGCACCCGGACTGTTTTTCCTAGTCCATGAGGAAGTACGACTACATCACGCACCATCTGGTCTGCCTGGCGTGGGTCCAAACCCATGCGCATGTGGACTTCGACGGTTGCATCAAATTTTGTAGTGGATGTTTCTTTTACCAGGTTAACTGCTTCAACTGGTAAATATGCTTTATCAGCATCGATTTTGGCTTTCGCAGCCAGGTATTTCTTACCGTGTTTTGCCATTTTTTCTCCTAGGTGGTTCAGGCGGGTTCAGAAAACCCTCCCACAGGGGTTAATTTTCGACTGTCAAGCCCATATTCAGGGCAGTTCCTTCGATTTGACGCATGGAAGCTTCAATATCAAAGGAATTCATATCTTTAGCCTTGAGCTCAGCAATTTCGCGCAGTTGAGCTCGAGTTACTTTGCCAACCTTTGTCCGGTTGGGTTCTGCGGAACCTTTTTCGATTCCAGCAGCTTTTCGTAAAAGAACTGCCGCCGGGGATGATTTTAATACGAATGTAAAGGAACCATCAGAAAATATGGTGATCTCTGCAGGAATTATTTCGCCCGTTTTGTTATTGGTGCGGGCATTATACTCTTTGCAGAAAGCCATAATGTTTAACCCGTGACCTGCCAGGGCAGGACCGATCGGGGGTGCCGGATTTGCTTTTCCGGCAGTAATATTCAACTTTACTATTGCTTTTATTTTCTTTGCCACTTTTTTTCTCCTTTGTGGTCATAACGGATGATTCGAGGTTCATCCTTCCACCTGTAACGATCCCATAAGGGACCGATAATACCAAATAAATTATTACGCTCGTTCCACCTGTAAAAAGTCCAACTCAACTGGCGTTTCTCTACCGAAGAAATTGACCATTACCCGAACTTTTGTCCGTTCCATATCAATTTCTGATACATTGCCTCGGAAATCATTGAACGGACCATCTACAATTCGGACGCGTTCGCCAACCTTGAATGTTACTTTTACTACAGGAGTTTCTGCTTCCATACGGCGGAGAATTTGGGATACTTCATCTGACCGTAATGGTGTCGGAACATTCCCCATTCCAACGAAACCGGTTACTCCCGGGGTATTACGAACAACATACCAGGAGTCTTCAGTAAGGATCATGTTTACCAGCACGTAACCCGGGAAAACATGGCGCTCTACTGTTTTCCGTTTTCCATCTTTTACTTCGATCTCTTCCTGGGTCGGGATGACAACATCAAAGATCTTGTCTTTCATTCCCATGGTTTCAATACGTTGTTCAAGATTATGGCGGACTTTATTCTCATACCCTGAATAGCAATGGATGACATACCAGGCGCGAGTATCTCCAGCTTCTTCAATGGATTGTTGGATTGTCAGTTCTGGTGCACCCGGGGTATCCATGCTGAGGGGCGCGCCAGGACCTTCTGATTTCTTGACTTCATCAGAAGTTTCTGATTCCTTCGGTTCTTCGAATTCTTGATTTTCCTGCGCGTCCATTTGCTTTTGACTCCTACATTCCGTTAAAAGAGACCTTATTAGGCCAGAATCAATCCGATGATCTTCGAAAATACGAAATCCAATAGACCTAATATCGCAGCCATAATAACAAGCACAATTAGAACTATTCGTGTTAAATGTAAAGCTTCTTTAGTTGTCGGCCAGTTAACTTTGCGGATTTCTCCCATGGTCTCACGATAATATCGCTTAAGGACATTTGGTACTTTCGCTTTTTCGATTTTTTCTGCCACTACAATCTCCTTATTACCCTCTGAGAGGGATGTTACGGGTAAAACGCCGCCCTTAAAGACGGCGTTCGCTTTATTTGGCAGGCCAGGAAGGAATCGAACCCTCAACCTCCTGTTTTGGAGACAGGCACTCTGCCAATTGAGCTACTGGCCTATTTTATCGATCAGCGGAAATTAATACTCCGCTGATCTGTAACATATTTAGCCTACTTTGTCTCGCGATGCGCTGTGTGTTTCTTGCAACGTGAACAATATTTCTGCAGTTCCATACGTCCGGGGTCATTGCGCCTGTTTTTTTCGGATGTATAGTTACGCTCTTTACACTCTGAGCAAGCCAGTGTGATTACTGGTCGGACGTCTTTCTTTTTTGATGCCATTTTATAATCAATTGTAATGCCCGATAAAGGACACTACTGCTCCTTTAGTCCAGTATTTTAGTGATCACACCGGCACCAACCGTCAGACCACCTTCTCGAATAGCAAACTTTGAACCCTGCTCCAATGCTACAGGGATGATCAATTCCACTTCCAGGTTGACATTGTCGCCCGGCATGACCATTTCAACTCCATCGGGCAGCTTGATGTTACCTGTCACATCCATGGTTCGAATGTAGAACTGCGGTCGGTAGCCAGTGAAGAATGCTTTGTGCCGTCCGCCTTCGTCTTTTCTCAATACGTACACTTCGCTCATGAATTTCTTGTGCGGGGTGATGGATCCCGGTTTGGCGATGACCTGTCCGCGCTCCACGTCTCCACGCTCTATTCCGCGCAGCAGTAAGCCCAGGTTGTCTCCAGCCAGTCCTTCATCCAACAGTTTGTGGAACATTTCCACACCCGTGCACACTGAGCTGCGGGTCTTTTCCTGCAGTCCAACGATCTCCACGGCTTCACCAACTTTGATCTTGCCGCGATCCACACGACCGGTGACCACTGTCCCACGGCCTTTGATCGAGAAGACATCTTCCACCGGCATCATGAACGGTTTGTCCATGGCGCGCACCGGCTCGGGAATGTATTCATCCACCACTCGCAGCAGTTCTTTGATGCTGGCGTATTCGGGTGCTTCCGGATCCGTGCTCTTGCTTTCCAATGCCTGCAAGGCTGATCCGCGTACGATCGGGGTGGTGTCCCCGGGGAATTTGTAGCTGGTCAACATTTCGCGCAGTTCCAGTTCCACCAGTTCCAACAGTTCCGGATCGTTCATCTGGTCGATCTTGTTCAGGTAGACGACGATGCTCGGTACTTCCACCTGGCGGGCCAACAGTACGTGCTCTTTGGTCTGCGGCATCGGTCCATCCGGTGCTGCCACTACCAGGATCGCTCCATCCACCTGCGCGGCACCAGTGATCATGTTCTTGATGTAGTCACGGTGTCCCGGCATGTCGACGTGGGCGTAGTGCCGTTTCTCGGTCTGGTATTCCACGTGCGCAATGTTGATCGTGATACCACGCGCTTTCTCTTCCGGTGCGTTATCGATCTGATCATATGCTTTGTACTCTGCCAAACCTTTCATCTGGCAGTATTTGGTGATCGCCGCGGTCAAAGTGGTTTTCCCGTGGTCAATGTGACCCATGGTCCCTACATTCAAGTGCGGCTTCGACCGATCAAATTTTTGCTTCGCCATTTTCCTTCTCCTTACAAGACATAATAGTTAATTACATCAGCATGAGCCCTCAATGGGATTCGAACCCATGACCTCGTTCTTACCAAGAACGCGCTCTACCAACTGAGCTATGAGGGCTTGCTGTTACCTCAGAATCAGCCCTCTGGCCAGTATTCCGTAGGTATATGACCCAGTGGGCGGTGAAGGATTTGAACCTCCGAAGTCGTCTGACAACTGATTTACAGTCAGTCCCCTTTGGCCACTTGGGTAACCGCCCGAGTTTATCCTGCGATCAAAGAATTATTCGCTGCACCGACCGCTTGCTTACAACGTGAGCCGACGATGGGAATCGAACCCATAACCTACCACTTACAAGGCGGTTGCTCAGCCGATTGAGCTACGTCGGCGTTCGAATGTTAAATAACCTTTTATCGCGGAGTGCATTATACCAAATGCACCGCCTCTAGGCAAGGTATGCAAAGAAATACCCTGACACAGCGAAGACGGAGTTTATCAGGAATTGGGAGCAGAGTCAATATTTGGGGATGAATACATAGAGAAACGAGAATAGAAAATGAAAAATGTTCCTTTTTATTTTCCCCCAGTCAGCGACAGCCAAACCGAAAAAGTCGTTCCAGATCCTTCCTTGGATTTAACTTCGATCCTTCCATTGTGATTTTTGATGATCCAGTAGGCGATCGATAGGCCTAAACCGAAACTGCTGCCATCTGCGGAACGGGTGCGGGCTTTATCGCCCCGATAAAATCTTTCAAAAATATGGGGCAAATCTTTGGCGGGGATTCCTGGTCCGGTATCTTCAATAACAGTTTGGACCTGGTCACCCACTTTTTTTATGGCCAGATATACAGTTCCGCCTGGAGGGGTATATTTTACAGCATTGGCAAGCAGGTTAATAAACACCTGTTTTAACCTATCCCGATCACCAGTAACTTGGATTTGGTCGATTTCAGTAAGTTTTATTGTAATCCGGTTACCGGCAAGTATTTTCGCCTGTTGCAACACTTCCAATAACACCGTATCCAACTCGACCGGTTGTAAATTCAATTCCAGCTTGCCAGCTTCCGCCTGGGCGAGCAGCAGAAGGTCTCCAACCATGCGCGTCAACCTGTCCACTTCTGTTTCGATGCTTGCGAGCGATTCTTCATCAGGCTCTTTCATCATCCTTAATAAACCCACATTCCCCTTGATGACAGTTAAAGGTGTACGCAACTCATGACTGACATCAGCCATAAATCTTTTTTGCCGGTTAAATAGATATTCCAGCCGATCAAGTGTCTGGTTAAAGGCATCGATCAACAAACCAATTTCATTTTTATCTTTACCCGGATTTGGTATTCGCCGTGAGAGATCATCCGCATTGGTAATGTTCATCGCTGCCAGGGTCACTTTTTCAAGTGGTGTAAGGACCTGCCCGGTCCCCAACCAACCCGCCAATCCCGCCAGGGTAACAGAAATAACCATTACAATTCCCATGACAGATATCAATATTTTTTGAAGTAAATCCACAATTCCCCTATTTGTGCCCACTTGCAGTACTGCCATTTTTCGCCCATCGACTTCCAGAGGAACGCTGAGAACACGCAAAGAGGTCTCATTAAGTTTTGTATCCCGGAAAATCGGCTGCAGTACCTTTAACCCATCCGGGTCGAGTGATTTCCCCAACCGGGAAATATTGGCAGAGGATATTTTTAATCTGCTTTTACTGTCCCAGATCTGAAGGTAGATGGTTGAGGTGGCATCCATGGAAGGAATACGGCTTATCTCAATTTCATCCAGAGAATTCATCCGGGTATTGGTTATCAAATTCTGGGCGGTATTCGTTAATGAAATATCTATTTGATCTATCAGCATCACACTGACAAGTGAATATACACCCAGACCATATATGAGTAAGATAAACCCGGCCAAAAGGGAATAAAGTAAAGTGAGCTGGTAACGAAGCGACATCAGGGCATTTCGCGCAAGACATAACCCACACCTCGAGCAGTGTGGATCAATTGTTGTTCATCTCCTACAACCAGCTTTTGCCTTAGATAGCGAATATATACATCCAAAACATTTGATTCTCCGCCAAAGTCATAACCCCATACTCTATCAAAGATTACCTCTCTGGTGAGCACCTGTCTGGGATGCCGCAGAAATAACTCAAGGAGATCATATTCTTTTGCAGTCAATTGGATCTCTCTACCATTACGAGTGGCAAGACGGGAAGAAGTGTCAAGGGAAAGATCAACAAATGATAAAACCGGTATCCTCTCAGGCTGAGTTCTACGTAATAGCGCGCGAATCCTGGCAAGTAATTCATCCAATTCAAATGGTTTTACCAGGTAATCGTCTGCGCCTGCATCCAGACCTTGAACGCGATCACGAATTGTGTCTTTCGCAGTCAGCATCAGTATTGGAATTGGGCCGGTTGATCTTAATCGACGGCATACTTCCAGACCATCCATTCCCGGCAGCATCCAATCTAAAATGATCAAATCCGGATGCAGCTCCCTTGCTTTCAGCAAACCTTCCTGCCCATCTACTGCTGTGTCCACCTGATATGATTCGAAAGATAAACCCCGCCTTAAAATGCGGAGGATTGCTTCATCGTCTTCTATTATTAAAATATGTTCTTTCATGGCCTCACCTTTGTCTGTAACTATATCTTAATGATTAAAATACCCTTCGTCAAGCAGATAGCCATACATGTATTATTCGGTTAAATACTGATCAGGGCACTCCAGTAGAGTACCCTGATCAATTCTAATCTTCAATTATCTTATTTGACTTTAATAATCCGAGATTGACTCGATTCGGATTTAGGAATTTCTACAACCAGAATTCCGTCAGTCAATTTTGCAGAGATTTTTTCGGCATCGATTGCGCTCGGCAGTTTGAACGATCTTTTAAAAGAACCGCTAGGTCTTTCGGATACAAGGTAGGTTCCATCTTCTTCCCTTTCGTAATTCAGATTACCTTCCATGGTCAGGACTTCCTGTTCAAGGGAAATAGTAATATCGTCTGCCTTCAAACCGGGTACAAGAGCGCTTAGGACATACATATCGGAATTCTCTTTAATATCCACCGGTATAAAAGAATATTCGCTCCGTTCTTCCATCCAGCGAAGCCTTTCAGGAAGGGATGTTGTAGCCCAATGAGGCCTAAAATTGTGAGGTGAAACAAAGTAACGCATGGTTTTTTCTCCTTATACCTTATCGGTATGATCATGATTATTTGATGACTTTATAATATCTTCCGGATATAAGATATGTATTATCAAAATATCAGAACTTTATTAACTCCTGGCAGGCAGGTATAATCTGATTAAACAAGCATGACAAAAAATAAATTATTCGTTACTCTGGTTGTAAGCGGTATCCTGTTAGGATTGCTGGTTTCAGGCTTTTTGCGCTACCGCTCAAGCTTTACCCGAAGTGTTCGGGTTCGATTATGGATTAATCACCCGGAACAATACTCTGAATGGTCTATCACAGCCTTGGAAAGGTGTGGGGCTGCGCCATTTATTCTTCCCACTGATGGTTTTATCGGTTTTTTATGGGATGACTCATTCAAACTTGGACACCGACACCAGGGGATCGATATTTTTGGTGGATCCCAACCCGGTGTAGTACCTGTCTATTCAGCTTCAGATGGATATCTTACCAGGCAGGCTGATTGGAAGTCGAGCCTGATCATCCGTGTCCCTGAAGATCCACTGCAGCCTGATCGTCAGATCTGGATCTACTATACACATCTTGCGGATCAAAATGGACGATCATTTATTACCGCCGAATTCCCTCCAGGCACAACAGAAAAATTCATAGAAGCAGGGCAGTTACTTGGTTATCAGGGTAATTATTCGGGTGATCCACAAAATCCGGTTGGTGTGCATCTGCATTTTTCGATTGTAAAGGATGATGGCCAGGGAAAATACCTGAATGAATTGAATATTCAAAACACGCTCGATCCTTCCCCTTACCTCGGATTAATTTTGAATTCTCATAATGCGTCGTTAGAACTGCCAGTTTGTCATTAGTTAACTTGTAATAAATGCATAATATATTAATGGGTATTCAATACTATAATACCTTGTTAGTATTTAATCATTAGAAATTAATTATCCTTTACTGTATTCCAGGGAAGGAAGATATGTTTTCATATCGGGAAATTGCTACTGCATTTGTTAATTTACAAATACCTTATGATTCCCCGGTTATAGTGCATGGATCGCTCTCTTCTTTTGGAGAAGTAAAAGGTGGCTCTGAGACTATTCTTGGCGCATTATCCACAATGTCTCACCAGGTGATGTTTCCATCTTTCACTTTTAAAACAATGATCATCCCAAATGATGGCCCTCCAGATAATGGAATGACCTATGGGTCCAGTGCTGATCTGAACCTGATGGCAGAAATCTACAATCCCGAAATGCCGGTTGACCCACTTATTGGAGTACTTGCGGAGAGATTTCGAACTATTCCAAATGTGTCCAGATCATCCCACCCAATATTATCTTTTGCCGCAATGAATATGGACCAGGCCATTCAGGCTCAATCATTATTGGATCCCTTTGCACCAATAGAACAACTAAGCAACTCGAAGGGATGGATTGTATTACTGGGTGTGGATCACACCGTTAATACATCCATTCATTATGCAGAAAAATTGGCTGGCAGGCGGCAATTCGTGCGTTGGGCTTTAACTGATAATGGAATTGTCGAATGCCCCGGATTTCCAGGTTGTTCTGATGGTTTTAATGCAATCGCACCGATGCTTGAAAGTGTCACCAGAAAGGTAACTCTTGAAAACTGCTTGATCCAGGCAATCCCATTAAATTTTCTAATACATGCAGTAAAAACAGCAATTGCAGATGATCCGTTATCCTTCCTGTGCAACCGCGACGATTGTGAACGATGTGTAGCTATCCGTAAATACCCAATGACTCCTCAACCGGATACGATCCAACGGGAAAATGAGGAATGATATGTCGATCGGAGTAGTAAACCAATGTATGCCTTCTGAAATTTTGCCTATCATGGCATCCTTCCAGCAAATAAATGGAGCAAGAAAAGGTTTGAACCGAATATTCAAAAGACATCGATTAAACCATTTTCCTTATTATGAAAAATGATGTAAAGTATCTATAATCTAAGAATCTTATGGTAGAGAATAATCCTAAAACCTCCCTCGAATTGCTTTACAGCATTAGCAGAGAATTGGCTAATGAGATAGAACTTCATCCTCTTCTAAAGAAGATCCTTACTCTTTCGATCCGCAATGTCGGAGCTGAACGTGGAAGTATCGTTATATTAAATGAGAGTGGTAGGCCGGTTGATGCTGCCATTATTTATGGCGAGAAAATTTATACCCATACTGTTCAGCAGTTGCGTGAAACCGTTGAAAAAGGAATGGCTGGCTGGGTTGTCAGGCATCATAAAGCTGTCCTTGTGAACGATACAAGGCAGGATACACGCTGGCTGCGACGACCGGATGATGAAACCAATCGAAGTGGGTCAAAAAGCGCGCTTTGTGTACCGTTATTAGCTCACCAGAAGCTTGTAGGAGTTCTTACTGTAGTTCACCCGCAAATTGGCTTCTTTAATCCTGATCATATGAGCCTGCTTCAATCCATTGGGGATATTGCTGGTATCGCTTCATTGAATGCACGTTTGTACGCGGAAAGTGATAAACGTGCCAGAGTAATGACTGCCTTGATCGATAATGCCATCGCAATTAACTCATCGTTGCATTTGAACGAAGTACTGCAGCGGCTGCTTGAACATACTAAAGAAGCACTTCAAGTCGAAGTGGTGGCATTAGGGTTGGTGGATACAGCTATCAAAGAACTTGAGATTCGGGCTGCAACCGGTGAGAATGCGGTTAAATTAGTTGGCACCCGTATTCCATTAGGAAAAGGAATTGCTGGTCGGGTGGCCATTGATGGCAAAGCGATTATTGCAAATGAAGCCTTTCTTGAAGATGCAGACCGAATTCCCGGTTTTTCAATTGAATCCTTCGCCTGTGCCCCGCTAAGAGCTGAATCAAAAATTATTGGCGTACTTGAGGCGATCAATCCAAAATCTGAAGGATTTGAGCAGGAATCTCTGATCCTATTAAATGCTTTTGGCAGTCTGGCTGGAACAGCTGTGCGGAATGCGCAATTATTTGAACAAATACAGGCTACCAATCTAAGGTATATGGAATTATTTGAAGACAATATCGATCCGATCCTTATAACCAACCTGGATGGAAAAATCATCGAAGCCAACCGGCAGTCCAGTAGAGTTACAAAATATAATTCTGCCCAATTGCAGGATAAAAATATTCAAGAAGTTCATACCCTAAATAGTGAAAAACTTGGCGAAAACTATAATAACTTGCCTTCTACCGGAGCCATTACTTATGAATCCGATATCCGCACACAGGATGGACGGGAAATTCCAGTGCAGGTGTATGCCAGGAGAATCGAATATTATGGGGCAAATAGTATTCAATGGATTTTGAGGGATATTTCTGAGAGAGTGGATCTTGATTCCCTGCGTAATGACTTGATAGCGATGATATATCATGATCTCAGGTCGCCCCTGGCTAACGTCACAGCCAGTTTGGATATACTCTCATCACTTGAGAACGGAGAAAATGATGAGACCACAGCAAGCTTGCTGAATATCGCCATGAGGTCTTCCGATAGGATCCAGAGATTGCTCAATTCGCTTCTTGACACCTATCGGCTTGAAGCAGGGCAATCGATCGTAAACTTAAAAGATGTCAACCCGAGCACATTGATCAAAGAGGTAGTTGATATCATTCAGCCGACGCTTGAATCAAAATCTCAGCAATTGGCTCTGAAGATTCAAGAAAATCTGGATACTATTCGTGTGGATCCGGATATGATCCGTCGGGTTTTTGTAAACCTAGCGGAGAATGCGTCAAAATTTTCATCTATTTCAGCTAATATTGAAATTGGGGCAAAGACCAATGATGGATCCATTCAATTCTGGGTGATGGATGATGGACCAGGCATTCCAAAGGAAGATCAGGAAAGAGTATTTGATAAATTTTCTCGCTTAAAGATGAATGGGTCTGCAAAAGGTATGGGATTGGGATTAGCTTTTTGCCGTTTGGCAGTTGCCGGTCATGGTGGTAATATTTGGGTGGAAAGTACTCAAGGAAAAGGCAGTTGTTTTTTCTTCAGCCTGCCAATTAAATCAACTATGAACAAATCAAAAGATTTGGACAACTGATCGATGGAGAAGTGATGCAGGAAATTTCTCAAGATATCTTTATTGAAACATCCTATTCTGGAACAACCCTCGGTGCGATCAACGCCCCACACGGATTAAATCTTAATCAGATGCTCCACTTAAATTGGATGACACACGTCTTTGGCGTTCGACTCTATTAAATTTGGGCGGTGGAATTGACCGTTTATTGATTAACTTGGATGCTCACCCGGACCGCACCCTGGGTGTCCGTTCCATGGAATGCACCGTGGTTGGTCATGAGAATATGGCTCAGGTATTCAGAAATCGGCCAAATACATTCAAGACTCAGGGTTCTGAGACAGGTTCAGAATGGGAACAGGCATCCAATCTGGGTAGCATTCGCTGGAATCCTCCTGAAATATCCTTTACAGATAGTGTGAATATTTATTGGGGTAGTAAACCGATACTTCTCGAAACTCGATCTGGTCCGAATTCCGGTTCAATCTGGGTGGTTCTCCCTGAAGATAAGGTAATTTTTCTTGGGGACCTGGTTGTCAATCATCAACCACCTTTCTTAAGCTATGCTGCTCTGGATGACTGGATGGATAATCTTCAATTATTGCTGACACCTCCATACCGCGAATTCTTTTTTGTGGGCGGACGTAATGGGTTAGTCACCTATGAGGATATTCGGCGCCAAATTATATTCCTCACAGAAATAAAGAAACAGGTGGAATATCTAAAAAATTGCCCTGATCCGGTTGTTGAAATTGAAAATATGCTTCCAGAACTGCTACGGACTTTTACTTTTTCTTCAGAAAAAACGAGCCAATATATGCAAAGGCTGCGCTGGGGATTAAATCATTTATACACACGCAGCTTCCGGACATCCATTGTTGAACCCGAGGAGTAATTCCCGTTATGAGATCAATTGAATATCAACCTATATTCGAAGCCACTCGTGGAGATCTGGTGGAATCCATCCATTATGGCGCGTTTGCAGTTGTTAACAATCAGGGTGACTTATTGGCAAGTTGGGGAGATCCTGAATCGATCACATACTTGCGTTCTTCTGCCAAACCTTTCCAGGTAATCCCATTCATGGAAAACAAGGGCGATGAATATTACGGATTAACAGATGAGGAAATAGCAGCCTTTTGTGCATCACATACCGGCACAGATGAGCATGTAAGTATCATCACCAAAATGCACCAGAAAATGGGGCTTGACGAAAAGATGCTGCAATGCGGCACCCACACTCCGCAAAATAGTGAAACATGGATAGAAATGAACAAAAGGGGTGAAAAACCGACATCGATTCGGCATATGTGTTCAGGGAAGCATACCGGGATGCTGGGATATGCCCGCATGATCGGGGCTGAAACCGATAATTATTTATCCATGA
The DNA here is from genome assembly GCA_963709535.1 of uncultured Chloroflexia bacterium. Lineage (GTDB taxonomy): Bacteria > Chloroflexota > Anaerolineae > Anaerolineales > Anaerolineaceae > PNON01. Next base: position 39,350 of record CAVPWY010000013.1, on the reverse strand, counting down.
ATAACCCTATCCAACAGGCAATTTTGAAATCATTTTCTGAAATGACTGCTACTTCAGAAGAAAACATTGTGATCGGGATTGATGGTTGCTCAGCGCCAAATTTTGCAGTTCCACTGAAGAATGCAGCTTTTGCTTTCGCAAAATTATGCCAACCCGATGATCTTCCTCCCGCACGCGCATCTGCCTGCAAACACCTGACCGCTGCCATGAGAAATCATCCCAATGTAATTGCGGGACCCGGGAAATTTGACACATTAGTAATGGGTCTCTCCAACCACAAAATTGTCTCCAAAGCCGGAGCTGAGGGGTATCAATGCCTCGGGGTGATGCCGGGTGCGATCGAACCGGGCTCACCGGGTCTGGGAATCGCGTTGAAAATTGCTGATGGCGACTCTGAAGAACGCGCCCGGCCGCTTGTGTCTTTGGAAATCTTAAGGCAGCTTGGTGCTCTTACCTCTGCAGAGTGCGAGGCTTTACGGAAGTTCGGTCCGCGGAAAATTTACAATTTTGCAAAATTACAGATCGGTGAATACAGACCGACTTTTTCAATAAAATGAATATTCCCAATCCAGAAAACCGGGATTTCGCTATTGAAATTCATCGAAGATTATTGGCTCATTTCGGTGATCCACAGTGGCGTCTGGCACTTAACCCGGTGGATGAACTGGTCTCCACGATCCTCTCCCAGAATACCAATGATATAAACAGGGACCGGGCATTCAGTTCGCTAAAGCAGCAATTTCCAACCTGGGAAGAGGTTGAAACGGCTGAGCCTGGAATGGTGATCGAAGCGATTAGAATTGCCGGATTGGCCAATCAAAAAGGTCCCCGCATTCAAAAGGTATTAGGTGATATTCACCACGAACGCGGTGAATTGAACCTGGATTTCCTGAAAGGGATGCCGCGGGACGAAGCCAGGCAGTGGCTGTTAAAATTCAAAGGAGTCGGACCAAAAACCGCTGCCATCGTGCTGCAGTTTTCGCTGGATATGCCTGCTTTCCCTGTTGATACCCACATTTATCGTGTTACTGGCCGGTTGGGATTGCGTCCAAAAAATATCGATGTTACATCAGCCCACTCTTACCTTGAAAACGCGTTTCCTCCAGCCGCATATTATGCTGCACACTTGAATATCATCCGGTTGGGCAGGGAAGTATGCCATCCATCAAAACCGGATTGTTCCAATTGTCCATTAAATGACCTGTGTGTATATTTCAAAACCAACACTACTAGTTGATTTATTCAGCGATTATTCCGGAATTTTTGTAATGAAATCCATCAATTCTGGAGGGACTAATAGACCAGGATTTTCTTTAAAATACGAAATCTCCACCCACTTCACCTTGATCTCAGAGCCATCACTTTCGTGACCCAGAAAATTCATTTTGGAATATATTTCATCGTTGGTAAATCTGCCCGAATAAACCAGCACTATTTCGTGGCCTGGCTCACCCCTGAGCATAAACCTGCTCTCGATCAAACCTAAGATAACGGGTGTCTTCGATCAGGTAATCCATCTCTTCTTTTATTTCACGCTGTAATGCTTCTGCGCCAGATTCTCCAAACTTAATTCCCCCACCCAGCGGACGAAAGAATGATTTGTTCTTTACCTGGTCAAAACCTTCAAATACCAGCATTCGCTGCTCGTGAAGAAATATCCCGATGGCTATCGTCCGAATTCTATTTTTCTTCATCAGGTTGTTTTTCAATCTCTCCAAGCATGGACCATGGTCCAGTCCTGATGATGTTCACAGGCAGAAGTTTGCCAAGTAATTCTGAGCCGGTTTCAACAAAGACAAGCTTATTCGTTTCAGTTCTACCTCTCCAACGGTTCTTCACTTTATCTTCGAACAATACCGGCACTTTCCGGCCCAGATAGGCAGCATGTATCTCAGTGACAATACGCTCCTGTTGTTCTTCCAACAGCCTAAAACGGCGCATCTTTTCTTTTTCAGGAACATCGTCGCGCATCTGACGGGTAGCAACCGTGTTTGGTCGTGGAGAATACCTGGCAAGGTGGATCACATCCAACCGTAATTCTTCCAGAAGGTCAAAAGTGTTTTGGAACTGCTTTTCTGTTTCACCCGGGAAACCCACAATGATATCCGTCGCTATGGATACATCAGGAATCTTCTCCCGAATCCGCCGGATCAAATTGACGGTAATCCTCAGCGGTATATCCCCGGTGCATGTTATGTAATACTTCATCATCACCAGACTGGACCGGTACTTCAATATGTGGACAAATTTTTGGGTGACTGGCAACCGTATCCAATAATTCATCTGTCATCCAGTTAGGGTGGGAAGTCAGGAAACGGATCCTCTCCAACCCTTCGAGCTCATGCATTTCACGTAATAACGCCGGGAGGTCTTGCCCTGGCGGTAGGTCTTTGCCATAACGGTCCACGATCTGCCCCAACAGGGTGATCTCTTTTACGCCGTTAGCCACCAGGTTGTTTGCCTCATGTAGAACCTGATCAAATGGTCGGCTCTCTTCCACACCCCTTTTGTAAGGGATCACACAATATGTGCAGGCATGGGAACAACCCAAAACTACAGGCAGGAATGCAGTGACCTGGTCAGAGTGGTCGTACCCGGGCATCGGGTACTCTTCGTCCATGATCGCAAATCGGTTGATGGTCTCCTGGTCTATTGTTTTTTGATGATTCTTTTGGAGTAAATATTCAATAAGTGGTCCCGGATCTGATGGTGGAGAAAATACATCCACATAAGGGAACTTCTTTTGTAAAACCGGATTACTCTTCACACCAACCAGGCAGCCCATCAGATTGATCACCAGGTTCGGATTAGTATTTTTAAGCGGCCTGATGGAGGTTAATCTTCCATAAGCTTTGTTTTCAGCTGATTGCCGGACAACGCAGGTGTTCAAAACGATCACATCTGCTTCTTCAGGTGAACGAACAGAGTCATACCCCAACTGTTCAAGGGCAGATGATACCCTGTGGGAATCTGCCACATTCATCTGGCAGCCTTCGGTCCAAATATGATATTTCATGGCGTACATTATAACAGAAGGAAATCATACCAAATTTATCTGATTTGAAGATTTCCCATTTTTTAGACATGGTACAATTACGCGCATGTTGCATAAAAAATGGTTTCAAGTGCTTTCCGGGATGATCTCTGCATTGGCGATGATCATCATCATGTATTTTATTCCCCCAATTCACGAGCGTCTTAGCTGGCGGGTGGAGCTGGCTTCGGTATATATGCGCGGGGTGTTGAACCCGATTCACGCTGTTGCTACCCCAATCCATGCTCCTGTTGACTTCGCAACAAGGACTCCGGAGCCAGCGAGTTTGTTTTCACCTACACCCACACCGCTTATATCTTTAACACCACTGCCGCCAACTGCCACACCCACTGCGTTACCCGCATCCACATCTCTTCAAGCCCCAGAATTTGAGCAGCAGACAATGAATAATTGTGGACCTGCCTCTTTATCCGAATATTTAAGATATTACGGTTGGGATGGCAATCAGCAGAGTGTAGCTGATGTATTAAAACCCAAGCCTGAGGATCGTAACGTGAATGTGGAAGAACTCGTATATTTCGTCAGGAATTATGCTGGTTGGTTGAATATTGAATACAGGGTCGGAGGTGATACTTCCATCCTCAAAACTCTAATCGCCAATGGAATACCGGTCATGATCGAAAAGTCATTCCATTCTGACAAAAAATACTGGCCGACAGATGATCTTTGGGCGGGTCATTATCTATTTATCAATGGATATAACAACGCAACTCAGTCATTTATTGTCCAGGATACTTACTATGGTCCAGACATGGTGGTTGGTTATAACGAACTGGAAAAGAATTGGCAGTCGTTCAACCATGTTTTTATTATGATCTACCCCCCCGATAAAGAAGAAATAGTAAAGTCGATCCTGGGGGATGACTGGGATGTGGATAAAAACAGGCAGCGTGCATTGGATGATGCACTCAAAGCCACGAATTGGGAACCTTCAAACGCATATAACTGGTTTAACCTGGGTTCAAATTTTGTATATTTTGATCGCTACGGTGAAGCAGCCACAGCTTATGATAAAGCCAGGAGTTTAGGCTTACCCCAGAGAATGCTCAGATATCAATTTGGTCCATTCCTGGCCTATTTCAACTCGCTTCGGACAGATGATCTGCAGGCATTAGCCAAAGATGCCATTAATGTCACTCCCAATTCTGAGGAGGCACGACTCTGGATGGGTTGGGCACACTATCGGCTGGGAGATAAAGAGGCTGCCCATTCAGAATTCATGAAAGCATATACTTTGAATGAACGATACGTGGACGCTCAATATGCCCTTGATTTTCTAGCTTCCAACTGAGGCATACAACCTTCAACAATTTCCTGAGTTAGGGAGTTGAATAATTCAACTCAATTGACACTCGGAAACAATCGGCTTAATGATGATCCATTTCTTTCCATATCTATTTTTTATTGGCCTGGTGCTTCTTATCCCCATTCTTGTAATATCCAGGGTGGCAGGAAAACCAGCATCCCGCCTGTTCATCTATTCTTTGATGTGGGTGTATCTTCTTCTGGTTGGTGGGCTGACAATTTTCCCAATTCCTTATAATGGAGATTTCCTTACTTTAAAACCACTTGATCAGTTAGGATTGGTTCTTTCAAGAATAAATTGGATACCATTCCATAATTTAAATTGGTATAACGGAAAAATCCTGCTTATTGATTATATAAATAACATTCTTTTAACGATTCCATTTGGTATTCTCATAAACTTCTTTGTTGAACTCAATTGGAAAACCTTCTTCTGGGTTTTAATAGCCAGTGGTCTGGTTATTGAAACCTCGCAGTTCATCATGTCATTGTTCTTTGGACCATACAGAACAGTGGATATAAATGATGTGATTCTAAATACGTTGGGATATTTGATCGGGTATTTAATATTTATTACAGCAACATGGATTGTCCATAAACCGGGAAAACCAGCCCAAAAGTAAAAAGAGATCACTCAGGTCGATTTTTTGTGTCATCTAAAGTACTAAATATTTTTTCCAAATCCAGTACATCCACAACCAGCGGTCCTGAATTCATCCCAAACACCGAAGATGCTGTCTGTATGACGTATGGAAATAATTTTGTCCTCTGGTACAGATCTCCAATTACTTTTATAGCGACAACTGAATGAGGGGGTGGCACAATGACGTATCTCTCCCGTTGAAGTTCTTCATCAGTTAGTTTCACTTTTGCAAACATTGAGTTTAATCTTTTATGGAAATCCTCTTCGGTTGAGGTCTCGATCGGAAGCATGATCTGCTCCGTGATCTTTAACGAAGTAAGCGAAGTGAATTGTTCAAATTGAATTTCACGTAGTTTTTGTCCAAAATTTAACAGGATCATAGCGAATTATCCTTAAGAATCATTGTAGATATAAGTAACAACCTTACCTTTTATTAAGTTGCGGCCAAAAATCGTTTGATCTGACTGGTATGGTCTCTTTCATGCCAGCAAACCCTGCGTACTACTTTACGCGGGCTCCATATCTCGCCATCTTTTCCCACCACCTGGTTCAGGTCAATAAAATCGGGTAGTACTTGAGCCAGGTTGCCCCTTTCTTCCAGTAACCGTTCGAAAGCATCATCCGAAAGCTGATCTTGTGGATGAGTCCTTCCAAGCCGGTCCAGCAGCCACCATTCAGACCGTCCAATATGTGCAATGATCTCTCGAATGGTCCACTCACCTTCAACAATGGTTTTATCCATGGTGTAATCATCAATTTTAGATACCGTTTCGACCAATTCCTGCCTGGTCCAGGAGATAATTTGCAGCACATGTTCAACGTCGACCTGTGTAAGCGGCTTCCAATCGGTCTTGAACCATGCCTTGATCAATCTCCCTCCCTCTGTCACCTGGTTAAATTGCTTATCAATAAAATAATCGTCAAAGACATCCACCAGTTTGATGTCAATCTCTTCCGGTGAAAACCAGGGTGTTTTGGTATGAAATTGCATCCATTCGATATACTCAGGTATTGCTCTGGCCATTGCTACCACAGCGGATTGACCATCCGGACCGAGGGCAAAACAACCAAAATGCTCCAGTGACCAGGCAACAGACCGTCCTTCATTGTTATTCTCTACGCCGATGAGTACCTTCATGTTTCCTCCAGGATATTCACCACTTGTGGATTAGTTTTTCTTCAACCTAAACTTTTGATCCGATAAAATCCTCTGAACTTCCCTTACTGCATTCCACGCGCTTTCATGTTCGTCAACTGCCAAACCCATTTCTTTAAATTCATCCTCATCCAGCAGTATGGATTCCCCACGGTAATGGACCAAAAGGTCCAAACCCAAGTCCTGATAGGATATCTTCCAACGGTTTATTTCAGGCGGCCGGGTGATATTGCAGTACCAACCTTTAAGCAATCCATCATCACGATCATATATTTCATATATGTTATACCATTTGTTCCGATAATAAGCTTCAAGGAACAGATCATCCTTTTTTAACAACATTCCATTAAAAATAAAATCATTTTTTGTGAACCTTGCTTCGACAACCACTTTCTCCGGGTCGCGCAGAATGACACGTCCGGGATAATTCCAGACTGCATGACCATGATGGTCCAACTTATATATGGTGATCGAATCCAAGGGACATTACTCCTGCACAATACTGATATTTGCCGGTTCAATCGTCAATTGTATCATTTCATCTTTTTGAAATTGTTCTTCGAATAGAAAATTCATTTTCACCCTATTTGTTTCAACGGTCGTTTTATAACCATTTTCGCTAAACTGCACATCGTCGACCTTAACAATGAAAGCATTATTTACCTTTTGGTTTTCAGTTAATTTTGATCCAATTGCTTTTCTCAGGACAATAAAAACATTACTTGATTCCTGGATAGAGGACCGTCTCAATAATTAATGGATCAATTTCAAAATTGACCAATGGGTGTTTCCACTACCGGGGATATGGATGCCAATCACTTTTCCGGGGAGCTGGTTCGTCAACCCCAGGAAATTCGCCACTTGCCGGGACGAAGGATAATTATAAACATCTTCCGGTGTTCCGGTTTGAAGGAATTCTCCGCCTTCGAGAATGGAAATTCGATCACCGATCGCAAACGCTTCCTCCTGGTCGTGGGTCACATAAATGGCAGGGGTGCCATATTCGTGTAATACATCCCGTATTTCTTGTAGAAGCTGTTTTCGAAGATTTCGATCGAGGGCTGCCAGGGGTTCATCCAATAAAAGCAACCGCGGACGGGAGGCCAGAGTGCGGGCAAGTGCCACCCGTTGCTGCTCACCTCCGGACAACTCTTGGACCCTACGGTGCTCGTAACCGGGTAAATTGAACCGATTTAAAGTATCACTAATCTCGGAGCGAATTTCCTTTTTAGTTAACTCCTTGGTATTCATACCAAATGCAATATTTTGTTCCACTGATAGATGCGGAAAAAGTGCATAATCCTGGAACATAAATCCGAATTTTCGTTTATATGCTGGGACATCCGCGAGGTCTTCATCGTTCCAGTAAACAGAACCTGATTCGGGTTTTTCCAATCCTGCAATTATTCTTAAAAGTGTACTCTTCCCACTACCGGATGCCCCCAGCAGACAAACTGTCTCATCAGGAAGGACATTCAGATCCAACCCTGATAACAAAGGTTTGTTATCATACATCTTATAGATCTTGCTGATCGTTAGTCCATTCATCAACTCACCGTATCTGGAACAGTAAATATTGTTTTTTCAATGAAAACGATGCCTAATGCACATACCAGCATCAGGATGGTACTCATGGCCATTGCCTGACCATAATTTAATCCTCCCGGCTGCGATAGAAACCGGAAGATTGCTATGGGTATGGTTGGAAAGTCTGGCCTTGATAAAAACGATGTCGCTCCAAATTCGCCGAGAGAAATCGTAAAGGAGAAAACAAGGCTGGAGGTCAAAGCGCTTCTGATGATCGGCAGATCTATTGACCGGATCACTTTCCAGGGAGAAGCTCCTAATATTGCTGCACTTTGCCGGTAAGACAGTGGAATGGAACCTACAGCAGGAATCAATCCCCTGACAACAAAAGGCAACGCAACTAAAGTATGTGCCATGGGAATCAGCCATTGAGATGCACCCCACAGGAATGGGGGTTTATTAAAGAAAATAATATATCCAAGTCCTAGTGTTACTGCAGAGGTTCCCAACGGTATCATTAATAATGTATCGAAAATACCATGGTGGGTCTTATTGCGCTTAAATCCATAAACGATCATTAATCCAAGTATGAGACTTAAGAAGGCGGTAATCACCCCGTATTTCACCGAATTCCAGATCGCAGTAATCGGGGGAATATAGAAATAATCCTGGCGGGGATTGATCGATAATGCCTGGTAATAATCCAGGGTAAAACCGCTCGATATGCCAACCCGCTCTCCTCTATCAGCATCCACCCTGATAAAGGATCTTGCGACCAGAGAAACCAGTGGAGTAAGTATGAGCAGCAATAGAATGATGACTACCACTGCAACAAATACCTTTTGTCGCATCTTCGCGGGCGGCGCGGAATTGGCTTTTTCAGCTGCCGGGACCAACGGAATCGGTCTCGATGAAAAATACTGGTACACCAAAGTTAATATTAAAGTGCAAATCAACTGGATAAATGCCAGAATGGATGCCAGAGGCAGGTTAAAAAGAGCCATTGCCTGAGTAAATACTTCCACCTCCAGAGTGGCAAATCCTGGACCACCCAATAAAAGTATTACTCCAAAGCTGGTGAAATCGAAAAGGAAAACCAGGATCACCGCTGCTGCAATCACGGGTCTCAATATAGGCAGTGTAATAAACCAGAAAGTCCTGAATGGGTTAGCCCCCAACGTTTTTGCAGCTGCTTCCAATCTTGGATTAAGTCCGCTCCATGCGCTTCCCACCAGGCGGATGACGATCGTAAGGTTATAAAATACATGGGCGATGAGGATGGCAGAAAGGGTTCCCATTATGTGAATGGGAGGGGTACTCAAGTTTAGATACTCTTGCAGCAGAAGGTTAATCCAACCACGTGGACCGATAAATGCGTTTATTCCTGCTGCAACAACGACCGTCGGCAGGATAAAGGGAATGGCTGTTATCGTCCGGATAATACTTCGACCTCGAAATTGGACTTTATAAAGGACATAGGCTGCGGGTAATCCAAGCAATAATGTGAGAAATGTAGAAAGCAATGCCTGCCACACTGTAAACCCTAAAGATTTCGAAACAATACTCCATATCTGTGAACTGGATTCCTGCAACGCCATGCCGGACAAGCTTTTATGAAAGATCTCATAAACGGGAAGAATGTAAAACAGGATCAGAAATAAAACTGGAATGATTGCTACGATGAACCATCCCGGAAATTGGCTTGGCCAAAACCGGGATTTAGGTAACACATGCTTGGAATTGATCATCGAAGGATCGCGGTTGTCCAATCGGCCAGCCATTTCTCACGGTTTTGGTTGATCTCGTCTATTCCCACTGTTGCCGGTTTCTCAGGAATTTGGATATTTTTCACAAATACTTCCGGAAGAGCGGCTTTAGAGTTCGCAGGAAAAACGAACATTTGCAGTGGAATATCTTCCTGTACCGGTATGCTCAACATAAAATCGATGAATTTTTCTGCCAGGTCCCGTTTTTGAGTCCCTTTAAGAATTCCAATAAATTCCACCTGCCTAAAACACATGTCATCACCTGTCAATGAAGCTGTGGGAGAAATATCGATCGGGGTTGACGCAAAAACAACTTCAGCTGCCGGGCTGGTTCCATAAGAAACTACCATCGGCTGAGGACCTTTTCCGCTGGATGCACTGAAATTTGTGTAATAGGCTGTTTCCCAGTCGTTGACCACCACCAACCCGTTATCTTTTAATTTTATCCAGTAATCAAGATAATTTTCTGTTCCATAGTGAGCTATCGTAGCCAATAGAAAGGCCAACCCGGGTGACGAGGTCGTCGGGTTTTCCATGACCAGTAACCCTTTATATTCCGGTTTTAACAGATCGTTCAGGGATTGTGGTATTTCCAGCTTATGATCCGAAAAATATGCTTTATCATAATTGATGCAAACATCTCCAAAATCCACTGGAATGGCGTGATTTGTTTTATCCAATTGGTACTGCACTGGAATGTCAGCCAAAGCTGCAGGTGTATATCCCTCCAGCAGATCGTTCTCAAGTGCTCTTGAAAGGAATGAATTATCAAAACCGTAAATTACATCAGCCAGTGGGTTATCTTTCGTGAGCAAAGCCTTATTTAAAACAGATCCTGCATCGCCGGCTTTTATAAATTCCAATTTTACATTCTGTGCCTTCTCAAACCCTTCAACAAGGGTGGCATTGATGGCAAACGAATCATGGACCAAAACCCTCAAATTTTGTGGAACTCCGGGTTGACTGGAAGGTGTTAATGTGCCGACCCCGCAGGCACTCCCAATCATGGAAAAGATGATCATGATTACAAAAGCTGTTGCACGCATAATAGATTTCCTTTCTTGAATTGAATAATTGCTTCTGATGGAGGACATCACATTACTAATTCCCCTTGACCGGTCAGGTAAAAGATCTTCATCACTCAGTGGATATTGTAAGCCGGTTGTCGTCACCCCCAACACTGGTCCTCCCCATGGAATTAATGAGATGATATCTCCAATATTTCCTTTGATGGTGGTTGGTGAGTGCAAAAAATATATATATTCGTTATTGGAAAATATTCTTATATCCCTGTCTGCATAATCAGGATTGCCAAGCAATCCAATATTTGCCAGAGTATGATCGATCCTTCCACCTAAAGCGCCAAAGACAATTATTTTGTCCCGGTTCTTCTTCATGGCATAATCCAGGGCTAATTCAAAATCAGTCTGATCCTTCTCTCTCGGATATTGGTGAATTTCGACTTGCAGGTTCTTGCACCACTCCAGATCTTGCTCTGAGACGGAGTCTAGATCTCCGATCAGGATATCCGGGATCAAATTTATTTCCCTTAGATGCCTTACACCCCCATCGACAGCAATATTAAATCCCCCGGCAGAAGGAAACTCAAAAGTGATTTGTCTATATCAAAATCACCATTTAGAAAAATGTACGTAGTATCAATATCCATTAAAAACCTCCCCTGACCGGGGAGGTTGACGGTTTATGGTATATGGATCTCCCTCCGCCGGCATTACCCGGATCAGGTTCATAGGGTCGAAAGTTTTGCACTTTCCTCTCAGCCTGGCGATTCAGGCTCCCCGGTACGTTAAAACAATAATAATTCTTTAATGACTACCTGTCAAATAACGTATAACTTTTCCTGCAATACTATAATTATTTTGAAATTAGGAAACCAATTACTTTTGGTTATTTGCCAACGCTTCTTTTACTTTCCGTGTTAGGGATTCAATAGCGAATGGCTTGGCAATAAAATTTACTCCCTGGCCAATTTGACCCGAAATATCTAAATCCTGATCTCTAGCTGTTAAAAATCATTATTGGAATATTCTTTGTTACCGGATCTAAAGCGATCAGTCGGGCTGCTTCATCACCTTCCATTCCAGGCATATGCAGATCCATCAGGATTAGATCTGGCAGCTCTTCTTTTGCCCGGTTTATTGCTTCAACCCCATTAGCGGCAAAGACTGTTTCAAGTCCGGCCAATTTTAGCGTGAAGCCGACCAATTCTCGAATATCTCTTTCATCCTCTGCGATGAGTACTTTCTGCATATCGCCCCATTTTTCCACTAATATCCTTCGATTTTTTTCATTATTCAATCGAATGGAATCTTGCTGATATTATAAATGCAACTATTATGCCCATTTGACCTACATTCACTTTCCATGACCAGGAAATTTCTTCCACTGCCAACCCACACCATATACTCTTGAATAAATCCCATCAGGAAATGGCATCCGTGGTATTGTTTTGTGTAGTTTTTCGGTTCCATTTTTAATTATTAGGGTATATTCCACGTCGGTTTCTGTGAATAAAACTTTCTCGTTATTCACATTCTGGTAGAAATCTGTTAATATGCCAATTCCTTTTATCGTTTTTTGTCTGGTAGGCAATAATTTCAATGTAGGTAGGAATAGACCAAGTTCATCACCCATTTGACCGAGAAAGTACCGAAAACCTGCCTGGCCTATCCGTCGTTCTACACCCAGGGCAGATGGATTCCCCAGCATTTCTCCAAGCCGGGAATGTAGCTCTCCTATGGATGGATTGGGAGAAAATTGGGAATTATACAGTTCAGCTGCCTGTTTCTCGCCTACTATTTCAATTACGGCATTACGTAATATCGAATTCCATTGAATGGATATGAAAGGGTTAACTTCACTTGTTCTCAAACACTACACCTCATGTAGGATTTTGGTACTCTAAATGTGAATTATAACTTGATTCAATTTCGGAAAACTTGAAGGGATCTTGATAGTTAAGGAGTTGCTGTGACTGTTCGCATAGGAGTAGGTGTACCTGTAAGGGTAGCCATGGGAGGAATGCTGGTCGGACAAAAAGTAGTCAGACACGCTGTTGGCAGAAATGTAGGTGATGGTGTGAAGGTTGGACATTTGGATCCCTTACAAGGATAAAGGTATGATTTCGCCTCATCCACCCAGGCTTGCGGAACTTTCTCGTCAGGTAAAGCCAATAGTTTTTTCCAAGCATCCTAGAATCTTAATCCTATCACCCATTGCCATGGCTGATTTTGCCTGATAATAGATCACTTCCGCTTCCAAATCCGGATCGTCTCGTAAATTTTCAGCTCGTAAAAACTGATTATATGCATCTGTATTTCTTCCAAGGCTTAGTGATACTTTTGCGCGATTGAAAACGGCTATGAACGAATTATCATTTATCTGCAGCGCTTCGGTCAGGTCCTCAAATGCCGGTCTGAGATTGTTTATTTGTTGGTATGCTAATCCCCTCAATAAGTAGGGTGTAAAGCTGTTGGGATCCGATTGGATGGATTAACTCATCCTCTCGATGGTTTGATCCACATCACCTATCGCCCAATATGCCACACCCAAAAACTCATTTGCACGAGCATCTAATTGTGCATAATCTGTGTAGATTTTCAAATATTCAATTGACTTTGATGGCTCACCATTGGCAATATAAGCGGATCCAAGTGCCAGGTAGGATTGTAACAACGTCACATCCATATCGTTCGCAATCTGGGCTTCCTTTAGGGCTGCCTCAGGTTCGTTTTGTGAAAGATATATTTCGGATAGCAAAGCGTGTGCCACAGGAGTATTTGGGTTGATCCTTAGAACCATTTCAAGGTCTGCCTGTGCCTCAGGTAATTGGTGCCGGCGAATATAGTACCTGGCACGTTCAAGGAAAGCATCAGAATATGCCGGGTCGTTTTCTATAGCCCGGTTAATGTCATTAATATATTTACTGGTTGGATTCAGTTTAATATTCATCCTCGCCCGGCCAAGATATGCTGGTGCAAATTTTGGGTTAATATTTATTGCCTTCTCATAATTCAACATGGCGGGGTTATTTCGGTTTTGTTGTTTGTCAGCTTCAGCCAGGTAATAATAATAATCCGCATTGTCCGGGTCTGCGGCAATAGCTTGATCGATATATTTTCTGAATGTTTCAAAGTCTTTCCGCTCATACGCCCGCATGGCTAACAGATATGCTTCAGATGAATGTGGAGTATTGATGTATAACGGGGTGGGTGTATACGTGGCATCCAGTAGATCCCACAGGGGAATAGGGCCCTCCGGGGTTGGAATAATTGGAGCCACATAGCCGATAGGTGTTTTTGTGGGTAAATAGGTTGCAGAAGGCTTTTGCGTTGGTCTTTTTAAGATAAGGGCAGGCCCTTGCCGCTTTAACATTGTCCAGGGGAAACCGGTGATCAGACTAACTGATACTACCAGGGCTAAAGCCAGTCCTATCCAAATTAAGGGGGAAACTGGTCTTTTTATTGGTGCTGGTTTTTTTTCGGGTGGAGGTGGAGCAAATTTTCGAATGTATTCCTGTTTCCAATCTCGTTTTTTTGATAATAGATCATCTTCATGAAAAGGTTCTGGTTTTATAGCTCCATAATAGATCAAGCCTTTTTTTGCTATTTTATTATTTGGATCGATCTTTAAGGCTTCTTGCAGGCAATAAGTGATTTCCCTGGGTGTATCCACACTTACACTAAGCCATAACCAATATTCTATGTTATGCGAATCTGCCTTGATCAACCTGCGTAGAATTTCGCGGGCTTTTTTCTTATCATGCAAGCCAATAGCAGCTTGAGCTTCAAGAAGTAATGGATCATCCGGCATTATTTAAGTCTAGCATACCAACTAACCTACGGCAAGTAATACGACCTTTTCTATTTGGGTTTTGGTATAATTTTTACATGGAATTTCGGTCGATAATTAGGATCATAGCTGTATCGCTGAGTATCTGTATTTTAGCTGCTTGCACACCGGTTGCAACTGTCACAACTGTAACTATGACCCCAAACAAACCCGGACAGCTCACGCCCTTTTTGACACTTACCCCATCATTGACAACCATTCCTCAACAGGAGAATATTCAGAGCGAAATAGCAACTCCCACACCTCCACCTCAGGTTTATAAGGTAAAGAAGGATGAGCTGGGATCAACAATCGCGCTTAGATTTGGTATTACTTTACAGATGCTGCAGTCATCAAACCCTGGAGTGGATTTGAATTTCTTGAAAGAGAACCAGGAATTGATTATTCCCCCTACTCAGAAAACACCTGTACCAGACCTGAGCAGCCCGACACCGGCGATTTTATCAGTAAATGATTTAGCCTGTTATCCGGCACGTGATGGTGCTGGATGGTGTATTGGAGCAATAAGGAATGATTTACCAGATGCAGTTATGTATATTACAGGCGAATTTGTTTTAAAAGGAGCCGATCAAACCTGGCAGAGGTCGTTTACATCCCTGATTAATATGCTCCCTCCCGGAAGTCAAATTCCTGTCTTCGCCTTATTTGATGCCCCATTCCCATACCCTTACCAGGTAACTTTATTAATTCATACTGCGATCAGGCAATCTCCAGCGAATCTTGGCGAGAAGTTAGAGATCCTGGATCAAAAAATAATCATTGACCCGGACGGTTTAGTCTCGAATATTGAAGGCAAAGTAAAGATTAATGATTCGAAAAGCAAACAGGTCGCTATCATAGCCGCAGGATATTCTGAAGGAAAACCGGCAGGTATCCGCAGACTGGAACTTTTTACTGAAAAGAGCAGTGAAGGAATCCTGCCATTTCAAATTTGGTTGTATAGTGTTGGTCCACCCATCGATCATGTTGAAATATTTGTTGAATATAACTAAAAAGAGAGCTTGATGAAATAATCAAGCTCTCATGGTTATCAATTATTGTATTACGGGTCTATGGCAGGTAATTATGGGGATTGTCATTCATTCCCATGTACCTGATCTCAAAATGCAAATGGGGCCCAGTGGAATTTCCAGTACTGCCAACTACTCCTACCCCTGATCCCTGGCCAACCGATGATCCACAGGAAACATATATTGTACTCATGTGTGCATACAGGGTCTGGAAACCATTGCCATGGTCGATCATGACAGTATTACCATAACCTCCGTTTGCCCAACCGGCATAGACTACCAAACCACTATCCGCGGCAACAATTCCACCGCTGGATAGTGAACCCAGGTCAATTCCCTGGTGAACACCACCTATATAATCATTTCCGATCAAAACAGCACCATCTATCGGCCACCCGAATGATCCATCGCCAAATGCTCCACCTGCAGTGGTATCACAGCCTCCATCCCCGAACAATTTGGCCAGTGTACCTGCCGAACCGCGTGGAATTTGACCCTGGAACCATTGGATTGCTTCACGTTTACCACCAGGCACCATAATATAGGTGTCTGGTTTGATCTCTGGATTAGTCAGGTCAAGTTTATTAATTGGCGATTCCAATATATCAGAAGTACTGGCAAAAAACTGATCTGCAATCGCCTGGACTGTATCGCCTTCTCTCCACAGATAATACACTCCATCACCTGGTGGAATGATCAAATCAATCCCAGGAGCGATCATATCAGGACTGCCATTGAGCGTATCATAATTTGCCCAGAAAACAGTTTCCGGTTTGATATCAAATTGCTTGGAAATACCAAAGAGAGAATCACCTTCTGCAACAGTATAATTAACCGCCCCTTGTCTTCCAGAAACAGATATTTCGGTGTGTGGATTGGTTGCCCGTGAAACTGACTTTACCGGGTAATAAGAAGTTTCCACCACTTTAGAATTATCGGTGGGTGTTTTAAGTGGCTCAACAGCTTTGGTTGTTGGAGCAGATGTGGGTGTTGATGTAACCGGAAATTTTGGTGGATTAATGATCACCAGTGTTACCATGAATATCAACATGGCTCCTGCTACCACCCATAAAGTTGTAGAAATCAGTTTTTCCCTCGGTGAACGAGCAGGGATTGGAGCTTTTTCTATGCTCCCTTTGTAATCCTTTTTCACATATCCTCTACTAAATTGTCCAGAAATTCCTGGTTTGTTTTTGTTTTAGTCATACGCTGAATGATCGCCTCGGTTGCGACAGCATTATCCATCCCGGCACCTTGAGGCGGCTGTCCTACCATTTGAATGTACATTCGCCGCATTAACCATACCCTTTGGAGTAGATCAGGTCCAAGCAGAAGGTCTTCACGACGGGTCGAGGAACGTTCCAGGTCGATTGCCGGGAAGGTACGCCGTTCCTGCAGTTTCCGGGAAAGATGCAACTCCATATTACCAGTACCTTTAAATTCTTCATAGACCACGTCGTCTAACCTTGAACCGGTATCAATTAAAGCAGTAGCAATGATGGTCAATGAACCACCCTCTTCCAGATTTCTGGCTGCACCAAAAAAACGTTTTGGCGGATATAGTGCGCTCGGATCCATACCACCTGAAAGAGTTCTTCCAGATGGATTGACCACCAGGTTATATGCACGGGCCAGGCGTGTTAATGAATCCATCAGGATGACCACATCCCGGCCTATCTCCACTAACCGTTTCGCACGGTCAAGAGCGATCTCTGCTGAACGAACATGGGAACTGACCGGTTCATCAAAAGTGGAAGCCACAACTTCTGCATCAACGGTCCGATCAACATCTGTTACTTCTTCCGGTCTTTCACCAATCATCGACATGATCAAGTGAACGTCCGGATACTGCGTTGCAATTGCATTAGCAATATGTTTGAGAATTGTAGTCTTCCCTGCTTTTGGCGGAGACACTATCAAACCACGCTGCCCCCTTCCAATAGGGGAGATCAGATTGATCATGCGTGTGGAAAGAATGGCACGATCCGTTTCGAGGTCAAATCGCTTATCCGGGAAAATTGGAGTAAGGCGATCAAAATCTATTCTTTTTCGTGTATCTTCAGCAGGGATGCAATTGATACTTTCAACTTTTAACAATCCCCAATGTTTCTCAGATTCTCTTGGCGGTCGTACGTGCCCTATGATCAAATCACCAGCCCGAAGGTCATACCGTCGCAACTGGGCCTGAGAAACATAAACATCGTCGGGACCGATCTGGTAATTACTTCGAAGGAATCCAACCCCTTCACTGATAATATCCAGAATGCCGCCTCGCACCTCCAACCCTTCTTTCTCAGCTTCAGCCTGCCTGATCTTGATCATCAGGTTTTCTTTTTTCATGCGTTCAGCTTTGGGGATATTCATTTCACCAGCCATTTTTCTCAATGCTGGCAGGGGGGAGTTTTCCAATTCTAATATGTTCATATTTTGATCTCTGCTTTTGGATTTAATATAATTATGATGATCTGACCACCTTGATACCACCCGTGTGGATCAGTTGATAACAATTAATTCAACGCGCATTTACTTGGAAAAGTTTTATTCACGGATAAGAATATTCAATAGGGGAAATTCACACAATCTAATTAATGATGGGTTTTCTTCGGTAATTAAGAGTATAGCATGTAGGGTTTGATTAAGCAAGCAATTTTCAGCAGGAAGATGCTTTGTGCAATCAGATTTATAATAATTTATCACTGTATGTACTTTTTTGTATTATTCCTCAGTCATCATCTCTAAAAAAGCTTTTACCACATGGGGGTCAAAGTGTTTACCAGCCTGGTCTCGAAGGTATCCAATTGCTTGTTCCTTGCTCCATGCCTTCCGATAAGGACGGTTGGATAAAAGGGCATCCCATACATCCACAATCGCGAAAATACGCGCTACAAGCGGTATTTCTTCCCCTTTCAATCCCCTCGGATAGCCACTGCCATCCCATTTTTCATGGTGGCTGTATGGTATATCCAAAGCTGGATGTAAATACTCTATTGGATGCATTAGATTATGTGCGTATTCTGGGTGGCGCCGCATGATCTCCCATTCACGCTCATTTAATGTTCCAGGTTTAAGTAATACAGAATCAGGAATACCCATCTTGCCAATATCGTGTAAAAGGGCTCCGCGCCTAACATGTTCCAATTCATTTTCAGTTATTCCCATCTTCCGTGCCAATTCAAGAGTTCTTTTGACCACATTGCGAGAATGACCTTCCGTTTCCTGGTCACGCAATTCCAAAGCATGCGCCCAACCTTCCAGAGTTGAATCATATGCTTGTGAAAGATTCACCGCATGCATGAGGGTTCTTTCATGCAATGTTGACCGATGAATGGCATTAGCAGCAATATCAGCAACAGCGGTCAGTAAACGGTACTCTGATTCTGCAATCTCCTTTTTTCCTCCCATCCATAAAAATCCAATAACCTGATCTTGAGCAACTAATGGCACACCTGCTGTTGCAATGATATTATCGTTGTCAACATTCTCCAATGTGACGAACCTGGGATCATCTTTAATATTATTATTCAGGTAAGGTTTCATTGTTTCACGCAATACGGCGTTCAATCCGGTGTTATCAGGTTGGCGCGACCCAATGGTCTTCGACCATTCCCCGTATGCTCCTTCTACCACAGCATCCTGTGTTTGTTCCTCAATTATTTGGATTAAAATGGAATCGCAGTTTAATATATGGCTTAGCTGCTCCACAATAACCGGCAGCATTTCCACGCGACTTGGAGCACTACGGAGAGATGCACTCAGGCTGGCAATAGCCTGTAATTCTTTTTCACGTTGCTTACGCTCTGTGATATCACGTACAACACTCATGATTGCCGGTTTTCCTTCATATTCGATATATTGCGCTGTAAATTCGGTGAAAATAGGATTCCCATTCTTATGAAGCAGGATTGTTTCGTAATCCAACATCCCTTTTAACTTCAATTCAGATTGCCTTCTTCGCATTTGCTCTATTGGTGTAAATGGTTCGAGCATTACAGGTGTAAGCTGTAGCATTTCCTCCCTTGTGTAACCAAGCATTTTAGGTGCAGCATCATTGAGCTCAACAAATGTAGATGGTGGTCCATATGGATTCGCAAGAAAAATGGCGATACCATCTTTATTGACTTGAAATAGATCCCGATATTTCTTTTCGCTTTCGAGCAATGCACTC
This sequence comes from uncultured Chloroflexia bacterium, assembly GCA_963709535.1. GTDB lineage: Bacteria > Chloroflexota > Anaerolineae > Anaerolineales > Anaerolineaceae > PNON01. The sequence continues at coordinate 19,851 of CAVPWY010000013.1, read as the reverse complement.
TCTACTTGCTTACGCTCTGTGATATCTAACATGTGTACCCACCAACCGTATTGCTCGCCCCTGTTCGTCACGGGTAATACACTTTCCACGTCCCAAAATCCAACGCCACTCCCCATTCTTGGCTTTCATCCGATATTCAACTTCAAATTGTTCACAGCGGCCTTCGATGCAATCTGAATTTTTTGTAATGTATTTTCCCGATCATCGGGGTGAATCAAACCCTCCCAGTATTTACTATCGACTGGAAATTCATCTGATCTCATAACCCAGCATTCTGTAGTAACCGGGGCTGAAATAACCCCCTTTTGTCTTAATATTCCAATCCCACAATCCATCATTTGTTGCATCCATGCTCAGCTTGAAACGCTCTTCACTAGCACGGAGTAAATCTTCTACTTGTTTTCGTTGTTCAATTTCTTGCTTTGCAAGAGTCCAATTTCTTCGGATATTCGATGACAATAAATTCACGGCTAAAGCAGCAATGCTTAATAATAACTGCTGCTTCCAGAAAATCAATCAACCCTGGTGTTTCATAGTTTTTTGAAACGAATAGGCCTAAAGCTTCACCAAAAACCAACCAGGCAACGGCAACTAATGTCAAAAATACAAAGATCCTGAAACCCAGCCGATCCAGAGCAAGACTGGCAAAGACGATAATGATCGGATATGCTAAAATCGTAAAATCATGAATACCCTGACCAATAGTTGCCACTATAGTAACCATGACCAGCACCATCGTTACCAAAAGATATCCACTGGCACGAACATATCCGCGCCGTAATAGCCAAAATGGGATGACAAGAATAACGCAATTAATCAGAGTTACGACAATTAATGTTTTGTCTCCCCAATAAAGACCCGAGATCAAGGCGACAAAATAAGCCCCCCAGGAAATCCAAATAAGGGCGGATAAGATATGGTTTAGTCTGAGGATTCTCGTCTATATTCAGATATTAAGTTACTTTTCTGTTCTGTCATGATCGTCTTTCACTTCAAAGTACCAGACCACCTTGATTTGACCCTCAATAAGAGAAAATTCGTTAATTTCTCATTTACCAAATTTTCACCAATTTGTGGTTATGCCAAGCCAGTGAAATGATTCTTAGATGTGATGTTGCAGACTTGACGATCTAAATTTTCTTCGCTTTTATGTACACTAATTAAATTTCTATATTCTTGCTGCTTTCTTACTGGTTTTATCGTGATACATCAATGCATCGGCGTGTTTGATTGCATCTAGAACGGAATCACCACTTTCGGTTGTAAAATATCCAGCAGAAAACGAGAGATGAATTTGAGGATTGAGCAAATTAAACGCATCGACGGACTTTTGGGTACGTTCCACTGCTTTTTTTACAATTTTCATCGGTGATAACGGAAGCAGTACGCTAAACTCATCTCCTCCGATACGGGCTACGACATCATTTGACCTGAATTCTTTTTGTAAAACAGACGCAAATGATTTTAGTAACTCATCTCCTGCAGCATGACCATATTTATCATTAATGACTTTTAATCCATCGATATCCATCATGATCACACCCACCGGGAATTGACGACCAGTACTCAGGCGTTTGATCTCTTCCTCATAGTAACCGCGGTTATATAATCCGGTGAGTGGTTCGTGAGTACTTGAATACTTAAGCTTCTCTTCAATTCGTTTACGATCGATCGCCATCGCAATCTGGTTTGATACAAACACCAGGATCTCTTTTTCTACCTCAGTGTACCTGACCCCTTCGGAGTAGGTCTGGATAGCAGCCATGCCGATTATTCGATCTTCAACTTTTAGCGGAACTCCCAGCCAATCAATTGAATTCGATCCAGTTGTCTTCACCCCTTCTTCTTCTTCCAATTGCTCTAAATTATCCGGTGACAGGAGCACCGGCTGACCAGTCCTAATTACATATTCGGTCCAACCATTTCCGAATTTCCTGGGTTTAACGGTGGATCCATTTCATCAACATGGTAGGGGAAGGAAATCATTCCTTCATCTCCATCATAGAGAGCAATATAAAAATTCTTGGCAGGCATTAATTCGCCCAGGATCATATGGATCGACTTATATAGCTCCTGCAGGTTCTCGGCAGCACTAGCTGCCTGGGAAATTCGGTAGATCGCTGATTGCACATTGATCGCTTGAATTTGCTGGGTAATATCCGCTGTATTGACTATGACCCTGCTCATATCGGCTTCATGGCCTGGGTAGACGGACCAACGCACTCTCACATTAATAACCTTCCCATCTGCACGGGAGTTATCTACAATGATTTCATAACTTGTCTGGCGGGTACTCATAGCCATCAATTCATCCACTAATGTTTCATGGGAAACGTTTTTAAACAAATTGGATGTATTACGAATTAGCAACTGCTTGTCTTCATAGCCGAATAGCTGCAATGTAGCTTTATTTACATCATTTATCACTATTTTTGACATGAGGCTAATTACAAAATCCGGATGCGTTTCCAAATATTGCCTGAGAAACTCATTTTGTAAACCGATTTTGTCTAAACCGGCAACAACCGGAGAAAAGTCTTCCTCCCAAAGGGATACCGGAGAATTTTCAAATAATGTTTTATATCGTTCCTCGCTTTGGCGTATTGCTTCTTCCGCAAGTTTACGATTGGTGATATCCGTATGCGTGCCAAACATTGTAAGTGGCTTACCATCCGCAGTACAGCTCATAAGGCGTCCGCGGTCTTGAACCCATATCCAGCGGCCGTCTTTGTGTCTCATTCGACATTCGCATTCATAATAAGGCAACTCGCCTGCAAAATGCTGTTGGATTAATTTCATTAGATCGTGCGAGGTCATCCGGGTGGGTAAAAGCTTCCCAAGTTTTGATGCTGATCGGAGCCAGTTCATCCAATGAATAACCGATGAGTTGCGCCCACATATTCGTTAAAGACGGTCTCCCCGGTTTGAACATTCCATTCCCATGTAGCTGCACCAGTGCCTTCGATGATACTTTCCTGCCGCTGGTGGGCTTTCAGTAAATCTTCTTCTGCTAGTTTGCGTTCTGTAATGTCGCGATAATTTAGTACAATTGCTTGAACGTTTGGGTTGTCCAACAGGTTTATGGCAGAGCTCTGGATCCAACGCCATGTACCATCAGAGTGTAAAATCCTAGATTCCCCCTCCTGAATATTCCCTGGCAACTGAAGGACTTGACCAAACATTTTTCGTGCCCATTCCTGGTCGTCGGGGTGGACAAGTTCGAATATTTTTTGCCCTATATGCTGATTCAATTCGTAACCCAATGTGCTGGATGCCAATGGATTTTCCCACAGCAAAGTTCCATCTGCCGCCAGGAGGGAAATATTGTCACGACCATGCTCGATAAGCGCCTGAAAGCGCTTCTCGTTTTTTTCGACCTCATCTTCCGCTCGCTTGCGTTCTATAGCCATTATTGCCAGGTTCATAATTTGTTCAATGATCCCCAAATAAGACGATATATCTTTCCGGGCAAGAATTGCTAACGAGCCCAGGAATTCTTTGTCGTGAAAGAATCCCATGACATATATTTTTTGAATGCGCAGGAGCTTTTCAATCACATGACAGGCTGATTTCGGGAACAAGGTGAGCGGTGAAAGCGTACACCCCTCCTTCCATGATTTCAAGCTTTCCACTTCGATACAAGATGAAGTCTTCTTCATCAATTTCACCCAGTGAAAATTCTTTTTCCCGTGGATCAAACCCAAGAACTGGTAATAATTTCTCAAGAGGAGTATCCAAGCCTTGGATGGAGTTCATGCATAATTTTCCCCGCCTGGCGTCCAGGGTGGATGTGACTGTTATGCAATCACCGATTAGTTCCCTGACTTTTTCAGAAACGAGCCGGTAAGCGTCTTCCAACTTGAAGGGATGCAGAAGAACGTCCTGTACTTCTGAGATAATGCGGTTTTGGGACTCTACTCGCTTACGCTTGCTGACTTCCTGTTCACTTAAATTCATTGTCTTTCGTACATTCTTCGCGAAAAGATCCGCAGTCAGTGTGGCAATCAATAAAATGATCGTTATCCCCAAGAGATAGAAAAGGTTTGAATTTGGTCCGTCGAACGGCTTTGTTACAAACCAACCTTTGGCTTCGCCGAAGACTAATCCAATGGCTGCAACTATGGTCAAACCGACACAAATTCCAAATAGACGTCTATTCAAAGTCAGCCCAGCAAAAATAATAATTATTGGGAATGATATGATAGCTATATCGCGTATACCCTCACCGACTATGGCCACATATGTTACTGTGCCTATAACGATCCATATAGTGATAAAACTGCTTAATTGCACAAGGCCTTTTCTGACCAAAATAAATGGTATGAAAAGCAGTGCACCTCCAATGAGAACTACTTTGATTAAATTCCAATCTTTATAATAGAAACCAATAATTAATAGGAACAAGTACGCGCACCAAGAAGCCCAAATGAGTTTAAACAGAATGCCAGCTACCTGGGTGTTATCGTTACTTTCAGACATAAATTCATTTTTTAGCTTGGTCATGATTTTCTTTAGTTTACATTAACCAGTTGTTTAACTTTTATTCCTTGTTAAGGGTAATCGCTGAATTTACCCCACTTGATCACGATTGCAACTAATATACCTGATTATAGGCATATGATTTAACCAAGCCGAGGACGATCGTTTCCAGGTGAAGATGATACATATGCTGCAACATTTATCAAAGATTGGACATTTGTTGTTCATATATTAAAACACACCAGGTCTCTGGTGTGCATAAACTAAACATAAAACTTTCGAATCGCGAATTATTGCATGGCAAGTGATACCCAATCCCCCATTTGTTTCTTTTGGAGTAATTTAAGTCCACATTTATCTGCAGCCAGTAATACATTGGGCTCCTGTTCTTCAAGGATTCCCGATAGAACCAATATACCATTGGGCATCAATAATTTAGCTAATCCATCGGATAATAACTTTATGATGACCGGCGCGAGTATATTTGCCAGAACCAACGGCGCGCTTCGGATGGAGTATTTGTTATTAAGTATTTCCTCCACAGACCCTTCACCAATTTCCATGTTTTTTAACACCTCATTGGCATCTGAGTTCTCCTGGGTGGCTTTAACCGAAAGCGGATCGATATCCACTGCCAAAGCCTTCTTTGCCCCCAGCTTGATCGCTGCGATGGAGAGGATGCCTGAACCACAGCCCACATCAATTACATCAATCCCGGGTGGCAGTATTCTTCCACCATTTCCAGGCATAACTGTGTGGTGGGATGCGTCCCGGTTCCAAAAGCCATACTCGGATCGATGCGAACAACCACCCGGTCTGTTTTCTCCTGCTCGATCCAGGCTGGCAGGATCAATATTTTCTTCCCAACGGCGATGGGATGATAATGCTTTTTCCAGGATGTCATCCAATCCTGGTCTTCGATCGGCCGGTATTGCGGCATCGGCAACGGCTGGATCTGTCCCAGGTGCCACAGTCCGTTTTCCAGTTTCTGCCGGGTAACTTCCAGTTTGTCATCCACGGGAATATACCCGAAAACACGCACAGGTCCGCCAGCCTGGCCTTCATCATCAATGCTGGCGAATTTGATGCCGCTTTCTACAACGACCCCGCCTTCAACATACCTTGATAGACAGATCTGCCAGAGCTTCAGCAAGTTCTCCATCTACAACGAGTGAGACTTCCAACCAGCGTGGATCAGCCACCGATGGCTTCCTTCAACCAGTCAATGAAGCTGTGTTCCTGGGGATGAACTTCCGTGCCCAGGGTTGCAGCCAGGTCTTCGAATAATTTGCGCTGGTTATCATCCAGTTTTTGGGGAATATCCACGTTAACGAAAACCAACTCATTACCGCGCCCTGTTGATTTCAAATGGGGTATACCCTTCCCGCGAATGGTGAATACCTTTCCAGGCTGGGTTCCAGCGGGAATCTTTAATTTCATTTTTCCATCGACTGTCGGTACGTCAATTTCAGCACCCAGGACAGCCTGAGCCACATTGATGCTCAGATTTAACAATACATCATTTTGCCGGCGGGTGAAGAAGGCATGCGGTTTCACTTCCACTTCCACGTAGAAATTACCGTTCGGACCACCGTTCTGCCCGGGTTGCCCTTCACCAGCCAGTCGGATCTGGGTACCGGTATCCACTCCGGCAGGAACAGCCACTGTCTTCTTGATGCGTTTCCGCTCCAGGCCTTTGCCCCGGCATTGTTTGCAGGGTGAACTGATCACTTCACCCGAACCATTACAGGCCGGGCAGGTGGTCACCTGAACCATGGAACCGAGGAAGGTCTGCCTTACTTGCCTTACTTCACCTTTTCCTTCACAGGTACTGCAGCGGGTCGGGGTCGTTCCGGGTTCTGCACCGCTTCCGCGGCATACAGAACAGGATTCATCCCGGTCAAACTCGAATTCCTTTTCCACACCAAAGACTGCCTCTTCGAAGGCCAGTTCCATCTTCATTCCCAGGTCCTGACCACGGCGGGGTGCATTACGCGTCTTCCGGCCGCGGCTGCCGCTCATCCCGCCAAATCCGAAGAATTCGCTGAAAAGATCGCTTAGATCTATGGTGGAGAAATCCGGCATTCCACCCATGCCATTCAACCCGGCATGGCCATAACGGTCAAAGGCCGCCCTTTTTTCCGGGTCGGAGAGGACTGCATAGGCTTCGTTGATCTCTTTGAATTTTTCTTCTGCGTCGTGTTCTTTGTTGATATCAGGGTGGTATTTACGTGCAAGGGAACGAAACGCGGATTTTAGATCATCCGCGCTTGCATTTCGATCCACCCCTAAAACTTCGTAGTAATCTCTTTGTGCCATTTGACCTGCTTAAATCCATACCGCAAAGAACGTATAACAGTCAGAATAACCATATACGTCCTTCGCGGTAATATTAATCAAAAGCTATACGCTCTTAAATTCACCATCAACCACATCTTCACCACCGGGTTTCTGCTGGTCACCCCAGTGGAATCGCTTGGTCCTGTACCGGGTCTTCTGCTGCTCCGGCGGGCGGTGGAGTTTGCTGATAAGCAGCCGCGCCAATTCCCTGGAGAACAGTGGTTAATTCTTCCGTGGCTTTCTTGATCGTTTCGGTATCTTCAGAAGCCATTACCTCGCGCAGTTTCTTGGCGCCATCCTCTGCTTTGGTCTTCATATCCGCAGGGACTTTTTCGCCCAGATCTTTGAGTGTTTTTTCAACAGTATAGATCGTATTATCTGCATGGTTGCGGGCTTCGATCAAATCTTTCCGTTTTTTATCTTCATCCGCATGCAGTTCAGCTTCCTTGCGCATGCGTTCCACTTCGGCTTCGTTCAAACCGGATGAAGCGGTAATGGTGATGTGCTGGCTGCGGCCGGTGGCCTTATCGGATGCGGTGACTTTGATGATGCCATTCGCATCGATATCAAATGTTACTTCCACCTGCGGAACACCGCGGGGAGCAGTCGGAATGCCATCCAGTGTGAATTGGCCGAGGCTCTTGTTATCAGCGGCCATCGGGCGTTCACCCTGCAGCACGTGGATCTCCACCTGGGTCTGGTTATCAGAAGCAGTGGAAAATACCTGGCTCTTGCGGGTTGGAACGGTTGTATTGCGTTCGATCAATGGTGTGGCAACATTGCCGAGGGTCTCAATGGAGAGGGTCAGCGGGGTGACATCCAACAGCAGGATATCTTTCACTTCACCACCCAGTACACCGGCCTGAATGGCTGCACCGATGGCTACCACTTCGTCAGGATTCACACCCTTGTGGGGTTCTTTGTTGAATTCACGCTTGACAGTTTCCTGAACCAGCGGCATACGGGTCATACCACCCACCAGCACCACCTCATCAATATCGGCGGCTTTCAATCCGGCATCTGTGATGGCGCGGCGGACCGGTTCGAGTGTCTTTTGGACCAGGTCACCGGTCAATTGTTCCAGTTTGGCGCGGGTCAATGTCATGACCAGGTGCTTGGGACCGGATGCATCTGCGGTGATATACGGCAGGTTGATCTCTGCCTGCATGGTGGAAGAAAGCTCGATCTTGGCTTTTTCAGCAGCTTCTTTCAAGCGCTGTAACGCCTGGCGGTCATTCTTTAAGTCAATCAGGTTATCACGTTTGAATTCGTCCACCAGGTAATCCAGCACGCGCTGATCGAAATCATCGCCGCCCAGGAATGTATCACCGCTGGTGGAACGCACCTGGAACACGCCGTCTCCGACATCCAGGATGGAAATATCAAATGTACCACCGCCCAGATCGTATACGGCGATGGTCTCGTTCTTTTTCTTGTCGAGTCCATAGGCCAGTGAAGAAGCGGTTGGTTCATTGATGATGCGCAGCACTTCCAAACCGGCGATCTTGCCTGCATCCTTGGTCGCATTACGCTGGGCATCATTGAAGTATGCCGGGACTGTAATAACGGCCTGGGTGACGGCTTCGCCCAGGAAGGCTTCTGCATCGGCTTTGAGCTTGGCGAGGATCATGGCGGAAACTTCCGGAGGGGAATAATCCTTCCCGTCGAGGGTCACGCGCATGTCACCGTTTGGAGCTTTGCTCGCTTTATAAGGTATGCGTGCAAGGGTACGCTGCACTTCAGGGTCTTCATACTTGCGGCCCATGAAGCGTTTGATGGAGAAAATGGTGTTCTCCGAATTGACGATGGACTGGTTGCGGGCTACCCGGCCTACCAATCTTTCATGATTTTTGTTGACTGCAACCACAGAGGGTACCAGTCGTTCACCTTCAGCAGAAGGTATAACGATGGGTTCGCCGCCTTGCATGACAGCCACGACTGAATTTGTAGTTCCTAGATCGATTCCAATGATTTTTCCCATTTTTCTCCTATTCGGCTACCCTGACCAATGATGGCCGCAATACGCGGTCTCCTATCATGTACCCTTTTTGAATGACCTCAATAATCTGTCCGCTTTTATGGGCGGAACTTGGTTCCTGTGAAAGTGCTTCATGCCGGGTCGGGTCGAATTCCTCACCCTCGGCTTTAATTTCAGAGATCCCTTCCGATTCCAGGATTCCCTGCAGCTTTTTCTGGATCAATACGATACCTTCAGACCAGACGCGGCCATCCCCATGCTCGGGTTTGTTTTTTAATGCCCGCTCAAGGTCATCCAATATTGGTAAATACTTCTTGGCGATCGACCAACGATGTCCTGGGATGCCTGGATCTGATCGCGTTCGATGCGTTTCTTATAGTTCAGAAAGTCCGCCCGTTCGCGCTGCCAGCCTTCAAAGTATTCTGCTGATTTTTTATTCAGGCAATCCATTTCATTTTGCATGGAAGCAATAATATTTCCCTCCGAAGATGGTGTATCTTCACAGCCTTCTGTTTTGACCTCATCTTCAGTCTTTTTACCAAATTTGTGTTTCTTCTCAACCATAATAACTCCCAACAATCTCTAATCTCTATTCACTATCCACTATTCAATTCTCTATTCTTATTCTCTATTCTCACTACTCATTCCATCAAATTATCTGTTACCAGGTCGCTTAGCAGCCCGGCCATGAACCGCACTGTGGAGATCGTTTTTCCATAGTACATACGCGTCGGACCCAACACTCCCAGCGTACCAGTAGCCAGGCCTGGAACACCATAACGTGCCAGCACCACCGAACACTGGCGCAGATCTTCGTCTTTGCCCTCCCCGCCGATCAGGACCTGAACTCCGCCAATGGAGGAGTGTAAAACAGTCCGGTCGAGCAGGTTTTCCAGCTTGGAGCGTTCTTCCAACAGATGCAGTGATTTGCGCGCCTCTTCCGAGTTGGCAAATTCCGGCTCGGCCAGGACATTCGAGAAGCCGTCCATGAAGATCTCGCCTGTCAACGCAGATGATGAGTTGTGAAGCTCCTGCAGCATGAGCTTGAGAATGTCTTCTTCGAGTTGGTTCAGCGATACAGCCAATTTCTTGATGGAAGATGTATCCAACCCCGAGCACATGGAATTGATCCGGTTCGCGCTGGAGGATAGCTGTTCCTGGGTGAATGGTTCTGCAAGCGTCAGCACCTGTTGGTGGATCTCTCCACCCATCAGTACCAGCACCATCAGCACCTGCCTGCCGCGAGTGGCGATCAGCTCAAGATGCTTCAAACGGGCTTTGGTCGTATGCGGCGCAGTAACCACTGATGCCGCATTGGATTGGTGTGCCAGGACAGAAGCTGCCAGGCGCATCCATTGCTCTGTATCCTGCCGGCTCTGGTAAAACTGGTGGCTGATCGTGCGCTGGGTGGTCTGGGGCAGTTCGGTGTCATTTAATAAACGTCCGACAAAATAGCGGTAACCCACATCCGTGGGAAGACGCCCGGCCGAAGTATGCGGCTGATAAAGATACCCGGCATCATCCAGCGCCGAGAGCTCATTCCGAACAGTGGCAGGGCTCATTTCCAGGTTATAACGATCGACCAGGTACTGCGATCCGATCGGCTGCGCGTTTTGAGTATAGTCATGAATGACCAGGGTCAGGATGAAATTTTGGCGTTCGGTTAATTCTTTCATTTTTCGTTTATATATTTAGCACTCTATTGAAGAGAGTGCTAAATAACTGATATTTATGATAACATGCGCGGGAGCACTAGTCAAGTTGATGTGAATGAATTCAAATACAACGTTAATAAATAACAACCTGCATGCGCCATGGATGCTATCGCAAACACCGACGCTGAACAAAGGCAATTTTTGATATAATATTTCGAATTAAAAAATCCCACACTTTCCGTATCGACTAAATCCGGATCGACTGAGAGGCAAAATGAAGAAAAACGGCTCCCTGGTATTCATTGTTCTGGCATTAGGCATCACCTGGGTGCTGTGGATCCCGGCGCTGATGCTGGTTTCAGCAAAGGGCTATCCCTTGCCAACTATCGACTACCTGCTCAATCATCGTTCGTTCGCGATCGTCAACAGCGAACACGGACTGGCGGTGGTGCTCTTTAGCCTGGCGGTGTATGGGCCGCTCCTGGCAGGGCTGATTGTCACATTGATGGAGGGCGGGCGCAAACGGGCAGCGGAATGGTTTGCCCCGGTGCTGCGCTGGAAGTTCAAGCCCTACTGGCTGGGGATGGTGCTCCTGATCGCACTCGCCGTTTCGCTCCTGCCAATGCTGGTCGGGACGCTCACCGGGCTGGTGACTCTTCGCCCGGATGGGATCTTCCCGCCGGTACTGCTCATTTTGGGTTTGTTCCTCTACCAACTGCTGACCAGCGGATTGGGTGAGGAGCCCGGATGGCGTGCCTATCTCCTGCCCCGTTTGCAGGCTGACCACGGGACTCGAGAAAGCAGTATGGTGGTCAGGGCTGGTCTGGGCAGTGTGGCACTTCCCTTTCACGATCTATTACACTTTGCAAGGCGCGCCGGACCTGCCGCTTGCAGCGCAGCTTGCGCTGATTGTCCCGTCACTTCTGGGGCAGACGATGTCGCTGATCGGGATGGTGTATATCTATTCCTGGCTGATCAACGGCACGCAGAGCGTGTTGATCGCCATCATTTTCCATGCGCTGGGAAATACGCTGAATTCGGTGGCAGGAGCGATGGTAGTGGCTAACCCGATTATCAGCCTGGGGATCGGGGCGATGCCCTGGTTGGTTGTGCTGGTGCTGGCGCAAACGGAAAAAAAGGCAAAGGCGCTGCCGAAAAGCGTTTAATCAACTATAGACGCGGGAGCGTCCTGCGGAGGGGCTCCATTCGTGCCGTTATCCCAATCACCACGCGACATTGACCGTAAGTTTTCCATTTTTCACTTTTCAATTCTGTTCGCACCGGTGTTTGCGATATCATCCCCGAATCAACGCTGAGCGGAATCCCGGTTCGTAGATACCTTCTTGGTATTCATGACGGTATCTACTTGTTGCCTCTTCTTCTTCCTTGGGGAAAGCAAAGAAGAGGCTTTTTCTTGGACATACCTGATACAAACATGCGTCTAACTGGGTGGCATAAACGTATGATAATAAAAGTCATCCAAATAAATCATTTGTCGAATTGGAATATTCATGAAAAATACCTTCCTGTTTCTTGGTTTGATCACTCTGCTCATCACTGGCTGCGCTTCCCCTGCAGTAGTTCCGCAATCTTCCCAACAAAATACAGCAATCACAGTCAGCAGCTCAACCACTACAAGCACAATTCAGGTAACCCCTTCAGCAACCATCGCCCCGACACAGACACAATCGCCCTCTGCTACTCCCATACCATCACCAACTGCCACCCCTCCACCTGGAATATCCAAGGATAACTTTTCCGAATTCGCAGTCACCACCCAATACCTTCCTGGATTACGAAAGGCAGTCAAAGACCTGAAAGACGATTTTGTGTTCAATGGTCTCGATATCAGCCCGGATGGACGCTATATTGCCGTTGGCGGGTGTACCCTGGGGTTTGCTTTCAGCTGCCCCAATGATGTGTTTGGCAGTCATTCTTTCCTGGTCATCCTCGATGCAGTCACAGCTGAACCGGTCAGCATCCTGCCTGAAAAAGATACGACCATCACGGGTTTGCAATTCTCCCCAGATAGCAGCCAGCTGGTGTATGCCGCCTATCCGCAGAGGATCGTGATCTGGAATATTGCCGACAAGAAGATCGAGAAAACATATCTCAACAACGATCAGGCGCAAACCAAATTAAGAATGAGGGTAAATCCGGATGGCAAGTCCATCGCGGTGGCTACGGTTGGCAGCCTGAGGATCATTGATTTTGCATCAGGCGAGGTATTGAAGGAACTCACATCGTCAGGATATGTCCCTCGGTACAATTCTTCTGGCACCCGCCTGGCAATGAATACTTCAGATGATGGAAGCGAAATCACAGTTTTCGATAACGCAACCTGGGTGGAAATCAGCCGGTTTCAGATACCGGATGTAACCACCTCCGGATATTCGATGGACTTCTCGCCGGATGGAAATTGGATCGTTACTGTCCCAGTGTCAGATTCGCCTGTCATCCGTGTCTGGGATGCCAGTACGGGTCAGCAGGTGAAAACCCTGGATGAAACGGCCGGCCAAATCCTTTCAGTTGAGTTCTCTCCGGACAGCCAAATGCTCTTCATCAGCATTTACACCGACCTGGAAGTAATCGACAAGATCAGTGCCTGGGATGTAAACACCTGGCAAAAATTGGGGGTCTTGACCAGTTATTCTGAAAACAGCAACCTGTCTTTTAACGCGACGGGAGAATTTATGCTGGCTTCGAATGGAAAAGATATCTGGCGCTGGAGCCGTAATGAATGCTCAAATTGTACGATCACGGGAAATTGTGACAGACTTTTTTGCTGCGCTCGGTAAGGGAGATTTCACAGCAGCAGCGGCTTTATACCAGCCGGATAAGTATGAGATAGACAACCTAAAATCGATCGGCCTGGAAACGTCTGATCTGGTCAGCCTGCTGGAACAGGTCTGCGTGGGCAAGACCCGCATCTGCCTGCCCGTGAAGAACATTTTGCCTGGCGGAGGTTTATCCCAATTTGATCAATACGAAGTCCATGTTCAATTTCAGGCTGAAGATGGGACGACCTACACCGGTACTTATGGATCAGATTTGTATACATTCGTCGGGCTGGATTCTAATCAACAGATGAAGGTTAATTTTATTCCATATAGGGAATAATCAAATAAATGGTGCCTCTTGTTTCTACTGTATGCTCTCCAGGGTCTACCCAACGTGCGTCGGAGCGAAGCGGAGATCCCGGTGTTTTGTCCGGGGCTCGTCTTTGGCCGTGAGGTCTAATTTTCCATACGTGTCCTTATTCATTTCGATGTTTCCAGAATATTTCTTTCGTTGGGTTTCGCAAAAAACGCTCAACCCAACCTACGAGTACTCAACTGATAGCATCTTCATTCATGTTCTGGTTCCGATTAATATTAATAATAAACAATACTACGTATGATATTAAACAATAAATGCGACATGATTGACGGCGACAAGTTATTTGATTGTTTCCGCAAATAACTGAAGAAATATGTTACCAATAGGTAAAGTAATCATAAAAAAAGGAATATTTCCGATTTCAAAAGATATGACTAGACCAAAACATAGCAATCTGTATCCACATGGCTTTCTTCATACCGCATACCTCTATTTTAGTAAACTTATCCTGCATAAAAATCTACGGAAAACTAACTCTTCCAATGTTGCTGCAAACATTCCTTTATAAGGTTCCAATCTTCATCATTGTATTGTTCAAGGAAGTGAATTATTGGTTAATGACTTGAATGTATTGTCCACTTATGATTTACAAGATCAATAAATATTATTGGAAAATTATACGCTGTGAGCAATAGGAATCTTTTGTTGAACTAGTCCACCATATACAGGTTTTCGATTAAAAACTACTACAAAGGGGGTTGATGCCAGGCATAGATCTACTTTTTGTAAAACACATGAATGAATATTACTAATAATTTTTTCGTTCCCTGATTTATTCAGGGTTATTTCTTGTTTTGACCAATCGTAAGATTTCAGTATCAGATATTTCCAATTGAAATATCACCTTAGTCTGGTATGCAGATTTCAGAATTGGCCAGGATGTATCGATCGAATAGCCCAAACCCGGGGGATTTGTAAATATGGTTTTATCCAATATGGCAATATTAAATTTACTATCATTGGGCGATACTTCGTTGTCCCCTTTGCATGATGATAAGAAGTCGTCATAATAAACAAAGCTAATCCAATATGTAGTAATCGAAATATTCCCGATCGGAATTTCGACCTAAAGGTCTAATTTTCCAGATAAGTCCTTACTTCGTGTCGATGTTTCCAGAGCATTTCTTTCGTTGGGTTTCGCAAAAACCGCTCAACCCAACCTACGATCTGCTTAACAATCTCTATCATCGACGTATAAGCAGGTATTGCTTTCAATAACCAGCGTATTTCGTTCATCATTAACTCAAATAGCTATCAATTTTCATGGGCAATTAGTGACTAACCAGGGTGATTCATCAGGTCATAACGACTGAGGTCATCGGAAGTCCATCTTTGCCATTGATAAAGGCCGCTTGCAGCTTTTTCTGGATTGAAACGCTTTCTTTGATACCTAGAAATAAATACAAATTGGAAGCATGACCCCAACGCCAGAATAGTTCCAAGGCCACTCTGATTTCATATCCATTCTATCATAAATATGGAGCTAAATTCATTCAAAAATGGATTTTTTCCCGATCGATTTAGTTTGCTTATTATCTCGGTCTATAGCTAGATAGAAAAATTGCATTCATTTAATGCATTATCAAGAACCCCTATTTTGCTTCGAAAGACAGTGCTATTATAATATTGTAAATACTAATGTTCAAAACGATCTACTAGTTTGTCTCATCATTCTCCGTTCGCGCTCGGTTGTACCCACCCGCAGAGACAGTTTATGGGAAGCATCCATCTCGAGTGAATGTGAGATTAATACTTATTACAGTAAATCAGCAATAAATACCCAATAAAATAGGTGTCTCGATTCAGCTAAAAATAGCGTAGGGTCAAATTCTAGAATAGTAATCTTACAAAAATCTTCGAGGTGATCTTTTTCAATAAATAACAAATTCCCATAAACCGATATACAAAAAAATGAATGATAAGCAACAATCATCTTTCCCTTATCCGATATCAATATGCATATAACGATTTGACGTAAACATCCCAATATTGAGAAATAAAACAATAGAAAAATCCAATTTTGCTACGAAGTGGCATAGCATACTCCTGTGAAAAATAAATATTCGATATTTCTTTGCAAAGTTGTGTTATCTTTAAATGTTCTCCAATGTTCGCGCTGGTTGCCTCACCGCGCGCGTGTTTTTGCACCGATAGGTCTGCATTATTCTTTACATTCCCCGTCCTCGAACCAGCAGGAATCCACTCATTTATTATATAGCAATCGATCCGACGCTGATTTGTGGATTTCCACTTCAAAACCTTTTCATATACATTGACCCGGATGCTTCAATCCCGTACAATAACCGTATGCGAGATTTGCAATCCTTCTCCTGCATTGCCGGTTTTTTCCGGACAGATCATGACCCCCCATTGAACCATCATTAAGGGTGTCAGTCCTGTAATCCATTCTCACCGTGTACCCCACAATCTATACAGGATATTTGGAACCTGCTCACTTCCAGCTTTAGGTTTCTTTTATTGGTTAATTGGATTCGGAAAGGAAGGAAATTATGTCCCCCAGGCAATTTATCTCAAAACGGGCTCCCGTTTTTAATGATGTTCCCGAAGAAAAATGGAATGACTGGCGCTGGCAGCTTAGCCACCGCTTGAATTCCGTTGATGAAATCGAAAAGGTCATCCACCTCACATCTAGCGAGCGCAAAGCCCTCAGTTCGCCCGGTTTGTTCCGGGTGGATATCACCCCATACTTTATTTCGCTTATCGATCCGGACGACCCGAATGACCCGGTCCGCAGGCAGGTCATCCCCACGGCAGGCGAGATCACGCCTTTTACCGGCATGATGGAAGACTCGCTGGCGGAAGACCGCCATTCCCCGGTGCCGGGTTTGGTGCACCGCTACCCCGACCGGGTATTGATGCTGGTCACCACCCAGTGCGCCTCTTACTGCCGCTACTGCACCCGCTCCAGGATCGTCGGTGACCCGGGGGCTAACTTCTCCCGGACTGAATTTGAAGCCCAGATCGATTATCTGAAAAAGACCCCGCAGGTACGGGATGTACTCCTTTCCGGCGGCGATCCGCTCACCATTGCACCCAAGCAATTGGAAGAGATCCTCACCCGCCTGCGTGAAATTCCACACATCGAGATCATCCGCATTGGCAGCCGTCATATCATTCAGAACCTGGTGGCAGCCGTGGGCTGGGGCAGGTCGGCATCGTCCTGGTGACGGATGTCGCTGGCGCGCAACTGCACCGACTGGTTCAGCCTGCTGGACCTGGCTTCTTTGCGCAGCTGCCTGATCTGCGATGCTGGGGGGATTTATCACCCGCGCATTTATGATGACCGCCTGCTGTTGGGGCTTACTGGAACCCTGCCCGAAGCGCAGTGGTATTCCCTGCGCACCCAGTTGGGGGCGGCTAAGTTCAACAAGGCAAAATCCGGCGACCTGCACTTGCGCTTGCCGGTGGGTTTCGTGCGCATCGCCGACGACCGCATCGCCCTGCACCCCGACGAGCAGGTGCAGAGCATCATCCGCCACGTCTTTGCCGAGTTCGAGCGCCTGGGCAGCGCTCACAAGACCTGCGTGCCCTGCGTGACCGGCTCTGCTCCTCCGCGCAGCGAAGGCTCCTCCTGGAGCGCCCATGTGCGCTGGGTGCGCCCCGCCTTTCGCCATCTATGCCCTCCTCAAGAACCCGGCTTATGCCGGCGCCTATGCCTACGGCAAGCAGCATGGCACCCATATTCCCGGTGACGCCCACAAGGTGGTCAACCACGCCGTCCCGCAGGCAGAATGGCCCGTGCTGCACCCAGATGCGTTCCCCGGCTACATCTCCTGGGAGACTTTCCAGCGCAACCAGCAGTGTTTGGCACTCAATGCGCAAGGCATCCTGTGGAAACGCGGCGCTCCCCGCTCCGGCACGGCTCTCCTGCAGGGCATTGCCATCTGTGCACGCTGCGGCCGCCTGCTGCACGTCCACTACACCCACGCCACCGCCTACGTCTGCGACCACTCCACCCTGCAGTACGCCGACAAACGCTGCCAGACCTTCACCCTGGCTTACATCGACCCCTTCGTCGAGCAGCTCTTCCTCCAGGCGGTTCAGCCCGCCCGCCTGCAGGCTGCCCTGGCTGCCCTCGACCAGGTCGATGCCCACCGCCAATCCCTGCTCTCCCAATGGCGCCAGCGCCTGGAACGCACTCGCTACGAAGCCGATCTCGCCCGCCGCCGCTTCCAGCGCGTCGATCCCGACAACCGCCTGGTCGCCGCTTCGCTCGAACAGGATTGGGAAATCTGCCTGCGCCAACTCGAAACCCTTGAAAAAGAATGGACCCAGGCCCAATCTCGCCAGTTCCAACCCCTCTCCGCAACCGACCGCCAGGCCATCTTGACCCTCGTCTCCGATCTGCCTGCCCTGTGGCTCAAAGCTTCCCCCGCAGAGCGTAAACGCCTGCTGCGCTGCCTGGTCGCCGATGTTACCCTGGATGCCTTCTCCCGCCCAGGCTACAGCCGCATCCTCGTCCGTTGGCACACCGGCGCTACCACTACGCTCGACGTCCCTCGCCCGCGCCACGGCACTCCCCCGGCCACCCACGTCGCCAACCGCCTGCGCCAGCTCGTCCAGCACCTCACCGACGACCAGATCGCCGACCGGCTCAACGCCGAAGGTTTCCCCACCGCCACCGGCCTCCCCTGGACCCTCGACCGCGTGCGCGCCGTCCGCCGCAAGCACCACATCCCCACCGCCTGCCCCCTCGGCTCTACGAACTCTGGCCCGCGCGGCGACGGCCTGTTCAGAGCCGCCGAAGTTGCCCGACGCCTGGCCGTCCACCCCAGCATGATTTCCCAATGGTTCCACCAGGGTCTCGTTTCCGGCCAGCAGCGCAAGCCTCGCTCCTGTCTCTGGGTGCGCCTCTCCGCTGAAGATCTCCTCCGCCTTGACGGCTCTTTCCCCTTCCAGCCCATGATGATCCCCCTGCTCGACGCTCCGCATCGATTGGGCTTTCCGCCCGACCTGTTACGTGCTATGATTCAAGCAGGTCATTTCACTGCCTGCCGCATCCATTCCCAGGACGCCTGGCGCTGGTTCTTGCTCCCCAACTACCCCAACCCGATAGATTAGGACCGGTAAGGTGCATTATGTCCAATGTACTGGATTGTTATTCATCCCGGCATATCGATCCCAGGCCTGCACCCCTTGGCTGGCTCGGGGATGATTGTATCCGCGCTCAGGAATCTGCATTAAGCGAGCTGTCATACCACCGTGCCCCATAGAAGTAGATGGAAAGCGACGGCTCTTCACGTTGGCCTGTGTAACGAATATGTTGTTGGTAATGTGCTGTCCCCATCCGGGTAGCGTTTCTCACCCCAGGCACGGTAGCGCTGCTCGCTTGTGTGGGGAGCCATTTCGTTCGCCGACCGCCCCGTGCTGCCCAGGTGGTCGCCGAACAGCCAGTTCACCACGTTGGTCAGCTCGCTTCCATTGCTCGCCTTGGTGACCGTGCGCATCGCCACCCGCACCCCGCCGCTGCCATAATACTTGCGCTGGATGCTGCCCCCGCCGGATGGCTGGTACTCGTAGTGGCTGCCCAGGTAATACACCACCGTCCCGCTCACTGTGCCCTTCACCCGCTGCCCGTCGCCATCGTAGACGAAACTGGCCGTCACCGCCCCGCTCACCCCCACCATTCGGCTCTCTGCGTCGTAGGTCAGGGTATACGTCCCGCTCGCGGTTACTCGCCGTGTCTGGTTTCCATTGGCATCATATTGGTAGGACTCACCCCGGTCGATGCTCGGCATGCTTGTGGTTGGCGTCGAGGCTATTCGTCCCCATCCCGCTCTTGCTCGCCAGGTTGCCGGTGGTGTCATGGTAGGTGTGCTCTCGGAATACGCTCCACCCGTCCCCCCGCTGGCCGAAGCGGCCCTCAGGCGGTCCAGGCTATCATAGGTGAAGTTCTGCGTCTGCGTGCCCCCGGCGTTGTAGTCCCATCGGGTGTAGAAGGCGCTCGTGTCGGTATATTTACACCAACAGGAGAGGAAGAGTAGATAAACCATAAGATGATACCGCTATTTTACACCCGGTCCATCCAGCAGTGGGTTGGTGGGCGGTTCTTCGCCGCTGGGGATTATGTTTGTGGGGGGATTTCTTGGGGGAGACTCTGGCTGGCTCCGCGCTCAGCCGCCAGCAGGCCGGGCGGCAATCGTCACGCCCCTTGGCAGGGCCAGGCTCACGATCAGCAAGCTGCACATCTCTTCACTCCCTCTTTAAGATCAAGTACCC
>CAVPWY010000012.1:52500-53996 GCA_963709535.1 uncultured Chloroflexia bacterium | reverse complement strand
TTGAAGGTTGGATTGTGCCGGTTCCTGAGCCCGTCGAAGGACGCAGCGAAATCCAACGGTTCCATAGGGTTTTGGCTCTTATTGTCGGGTTTCGGAGGTAGCACCTCTACCCGACCTACCATCTGGCGTTATTCATGGGCGGATTATTGGTTGAATAATGGGGAATCTGATTTGACTTTAACCAGTATTCAGGTGGAAAATGATTGATGGAGACCTAGCGGTCCAAGACCAACACGTGGTGGGGACACCAGCGGGAACATAGTAGAACAATTATTGAAATTAGGATTTATCAATAATGATAATTTGAGGAAACTGAATGAAATACAAAAAGATCCTTTTAGCATCAGTATTTCTATTTTTTATTCTTCAATCTTGTGTATATAGTGATTACCTATTTCAAAAACAAAACTTATGGGTAACAGAATGGTTGGATGCATCTGCATGCGCGCCACCCTGTTGGGAAGGGATTACACCTGGAGAAACCACCCTTTATCAAATATCGAAAGATACAAATAAAACCAGTACCAAACTCGATTTTGATGGGCCACATGCATTTTCAGATGGATCATTTTATTTTGGTTGGACCTACAATGAGAATGGTAATCTCTATCCAGCAGTTCAAGCAACAACCGAATCAAATCTAGATATGACAATAGGTGACCTACAATTTGAATTCGGTTTACCGGGGAGTTATCTATCAGTTAATGCTATTATTTCCCATTTTGGCGAACCTGATTATGTTGGCATAGATGAAGACATGGCAGGTTGTGGAGCAGTAATTTTTTATTCAGATAAAAGAGTATGGCTAAGATTGGAAAGAAAGAAAATGGGCGACAATTATATTATCAATAAAGGTACTGGACTAAGCCGGTCATATTATTTATCAGAATCAAAACGCGATGAACGATTGAAGTCCTTTTATCCATTTAGAAATCAGTTAGAATCCTGGAATGGATATGGAGAATATCAGTGTAAATAAGTCGATTGATATTTATGAAAAAGTGAATAATTAATGTGATATGAAGTATTTATGAACTCTCTAGCAGAATTGCCCAGTTCAATCAAGTTTTGGTCCTTATATTTGGGTTTCGGTGAAATCGCCACAATTCGGCTTTCCAAACCTACGTAGGTTGGATTGAGCCGGTTCCTGAGCCTGTCGAAGGACGCAGCGAAATCCAACGACTTCATAGGGTTTCGGGAATACCAAATCAACCCGATATACGGGTTTGGATGGATGGATATATATTATTTGAAAGGGGAATGCATTAAATAAGAAAAGTCTCTTGGCAATGACTTACTCTCCCAGGAGGTCGCCCTCCAAGTACCATCAGCGCTGACGAGCTTAACGACCGGGTTCGAGATGTTACCGGGTGTACCCTCGTCGCTCAAATCACCAAGAGACTTTATCTACATGTTAAGATTACCAATATATTATAGCAAATGATTTTGTAGGATGTTCTAGAAGAAGTACCGAGTTCCCCGCACCACGCAAGAAG
>CAVPWY010000012.1:0-50000 GCA_963709535.1 uncultured Chloroflexia bacterium | reverse complement strand
GGAGAGTGGACTCCCCAGATTCCTGCCGGATTAGCGTGCCCGGCAGTACTCAGGTATCCGACGGGAGTCGATTCGTTTTCGATTACGGGACTGTAACCCTCTTTGGTTGGCTATCCCACACCATTCTTCTAACGACTCGTTTTGTAACTCCCATATGTCAGACCCTACAACCCCTCTCAGGCAAGCCTGAAAGGTTTGGGCTTCTCCCATTTCGCTCGCCACTACTTTGGGAATGATCTCTTTTCCTCCTGGTACTTAGATGTTTCAGTTCCCAGGGTGCCCCTCAACCAGTCTATATATTCAACTGGTGATGCTATCGGTTCGCGATAGCGGGTTTCCCCATTCGGAAATCCTCGGATATAACGCCTATTCACGGCTCCCCGAGGCTTATCGCAGTGTTCCGCGTCCTTCATCGGCACTTGACGCCAAGGCATCCACCATAAGCTCTTAGTAGCTTCTCCACGTGATGCGGAGAATTCGATACTACTTCAATTATTATTTAATCAACAAAATCTTATGTTTGATTTTGGCCTACAAAATCATTTTTGCTATTCAATTGGTAATGTTCAGCTGGCCCTTATTTCTCAGCCAGATCGCCGGTTGTCCGGCGGCGGGTACCTCTCACACCTTGTGAGGAGCTCCAGTCGCTCTACAACCTATTCTGTTTTTAGACAACTCGACCCGGCATTCCGCCGGGCCGCTCTGCCTGCGTTTATGCCATCTATTATTTATCGAGTGGTTACTACAGTAATCAATTCCAGTATTTTCTCCAACAAATGTGCAGCTTGTGGAGATGAGGGGATTCGAACCCCTGACCTCCGCCGTGCAAGGGCGGCGCTCTCCCAACTAAGCTACATCCCCGTCGTGAGCAACCCACGGGTTAGTGGGCCTTTCAGGGCTCGAACCTGAGACCTTGCCCTTATCAGAGGCACGCTCTAACCAACTGAGCTAAAGGCCCATTGTTCAGCTTCCCTGAACAACTGAGGAGTGATAGAAAATACTTGCTTACTTCGCATCGCAACCTCGTACACCGTACGAGGATTTTTTGGTTACTCAATGAAGTAGAGCTCTTGTCCGTAGACATTTGCTCAGATCTCCATAGAAAGGAGGTGATCCAGGCGCACCTTCCGGTACACCTACCTTGTTACGACTTCGTCCCAGTTACCAACCCCACCCTCGACGGCTCCCTCTCTTGCGAGTTAGGATACCGGCTTCAGGTGTTGCCAGCTTCCATGACGTGACGGGCGGTGTGTACAAGGCCCGGGAACGTATTCACCGCAGTATAGCTGACCTGCGGTTACTAGCAACTCCGACTTCACGCAGGCGAGTTGCAGCCTACGATCTGAACTGAGACCGGCTTTGAGGATTGGCTCCGCCTCGCGGCTTAGCTACCCATTGTACCGGCCATTGTAGCGTGTGTGTAGCCCAGGATATAAAGGCCATGCTGACTTGACGTCATCCCCACCTTCCTCCGGCTTGACACCGGCAGTCCCGTGTGACACGTATAACACACAGTGAGGGTTGCGCTCGTTAGCGGACTTAACCGAACATCTCACGACACGAGCTGACGACAGCCATGCAACACCTGTTCAAGCTCCCCGAAGGGTCGTTCCTCTTTCAATTCACTACTACTTGTATGTCAAACCCTGGTAAGGTTCTTCGTGTAACATCGAATTAAACCACACGCTCCGCTGCTTGTGCGGGCCCCCGTCAATTCCTTTGAGTTTTAACCTTGCGGCCGTAGTCCCCAGGTGGTGAACTTATCGCGTTAGCTTCGGCACCGATGGATTTAAACCCACCGACGCCAAGTTCACATCGTTTACAGCTAGGACTACCGGGGTCTCTAATCCCGTTTGCTACCCTAGCTTTCGCGTCTGAGCGTCAGGATCGGTCTAGGAGGCCGCTTTCGCCACTGGTGTTCCTCCGTATATCTACGCATTTCACCACTACACACGGAATTCCACCTCCCTCTACCGCCCTCAAGTCTGGTAGTTTTGAACGACCTCTCCCAGTTAAGCCAGGAGCTTTCACATCCAACTTACCAAACCGCCTGCACGCGCTTTACACCCAGTAAATCCGGATAACGCTCGCCTCCTACGTTTTACCGCGGCTGCTGGCACGTAGTTAGCCGAGACTTATTCTGAGGGTACTGTCCTTTCTCATCCCCTCAAAAAGCACTTTACGACCCGAAGGCCTTCATCGTGCACGCGGCGTTGCTAGTTCGCGCTTTCGCACATTAACTAATATTCCCTACTGCTGCCACCCGTAGGTGTATGGACCGTGTTTCAGTTCCATTGTGGGGGGCCACCCTCTCAGGTCCCCTACCCGTCGTAGCCTTGGTGGGCCGTTACCTCACCAACTAGCTGATGGGACGCAGGTCCCTCCCGAAGCGAATTTCTCCTTTTGTTATCAGGCATCTAATCCAAATAACCACATGGGGTATTAGCAATCCTTTCGGACTGTTATCCCCCTCTTCGGGGCAGGTCACCAACGCGTTACTCACCCGTTCGCCACTAAAATACCGTATTGCTACAATATCTCCGTTCGACTTGCATGTATTAGGCACGCCGCCAGCGTTCATCCTGAGCCAGGATCAAACTCTCCGCAAAAAATATCTCTTACGAGATAAATGTTTTGGATTTACTTAAAATTGAATTGGGCTTGTACTTTCTATCACTATTCAGTTGTTAAGGTGCCGCATTCATCGAGGGCGAGATTTTAATCTCTCTTTATGCCTTTGTCAAGGAGTTTTTTAGAGACAAAAAACCGATGTCTTTTCAACATCGGCTTACTCACCGACGACTCATACTTGAGGCCCTTTTGGAAGGCCCAGCTTTGTCCTTATTTGGTTTTCACCGATCTGCTTTCGCTAGATCTGCTGTATCTCAATCGCGTTCAGAATTATACGCTCAAGTTCCAGCTTGTCAAGGGATTTGATGGGTCAATTTTCGACCAATTTTGAAATTCCCTTTTTCTTACCCCTTTTGTTTCCTCGCCAAATCCACTGGCTGGAAGAGTATATCATTGTTCTATTTATTTGCAAGGGATTTTGTAAAAGGATTCCAGATTTTCATCCTTCTTTCGTAATGACTTTCTACCTGTGTAAATGCAATACAGTAAGCTTCTTCATATATAGACCTAATCACTCGCTTCCTTGAGGTGAACGTGACCATTCCGTATTATGGAACAATAAATGCATATTTTCGTCTATGATGTGGCATTATATCTGCAGTATCATATTGGATAATAACACTCTGATTAAAGGTTATAATGGTGCCTATGAATACATATACTTATACTAGGAAACAGCAACCGGAACCTGCCAGAATTTCATTTATCGGTATCTCAGCGGGTTTTCTGATTACTCTCATTGCTGGGATACTGATGCTGGTTATCATTTCTTCCGTCAGTTCTGCCAATCGGATCCTGACCGGTGTTGCTGTAAACGGCATAGATCTCTCAGGAAAATCTGTTGATGATGCCGCTGCAATCCTAAACGCGCAACAATCTTATCCACTTTCTGGGAAAATAGTCCTGGTGGATGGCGATAAATCCTGGCTTGCCACTCCGGCTGAGTTGGGTTTATTCGTTGATTCGCATACATCAGCGCAGAATGCCCTCAAGGCGGGTAGAAGCAACAACCCGGTTTCTGCTCTACTCCAATCGCTCCAGGCCAGGTATCAGGGATACAATATTCCATTAACGGTTTATTTCGACGAGAATACAGCGCAGCAATACCTGGTGAATATCGCATCCCAGATCAACCGGCCGGTCATCGAAGCCAGCTTTGGAATCAATGGGGTTGATGTTGTCGTTAATCCCAGCCAGGTTGGGCGGACATTGGATATGGAAGGCACCCTTAAAGTTCTGTCTGTTCAGCTTCAGACCCTGCAGGACGGAGTGGTTCCCTTAATAGTACGTGATACTCCTCCGCTCCTGATCGACGCTGCTCCTCTGGCAGAATCTGCCCGGGCTTTTCTTTCCGGTCCACTGGTGCTAAATGTACCAGACGCGGGTCAGGGAGATCCCGGTCCCTGGTCCATCGATCAGGCAACTCTTGCCCGGGTGATCGAAGTTCAACCAAATCCAGACAATCCTGCTTATCCATATAAGGTCGGGTTGGATCGCAATGCCATCCGCGGTTATCTGGAAGGGGTAGCTCCGGAACTGGATCGCTATCCGGCAAACGCACGTTTCATTTTCAATGACGATACACGCCTGTTGGACCTGAAGCAGAACGCCGTTGCTGGACGTTCATTGGATGTGGAAGGGTCAATAGACAGCATTAATACTCACCTGGCTGCCGGGGAACATAACATTTCCCTGGTTGTGAATTCCATCCAACCTCAGATCATCGATGCTGCCACAGGGCAGGAACTGGGTATTACCGAGTTGATCCAAAGCCAGACCTCCTATTTTTATGGATCCAGCGCTGCCCGGATCAGTAACATCCGCACTGCTGCCGAAAACTTCCATGGATTGCTCATCGCCCCCGGAGAGGATTTCTCGATGGCGAATGCGATGAAGGATGTCACATTGGATAACGGCTATACCGAAGCCCTGATCATTTTCGGCAACCAGACCATCAAAGGTGTGGGTGGCGGCGTTTGCCAGGTCAGTACAACCTTATTCCGGACAGCTTTCTTTGCCGGCTTCCCGATAAACGAACGTTATGCCCATGCCTACCGGGTGGGTTACTACGAACAGACCGCATCAGGCGCATCAAATTCCAACCTGGCTGGTTTGGATGCCACAGTGTTCATTCCAGTGGTTGACTTGAAATTCACGAATGACACCCCGTACTGGCTATTAATGGAAACCTACGTTACCGATAGTTCCATTACCTGGAAGTTCTATTCGACATCCGACGGTCGTACTGTCGAGTGGCATAACGATGGACTGCAGAACGTGGTGGAAGCCCCCAAACCCTTATATAAAGAGAACCCCGAACTGGATAAAGGCCAGATCAAACAGGTGGATTGGGCAGCGGATGGTGCGGATATCCACGTCA
The DNA here is from genome assembly GCA_963709535.1 of uncultured Chloroflexia bacterium. Lineage (GTDB taxonomy): Bacteria > Chloroflexota > Anaerolineae > Anaerolineales > Anaerolineaceae > PNON01. The sequence goes on along the minus strand of CAVPWY010000012.1, from coordinate 44,989 downwards.
GCCGGATTGTGACCAAGGACGGGCAGATCTACTTCCAGGATGCCTTCGATACGCATTATGCACCCTGGCAGGCAATTTACGAATATGGGCCGGGTACCAAACTGCCCAAAAAAGCCCAAACAGCAACGCCGTGAACGGAACAGGAGATAAGGGATTAGGGATAAGTGAATAGTGAGTAGTGATTATGAATAAGTGATTAGTGGCTAGTGATTCGTAATTTGTAGTTCATAAAGTTACAGGTTTTCCAACTAATCACTTATCAACAAATCAACTAAGTGACTATTCTTCTAATCAACTAATACACAAATCAACTCGTTTTTACCTAATTCCTTTATGGTATGATTAAGGAAACTTTTTATGACCACGTGGAGGTCAAATGGTTAGTGCAGATCTATTAGAAATTTTACGCTGCCCGGCATGCGTTCGGGAAACTGAAGGTCTCTTAAAATTGGAACACGATACCTGGTTGGTCTGTCAGGATTGCGGCCGAAAATACCCGATCAGCGAAGATATACCCGTCATGTTAATTGACGAAGGTGACAAATGGAGAAACACTTCTGTAAAAGAACTACCTGTTCCTCCTCCTCCAATTTCATAGGAATGCATCTCACTTAGATCCTTTCATTACATTCTGACCATTAATCGGAAAGGGGCTGGAACATCTCTTGCAACATGGAAGAGGGGTTTCTCATATCCATATCCCTCATAATTCGCTGGAAACTTTTATGACACAATCACATAATAGAAGAAGTAGAAAACAAAACAATAACACCAGGGTACTCTTAATGGCAGGTTTCGCTGTGATCGCTTTGATCACAACCATACTGGCTTTTGTATTTATCAGAAACCTTGTATCCACCTGGACATTGGGAACTTTACCTGGTGAACCCAACCTGACGGGCAGTGATTTACCAACCCCTGCACCTGGAGACAAATTCCCCGAGAGTGGAGTATCTTTACAACCATCCTCCGGTCCAACTCCCCAGGCTTGGGATGGCTCCAGCCGCGTTACCGTCCTGGTCATGGGATTGGATTATGATGACACAGAAGCCCGCAAGACCCCTCGAACAGACAGTATGATGCTGGTTTCGATGGATCCACAATCCAGAACCGCCGGCATTCTATCGATACCCCGCGATATGTGGGTCAACATTCCCGGATTTGATTATGCGAAAATTAATACAGCATATTTTCTGGGTGAAGCAATGCAACTTCCCGGTGGTGGAGCCGGCCTGGCTGTTCAAACCGTGCAGGATTTCCTGGGTGTACCCATCAATTATTATGCCCAGATCGACTTTGATGCCTTTATTGCATTCATAGATGAATTAGGCGGGATTAGTATCAACGTTCCCCATAAGATAAAAGTGAGTATCAAGGGTGGTTACACGGTCAACGATAAAATAAATAATAAAACCTACACCCGGGAAGAGAAAATGATCAAGGCAGGTGTTCAAACCATGGACGGCGCAACCGCCCTTGCTTATGCCAGGGATCGCCATTCCGGTGGTGGAGATTTTGACCGGGCAGCACGACAGCAGCAGGTCGTGGATGCAGTGCGTGCCAGGATTCTCAATTTCAATATGCTGCCTTCTCTGATCACAAAAGCTCCCCGGCTGTATGCTGATCTATCCAAAGGTGTCCATACGAACCTGTCACTTGACCAGATAATCCAATTGACCTTATATGCAGCTCAAATCCCCGCAGAGAGTATCACTCACGGATTGATTCCCGAAGATGCAGCTTTTGGCGGAATGTCTCCGGATGGACAGTCTATTCTCATTCCGATCATGGATAAAATTCGAGCGGTTCGCAACGCTACCTTTGCCACCGGTGGACCTCTTGGCCCCGCACTTGTGTCATCTGATCCGACCGAACTGATGAAAGCCGAAAGCGCCAGGGTTTCCATTCGCAATGGATCAACTTTGGAAGGATTGGCAGCACTATCAGCACAATACTTCCAGCAGCAGGGTGTAAACGTTGCCGAACAGGGAACCGGCGATCCATCCGGTTTCTCCTATATCATTGACATTACCGGCAAACCGTACACATTGGCGTACTTTACCAATGTCCTACAGCTTTCACCTGCCCAGATTCGTAATGCCAGCTACGATCCCAATTCACCAGTGGATGTGATCGTCGTTTTGGGTGATGATTGGGCAAAAAACAATCCGATCGGCAAATAACACTATTGATCTCGATCATCCCCCGGTTAATTCCGGGGGATTTTTTATCCTCCTATGCTCCAAACTTACCTCAATTTATATGAAACGTATTTGATATTGGTTGTATAATGGATTTTTAACAAATTCTGGAAGAGGAAAAGTATGATCACTGATCAGGATATCATCCTTAGAATTGTCATTGGTGCTTTTCTTGGAGCATTGGTGGGTTATGAACGGGAGCGCCAGGGGCAGCCTGCCGGTTTGCGTACCCATATCATTCTTGTAGTCGGTGCTACACTCACCATGACATTGTCGATCAACCTGGCTATTCAATTCAGGCCGTTGGTTCCTAATGGTGATCCTGCCCGTCTGGCAGCTCAAGTGATCTCCGGAATCGGTTTCCTGGGTGCTGGTGCGATATTGCGGTATGGTCCGAATATTAAAGGCCTGACGACAGCTGCATCACTTTGGACAATGGCTGTTGTGGGGCTCGCGGTGGGTGCCGGGCATTATCTATCGGGGGTTGCAGCCACATCCCTTATCCTGGTAGCGTTGATCATATTAAATGTAATTGAGAAACGGTATATTAACACTTACTCCACAATGGTGATTGAAATTGCTGCGGATGATCGCAGAAAATTATTGGATGATATTCAGTCCGCAGTGAATAGTTTTGTAAAATCAGCAGGATCACCAAGTGTCGAAAAGAACATCAGGTCTAAAAGAGTGAAGGTGGTTTACACTGTAAAAATTCTGGCAAATATCCCTGTTGAACAGGTATTGGAAAAGATCACCGTGATCGATGGAATTCGGTCAATTAAGGTTACTTAGAATCCATCAATTTTCCTGGTCATTACTTCGAAAAGTAGATTCGTTTTGTCTATCAGTCGATCACCCACTTGGTCGCATCATCCGGGAACTTCGTCCATGCAAAAATGACGGAGAAATCCACACGATACAAGCCGCCCTGCAGCCAAAAATCCGGTGAGGCAGTATACGTCTCGGATTGATATTTTCGGTTGTATTCCTCAGATAACTTTAAGGCCAATTCCCTGACTGGAATGATCTCTGTGGCTTTGCCATGGATGATCAAAACATCCAACCCGCTTTCAAGATGAATGGCAATATTGGGATTACCCTTCAGGTTCCTTCCCCGTTTGGTCTGAGGACTGCCATCAAAATACAGGGTCTCATCCACCCAGGCACCCCATACCGGAGTTGCATGAGGTCTTTGGTTGCTGTCCACAGTACTTACCCAGTAGTGTAAGGCTTTCTTCAGCCTCTCGGTGACATGCTGCCATGGAAGAGTTCCGTCTAACGATTCAGGAACTCCATAATCCAGCGGAAAAACCGGTCTGCGTGTGATCTTTTTCATTTCGACCTACTCAAGTGCACCTGCATTGATCCAGGCAATTAGAAGATCCAGTTCATCTCCTGTGAGAACCACGGGATGACCTTTCCTTTGAACTTTTACGATTTCACTATTTTCTGCATCACCAGGAATTATAACCACTTCTTTACTTGACCCCTTCATTGCTCCAGCATAGTTGTTTAATGTTTAATCCGGCTGTACCAGAATCTCCATGACAGGCGGAACACTTGCTTTGGAAGATCGGACCAATTGTATTGGTAAATGTGATGGCCTGGTGCTGGTGCAGCAGTTGCTCCAGGAGCAGCCGTTGCAGCTGGGACAAGAGAAGCCACAGGCGTGGATGTAGGTGGTGCCACTGGAATCTGGTCTTTGAGCGCTTCTCTAAGGAGTGGTGCATCAAATCCCGCGTAATCCCAGCTGGAACCGTGGCAGACGCTGTTGGAACAGAAGGAAGTGTTATCTTTACCACCCGGATTTTCTACTGTGTGGCAGGCCTGGCAGGTGTTATCAAAGACCTGGTTATGGATGGTGATCCAATTTGTATTCAAATGGGATGGAGGTTCTACACCGCGATTCAATTCAATATTCGCTACCAGATCTTCAGCTTTTGAAGATACTGGTATGGAATGACACAGGTTGCATTCCAGACGGATGGCTTCTCCATCTGTTGTTAGGTGCTTGCCGTCATGGCAGCGAAAACATCCGGGCGAATTATCGTGCCCAATATTGTTCGGGTGGGTATCCCAGAACATTTTCTGGTCCGTAAATGCTGACACCTTGTAGCTATCCAGTAATGCTTTAATCGCATTTGAAATTCGCTCTTCATTCTTTTGAAAGAACTCAGGGTATGTTGTTTTATAGAATGATTCAAGATCGAGAATGGCTGCATGTGCCTCCTCATCCGTCGCATAGGCTTTACCGAGTATTTCTTCCCCTTTTTTCTTTATCTCCGGAATGGAGGTGGAGATCAGACCCCTGCTTAACAATTGATCCATAGCGGTAGCTGGAGGGAGGATCAGATGCGCCGTCCGGTTATGGCAGGTGTTGCAATCCATCTGGATCAAATCCGCGCTCTTCACGCTCTCAACCTTGAACCCGGATTGAACATCTACATACTCTTTGATACTGCCATCAGCCAGCGTCACCCGGATGTAGGGAATGCTCTGGCGTTCTGCATCAGTCGCAGCAAAGTAAACCGGGTTCTCAATATGCCAGTGGATGCCATTCCCCAGTCCTTCCCGCTTGGAGCCGCCGCCCGTTTTTAGTAAGAGGTTAACAGTGGTCTCAGTGTTCTCTAAATCGCTTGCATATTTGTTAATTTGCAGCATCTTGTCCCCGGTAAAAGTCTGGGGGTAGTGGCAGGTTTCACAGGCTTCGATGGCGGGGCGCATATCTTTTGCCCGGATCGGATAAACATATGTATTAAAAACCAGCGAAGTGCCTGTCTGCCAGGAATACTTTATCTTGCGTGGGATTTGGACGATCAGCGGAGCCCGTCCGAGGTGGCATTCCTCGCAAGTCACCCTCGAATGAGCTGATATGGAATGAGTAGTATGTTGTGGGGGCATGGTATGGCAGGTCAGACCGCAAAAAGAAGTGGTATTGGTGGTTTCCCAACCGGCAGAAACACCCACCAGGAGTAGGATCAGAATAAGAACCACCGTAAAGTAAGGGAGGATTTTTAATCCCACAGGGCGTTCAGCCGGGGGAAAGAAGAAATTTTTCAACCAATTAGGTTTACCGGTCATATATCCTCCACAAAGTCCTGTCAGATAATAAAATTCTCATCTTATATTAATATTAGCACAAGAATTTGTAATGAACCAGAATTCAAACAAAAACTCCTTTCATTTTGTAGTGCACCCCATTTATTGGACAAGAGTTAAGTACGAAATAAAGGACTGAGTTCTGAACTGAACAGGACTCAGTCCTTTTAGTTTAACCTTAATTCTGCGGTTGTTGTAGTAGTCAATATATTCAGATAGCTCCTGTTTGAATTGATCAACGGAAAAGAAATTTTGGTTGTTGTAAAATTCAGATTTGAGTAAACCAAAGAAGTTTTCCATCACGCAATTATCATAACAATTACCTTTTCTGGACATACTCTGCCTGATTCCCTTGTCTTTTAAGCATCTTTTGGTAAGGCCTCATCTGGTACTGCCAACCCTGATCGGAATGAAGGATCAACTGACAATTATCAGGGATTTTTTGAAAAGCACTCATAAGCATCTCTGTGATTTGATGGAAAGTTGGATTTTTGGATAGGTTATAACTGATGATCTCCCCATTGAATAAGTCCATTATCGGGGAAAGATAAAGCTTCTGTCCAAACAATTTGAATTCTGTAACATCCGTGGACCATTTCAAATTGGGTTTTTTAGCTCTGAAATCTCTTTTCAAAAGGTTCGGAGCTATCTTTCCCATCTGTCCTCGATAGGAATGATACTTCTTCTCCCTCAACAAACAAGTTAGGTGTTCCTGCTTCATGAGTTTCATTACCAGCTTATGGTTTGTTTGAAACCCTCTATGGCGCAATTCGAGTGTGACCCGCCGATATCCATAGCGGCCCTTATTCTCGATACAAATATTCTTTACCTCATCTCGTTCTTTGCTGTGTTTTTGAGGTTCACAGAGATGCTTCAGGTGATAGTAATAACTGCTTCTGGGGATCTTCGCTGTTATCAGAAGCACTGCCAATGGATATTCACGCCTTAGTTCAGAGATTACAGCTATTTGGTCTCTTTTTCGCGTTTTTCCCGCTCTGCAACCAAGGCGTTCAATTTTTTTAGGTAGGCGTTCTCTGCTTCCAAATATAAAATCCTATCCAGTAATTCTTCTTCCCTGGTTTTAGGTAGTTTGGGCTTTTGTTTTTTTGGCTTTCTGCCCTTTACCTTGCCTTCTAACCCGCTTATCCCGTTGTCCAAGTATCTGCGCTCCCATTTACTGATTGTTGCCGATCCACTTATTCCAAATTTTATACCTGTTTCTTTACAGGATAAGTGGTTTTCGTGCATGTATTTCAGTACCTGGTATTTTTGCTCCGTTGTCCAGTTATAAGCATGGTTTGCCATCCCTTCTGGACCATGTTCGTGGTAAAGCCTGGATACATACCCAATCCCTGCTTTGTCCATTTGATATTCTGCTGCTATGCTTGCTACACTTTCTCCTTCTTCTACTGCCCGCCCTATTGCTAATCTCTCTTCTTTACTTAGTTTAGTCATAAAAACTGCACCCTTTCGGTTGGTTGTGTCCAACTTTTGGGGTGCAGTTCACATTTTGAAAGGAGTTTTATACCAGTAATGGAATTTGTTAAACCGGGTTGATCGCTTTTGCAAGACCGCTTGGGCTGAACTTCAAACGATTTTCGCTTTCATAAGCCAACTCAATGATCAAATGCATGACATGGTCTGCTACCCTCTTTACGTAGGCATGATCACTTACATCTCCATGGTATTGAACTGGTTTTCCCACGGTCATATGGTATGGTCCCTGTATATACCATCGCCCGTATTCCTCTTTCCCCTGCACGACTGACCTGATGGAATGTACTTTTTCCCTGACCAGTGAAATTCCAACTGGGACAACGGGTGCTCCGCTCTCTATCGCCAGTCGGGCAACCCCGCTTCGGGATCTCAGAAAACCGCCTTCAGATGGGCTTAACGCTCCCTCTGGGAATATCATGATATTATGGCCAGCTTTAAGATGTGCCAGAGCTGCATCGATGGCTGCCTGGCCGCCTCCGGCAATCACCGGGATATGACCGGACCTTCTCAAATATTCACCCAGCACAGGTACCTGAAATAAAAGATTATTGATCAGGATATACGTTTGTTCTTTCACCATCGCAGCCACAAAAAATGGATCGGTGGTGGTTGGATGGTTTGCAGCAATTATTTTTGGACCATTCGGCATTTCACAATGCTTTTTTACATCCATTTTCAACATCGTACCTGTATAAGTCCCAATTACGGGACGTGACAACCAATACATTGTTTTATCTATTAACACTAAAAACCTCTTTGCAGCACTTTGGCTGCTGGAACTTGATATTCATATTCGTGTAGTAAGCTTAACCGTTCCAGGTTTATTCAGCATCTATCCGCGTGTAGATTTATTAAGCGTTACCAGGCATATAACCGTCTATGTCTTCTATTAATAACCCCCCGATTACGAGAAGGGTGTAAATTGAATTAATCACCTTAGGGGATTACATTAATTGAGCTCTGCCAGAGTAGTAAAATGCTGCTTTATAAATATTGACTAATTTTTTCCACCCAAATACAATAACCCGCTCCAAGTAGGTGCAAATTATCATTGGTGAGCTTCTGTTTAATCCACCCTGCGAATTGGCAAAAGCCGGGAATAAATTGATATAGGTATAACCAAATTCTTCTGCAAGTGCTTTAATTTCTTTGTTTAACTTGCGGATTCGGCTTGCATAGATGACATGCCGGGGCAATAACGATTGCACATAAACCTGGGTGTCAGGAATTTCGGTTTTGATCTTTTCCAGGATTTGCCGATATTTGTTAATTACCTCATTCTGGGTGCGGTATTCGAACCAGGTCAAGTCATTCGTTCCAATGAGTAAGAAAATTTTTGCCGGCTTTCCGGAAATGATATCGTCAAGCCTTAATAGTACGCCATTCACCGTATCGGCGTTTATTCCGCGATTAATGACCGGTTTATCCGGGAACAGTTCATCCCATCGCGCTCCTTCGGTCAGGCTGTCACCCACGAACACAATATCACCGGGTTTTATCGGGACCTGTCGAAAGAAATCCACCTTTTGGCCATAATGGTGCGCGACCAGCCGCCTTACTTCCGTCCTGGTGATGGTAAGTAAAACGAAGGTCGCGAAGAAAATCGCAAAAAGGATGATGATTATTACTTCTTTTTCCATGAGCACACACTATGATAAAATAAGCTTTGTAATTTTTTCCTTATTGTTTATAACTATACCTTAATATCTGAAAGTCGATAACCCCTGCTACCGAATGTCATATTTGGTCATAAGGGAATAATTACCAGATTGAAATCAAGGATATAAAAAGGAAACTATGAAAAAATATGATGTGATTATCGTAGGTGGGGGAATTGTGGGCTGTATGACAGCCCGTTTTCTTTCCCGCTATCAATTGGATATCCTGTTAATTGAGAAAACGTCCGATGTGGGCACAGGAGCAAGTTCTGCCAATTCGGCTATCGTTCATGCCGGTTATGATCCGTTACCCGGATCATTGAAAGCCAAAATGAATGTTGCCGGAAACGCGATGTGGGACACCCTGTCAGGTGAGCTTGGCTTCGATTATGATCGCCGGGGAGATTACGTGGTCGCCATCGGTGCCGAAGAATTTGCTCACCTTGACAGCCTCATCGAACGCGGCCGCAAGAATGGTGTACCCGGCATGCATATCATTTCTGCCGATGAGATCCGCTATCGCGAGCCAAACATCAACCCCGAAGTGAGTGGTGCATTGTGGGCTCCAACCGGCGGTATCTGCGATCCGTTCATGGCGGTGGTGGCATCCGCTGAAAACGCCGTTCAAAACGGCGTCACCCTCATGCTCAACACCAGTTTTGAAGATTTTCTAATCGACGGTGACAAGATCGTCGGTGTAAAAACGAACAACGGCACATTCGGCTCTCGATGGGTCATTAATGCAGCCGGCTTATATTCTGACTTTGTCATGCACAAAGCAGGCATTCGCCCTGAATTCGTCATCACTCCAAAACGCGGCGAATATGCTGTGTTGGATCGTGCGGAGATCCAGATCAATAACGTTCTATTCCCGGTTCCTTCCAAAAAAGGAAAAGGGATCCTCGTGACCACTACAGCTCACGGCAACACGATGATCGGCCCCAATTCTGAGAATGTAACCGGTGAGGACGATCGTATATCCACCAAGGAAGGATTGGATGGCGTCTGGAGTGGAGCCCAAAAATTGGTTCCTTCGCTCAATCCAAAATTTACCATTTCTCTCTTTAGCGGGCTGCGGGCAACCGGAAACGCCCAGTGTGAGACCCCTGGTGTGGACTATAACGCAGATTTCATCATCGAAGTACCCTACGAAGTTCATGGGCTGGTCAATCTGGGCGGCATTGAATCGCCCGGCCTCACCTCCGCCCCTGCCATCGCGCAACGTGTCGTTGAGTTATTAGTGGATGCCGGAGAAAAACTGCACGTCAAACGCAGTTGGAACCCCATCCGCCCCCCGCGGCCGCACTTCCGCAAACTTCCCCGCGAAGAACAGATCAAATTGATCAAGACTGATCCACGCTATGCCCGTGTCATTTGCCGCTGTGAGACTGTGACCGAGATGGAGATCATCAATGAGATCCATGGCATCATTCCTGCGGTCACCTATGACGCAATCAAACGCCGTACCTGGCTGGGAACAGGCCGCTGCCTGGGTTCCTTTGATATGCCCCGTATAGTGGATATCCTCTCGAAAGAATTGGGTGTACCTCCCCAATCGATAACCAAAAAAGGTCCCGGCTCGGAATACCTTTACCGCAAGACCAAAGAAGTGGAGGCGTAACATGGCACTCAAGGAAAAATACGACGTCGTGATCATCGGTGCCGGCCCCGGCGGACTGGCAGCCAGTATTGCTGCAAAACAAAATGGTGCCGAAGATGTCCTTATCATCGAACGCGATAAGGAATTGGGTGGAATTCTGAATCAATGTATTCATAATGGCTTCGGCTTGGAAGTTTTCCAGCAGGATCTTCCCGGTCCGGCTTATGCCCAACGCTTTATCAATGAAGCCCTATCTGTCGGCGTGGATACTTTGATGGATGCGATGGTCCTGGATATCAGTCCCCAGCGCAGGATCTTTGCCACCGGTCAGGGATGTAGGTGTTGTGGATATCCAGGCTCGGGCGATCGTCCTGGCCATGGGCTGCCGGGAAAAAACCCGTGCTCAAATCCGCATCCCCGGTTCCCGCCCATCGGGTGTCTTTACCGCAGGAACGGCTCAACGCTGGGTCAATGTGGAAGGCTACATGCCCGGCAAGAAGTTCGTTATTCTGGGTTCCGGCGATATCGGCATGATCATGGCCCGCAGATTGACTCTGGAAGGCGCCAAAGTGGAAGGCGTATTGGAAGTCATGCCTTTCCTGACCGGATTGACCCGTAACTATGTTCAATGCCTCATGGACTATGATATTCCCCTGCACCTCAGCCATACGGTAAAACAGATCATCGGCAGCAACCGTGTCGAAGCGGTCGAATCCGTCCAGGTGGATGAAAAATGGAATCCGGTCAAAGGCACCGAATTGGTCATCCCCTGTGATACGATGCTGCTCTCTGTAGGGTTGATCCCGGAAAATGAATTGTCCCGCAAGGCTGGCGTCCAAATGGATCCAATAACGGGCGGCCCATTCGTGGATGACCACTTTGAGACCAATGTCCCCGGAATTTTCGCTGCGGGCAACGTGGTCCATGTCTATGACCTGGTGGATTGGGTATCTGAAGCCGGGAAGGAAGCAGGCAAGAGTGCTGCCAAGTTTGCCGGAAAATTACGCCGGCTTGAAAATCGGCTGGTACCGCTTACGAGCCGGAGAAAATGTGCGCTATGTAGTTCCGCATCAGATGGACCGTGAAACGTTGACAGAATCGATCGTCCGTCTCCAGCTCAGGGTGAAGACCCCCATCGAAAAACCGGTCTGGGTCGAAGTGCGCAATCGCGGCAATTTGATCACCCGTAAAGGTGAGCTCTATGCCCGCCCCGGCGAGATCATTACCCTTGAAATACCCATCCGCGCTTATGATGAAGTTCAGCTTGCCGAAGAATTGACTGTTGCCGTCGTGCAACGCTAGGAGTAAAAATGGATCAAACCACACTGAAAATTCTATGTGTCACCTGCCCTAAGGGTTGCTCCCTTGAGGTTACCAAACAAGGCGAAACTGTGCTCGAAGTAAAGCCGGGCTGTAAACGCGGCCATGAATATGCGAAACGCGAGCTGGTGGATCCCCGCCGCATGGTGGCAACTTCCATTCGCCTCAAGAACAGTGCCCATCCATTGCTGCCTGTCTACACATCTGCCCCATTCCCCAAACCCCGTATCATGGAACTGCAGAAGAAGCTGCGTAAAGTCGAACTCACAGCACCGATAAAAATGGGCGCAGTGGTTGTCCATAATGTCCTGGATACCGGAATAGATATCATCTCCAGCCGGGATGTGGAAGTGGCTGCCAATCTCTCTTCACAGTTTGCCCGCACCCAGGAATAGTCACCAGGCATCTCTAAAGATACAAATTTCAACAAGCAAAAAAAGCCCGGATAAAGAGAGGACTTTATCCGGGCTGTATTATTTACTTTTACAAGATCAGGCGTTGATGGAAATGAGTGGTTTTGAGGATGGTGATTTTGTGTGAGTGGGTTGGGGAAATTTCATTTCAGGCAGCACAATGATCGCTTCGGTAGTTGACCCGTAGATCCGTACCATCTTGGCGTCGATTCCCGCATTCTTCAATATCTCTATCGCCGATTTTATCGCATCCTCTTTACTCATACCTGCCTCCGATCCGCTGGTAAAGAGGTAAGGTGCATTAATCATGCCGAATAATCCATCGTTTTATATTGTCGTAGGTTGGGTTAAGTTGGTTCCTGAGCCAGTCGGTTGCGTAGCGAAGCAAAGCATCCCCTGGGAATGACTGCGCGAAGCCCAACAGAATCCTATGAAATCGCCGGATCCCTTTCCTCCTCAGGATTATACCCATGTGTCATTCCGAACCCGCCTGGGCGAGGAATCTTGCTTTACTGATATCGGAGTAACCTTACTTCAGGCTCAACATCCCCGCTGAACCAGGATGGTCCTCAGGAACTTCGTGCAAAAACGCTCCCCTAGGTGGTTCTATAAGCGTGTTGCTTATTCGGAATATTAAGATATTATTAGTATATATTAAACCCAATAAAGGTGGTCTATGAAAAAGTTCGTCCTCTTTCCGATGGTTCTCGTGCTGCTGGTGTCCTCTGCCTGTGGATTGCCTACCAGCGTGACTAAGATAATCAAACAAGGATCCAATGATAATGTCTCACCACTTTCAACAGAGATACCCCCCACCAATAAAACAAATACCGCTAAGACAGACCAGGACGGTGCTTTCAAAGCCGAGGTGACATCCCCTATCAGTGTCCTCCTTTCCTGGGACGGCTTACCCGCGGACACGTTCCAGCTTGAGGGTAGTGTGGGCGGCAGTGAGTTCGTCACCCTGGCGGAATTACCTTCCGATTCGACCTCTTTTGAACTGATACCAGTCATCCCTGACCGGACCATGCAATTCCGCTTAATCCCTGTGAATGGCAGCAGCAATGGGCAATCCCTCACTGTTGAGGTGACTACTCCCGCTCAGGAGGCTGACCCGCTCACAGTGACCCTCACCACCGACAAGACCACTCCCGACCCGACCAGTATCGATTTCTCCAACCTTGATCCGGAGAACATGGATACAGATGCGCTAGCCGAGTTGCTCCTCCCCCAGGAGACCTCTGCCTCCGCGGTGATCGGTCCGGAAGGCGGCGAATTGAGTGTCACCAGTACCACGGGGGTGAAATTTACCTACAGCATCCCTCCTGGAGCACTGGATGACGCCATCCCCTTCACCTTGATTCCCATCTCAACAGTCGATGGCGCTCCCCTGACTGGGAATCTTCTGGGTGCCGTGAACATCCTTCCCGAAGGGCTGGAGTTGAACGAACCCGCCATCCTCACCATCGAACCCGCTCCCGATACTCAAGCCGGTGCGGGAGATGTGGTTGCCACTTTTGAATTCAAGGAGGATGGTTCTGAATTTTATTTTAATGGAATTTTCCCGAAAGATACAGTTGCCTCCTCTACAAAGCCTGGTAAACTTGCTGCCCCTGTGAAACAGGACGATGGCTGGGTGATGCAGCCCTGGGATGTGCCCCAAACCAGGACCAGCCCGACAGGTTCCGCAGTCACAACCAAAAAAGCGGTCCGACAGCAGGCAGTCAGCCATCCACCCTCTGATAACCGCTCCAGGAATACCCAGAATAACACTGTTGAAGACGATGAGCTTACGCCTCTCACCCCGCTTAAAATATCAGGATTACGCCAACCGGGGGTTGGGCTTGAGCAATTGGAATGACACTTTCCAGTTGATCGAAGATATGGAGTCCACCTATAAGAACGCTAAGGATAAAGCAGCTTCATTGAAATCCATGGAGAAAGCTCTGGCAAATCTGGCTGACGCTTTCGAGAAGCACTTCAAGAGGAACCTGCAGAATTGCGTTGCCAAGGATGACTTCAGTGCCTTCCACGCGGCAAAGGGCCTCAGTAATCCGCGCACGGCTTTTGGCAAGATCGTGGCAGCCGCCTACAAGAAGAAATACGGTGATGCAACCCTCAAAGAGGTTTTGAAAAAAACCGAACGCTGCAACCTGACCTTGAAATTCGATTCAACCGTCACATTCATCGGTGCAGACTCGAAATTTGTCATGCCGGTGACTGCCGAAATCATCCTGAAGACCAATTATGATAGCACAACCGGTTCGGTCTATTACACCGGCACCGGGAATATTACGCATCAAACATCCGGTGGAAAAGGTGTTGGATGCTATGTCCAAATGTTCGAACAGGGTCAGGGCAAGTTCATTGTAAAAAAGATGTTCCCGATCTTTGATGGTTCCGCCGTCCTGCACGATTTTGTCCTGGCTGAATATGATACTCCCTCGGTCGGCGGTAAGTCTATAGTGAGATGCCCGAGAGTCACTCAGACAGTACCCTTAAAAAAGGGTGTCGATATGTGGGGAAGCTTCTTTATGGTAGCCCGCACCCCCAACCTGGCGGTGAGCGGCTGGCAGGTGAACCCGTCCGCTTCCGGCGGCACTCTGGCATCCAATAATACCGAAGCCACCCAGGTCTTTCCGGACGGCACGATTTCCGAAAAGACCAGCTACAATATCCTGGTCAGTAAATGATTAGGTAAGCATCATCCATTACAAAAGGCCGTGCCTGGTTACCATGCACTGCCTTTTGATTGAATATTACCTGTATTCAATGGGATTTTTTAGCTAACCTCGCTTCCCAATGGTACTCGATCTGATATTAATTGTCGTTTATTTGTTCCACAACAAGCTGTTATTAATGCGAGGTAGTGAAAAACCAATGAAAGATATTAGGAACAAATTCGTGGTTTTGCTCCTCCCAATGGGACATCGTGCCGTCAGGTAGAGGGCTGGGATGAGGCAGTGTTATTCATGTGTTAATTAGTGGGTTGGGTTGAGCCGGTTCCCGAGCCAGTCGAGGGATTGTGCGAAACCCAACAAAGATCATGATTTCTCCTCTGTTGCCTTTGTTTGTTACAAGTCCTGGTTGTTTGTATATACTGTGCAGAAACCTTCCCTGGGATGTTACAATGAATTAACTATGGATACGCGCTTTCTGCCTACCACTCTCGAAGAAATGCATGCCCGCGGTTGGGATGAACTGGATGTCATCCTGGTCAGCGGTGACAGCTATATCGACAGCCCGTTCATCGGTGCCGCCGTGATCGGCCGGGTGCTGGAAAGCGCCGGATTCCGCGTGGGGATCATTGCCCAGCCGGATGCCACTTCCAATGCCGATATCACCCGCCTGGGCGAGCCGGTACTGTTCTGGGGGGTCACCGGCGGCAGCGTCGATTCGATGGTCACCAATTACACCGCCAATAAACACAAACGCCGCACCGATGATTACACTCCCGGCGGCGAGAACAACCGCCGCCCCGATCGCGCGGTGATCGCTTACACCAACCTCATCCGCCGCTTTCACAAGAATACCCGCCCGATCGTCCTGGGCGGGATCGAAGCCTCCCTGCGCCGGGTGGCACATTTCGACTTCTGGTCAAATTCCGTCCGCCGCTCCATCCTGTTCGATGCCAAAGCGGATTATCTTCTATACGGCATGTCCGAGCAGTCAACCCTGGCTCTAGCCCGTGCCCTGCAATTGGGCGACGATCCAACCACTGATTCGCGGCCTGTGCTACATCACCCGCCAACCTCCGGAAAAATACCTCAAACTCCCCGACTACGAAACCGTGGCCGCGGATAAACTGGCCTTCATTAATATGTTCCATGTCTTCTACCAGAACAACGACCCCATCACCGCCAAAGGACTGGTTCAACAGCATGCAGACCGGTTCCTCGTGCAGAATCCGCCCGCGCCTTATGCCACCCAGAAAGAAATGGATGCAGTGTACGCCCTGCCTTTTCAACGCGTTCAGCACCCATATTATGAAAAACAGGGTCCGGTGCGAGCTTTGGACACTATCGGCTTTTCGATCAGCACCCATCGCGGCTGTTATGGCGAATGCAACTTCTGCGCGATTGCAGTCCATGAAGGCCGCACTGTTCGCTGGCGCAGCCAGGACTCGATCATCAATGAAGCTGTATCGCTGACCAAGCTGCCGGACTTCAAAGGCTATATCTCCGATGTGGGCGGCCCCACCGCGAACATGTACGGTTTCGAATGCAAGAAGAAGTTGAAGAGCGGCGTCTGTGTGGATAAACGCTGCATCTATCCCGAAGTCTGCGCCGCTCTCAAACCGGACCACCAGCCCCAGGTGGAGTTGCTGCGCAAGCTGCGCAAGATCCCGGGCGTCAAAAAAGCCTTCGTGGCATCCGGAATCCGATATGATATGATCGATGCCGATACCGATCATGGCGGTGAATACCTGAAAGAGATCGTGGAAGAACACGTTTCCGGCCAGTTAAAGATCGCCCCGGAACACACAGAAAAACACGTCCTCGAGAAAATGGGGAAACCCGGCCAGGCCAGCCTGCTCAAGTTCAAAGATCAATTTGATGCTCTTTCCCGCCAGGCGGGTAAAAAGCAATTCCTCACCTACTACATGATCGCCGCGCATCCCGGCTGCACCGATATCGATATGCGCCGCCTGAAAACATTTGCAAGCCAGGAACTGCAGATCTCGCCAGAGCAGGTGCAGATCTTCACTCCCACCCCGTCCACCTATTCCAGCCTGATGTATTATACCGGCCTGGACCCGTTCACCCTCAAACCATTGTTTGTGGAAAAAGACCCCATGCGGCGTGAAAAGCAAAAACAGATCGTTGTGGAAAAAGCTCCCGAGCCTGACTCCCGCCGCTCCCGTTTGCGTATAGCCGGAAAGAGAAAGTATTAATGTATCGATTGTTTGCCGTCACCCAACCCGGTCTGGAACCATTCTTAAAGCAGGAACTAAAATTACTGGGGCTATCATCCACGCCTCCGGTTGCTTACGATTCGACCGGTGAAGCCCACGAGGAATCCGGCGGTGTCGAATTTGATGCCAGCCTGGCGGATGTGTACCGGGTGAACCTGCACCTCCGCACCGCCAACCGTGTTCTTGCCCGTTTGGGTGAATTCTCTGCCAATGGATTTGAAGAACTGCAAAAGAAAGCTGCCCGCCTGCCCTGGCAGCAGTACCTGCGTCAGGGTCAGCCCATTGCCATGCGGGTCACCTGCCGTAAAAGCCGCCTGTATCATTCAGATGCCGTCGCCCGCGAAGTGCTGGCTGCCATCAATACCACGCTTACAAAACCCTGCACCCTGGTGAAATTTG
Source organism: uncultured Chloroflexia bacterium (assembly GCA_963709535.1). Classification (GTDB taxonomy): domain Bacteria; phylum Chloroflexota; class Anaerolineae; order Anaerolineales; family Anaerolineaceae; genus PNON01. The sequence goes on along the minus strand of CAVPWY010000012.1, from coordinate 27,887 downwards.
ACGAGGATATTCGCCCCGTACCCCAGTTGGTGGTCGTCCGTCTGCTGCGGGATGTCTGCACCATCAGCATGGACACTTCCGGCACATCGCTGCATCGCCGCGGCTACCGGTTGGAGACTGCCAAGGCTCCTTTGCGGGAAACCCTTGCCGCCGGGTTGATAGCTGCCTCCGGTTGGGATCCTTCCACACCGTTGCTCGACCCATTCTGCGGATCAGGCACCATCGCCATTGAAGCTGCACTGCTCGCCAGGAAAATAGCTCCCGGCAAGAACCGGCGCTTCGCCTTTACCGACTGGTCCAACTTCGATTCACCCCTCTGGCAGAGTCTGTACAAAGAAGCAGCAGCCAATGAAACCACGGACTGCCCGCCCATCCTGGCGTCTGACCGGGACGAAGGCGCTATCCGCATCACCACCGCCAACGCGGAACGAGCAGGTGTCCTTGAAAACCTGGATCTGAAATGCCAGGCTTTTTCAGCGATCGAGCCCCCCGAAACGAAGGGCTGGATCGTGACCAATCCCCCATATGGAGTGCGGGTAAGTTCGGGCAAAGACCTTCGTAATCTGTATTCGCAACTGGGTGAAGTCTTACGGTCCAAGTGTGCCGGTTGGCACGCAGGAATTCTATGTGGGGATCCGATCCTGGTCGGTCACACCCGCATAAAATTCCAATCCAAATTGCACCTTGTCAATGGCGGTTTACCGGTAGTATTTCAAACCACTGAAATATAAGCACATTCAGGGGTGAAAATTGGTTTTAAACGACTCTGTTGATTCCAAGGTAGAAGTGAACCGCCTTCAAAATCGCATCATCGATGAGATATTTTTCGCTTTAGGGATGCGCCGATCAGGGTTACTTAGAAGGCTTTTCGGTCCATTATTTCTGAAGCCTGCTCATCACTTTGCATCGATTGTCGCAAAATACCAGGCCATGGTGCCCGAGATCGGGTTTGGACTCACTGCCCGTCAAGCTTTACCGAATTTCAACACGATTGTAAATGCTCGTGGGTTGGAACTGGTACCATTAACTGGTCCGTTGATCATTGCTTCCAATCATGTCGGTGGAGTGGATACCCTCGCTGTAGCATCCTGCTTCTCCCGCAAAGACATGAAGATCATGGTCTCAGATGTTGGTTTTCTTCACACTATGAGTATCGCTGATGATTATTTTATCTTTGTTCCCTCAGATGCCACAGGCCGGATGGCTGCCCTGCAAAAAGCGATCAGCCATTTGCTGACCGGAGGATCGGTGTTGGTATTTGCCCACGGCGAAGTGGAACCCGATCCCGAATTGATGCCCGGAGCAAAAGAATCCATTGAAGAATGGTCGCCTAGCCTGGAAATCATGTTGCGGAAAGCACCAGCAGCTCAGTTACAAATCGCTCTGATCAGCGGTGTGATCCAGCCCGCTTTCATGCGAAATCCGATCGTCCGCTTACGTAAAACTCTTTTTGCCAGGCAAAAACTGGCAGAGTTCATCCAGATCATGCAGCAAATGGTCTTTCCAAAAAGCGTACACACTGAAGCGCACATTACTCTTTCGAAGCCTTTGGTTGTTAGTGATTTTGGTAAAGAGCGGATGATGCCGATGATCATTCACGCAGGGCAATCCCTATTCGCCGAACATATCACTCACTTTGTAAAAGAAGAACACATTATGCCTTAACCCGGGTGTACTGTATGATTTGGGATGGGCGAGGCGGCAAACAAATATTCCTCAACCATATCTCTATGGAATTAATTGGGTTATTAAGATTGACAAAGGCAAAAAGATATATACTATATTCAGTATGTATTATTAATCTCATATTAATACAAAAGGAGAGTGAGTTATGAATGGTTTATTTAAAGTAACAACCAAAACGATCGTTGCTGCAGGTTTAGGCGCTGCCATTTTTATGCTTTTATTCATGTATGTCAAAATTCCCTCCTGGGTGCCTGAAACCCAATTCCAAACCGCTTATGGGCTAAGCGCCTTCTTCGGCGTCCTGTTTGGACCCATCACCGCCTTCCTCATGGCCTTTATTGGCCACGCGCTCAGTGACTTCCTCCAGTATGGAACTCCATGGTGGAGCTGGGTGATCGCCAGCGGTATTGCCAGCTTCATTTTTGGTCTGGCTTTCAAACGCACCCGCGTGGAAGAAGGTACATTTGGCCTCAAGGACATCCTGACATTTAACCTTTACCAGATCGCGGGCAACGCAGTCGCGTGGCTGGTGGTCGCTCCAGTACTGGATATCCTCATCTATGCCGAACCCGCCAACAAGGTATTCGTTCAAGGTGCTGTTGCCTGTGGAATGAACATCATCAGCGCCGGTGTCATCGGTACCCTGCTATTGATCGCCTACGCAGCCACTCGCACCAAGAAGGGCAGCCTGAACAAAGCTGGTTAATTTACCTGCCAGTCACAATCACAATTAATCAAAAGGCGGCCATTGCCGCCTTTTGATTTGGGTTTACAAGCCTTCTTTCACCCCTGCCTCCGGTATAATAACCATATCAATCTCATTCCCAAAATGGATGTCCCTGCATGAATGAAGCCCCCATAATTGAATTTGAGAATTTCAGCTTTCAGTACTTTAGCCAGGCCGAACCGACTCTGCACAATATCAACCTCAAGATCTACCCTGGCGAAAAGATATTGATCGTCGGTCCCAGCGGCAGCGGTAAAAGCACCCTGGGTCACTGCCTCAATGGGCTGATTCCCTTCTATTACAAAGGAGAGAGTCCAGGGCAGCCTGAAGATCAAAGGCTTGGAAACTCATACCCAGGATATCTTCGGTCTTTCCAAGATCATCGGCACAGTCTTGCAGGATTCTGACGGCCAGTTTGTAGGTTTAACCGTTGGTGAAGATATAGCTTTCGCTATGGAAAACGATTGTGTGCCCCAAGGGGAGATGCATGACCGCGTTTCCCGAGTCGCTCAGATGGTGGATATGGATCTTTTGCTGAATTCATCTCCATATGAGCTATCAGGCGGTCAAAAGCAGCGCACCGCTTTGGCCGGGGTGATGATCGATAATGTGGACATCCTGCTTTTCGACGAGCCGCTGGCCAACCTGGATCCCGCAACCGGGAAAACCGCGATAGAGATCATTGATGATATCCACCAACAATCCCGTAAGACCATCATCATCATAGAACACCGCCTGGAGGATGTGCTGCATCGCGGGGTGGACCGTGTGATCGTGATCAACGATGGCCGCATCCAGGCAGATATGGACCCGGATACACTGGTTTCCTCAGATATCCTTGCTAAAAATGGCATCCGTGAACCGCTCTACGTCACCGCCATGAAGTACGCTGGCATCGAAGTGAAACCGGAACTGAAACCTGGCCATATTTGGAGCCTGCAAACAGATAAGATCAGCCAGGCTCTGCGCGACTGGTACAAATCCGTCCAGCCGCTGGATAACGAAAACCACAATCCATCACAGCTCAAATTGGATCAACTATCATTTCTCCTATGATGGCATTCGACCGATCCTGGATACCCTGGATATCGACATTCGCCAGGGCGAGATGTTATCCATTGTAGGCCGCAACGGTGCGGGTAAATCCACCCTGGCGAAAGTGGTATGCGGCTTTGTCCGGGAAGACCATGGTGCAGTATTGTATGAAGGGCAGAACATCCGCAGCCGCTCGATCAAGGAAAGGGCAGAGATCATCGGTTTTGTCATGCAAAACCCCAACCAGATGATCTCCAAATCGTTGATATTTGATGAGGTTGCGCTGGGGCTAAGGCTGCGCAAAATCCCTGAGGAGGAGATCAAACCGCGGGTTGAGAAAGTGCTCGATATCTGCGGGTTGTCCCCATTCATCAGTTGGCCCATTTCCGCCCTCAGTTATGGTCAAAAGAAACGCGTCACCATTGCGTCCATCCTGGTACTCGATCCTTGTATCCTTATCCTGGATGAACCGACCGCCGGGCAGGATTACCGCCATTACAGCGATATTATGGATTTCCTGCGCGAGATCAACCAGCTGGGCATCACCATCATTCTCATCACCCATGATATGCATCTGATGCTGGAATACACTCCCCGGGCGGTGGTGCTTTCCGGCGGACTGAAGATAGCGGATACCCGGGCCTCGGATGTACTGACCGATCTTCACGTGATCCAGCAGGCCAACCTGAAGGAGACTTCGCTGTATTACCTCGCCCAGAAGGTCGGCTTGCCCGATGAAACCAGCTTTGTGCAGCGCTTTATCGATTACGAAAGTCAGGTGGCAAAATGAAGGCGCGCCTGTTCTCATATAACTATATCGATACCTTCATCCACCGGTTATCCGGCCTTTCCAAGTTGATCTGCTTCCTTTTTCTCACCTTTGCCAGCATGTTTTCGTTCGATATTCGCGTCGTCCTCTTCATCATGGCGTTCTCTGCCTTGATCATGGCTCATCTCGCGCATCCAATTTAAACAGATCCGGGTGATGGTATATTACGTTCTGGTTTTCCTCCTGATCAATGCCATCCTGACGTTTTTCTTCAAACCTGAATATGGTGTGGAAATTTATGGCACCCGGCACGTTCTGGCAACCTTCCTGGGACGTTACAACATCACCTCCGAACAGCTTTTTTATCAGGCGACCCAGATCCTCAAGTATGCCTCCGTCATTCCGTTGGGAATCATATTTATCCTTACCACCAATCCCAGCGAGTTTGCCTCCTCCATAAGCGGCGTCGGGGCGAATTACAAGATTTCATTCGCCATATCATTGACCCTGCGCTACTTCCCTGATATCCAACGCACATACAACGATATCAGCCAGGCACAGCAGGCCCGCGGGTTGGAAATGTCCCGTAAAGCCAGCCTGGGCGACCGTTTCAAATATTCGCTGATGATCATCATCCCGCTGATCTTTTCCACCCTGGATCGCATCGAGTTGATCACCAATGCCATGGACCTGCGTGGATTTGGTAAGGATAAAAAACGCACCTGGTATGTGGCGAAGAAAATGACCAGGGCGGATTACTTATCGATCGCTCGTATCTGCCCTCATTTTCGCTCTCTCCCTGGCAGTTTCCGCATTCATCAATCATTCCCGCTTTTATAACCCGTTCATTTAAGAAAGGTATTCGAATATGAAACCCATCCTCGTATTCCAGACCGATTTCACCTATAAGGAAGGTGCGGTTTGCGCCATGTATGGCGTGGTAAAAAGCGTTGACCGCGAACTGGAAATTATCGATGGCACTCACGAGATCCCGCAGTATGATATCTGGTCTGCCTCTTACCGCCTCTACCAATCCATGCAGTTCTGGCCGGAGGGAACAGTATTCATCTCTGTCGTCGATCCCGGAGTGGGCACATCCCGCAAGGCATGTGTTGCCAGGACAACCGATGGGTATTTTGTTGTCACCCCGGATAACGGGTCGCTGACCCATGTAAAGAAAATGATCGGCATTACTGAGATCAGGGAAATTGACGAAAATGTCAACCGCTTGAGAGGCAAGAATACCGAGGGGACCAGCGTCTTCCATGGCCGGGATGTATTCGGCTATACTGCCGCCCGCCTGGCCAGCGGAATTATCAGCTACGAAGGCGTTGGCCCGGCCTATGATCCGGCGCAGATCGTCAGCCTGCCGATGCAGGATCCGGTCGTCGGGCAGGGAAAGGTGAGCGGCATCTTCGAGATCGGCGACCCCAACTTCGGGAATTTATGGACCAACATCCCCCTGGCTGTCTTTGAACAGGCTGGCTTCCACTATGGCGACCATCTGCAAACCACCGTCCGCCATGATGGGAAAGTGGTGTTCAATGAGAACCTGCTGTTTGAAAGGTCCTTCGGATTTGCGAAAAAGGGCGAAGTGCTCATCTACAACAACGAGTTGAACCGCATCTCTGTCGCGGTCAACCAGGGCAGCCTGGCGGACCTATATCAACTGGATTATGGCCCGGAGTGGACGGTCCAATTCAGTAATTAAACAAAGATAGAGTGGACTACGAAACGTTGAAAATCAACGATGAAAATAACGGACATTAGGTGACTATGCATATAATTAGGTGAATATGAATTTCAATAGTATCTATTTACAAATATTGACCATTAGTCTAATGAAGATATTCACCATAAAAGTATATATGGGGAAATTCTCAGTTGGTTATTTTGAAGAAACTTGGGAAAAGCTTATTCGATTATCTATATCGATAGTATTAATGCATTTTTATATCAGTAAAACTGTGCTGGTCTCAGGATCAATCGTATTATATATAGTCTTTCCTTATTATCTCACTGATAACTTGCACATGATTTTCATGGATATGGGGTCAATAAAGGATGTAGGACGGATCGAACCGGTTCCCTAGCCTAGTCGATTTCATAGAGAAGCGGAGGATCCATTGGGAGGGGAAGGCGATATATCCGACAATGTCGCTGTCATCGCTGGAGGAACAAAGCGATCTCTTCTTTGAATTGGGAGAGATCCTCATTGTCACATGCGTGCAGCGCAGGTGTCACTTTGTTCAGGATGACAAACGCCTACGCAGTAGTCGGTTAGAGCGCAGCGAAATCCGACAATGGGTGTCATGCTGAGCGGAACGATTGCGGAGCAGCCCTGTGGGCAGCATCTCTTTCACTATGGGAGAGATCCTCACTGCACATGCGTGCAGCGCAGGTGTTCACTGCGTTCAGGATGACAAATGTCCACACCAAAATCTGTAGAAACCAATGTCTACCTTTTATTCATTTTTGATTATGCTATAATAGCAAAACACTACCAGGAAATGACACACATGCATCACCAGCCGCTAAACATATCCCCTTTTTAAGCAGAATTCTGCGCTGAATTTCTACCTGCCTGTCAGGTTACTGTCTATTCACCGGGAGCTCCTGCTCCCGGTTTTGGTTTCTTTAAAAGGTTGATCATGCTGGCTGTATCGAATATCTCAAAATCGTTTGGCATTAAACAAATTCTAAATCAGGTCTCGTTCACCCTGAAACAGGGCGAACGGGCCGGGCTTGTCGGTCCGAATGGCTGCGGAAAGACCACCTTGCTGCGTATCCTGGCCGGAATTGACCCGCCGGATTCAGGCACGGTTCATTTCACACCATCATCTCTCAAGGTGGGTTATCTGCCCCAGGGTTTGGTCTTCAAGGATGCGGATACCCTGTCATCCTTCCTGATGGATGGCGAAGATGACCTGGATGATCTATTATCCAGTCTGGAAAAATTGTCTGCAGATATTTCCCGCTCACCTTCCTCTCCCGGGCTGCAGGAACAGTATGACCGCCTGCTGGATGAGATCTCCCGTAAAACTTCGCAAAATACTTATATGACCGAAATAGTGGATCGTTTCGGGTTGTCTCATTTAGCCGCGCGTACACCCGTCGCCCATCTTTCCGGAGGCCAAAAAACACGCCTTGCCCTGGCGAAGGTGATCTTATCTTCTCCGGATATTTTGCTGCTGGATGAACCGACCAACCACCTGGATATCCAAATGCTGGAATGGCTGGAAAGCTGGCTGCAGCAAACCCGCGCCACCGTACTGGTGATCTCCCACGACCGGGCTTTTCTGGATAATGTCACCCGCATCACCTTCGAGCTTGATCCGGTCAGCCATAACGTAAAAGAATATGCCGGGAATTATTCCACCTATCTGGATGCAAAGCAGCGGGAATGGGATTCTCAATGGCAAAATTACAATGAACAGCAGATCGAAATCCAGGAGTTAAAGTCTGCTGCTGCCCATCTGCGGGGAATCGCCAAGTTTCGCAAAGGTGGCAAAGCGGATGGCGGGGATAAGTTCGCGGCCGGGTTCTTTGGTAATCGTTCAAAAGGGACAGTCGGGCGTGCCAAAAATATTGAAAAGCGGCTGGAGCGCATCCTCACGGATGAGCATGTCGCAAAACCCCGTCCATCCTGGCAGGTCAGGATCGATTTCAACGATAGTGCACCCAGTGGACGGAATGTCCTGGTGATGGACGGTTTGTGCGTGGGATACCAACCACCCCCGCTATTGGAGGATATCTCCCTGACCTTGCGGTACGGTCAGCGGGTCGCCCTGATCGGACCCAATGGTTCCGGGAAAACCACCCTGCTGCGTACGATCACAGATCAAATAGCTCCACTCGCGGGAACGTTTCGGATCGGCGCCAATGTGAAGATCGGCGTGATGGCACAGGACCAGGACACTCTCATCCCCACTGAGAATGCCCTCGAAGCGATCCAGCATATCCACGGCTGGAATGACACAGAGGCACGTTCATTCCTTTCCAAATTTCTATTTACCGGGGACGCTGTCTTTACATCCGCAGGGTTGATGTCTTATGGAGAACGTGCCCGCCTGATGCTGGCTCAGCTTGTGGCACAGGGCACCAACCTGCTCTTGCTGGATGAACCCATTAACCATATGGATATCGCCTCGCGGGTCCGGTTTGAGGAAGCCCTCAAAGAATATGAAGGAACCATCCTGGCTGTTGTGCATGACCGGTATTTTATCCAGAACTTCGCCACCGAAATCTGGGAGATCCGGGGAAATTCATTATTGATTATATAGATTCCTCTGGGAACCTGTCCTTATAAACAACAATATCCCCGTAGGGGCAGACCTGTGTGTCTGCCCTCTTCTGCCATTGTGACATCGTGCCCCAAGGTAGGGAGCTCCCTGAGCCTGTCGATTACGAAGTATCCCGTAGGGAAGGGTTGCGACTGCGGCAATCTCTTGTTTGTTTCATGAGATTGCAATTATCCATCATTTATTCGTGTCCATTCGTGGTATTCGTGGTTACTCCCCTCCCCTTCTTGACACTTTTTTGACACCCCGGCAGCACTTCTTGCCCTTCCCTTTATACCGAATCGGTTATTAATTCATTAGTAATTTCGGATAAAGGAAATCATTATTATGCAAATAGAAACCAAATATCAAAATGTCTTTGAAGAAACCATTCAACGCCTGCCCAATCCAAAATGGGAAAGGTTCTTTATTGGTAAACCGATCTCAACCGCCGATGCAGCTCATCAGGCTATTGGTAAATTAGTCGGCTTGGCAGTCTTTTCTTCAGATGCCCTTTCTTCTGTGGCATACGGACCTCAGGAATTGATGACGATCCTTATGATGGCCGGCGTTGCCATCTTCATTTGGCACTGCCGCTGGTCATTGGGATTGTCGTCCTGCTTGCAATTCTCACTTTCTCCTATGAACAAACCATCCATGCCTATCCCGGTGGTGGTGGTGCTTATATCGTCGCCCGTGATAACCTGGGAGAGCTTCCAGCGCAAACTGCTGGCGCGGCTTTATTGACGGATTATATACTAACTGTGGCAGTTTCAATTTCGTCAGGTGTCGCCCAGCTCATCTCGGCATTTCCAGCCCTTTATCGATTACCGGGTCGAAATTGCTGTGGCGATGATCGGGCTCATCATGGTCATCAATCTGCGCGGAGTCAAAGAATCCGGGTATCGCCTTCGCCATTCCCACCTACTTCTTCCTGGTCATGATCTTTATCACCTTAATTCTGGGTTTGATCAAATATGCCACCGGCAGCCTGGGAGTGGTGATCGATCCTCCTGTAGTCGAGATCGGTCTGACCCAGCCCATTGCCCTTTTCCTGATCCTGCGGGCTTTTGCCAATGGAACCACCTCGTTGACAGGTGTTGAAGCCATCTCTAATGGCATCACCGCCTTTAAAGAACCGCGCAGTAAGAATGCCGGTGCTACCTTGATGTGGATGGCAGGTATTCTTGGGAGTATTGCTGATCGCACTACATTTTTAGCAGTACATACCGGGGCAATACCGGCTGAGAGTGAAACGATCATTTCACAGCTCGCCAGGACTGTTTACGCAAACCGCGGAATTCTATATCTGGCAACAATTTCATCCACTACCGATCATCCTGATCATGGCAGCCAATACTGCTTTTGCTGATTTCCCCCGTCTGGGTGCGTTAATCGCCGGCGATGGATTTTTCCCCAAACAACTGACTGCCAAAGGCAGCCGCCTGGTTTTCTCGCGTGGGATTATGACCCTTGCTGTTATTTCCTCCCTTCTGGTGATCTTGTTTAAAGCCAGTGTTACCGCTTTGATCCCCCTGTATGCCATTGGTGTTTTTCTATCCTTCACCCTGTCACAAACGGGGATGGCACATCGCTGGTGGAAATCCGGTCACCTTAAACCGGGAGAAGAGATTAGTCGAACCGGGTTCAACGGTGGATTTGACCAAGGGCTGGATCCATAAAATGATCATCAATGGATTTGGGGCAATTCTGACTTCAGTCGTCATGGTCATTTTTGCCGTGACAAAATTTAAAGATGGCGCCTGGGTTGTGGTGATATTACACCCCTTACTTGGTGCTTGGCTTTTATTCGATCCATCACCACTATATTAAATCTTGCCAGACAGCTATCCTTGGATAAACATATTACAACGAGACGAATTGTTCGCAACCGGGTCATTATGCCAATAGGTGGTGTTCATAATGGCACTTTGGCAGCATTGAAATATGCGCGTACGCTTTCAATGGATATTACTGCTGTACATATTAGCATTGACCAAATTGAAACCGATAAGATCGAAGAGAAGTGGAACCGGTGGGGCGATGGCGTCAGGTTGATCGTTCTGCATTCACCTTACCGCGAGTTCCTGGAACCCATGTTGGAATATGTAGACCAGATTTCTGATGTGCTTTCACCAAATGAAGTGATTACCATTGTGGTTCCTCAATTTAATCCCCCCCGCTGGTGGACGCGTTTCCTCCACACCCGTACCGCAGAGGTATTACGTAAAGCCCTTCTTAATCGTGACGGAATCGTCATTCTGGAAGTGCCTTATCAGCTAAAATAATCCTTATCCCTGATATTTTGCCCGGAAGAGTAAGTACTGCTGTAACGATCAGTTTACTTAATTTCTTCCGGGCAGACTATAATTAATTCATGGAGCTCAAACCAACGGGTAAAATTGGAAGGCTGAAGATATTCCTCGGTTATGCGCCAACTGTCGGGAAAAGCCACGCGATGCTGGATGCCGCCAATCGAAAAAGTGTGGAAGGGTTGAATGTCATGGTGGGGTGTTTGGACACTTCACAAAATATCGACCTTCTACCCCTGGTTGAAGAGCTGCACGGATCAAGTTCTCTTCCGCTCTCCAGTGAGCTTGATCTGGATGGTATCATATCCCAAAAACCCGACCTGGTGATCATCGATGAACTTGCACATACCAATCCTGCCGGTTTTAGGCATCCACGCAGGTATCAGGATGTGGAAGAAATATTAGCCGCGGGAATCGATGTTTTTACCACCCTTGATGTTCTGGAACTGGAAAGTCTGCGTGACCTGGTTACTAATATCATCGGACCGGGAACAATTGAGGCTATTCCTGATAAAGTTTTCCAAAATGCATCCATCATTGAATTTGTTGACCTGCCTCCTGAAGAGATCATTCAGCGATTATCACACAAGATCGATACGGGAGAAATTTCCAGGGAGAAATTTGAACCCTATCTGTCGCTGGAACGATTATCCCGCTTGAGGGAAATCGCCCTAAAAAGGGCTGCAGGTATCATTGAAAGTTCCTATCCCTCTATCGAAGCAGGCGTTCCTGGAATCACGAAACGGATTCAGGAGAATAAAAATATCCTGGTCTGTGTCAGTTCTCATCCTGTCTCCGAAAAACTTGTCCGGGCCGGGAAAAGGATGGCAGATGAGAATCATTCGCAATGGTTTGTGCTCTATATAGAGACACCAGATCGGGTGATCCCATTGTTCTCAAAACGTGAACGATTGGAAAATACACTCAGGCTGGCCGAGGAACTCGGGGCAACAATTGTCCGAAAAACTGCACTCGATATTCCTTCTGCGATCTCATCTTTTTCACGCCAAAACCATGTCTCAAAGATCATTCTGGGCGCCCCTCGTCGAAATTTTTGGAATGACTGGATCGGTAATTCATCCCTCGAAAGATTGATCAAACTGGCTGGTTCTTCGGAAATTGTGATCATCAAAGACGAAGGTAAACTACAAAGAGTCTTTCCAACTTCCATTCAATTTCAGAATACTCCTCTCCGCGCTTAAGTTACCTGAAAGCGGTGGGAATAGTAGCATTTACAACTGCTGTTTGCTTTCCTTTGCATTTCTATATAGAACCCGTCAATTTGGTCATGCTTTATCTTGTTGCCGTGATGGCCTGTGCCTTTTACTTCGGTCGTGGCCCCGGGATAGTAGCGAGTGTTCTGAGTGTGCTTTCCTTTGATTATTTCATGGTCACCCCCCGTTTTTCCCTGACTGTCGCTAATACGGAGTATCTATTAACTTTCTTCGGTTTGTTCGTGATCAGCCTGGTGGTGAGTGGATCTGGCCGGCCAGATTCGCTCCCAGGTCAATGCCAGCCGGCAGCGGGAAGACCATACTGCTTCTTTATATACATTGAGCCAGGAATTGACCAATGCTTATGACCGCGATTCCGTTCTTCACGTGGTGATCAATCAGATCCAGCAGACTTTTGTGCGCGATTGTGTCATTTGGATACAGTCTGGGAAATGCTTACCTGCCCTTTCCCAAACCCGAGCCCTGGTACCAGGACGATCACGTAATATTTCTTCGGTTTCGTGGGTGGTTGAGAACCGGCTCCCTGCAGGTAGAGGAACGGATACTTTTGCGGATTCTCCTTCAAGCTTCTACCCGATGGTCGTTGGAAACCAAGCGATCGGAGTTCTTGAGGTGAAAGATGTTTCCCGTACTATTCTGATGAATTCCGAAAAACGAAAATTGCTCGAAGCTTACTGTGGAATGGCTGCCCTGGCGATCGAACGTACCCGCTTGGTTGAGGAACAGAAAAATGCACAATTAACCCTGGAAACTGAGCGCCTGCAAAATGCACTACTGAGTTCGATCTCACATGACCTGCGCACCCCGCTTGCCACTATTACCGGCGTCCTCTCCAGCCTGCGGGAATCTGAACAACCCGAAACCGGGGCACTCCCATTGGATGAGCAAACCAGGCTGGAGTTGATCGACACCGGGTGGGAAGAAGCTGAAAGACTGAACCGTGTGGTTGGAAATCTGCTTGATATATCCAGGCTGGAATCAGGCGCTTTAAAGCTCAATTTACAATATGGTGATTTGGAAGGGATTATCGGATCGGTCCTCGGTCGTTTGAAAAAAAGGCTTGAATATTTCCAGATACAGGTGGATATCCCATCAGACATTCCCCAGGTACGCTTTGATCCCGGTTTGATCGAACAAGTTTTATACAACCTGGTGGATAACGCGATCAAGTATTCAGCAAATGAAAAGTTCATTTCCATCTCGATTTCCCGGAATCCTCAAGGAAGTGCTTATCTCCATCCGCGATCATGGAAAAGGAATTCAACCCGAAGAAATTGAAAAAGTGTTTGATAAGTTCTACCGGACGAAGGAAGCTCTGATTATTTCTGGCAGCGGTCTGGGATTATCAATTTGCAAGGGAATAATCCAGGCGCATCATGGAAGGATATGGGCAGAAAGCAATTCACCGCAGGGTATCACGATTCGCTTTTCTCTGCCTTTGCAAGCTGAGGAGGGTCTGGAATGACAGACGAAAAACCCGGTCTAGTTCTAATAGTGGATGATGAACGTCCGATCAGAAGGTTCTTAAGGGCTTCTCTCTCCTCGCATGGTTTCGAAGTCCTTGAAGCCGAAAATGGCCAGGAAGCCTTCAATTATATGACCAGCAGGCATCCTGATCTGATTATCCTCGATCTTGCCCTGCCGGATATGGATGGGATCGATATCCTGAAACGGTTGCGCGAATGGAGCGATACCCCGGTCATTATCCTTTCTGTACGTGATAATGAAGAAGAAAAGATCAAAGCTCTGGACGCTGGCGCAGATGATTATCTGACCAAACCCTTTAGTGTGGGTGAATTATCTGCCCGAATTCGATCTGCATTGCGCCATGCTCAAAAGGCGGGTGAATTGCCCTCCACTTTTCAGGCTGATGAATTGAAATTGGATTTTGTGCGCAGACAGGTATTTTTGGGGGATGAAGAGATCAGTTTGACTCCCACAGAATATGAGATCCTAAAATATCTCATCCGCAACGCCGGTAAGGTGGTCACTCACCATATGCTGCTGCGTGAGGTGTGGGGGATCGGGTATGAAAATGACCCGCACCTGGTGCGGGTCAATATCAGTAATCTGCGGCATAAGATCGAAAAGGATGCAGCCCAACCGGAATTCATCTTAACCGAAGCCGGTGTGGGTTACCGCTTCAGGGCATTGGATTAATCCTCTTCAACCGGGTTTGTAGTGATCTTCTTTTTCCGAAAACCCATTAATAATACGATCAATCCCAGCAGGATCAGGCCGGCTGGCCAAAGTTTGGATGCAAAATCCAACCCGCTGAAAGCTGAAGCGAAAATGCCGAAAAGGATTAAGCTGCTGAAAAGATTCCACATCCCTGAAAGATAAGCACCACGCTTTCTGGCAAGCAGTCCGAATAATAGCAAACCGAAACCAGCAAAACCGGGGATCAATGTCCACATATATGACCAGGAAGCCCAATTACCGGTGGAGTTCTGCCAGTACAATAAACCGCCTATTCCGGTGATGATGCTGGCCGGGATGAAGAATGCCGGTGTCCAGGAGAGGATGGCAACAACTGCAAAAAGAAGTCCCAGTCCAATGATCTGCAGCGGCCAGGTGCCTGATCCATAGGCCATGTTCTTTAAGCCCGGGAATATTTCAATAGCCAGGTACCAGGCCCCAACAACGATCAACAACATCGCAAAAGATATTCTTCCTCTGTTTGATTTCATGTTCACCCTCATTAGTTGATTATTTATATATTGTTATTTTACATTGATTTGCCGCATTTTCCAAACACAACGAACATTTTATTGCCATAATGGCCATCAGTTCACACTTTTCTTCATGGGTTCAATCCCATGACGAGTTTCAACATATAATATCCTTATGGTTATTACGTCGCCCGAAAAATCCCTGGATCTCTCTCCCTATCAAAAGGAATTAATTACGGAACCTCTGGATAGCCATCTTTGGGTATCCGGTCCTGCCGGGTGCGGAAAAACCACCGCTGCGGCGTTGCGGCTCCTGGCCATGGTGAATCAGGGCATCCCCGCCGATGAGATCCTGATCCTGCTGCCGCAGCGCACCCTTGCCCAGCCGTATAGTTCGATGTTGGCGTCTCCCGAGTTTCCTCCAGGCGGTCGGCCGGATATCCTCACCCTGAATGGCTTGGCCCAGCGCAGCATCAGCCTCTTTTGGCCTCTGGTATCAGCATCCGCCGGGTTCAAGCAGCCCAACAAGCCGCCGGTTTTTCTGACCATGGAGACAGCCCAGTACTACATGTCAAAGATCGTTAACCCTTTGCTGCAGCAGGGATATTTTGGCGCTGTGACTCTCACTCCCAACCGCTTATACAGCCAGTTACTGGATAATCTCAACAAGTCTGCCCTGGTTGGTTTTCCCTACACCGAAATTGCAGCCCGTTTGAAATCCGCCTGGAGTGGTGCGTCCAGCCAGCTGCGGGTGTACGATCAGGCGCAGGAAGCCATCCAACTCTTCCGCCAATTCTGCCTGGACAATAACCTGCTGGATTTCTCCCTGCAGCTTGAAGTCTTCAGCAAGCATCTCTGGCCAGCATTTCTCTGCCGCCAGGTGCTCACCAGCCAGTACCGGCATGTCATCTTTGATAATATTGAGGAAGACACACCCGTCAGTCATGACCTGCTGATCGATTGGCTTCCACAATTAAAGAGTGCCCTGTTCATCATGGACGATGATGCGGGTTACCGCAAATTTCTGGGGGCAGATCCGGTCAGTGCTCTCCGTCTCAAAGACCTCTGCCCGAAGAAGATCGAATTTCACGAGACCATTTCACTCCCCGCTGAATTGCATACCTTTCAAACGGTATTCTCAGGCGTACTCGGGCAAAAACCGGTGGATGCAATAAATACTATACCCGTTTCTGACCTTCCTGATGATCTTGCCATACTTCAGCATATCAAACCTGTGGCTGCCCGTTTTTTCCCGCAGATGGTGGATAAAGCTGCCGAAGAGGTCTCCAGGCTCGTCAACGAAGAGGGTATCTCACCCGACCAGATCGCCATCCTGGCGCCGTTCCTTTCCGATCGGCTGCGTTTCGGGCTCACCCAGCGGTTGTCGCGGCTGGATATTCCATCCCGGGTATTGCGTCCATCCCGGTCCCTGCAGGAAGACTCTTTCACCGGCTGCCTGCTGACCCTGGCTCGCCTGGCTCATCCAGGCTGGGGGTTGGATGTCGTAAAAGCTGACCTGATCTCCATGCTCAGTACAGCCATCAACGGCCTTGACCTGTGCCGGGCTGGTTTATTGGCGGATGTTGTCTACAGGCGCGCGGGGAATAAGGTTTCCCTGGGTGATTTCAGCATTGTCAACACCGCAATGAAAGACCGGGTCACCTACCTGGCCGGGGAGCGCTACGACCAGCTGCGGCAGTGGATCAACCTCTACACATGCCGATGAACCCGTCAGTTTGGATATTTTCTTCAGCCGGGTGTTCGGCGAACTGCTCACCCAGCCGGGATTCGGTTTTCACAACCAGGTTGCCGCCGGGGAAATCACCGCCAACCTGATGGAAAGCGCCAGGAAATTCAGGCAGGCCGCCCAGGCTACGATGGAACCGCATGAGATCGCCAGGGAATTCGTCCAGGCTGTGGAGTCCGGTCTGGTATCCGCACAATACCTGCGTTCCTGGCAGGAACCCGCCCAGCCTTCGGTGACCATCGCCCCGGCTTTTACCTTCCTCCTCCAAAACCGCCCGGTCGCAGTGCAGATCTGGCTGGATGCAGGCAGCAATGCCTGGTTTGAACGCCTCGAACAGCCGCTCACGCATCCGTATGTCCTCAATCGCCAGTGGCAGGAAGGTGCAATTTGGGATGACTCGCTCGAATTCAATTCCAATCAACAGACCCTCGCCCAGCTGGCTACTGGGTTGATCCGCCGCTGCACCCGGCAGATCATCCTGATGTATTCCGAGCTCAATGAGCAGGGTTTTGAACAGCAGGGAGTATTGATCAAGTCCGTGTTCACTACCTTCAAACGTATCCGCAAACTGGTGCTCAATTCTCAACAACCAGCCGATTCCGGGGAGAAAAACCATGTTTGAACCCCGGCCTGCGCAACGCCAGATCCTTGAATACACCCATGGCCGGATGGGTATTGCCGCGGTTCCGGGCAGCGGCAAAACGCACACCTTATCGGCATTAGCCGCGCAGATCATTCGTAACGGTTCCTTGGAAGAAGATCAGGAAGTGCTGGTGGTGACCCTGGTCAATTCAGCCGTCGAAAACTTCAACCAGCGTGTAGAGCAATTCCTGGACAACTCTGAAAACCTGCCCGGCTTCCAGTACCGTGTGCGCACCCTGCACGGCCTTGCCAACGACATCATCCGCGAAAGGCCTTCCATCGCCGGTTTGGCCAATGATTACACCATCCTCGACGAACGCGATACCACCCAGATCATCACCCAGGCTGTCATCGCCTGGTATCGTTCACACATCGATGAAATTGAAAGCTATCTTGATCTTGGCGTGGCTGAATCCTATCTCTACAAGGTTCGTAAAACTTACCTGCCGGATCTGTTGAGCGATATTGCCACAGCCTTCATCCGAACTGTGAAAGACATGCAGCTCACCACCGACGATGTGATCCGGATGGGGGATGAGGTGCAGCATCTCCCCGATTACCAGTTGATCTACATGTGCTCGCGCATTTACCAGGAATATGACCGTGCCCTGCATTACCGCGGAGCCGTGGATTTTGACGACCTCATCCGGCTGGCTTTGTTCTCGCTGAGGCAGGATGAGCAGCTTCTACAGCGTCTGCGCCTGCGTTGGCCGTATATTCTCGAGGATGAAGCCCAGGACAGCAGCCGGCTGCAGCAGGAGATCCTGGAACTCCTCTCCGGGGTGGATGGCAATTGGGTGCGTGTAGGCGACCCGAACCAGGCCATATATGCCACCTTCACGACCGCCAATCCCCAATATTTGCGGGATTTCATTCACAAAGACCCGACTGTAACCGCGCGCACTCTGCCGGACAGCGGCCGTTCAACCCAGGGTATCATCGACCTGGCCAACCACATCATCGAATGGACCCGCGCCAAACACCCCATCCCTGAAGTTCGCAATGCGCTGGATCTGCCCCTCATCAGCCCGGTCCCGCCCGGCGACGCCAACCCCAATCCGCCCGATTCCGGCACCATCATCCGTGTGCTCGATACCAAACTGGCACCCGATCAGGAGCTGGTCAAGGTCGCTGAATCCATTGCCCGCT
Source organism: uncultured Chloroflexia bacterium (assembly GCA_963709535.1). GTDB lineage: Bacteria > Chloroflexota > Anaerolineae > Anaerolineales > Anaerolineaceae > PNON01. The sequence goes on along the minus strand of CAVPWY010000012.1, from coordinate 9,633 downwards.
GGCTGCCCGATAACCAGGAAAAGACCGTGGCTGTGCTTTGCTCCCAGAACAAGCATCTCGAGAACCTGGCTGATGTTTTCAAGACGAAGAATATCCCATACATTGAATTGCTGCGTTCCACCTCGGCTTCCCGCAAAGCGGCCAGCCGCCTGGATGGGGTGATCAAGTTCATCTCGTCTCCCCGCACCAGCGCATTTTTGGCGGCTGCTTTCAAATCCTGGCGCTCGGCTGTCCTCAACTCGGAAGACCTCACTGGTCCGGATGAAGAAGCCTCCCGTCTGCTCGTAAAATGCACCTTCACCGAGGACTATCTCTACCCGCAGATGCGCGACTGGCTCGCAGAGCAGCCGTTGGAAGAGAAGCCGCAGGTCGAGAACCTGCTGCGCGAGTTTCGTCCCGTCGCTCAAACCTGGCTGGACGCCGCCAATCTGCCCATCGATGAATTGATCCTCTTCCTCAGCCAGGAATTATTTGTGGATATTGCCGACCTGGCTGTCGCCCATAAGATCGCCGCCCTGTTGCGCGGATCTGCCAACATCCACCCCGAATGGAGGCTGTTGGATTTCTCGCGCGAGGTGGCGGATTTTTGCACCCACGACCGCAAGTTCACCGGTTTCAGCGACCAGGACTCCGGTTTTGACCCGACCGCGCACAAAGGCAAGGTGGTGCTTTCCACCATGCACAAAGCCAAAGGCCTGGAGTGGGATCGGGTGTACCTGACTGCCCTCAACAATTACGATTTTCCATCCGGCGCCGAAGGGGATGAATATTTCTCCGAGCGCTGGTTCCTGCGCAATAAGCTCAACCTGCAGGCCGAAGTGTTATCCCAGTTGGAAAATGCCGCAAAAGGTAACACGTCTGATTATGTTGAAGGCGAAGCCACCCGCGTCGACCGCCTCCACCTCATCAGTGAAAGGATGCGCCTGCTCTTCGTGGGCATCACCCGCGCCCGCATGGAGCTGCTGCTCTCCTGGAACACCGGCCAGAAGCAGAAATCCACCGAGGCGCTGGCGCTCATCGAGATCAAAGATTATTTGACATTCAAGAATATCGCACCCGACCGGAGGGAAAATTGATCAGCCCGGATTTTGTTTTCAGCCAAAACTCCCTGCAGGATTTTCTGGAATGCCCGCGCCGTTTCCAGCTCAGGTATTTGCTCCACACTGCCTGGCCGGCTGCCGAGACGGATGACCAGTCAGCCTTCGAACACCACCAGGAGCAGGGACAGGTCTTTCATCGCAAGATCCAGCAGTACTACACCGGCATCCCGGTCGAGATCATCTCGGCTTCCATCCAGGATGACCTGCTGCAAAGCTGGTGGGAACACTTCCTGAACAGTGCCAAGGATTTTCCCTGGGCGCCGCTGGTGGATCAAACTCCCGGTTTCACCTTGCACCCGGAGTATTCACTCTCTGCCCGCATCCATGACCATCGCCTCGTAGCGAAGTACGACCTGATCGCCGCACTGCCCGGCAAGCAATTCTGGATCTATGACTGGAAGACAAGCCTCACCATCCCGCCCCGCGAGAAAGCTGGAACAGCGCATTCAAACCCGCCTGTATTCGTGGATGCTCGTCAACGCGGGTGCACATCTCAATGGCGGCAGCCCCATCTCCCCGGACCAGGTTCTGATGACCTACTGGTTCGCCCATAAACCCGGTCAGCAGCTGCTCTTCCCCTATTCACAGGAACAGTACGAGATCGATACTCGTGACCTGGGTGAATTGCTTGATCACATCTCTGCCCTCGCCGATGCGGATTTTACCCTGACGGAAGATACCCGCCGCTGCCGTTTCTGCACCTATCGCTCCTACTGCGAGCGCGGTTTCGCTCCCGGCAAGTGGTCCGAACTCGCATGAGGATGAACCCTCTATGGAAATTCCTTCTTGGGACAGTGACGATATCCAATCCAATACCGATTCCAACCCGCTGGAGCTGTAGCAAATGGATGATGTAGCCCAACGCCAGTGGGTGGATCCGCTGCCCGTGCAGCCCTCGCAGGAGCTGATCGACCTCGTCAATGGCAGCCGCCTGGCTGCCGAATTGCTCGTCCGGCGCGGCATCACCGATCCAGCCGAAGCGCGTGCTTTCCTCTTCCCCGACCAGTACCAGCCTTCCCCCCCGACCGACTTTCCCGGGATGGAAGCTGCGGCAGACCGCATCCTGAAAGCTGTTCGCGACGGCGAAGAGATCTGCGTCTGGGGCGATTTCGACGTGGACGGTCAGACCTCCACCACCATCCTGGTCTCTGCCCTGCGGCACCTGAATGCCCGCGTCCGCCATTACATTCCCTCTGCGTGAGACTGAATCGCACGGCGTCCATCTTGCTTCCCTGATGAAACTGGCGGAAGAGGGTGTCAAACTGCTGGTCACCTGCGATACGGGTATCAGCGCCGTAGCCGAGACTGCCTGGGCCAAATCCAATGGCATGGATGTGGTCATCACCGACCACCACGAACTGCCCGAAATTCTGCCTGCCGCCGATGCCATCGTCAACCCGCGCCTGCTGCCGCCCGATCATCCCCTCTACCCGCTGCCCGGCTGCGGAGTGGCTTACAAACTCGCAGAGGAACTCCTCAACCGCTCCGGAAAGGGCGATTACACTGAATCCCTGCTCGACCTGGCTGCCCTGGGCATCGTGGCGGATGTGGCCGAACTGCGCGGCGAAGCCCGCTACCTGCTCCAGCGTGGATTGGTCACCCTGCGGGAGACCCGCCGGGTGGGCTTGCAGCAGTTATACAATATCGCCGGTGTCGATACCGCCTCCTTCTCAGAAGAGACCATCGGTTTCGCGCTCACTCCCCGGCTGAACGCCCTGGGACGCCTGGGCGATGCCAACCCGATCGTGGATTTCTTCACCACCGCTTCCAATTCGGAGGCAGTCATTTTCGCCAATCAACTGGAGGCGCTCAACAACCAGCGCCGCCTGGCCTGCGACCAGGTCTACCGTGGAGCCATAGCGCAGATCGAAGCCAATCCCGCCCTGTTGAACACCTCCGCGCTGGTGCTGGCCAGCCCGGGTTGGCCGGCAGGGGTGATCGGCATCGTCGCCTCGCGCCTGGTGGAACGCTTCCACCGCCCGGTCATCCTGTTCAACGCCCCGGAGGAAGGCAATGCCCGCGGCTCGGCCCGCTCCATCCCCGGCATCAACATCACCACAGCCATCACCGAACTCCGTGACATGCTGCTCGGTTTCGGCGGGCATCCCATGGCGGCCGGCATGAGCCTGCCCTCCAACCGCATCCCCGATTTTCGCCAGGCTCTCTCTTATGCCATTGACCGGCAGACGGAGGGTTTGGAAACCGAATACCTGCTCAAACTGGATGCCATCCTGCCGCTCGACCGGGTGAGCCTGCCCACCGTCCAGGAGCTGGAACTGCTGGCTCCCTACGGCAACGGCAACCCCTCCCCGGTATTCATGAGCGCCAATCACCGCGTGGTCGAGGTGCTGCCCATCGGCACCTCGCAGGAGCACCAGATCATTACGGTCGAGGATGCGAACGGTTCGTCCTTCAAGATCCTGCGCTGGCACGGCGCCGACCTGCCCCTGCCGGATGGCGCCTTTGACCTGGCTTACACCCCGCGCGCCTCCACCTATCAGGGCAAGAAGCAGCTGCAGTTCGAATGGGTCGATTCCCGCCCGGCGCACTCCACATCGACGCAGTTCCCGGCGCGCAAACGCCTGGAAGTGGAAGACCTGCGCGGTGCAGATCGAACAGCATCCCTGACCCGCCTGTCCGGCCAACCGGATACCGTGATCTGGGGTGAAGGATTCCGCATCGAGGGTGTCGAACTGCTGGACCGCACCCGCCTGCATCCCGCCGGAACGCTGGTGATCGCCTTCACCCCTCCCGGCGCGGACGAGATCAAGGCGGCCATGGCGCGTGTGAAACCCCAAAAAGTCATCCTGCTGCCTGCCAACCCTGCCGGGGATGACCCGCGCCTCCTGCAGAACCTGGTGAGCCTGATCAAACAGCAGTTGTCCGCCGGGATGGAAAGCTCACCCTGGATGGCCTTGCCGGGAGCATGGGTCAGCGCACTGTCGTCATCCGCCTGGCATTGGATGTACTGCAGTCTGCCGGCCGGATCGTATACACCGTGGATAATTCCGGCAGCCTGACCCTGACCAAAGGAGATGGTATCCCGCATGGCGATGTGGCTGCCGCCGAAAAAAGGCTGCGCGTCGCCTTGATCGAAACCACAGCCTTCCGCCGCCACTTCGCCTCTGCGCCTGTAGCCGATCTTCTCCGTGATTATTTACAGCTATTAGTGATTAGTGAGAAGTAATTAGTGATTAGTGATCTGTAACTAATCAACTACGCACTCCTCAACTGATCAGCTAATCACTGTTAGCTTCCCGTAATTTCCTTTCCTTGCAATGCCTGTTTCATCCTGCTACTATCCCTGGCCTAAGGATAATTCTGTTACCAGGAGCGCGACGCTTCGCAGACCCTGTAAAGGGCAGGCTGGTCAGAGCGCACGATTTCTTCCATTACATTTTCCGGTTGAATGCCTGTATTCATTCTCTAAGCTATAATTTTGCTTACCCAGGGCGCGTAGCTCAGCTGGTCAGAGCGCACGGTTCACATCCGTGAGGTCGGGGGTTCGAGCCCCTCCGCGCCCACTTTCCTTTTAATTCTTCCCATTCTCCCTCCTTTAATTCCCCCCAAATACTCGAAGATATTTGGGGGGACGGCGAAGCCAGGGGGGTTGATTTAACATTTGGGTATACCCTCTTCAATGTTTCGGGCATATGTGGCAAAGCCATGGGTCGCTTCCAACTCTTCCACTATCACCTCAACCACCCGATCGATATTCTTCATCACATCATCATTCCAAAATCGCAGGACTCGATAACCCCTGGATTGCAAATACGCTGTCCGCTCCAGATCATAAGCCTCTTGGTCAACATGCTGCCCTCCGTCAAGTTCGATCACCAGCTTCCGTTTGATACAGCAGAAATCCGTAATGAATGGACCGATGGCGTGCTGCCTTCGAAAACTGTGACCATTCAACTGATTTGCCCTGAGATGCAGCCACAATTTTGCCTCCGCCGGGGTGGGAGCATGCCGCAACTCCTTGGCGCGGAGAATGGTTTTCGGGGTGGTTCTTTGAACAGGCATAGTCTAATTTTATCCCCCCTTTCAATTTCCCCAAATACTTGAAGCTATTTGGAGCATTTACTCAGTTCAATGGCTTGCTGACGGGTTTTGAACTGGATCTCAAGACAGTTGTAGACTAATTTTATCCCCCTTTCTGCGCTCCCCCCAAATACTCGAAGATATTTGGGGGGACTGAGGGGGGTTGGTATAATTAATCATCCAAACCATCACCATCCCCGGGAGCGGACCATGAAAAAAGCCGGATTTATCCTTATCCTATTGACCCTCACCATCACCCAGGCAGCCTGCCGGTTGACAGCCCAACCGCAGCCCCAACCGGTCGAGCCGACCTTCACCAGCCCAACCGCCGCAATGCCCGAAGCATCCCTACCCGAACCGGGTGCACCAGCCCTCCTTCCCCCACATTAGCACCGGACCCGGCTCCACCACCTGCGGAGCAGCCGCTCAGCCGGAGCTCTACGGCCTGTGGATGAAGGAGCACGACCAGCAGCGCGACCTGCTGACGATCACCGAAAAATCCATCTACCTGGTGGAAGCTGACACCACGGGCGACGCCTATGTGCGCGAATCTTTTTACGAGATCCAATCGGTGGATTGGGTGAACGGGCTGCTGGATATCAAGTTGAAGTGGGTGCGCATCAACGGCAGCTACGGCGGGTTCGACAGCCCGTCCAAGGTGATGAAAGTCTCCATTGATGGCGATACCCTCTTTTTCAGCACCGTGGATGTAGGCATGGATCTTCCCTCGACCGCCGATAACGGCCCCTGGCTCAGGCAGTAATAGCAGGAACAGTTTGCCTTAGGTGTACTTCTCGAGGCAAAACAACAAGCAGTTATTTGATACCTTAGAAATGGAAAATCTCACCATCTTGGACGGTATAAAAACTCCTGGATCAATTTTCGTTTTTTCCAGATAACCTCGTGATTTTGCTGCTCCTTTCCTGAAAGGATAAATTTGAGCAGGGTTTTTTTATTCAAGATAAACACCCCCTTAATTTTCGGTATGGGCTGGAAAATATGCATTTGTAAACACCAGTATCTGGAGTTACATTCAAACTGATCCCCAAAATGGACGTGATTTCATCCCGGATATCATAAGCGTTTCGTTGTGTTTGCTTAATAAAATCCTTTTCCGTACGCTTATAATTGATACGGATCTGATCTCCATTCTATGGTCACTTTCCCTCGATGCGACTTTGTCTCGATCACATACAGACAACCATTTTTCCCAAGTACAAAATGGTCAATATTTCCATATCCGAGCTGGATATCGTTTACAGACCACGATAGTCCTGCGACAAATTCGTCAGGATTTCCCTACTAAACTCTTCGGCAATTGCTCCAAGCTCGTAGTGATGCCACCATGTCCCGCTAATTTATTCAATAAATATCATGTCGAATGATAGAAACAATAATGAAACCCAGAATAAGGGGAAGTACCAACAGATTGTGATAAATCGTCTTATTCAATTGAAGTAAAATATATAGCAATTGCCAGTAAAACATCTTACCAATATTCCAAAAATTATTCCTCTTTTTCTCCATTTCTTTGCTAATCGAAAAGTCGATTTGCCAGCCTTTTTTGATGAGCTAAATTTCGCTTTACCTTCCTCAATTTTATCGATCAGTCAACTCGATCCTGCTGTTCTGGTTTTTGTTCCGGTGACACAGCAGCTGCTCACCCGAGTCAGGCTCGACATTTATTGTTGAATTCAGATTTGACAGGTTGTTTTTTCGCATTCATATTATCCGGTGTTTCTTTCAGGTCTTCTTCACCGATCAGCAATTTCTCCAACAAAACTTTTGCTTTCGTGTGGTCCGGCGATAGACGCAACGCTTTTTCAAGACAATCTTTCTTCTGTTGTGGGTCATCCACGCAAAATGACAGCCCAAACCAGATATCCTGGGTTTCGCGGATCGTTCCGGACAGCTTTTATCAGAATATTCCTTGCCTCGTTGCGATTACCCTGTCCAAATAATTGTCGGGCATTCTCTAATTCGCATTTTTCGGTCATATAAATGACACTCCTCAATGTTTGGTGATTTTTTTAAAGGATCAAGTTTGATTTATTCGTGAGAATTTGAAAATAGTCAATTTTGTTATTACATACCTCGATCAAATCTCAGGTGCCAATCTTATTGTTTTAGTAGGGTATTAGATTACAATACTGAAAAACCTATGGTCCGCAAATAATCAAAGGTTGGATCATAGAATTCTGATTTCCGTGTTGGATCTTCAATATCACCTGGCGGAACAACAATCACCATACCTTGGCGTGCTCTTGTTAACAAGACAACCATATGGATTTTTAAAGGTAATTCTGCCTTTCAAGTTTCCTGATATAATTCCAGCGATCTCCACAAAACGAGCGGTGTTCCCATCCTGTGGGAGAATAACGAAAATCTGCATCCCAAATGACACATGTCCAATCAAGTTCAAGTCCTTGAACCTGAAACTCTGTGGCCACATCCTCGAGATAATATGATGATCGTGTGTCTTCCTTTCCATCCAAGAACCAATGGATGGGGTCAATTTCTGGCCTAACATCAACAGCATAAGGTTTCAATCGAAATGCCTGCGAGGAAACAACAATACCGAATTGCTCGATCCCCTGGATTTCAATCTTTAACCATTTCTTCGCTTTTTCAATGTCTCTAGTAATAGCAATCGGAAATTTATGGGATATTTCCTTTAAAGTGTTACATGCATTCACCTTTTCTAAATCTAAGAGTTGTTTTACTAGCAGGGATACTTTTTCGCTTCGGAAGGATCGCATGGAAACTGATAAGTGCAACTCATCTTTTCGGTAACCCTTGTACTATTTGTGATTTGTTTTAATATTTTTCCGGCTCCATATTCGCTATCAGTTAGTCGAGAAGAAATATATATATTCCAATTACTAAAAGTCCGATTAACGAATTAATCCATTCACTTATACCAGCTTCTCCTATGTTAAATTCTGTCCGCCACCCACCAAACAAACGATAACTGCCCATTTATCATGCCTATCCATACAGGAGATTAAGAATTCAGGCTCAGATTGGTTAAAATTTGGTATTCCTTTTTTCCTCAGCATAAAATTTGCTGTTTGTTGTAAATCCCATGCTCTTTGAGCCTCATCAAATAATGCAACATGTTCTAAAGGAGCTCCTTGATCCAAAAGGTATTCATCTCGGAAGTGGTGCACGTTCTGAATAAACAGCTTAACCTTACGTCTAGCTTCCCCTAATTTCGTTATAACGCCATTCTCTTTGTCAAAGCGAACTTTATCTCTTGCCAGTGCTTCTCGTAGTATATCCACCAATGGTCCATTCCCTGAGAGGAATACACTATATAAATCATTTTCCTTGTCAATGTGATTTGTCGCAATATTCAGCCCAACAAGGGTTTTTCCGGCTCCCGGGACACCTGTAACGAAGCAAATTGATTTATGACCTTTCTCTCGAGAAACCTGAATAATTTCTGCTATAGCATCCGATGTCTCCCCCAGGTTTATAGCACTTGCATCGCTACGAGATATTTCTTTTACAGAATGCCCATTATATAAAGCCATTGCGGCTTCAATAATCGTTGGTGTAGGGCTATACCGACCTTGTTCCCAATATGTTGGATCAATTGCTCCTTCGATAAAAGTATTCAATATTATATTTATGGCTTTTGTTAACGATGTCGAATTGCACTTATTGGGTAAAAGCAACCTATCTTCACTATTATAAAACTCGGTATTTATTTCATTCTCTTTGGCTTTAGTTGAAACTAATATTGGAGCAATGATTTTATTGTGTGAGGTTTCATGGAAGTTTAACAAATCTAAGGAATAATCTACAACTTGATCAACTGCTGACAATAAATACTCTTGTTCTCCAACCTTGAATTCAATAACAAAAATAATTGGACCGATAAGCAAAACAACATCTATTCTTTTCCCCATACGGGGAATAGAATATTCTAAAATATATTGATCCGTCATAACCTACCAATGAATTCTTTAGGATGCCTATTTCTTCCAACCAAGCATCTCGTTGTGTTTGTTCAAGCGAAAAGTCATTATTCTTAGCTAATTCTTTAAAAACATCCATCGGTTGAGTTACAAGAAAACTTGAGATCGTTCCGGAATAATAATCACGTTTCATAGTGTCCCCAAGTTGGAAAATTTATTATTAGTATCCTTTTACGATTATGGTCGTATTTCACATTTTTAGCAAATAGATCATAGCCAGGGATTTTAGTTCTCTTGGGTTGCAAAATCCCATTAACACAACTGATTTCATTATTTTCTCGCCAATCTCAAAACATTCTATATGAGTTTATGATTTTCCACACCACCCTAAGGTGGGTTTTTCCTTACAGTTTAAGCATAATTACCTGAATTTAATAACAGGTAGACAACCCCGTTTTTGTGCTTAAGTAAAAATGAACAAATAATCTAATTTGATTATTGGAAGATTTTATATTTATTAGTGTGATTGTGTTATTCGTGGATAATCTTTAGGTTATTCGTGTCGAAGG
>CAVPWY010000011.1:0-293684 GCA_963709535.1 uncultured Chloroflexia bacterium | reverse complement strand
ATCCCGGCCTCGCCCGCAGTGCGCTCGCTAACTCGCGCAGGTATGATCCGGATAAGGCCGGAGAGAGATATACGGCCCCGGTGAACAGATTTTTGTTATTCTTTAGAATTCCATTCTGACGCGCTTCGGCGACGATATCCTGGTAATCAGTCCACATATAAACTCCGATGGTGACCCGGACTCCATTCGAAATCCTGTAATCCCCTAGTACGGTAAGTGTTTCCTCAACCGTCTCCCGGTGTTTCCCCAGGCGCTCCCGGCATTAGAGAGGCGCTAAAAGGAAATCCGCGATCGGCTCATCGCATTGAGGGCTTCCCGCATTTGGTAAATCTCGTAGTCTCGTTTCATCCGCTTGAGCATGCTGTCAGACGCCGGGACCGATGGCCAAATTTGCATAGAAACAACCCGATTCCTCCAATATGCTTACAAAGTCAGCGGTGATGCCCACTGGGCGTAGATCCCCCGTGCCCCAATAGGAGGTCCATTTTTTCTGCAATCCATGCCCGGCAGATCGCTTCCGCGTGGTGGCGAGGGGCATTAAAGTTCTTGTCGCAGAACATGACGGTGCGGCTATTGGTATTTTGGAAAATATGACGGCTTCCGAAATTACCCGCTTCGGGCTTTTCAGCCGGTATCTTTTCCCTTCCAGTTTTTATTGTACGGACAATCGGTGCATGAGAAGGCACAGCCACGTTTGGTAAAGATGGCAGGGGTGATCTTTTTTGCCCAGCATAATCGCCCCAAATTCAGGAGATCATAAGCGGGCAATGCCTGGTTGTTCAAATCTTGAACTGGCTTTGGGGGCACAGAATAAAACGGCCACCCCTCTTGAAAACACCAGCCCGCACCGATGAAGCATCCCCACCATCCGACAGTAGCTTGAGATAAAGTGGAAAGGCTTCTTCCCCTTCGCAGCGAATGCCGTAATCCAAGCCTAAATATTCAAGCCAATCGCGAGCATAATAGCTAAAACCGGGTCCTCCCAAGACGATCCGCGCAGAAGAACTTTGGCGGACAATATCCGTGATCTCTTTTACACTGGGCCTCAGATCGGTATGCCGGGTACCCAGGGGATATTCGCCGTCTATCCTGTCATCAAACACCAAGCGGATCGAAATGCCAACGACATCCGGTCGGAATTCCTTGAGCCTGTCTGTCAACTCCTCTGACAGGTTGCCCACAAACAAACGTTCAAAGATCTGGACCTCGTGACCGGCTAACAAACCGCCCCAGCCAGATAGACAGGTCCCGAGGGGAGAGGCAGGAATTGTGTTGGTGGAAATAATCAATATTTTCATTTGCATTTCTCCCGAATTCGTTTATAAATCATATTGGTCGAATTTTTGTTTGAAAATGTCGGTGCACTCACCCAATAATTTCGCAGGGATATCGAGAGCAAAACATGTGTATGGTAAATCCTCAAGAATAGAGAACAAACGATGTTTGAAGATGAGTGTCATCCTGTCTGAGCAAGCCATAATAAAAAAGAGATATGCCGACGAAACACTTTTGCCGTTTCAACTCCTTAAATGAATGTAGGTCGAGCAAATGTTCAACATAAGAGGCCAAATGAGAAAATATTTCTAAATCATTCTCCATATACATTTCATATTCCTGATGATTGAAATCTACTGGGTCGTCGGGAACCTGGTTGTGAAGGTAAAAATCCCGTGGTTGGTAAGAACCCGCTGTACCTCGCCGAAGATCACATCCAAGTCGGCTATAAAATGAAATACTCCACAAGAAACGATGATATCAAAACTACCCGAGGGATACGGCCGGGGAATCTGCTGTATATCGTGCTGTTTCAGATCCATGGCAATTCGTTTGGATTGGCAAATTCGAAGCATAAAAGCTGAAAAATCCATCCCATGGATCTCCAACCCGGCCTTGGTGAAAGGCATGGAAGAAAGCCCGCTTAGATTCCAATATCAAGCAGGCTGTTTCCTGGCTGGATGTATTCATAAGTCAAACCAAACAACAGGTCGGCTATGTGGCATTCGTAAACTTGTACCTGGGCATCGTAATCGGAGGCGTAAGCGTGGTCCGATCAGATCCTGTGCTTTTCATGATCAGATTCTCTGATGTTCTTCCTGGATCCTTTTGGACAGCAGGTGTCCGGAAACCATGGCTGTTGAGATTCCGGTGCTGGGATGCGTGCTCGCTTACACTAAATAAGAATTGTGATAAAGTGGGTGTCGATTGTAAGTCAGAGGTAGACCATCTCGGGTCAGCCGGTGCGACAATCCATGCGTGGACCTTTCACCAGGTTGTATCGCTTTGCCCAGAAAGGCGGGGTCTCCGCAGGTCGGGCAAAGCGAACCTCCCATACGGTAGCGTTGGGCGTTCAATCTCCAGTAACGTGGGATCTCCATCGGTGCCTCCAAGACCTATTGATCAAAGGCTTGCGTTCGCTTTTCTTATCTGCAACCATGCATCCAGCGTGTTCGTCGGCGCACCTAAGATCCCATCCAATTCTGGGAAGTTGCTCCCTTCACCAACTTTTTCGAAGTAAGACATCAGTTCGCCTGCACCCTTGAGGCCTTGGTTTTTCGTGACGGCTGCCAGAGTCTGACAAGCCATAAAGGCATGCTCGAAACATCCTTGATTTCAGGATGGAACACTGCACAGTAGCGCTTCAATGCCTCATCCATGCGGATCGCCTCTGGGCCATGAACAATAAACCGCCTGTTCACCAGATTTTGCTAGCCCATAGGAAGTTGCAATCATTCTGGCTAGATCACCCGCAGCCACCCAGTGGTAGGGACAAGGCTGCTTTCCAAGTATCGCAGCCCGGCCCTGGTTAACGAACATGGGCAAACTCTCCATGATCCAGGTGGGACAGAAGATGGTGTACCGAATCCCACTTTCACGAATAACCTTTTCAGCCAAATATTTCCGATTGATCATGGGAAACCAACAATTCTCCTCGGCAACGGTTGCTCCAGAAATATAAGAAATCCGCTCCACACCATCCGTGGAAGCCACCCTTACGACTGCCTCAACAGCCTGCAGCTCAACATCGGTGGGGAGACTGATATGCACGCCAGAGCAACCTTCCATTGCTTTCTCCAGGCAGCCTGGATCGGTCGGGTCACCTGCAATTCTCTCGAATGAATTGTCAAACACCTTTTGCGCCTTCTGAAGATCCCGGGTCATGATTCGCACACCGTATCCATAATCTTTCAGGAAATGGGCAACAGGAACTCCCAGGGTGCCGGTCGCTCCTATCACCAAAATTGTCTTTTGCATGTTCTCTTCTCCTTAGTTTGTACTCTTGGAACATTGATGGTGTTTTGCCATCAGCCGTTCACTCGGCAGGCTGGATCAAGCCAATGCCGGTCACGTTCTGCTCGATTTTTAGGGTTCCATAGACTAATCACGAGAGCTATTATTAAATAAACGGCACTGCTTCCTCCAAGGACAGTAAGTTCGTCTACTTCTAGTAGCCTGCCAGAGAAGTTGAGCATTTGGTGTAGCAATATCGCATAAAACAGATTCCCGCCTCGGCTGTATACATAGCCGATGATGACCGAGAAAGAGACGAGGCCAATCATGAAGAACACGATATAGAGGAGTAGATTGACACCCTGAAAACCAGAAACAAACCATAGGGGCAGGTGCCACACCCCCCAGATCCCACCAACGATTAACGAGGACTTTAGCAGAGAGAACCTCTTGCTCAGCTCGATTTGCAAGTAACCACGCCAGCCAAGTTCCTCTCCAAGCGGTCCTCGAATCAAGCTGTCCAAGAACATTAAAAGAACAGACCCCACCGACAGCTTCGCAACGAGATCAAAAATCGCCTCGCCAGAGACCATTGAGTAACCGACCCAAACAATGATTGTCGCGACAACAGGAATCAATATCGATGCCAAGAGGGGTAGTAGCTTGATTGGTGTCGTGAATCGATCCGCAATATAGCGCCAAATAGACCTGCCTGGATCCACCCTGCGGTGAATAATGGCGAAAGCTACCGTAGGCGTCCAAGCCATAACAATTTGGGCAAGCACGACGAGGTAATTCGGGCTGTCTATGGAAATAAGAATACCCGTAATACCGAAGCCAATGATGAAAAGTACGAAGGTCAACAACAGAAAGAGATTCAATGGCTTCATGAGATACTCCTTTGATTGGTTGGTAGTGGTAAATTAGAATGAAAAACGGCATTTTTCATGGTCCTTATTGCGGACCACTACCAATTAATTTCAATTTCTTGAGCAGCTTAACGCCGGGGTTCAGCGGCGACAGCGCAGCCGATCCGCTAGAACCCCTGGTTAGGCCAGTTTTGATTGCCCATTACTTAGTCCGTCCCCTATTCCCGGGTGCGCCAAGCCGCATCACCGCTGCATCAGCGCGAACACACCCCAGCCCAAGTATTCACGCGTGTAAGTGGCGTAGCGTCCGGGTTCCGAGGTCAATTGGGCTCGAACATCTTTCGCGAACTCGTCGTCGGGATTGGCTTCAAGCCATCGGCGCATGGTGAGCCATTTGGCTGCCTCGTATCTATCCCAGCCGTCTTGGTCAGCCAGAACCATTTCCACGACGTCGTAGTCAAGTTGGCCGAAAGACGCGAGAAGTTCTGGAAGCATGAGAAAGTCGGAGATTGAATCGGCATGACATCCCTTGGCAACATCTTCCGTCGGCGGTAACTGCCACCAGTAGGGCTCGCCGATGAGGATGATCCCTCCGGTGCGCAGGCTCCGCGCCAGAAGCTCGATAGTGCCGGCAACTCCCCCGCCGATCCAAGTGGCACCGACACAGGCTGCCACTCCGACCTTTTCGGCGGCTACGTAGCCGGCAGCATCGCCGTGGATGAACTCGACTTGGCCGGCAACACTGAGTTCTTCAGCGCGGAGCTTCGCTTGATCGGAGAACAATTGGCTCATGTCGATACCGGTGCCAATGATGCCGTAATCGCGTGCCCAGGTGCACAGCATCTCGCCCGAGCCGCTGCCGAGGTCGAGGACACGGGTCCCTGGTTCCAGGCGCAACGCCGCGCCGAGAGTAGCGAGTTTTTCGGGTGTGAACGGGTTGTGGATGCGATGAGCACTTTCAGTGATGTTAAATATTCGTGGGATGTCCATTTTGGAAAATCTCCTTACGAGTGTGAATAGATTCGGTTAGGGCCTAACTATGCGATGGGCGACTCATTAGCACGCACGCCAAGCAGCTGGGTTGATGAATTTGCCCCACGACCGCACACCCTGCACGGGCCGCGCCGCCGGTAATAGTAGCCCAACGTCGCCACCGCAAGCGCCACCCCCCAAACCGGGAACAGCAAGGTGGGGCCGAGCTGGAAGACAATTTCCCCGATGAGTTCTGCTCCCACGCCCCACCCGCAGCGGTCGCATTAGCGACCATCTGGGGTAAGCCGGACCATATCCCGATGCCACCCACGATCAGCAACACCGATGCGAGCGAGGCCGGGACCACCGCCAGCGCGATGGGGACACGGCGTCCAGCCAGACCGATCATCCAGCGCGGGAATATCTTCGCCCCAGCGCTGCACCAGACCAAGCATGAGAACGGCTCCCACCAGGCCGAAGGTCGCCAGGGAGAGTCCCCGCGATCCACTTCCCGCTCTCTTGACCGCGACGCAAGCACTCCTCGCTCATCCCCAGCGGAATCCCCAGCGCCCAAGCGATAACGGGTGAGGGCGTAAAAGATTGGCGCCACCATCGCCACAACAACGGCAATCCGGCCCCAACGAGCGGCTTGGTTCGGGCTCTTCCACCTCTCCGGACCATCCCGACGGCCGCAATACAGGCAGGCATCCACGCTCCGGCGGGATAGCTGACGGTTGCTGCCAGCCAGAGAAACCCACCGATAAGACATATCAATTGGTGTATCGTCTCCCATTGAGCCCAAGCCTCCAGGTATGCCTGGCCCTTCTCGGCAGAAAACAGGCCGATGACGGCAGCAGGAATATAACCAACCTTTACAAGTAGATTAAGGCCAGTCATGAGCAGTAGGAGAATCCCGGCGAGAAATGTTCCGGCAGTTATGATTAAGAGTCTGAGTGCTTTACCACGCAGCCCACGGAGCATCGCCATTCCCAGCGCTACCGCCGGGATACCTGCCAAGATCACGAAGATCCAGGCCGCAACCGGTCCGAACTGTCCTAGCAGTGGCTCCATACCGTCGGATACGGTTTCAGGGGAGTAAGGGAACCCACGCCCGCCCACCGCCCAGTAGAACTCCCAACATAGTATAAACAAGCGACCATGCGACTGCCGCATATGGCACCCAGCGCTGCCAGTCGCGGATCCCTCCACCAAGTGTCCCAATCGTCTGATTTTTCCTCATCTTCAAAACTCCTTTCCATTTCCTTTGAATAAAACAGGCAAACTATCTACCCATTTGTTCCATCACTTTATGATCATATAGAGACATCGTGACAGAATCGTTAAATGTCTGGACAAGAATCAAAAAATCAGACTGAGGAAGTGCACCTTGACTGATTGCTCACTAAGGTGGAATATTTCAGTATGTACTTCCACTGGGGCAATATTGAAAAACCAATGTACCCATAATCCCACCAATAACAAGTAATACCGAGCAATAATCCCTAAATAACCGTTCTTTACACGGCCGTACTTTCTCGTAACTGTCGTGATATGAGATCTATCTATGTTAATTGTGGAGTAAGAAATCGTATTATGGAAAAGATTACCGACTTACCGCATTATCAAGGATCATACCTGGTGGGTATATTCATGCTTCTATAGAATTGTGAAACTTTGATGGAAATTATCTGCTGGTCATAACAATATCGGCTTTCGTAAAGAGACATAGAACCAACTTACGGAGATGAAAATTTCCTTTGCTTCCTCCCTTGCTACTGATATGTACTCTGCCATATGACACAGTCATCATCGTCAAAACTGGTGAAACTACCAATCTCCCTGATTAATTTGCATCCTGAAAAACTTGAGGGCAGGCAAATATGAAAATTATCCTAATATGGTTAAAACCTCCAACTGTTGGCGATTCCTATGACGAACTAAAAGGGGTATGTCGCTTCTTAGAGATAGAGATAACACACAATTAGTCTACAAATTCATGCATCCAACCGCGGTTTTTAATATCCATATTTGTGTAGCCGAGTACTATGTCCTTGCTTAGTTCTTTATGTAAAGAGGAGGCGAACACTCTTGCGAATTCGTATTAACTCGTGAACTTGCTCCGTGGATAAGAAACACATAGCTGCCTATATTTGCAGACTCTAATACTGGCATTGGC
The DNA here is from genome assembly GCA_963709535.1 of uncultured Chloroflexia bacterium. Lineage (GTDB taxonomy): Bacteria > Chloroflexota > Anaerolineae > Anaerolineales > Anaerolineaceae > PNON01. The sequence goes on along the minus strand of CAVPWY010000011.1, from coordinate 286,439 downwards.
TTCAGTTTTTCGCTTTTTATGGTTAGTTTGTAACCTGGGTTTAGCGTTTTACCTATTGAGGATAAATCGAAATGTTAGTTTCCTTTTTCTCCAGATATATTTGGCAAGGACAGTGTTTTCAGGGTAACAATAATGTCATTCGTTTTAACGATTTTTTTTCGGTATCAAGATACTTATTATTTGAAAGAATAATAAATCGCCTGATCAAACCTGTTTTCCAAATTTCAAATCTTATATGTAATTTTGGCGAAACAAGAACCGTAAAAAACTTATCACTCGAAGTGCAATCATGAGAAATAATTGTCTTACTTAGACATAACGGAGCTTGGAAAACCACAACTGTCCGATTGCTAATGGCCTTACTTTCAAGGAAATGACGATGAACACAAAACGTATCCTGATCTTTTTGTCTTTTGCCTTTGGAATCCCATGGGTTTCAGCTTTGGGTATCTCACAGTCCATCATGATGGAAAATAACCCAGCCCAAGCAGGTAAATTGGTCAACTATATTTTTATCTTGACCCCATGGCTGGCAAATCTAGCTGCCCGCCATTTCACTAGAGAGGGTTTGGGGAACCTCTATCTGCGGCCAAACCTAAAGCATGGCTGGCGGTTTTACCTGGCAGTTTGGTTATTACCACTCTTGGCGACTGTGGTAGGTGGAGGGTTATTTTACATACTTTTCCCGAAATCTTTTGACCCCAATCTCAATGTAGTCCGGGTGATGGTAGAAAACTCACCCACATCTGCAATGGTCAACCCATGGTTGATTTTAAAATCAATGACATTTCAATTAATATTTATCTCGGTGCCGATTAACACAGTTGTATCAATGGGTGAAGAGTTTGGTTGGCGTGCATACCTGTTTCCTAAACTGATGAAGCGTTTCGCTGGAGGTAGTATCGTTGAAATTGATTCCAAGGGAGATCCCGCACAAGTTGGTGTTTATGATGCTGCTGGAGCGCGGAAAGCTGCACTATTGACTGGCCTAATTCATGGAGTGTGGCATTTACCTTTGCTCCTCATGACAGCAAGTTTAGTTCCTGCAGTAACCCTACTCACACCTCTGGTTTACCTCGTACTCACCTGCTCGCTGAGCATTCTGCTTTCCTGGGTAACACTGCGTAGTGGCACTGTGTGGCCTGCGGCGGTCGGGCATGGTGCGGTCAATGCCACATCGACCTTGCCTGGGTTTCTGTTGAAAGGCTCATCCATCCCACTGATTGGTCCGGATATTACCGGGCTAATTGGCGGAGTAGGTTACACAATCCTGGCACTGATACTTTTCTTTATCCCCAAAGCATTCGCGAAGGACAAAGAGGCGGGACCAGAATAAGTGATGTCATAACGACTTTAGCATAGTGCTTAACTGATATATGTTGAAAATCAAAAGAAATAAACAGTTGGAGGCGAAAAAATGTTGGACAATCCATTGGTGATATTTCGTAGTCGATCATTCGCACCGAAAGTAGGTAAAATTATGCTGACTATCATTTCTAGCTTACTATCATTATTAATTTGCTTTGCGGGCATATTACTTCTTATAAGTCCCGGGAAACCCCTACCTTTTTTAGACGAAAACGGAAAGGTGCTGACGGGTAGTATTTCAGAAAAAATATATGTCAATATCAACGGTGTTGAGCAAGGAATGATCTTCAAGAGCAAAGATATAACGAATCCGGTGTTGCTTTATGTTCATGGAGGTATGCCTGATTACTTTCTTACGCAAAAATACCCTACTGGTCTCGAAAAGCACTTCACTGTTGTTTGGTGGGAACAGCGTAGATCAGGACTTCTTTTAATCCCGATGTTCCACCAGAGACTATAACAACGGAACAACTAATCTCTGACACGTTGGAAGTTACGAATTACTTACGTAACCGGTTAGGTAAAGAAAAGATATACCTCATGGGACATTCCGGGGGAACCTTTATTGGTATCCAGGCAGCTGCACGCGCACCGGATTTGTACTATGCATATATTGGAGTGGCTCAGCAGTCGTATCAACTCGAATCTGAAAGGTTGGCGTACGAATATATGCTCCAGAAGTTCAAAGAAAGCGGAAACACAAAAATGGTGCGAAAACTTGAGGCAGCTCCAGTCACTATAAAAGGCGGCATACCGGATTCTATCTTGCCTTGCGTGATGGTGCAATGCACCCCCTCGGAATTGGTACAATGCATGAGATGAAATCGGTATTTAGCGGTCTTTTTTTGCCTTCGCTTACATTCCGGGAGTACACAGTAAAGGAAAAGGTCAATCTATGGCGTGGTAAAGCTCAATCAGGGGTTAGTGCCATTTGGGATGAAATTATCGCCACCGACCTAACCCAAAAAGTGTCTAAATTTGAAATCCCCGTCTATTTCTTTGCAGGGATATACGATTACACAGTATCATCTTATTTGGCGATGGATTATTTCAGAAAATCAAGCTCCCTTGAAGGGTTTTTATATATTTAAACAATCTGCTCACAGTCCAATGTTTGAAGAACCAGAAAAATTTATTGAAATAATGGTGAATGATGTACTAAATGGGAACATAAATCTTGCTGACCTCTGACGTAGCGGAGAGTGAGGAGCCCATGGCGCATCTGTGGCTTGCATGGGGCACGGGAATGTGACGAGTTGATTTCTCTGCGACATCCATATAAGCTGATCCGATGTTGTCTCGAAGCCTTTTTCATGTTAGGCGTGTCTAGGTAGAAATCGACTCCATGTGTCAGTATTCCATTTTCAAGAGTGAGGGTCAAATATGATTTCTCAATGTTTTGAGAATATCTGGCAATGCTACCATGCCCGCCTGTTTTCCTTCCTGCGCAGCCGGGTGGCAGAGGATGTGTCGGCAGAGGATCTTCTACAGGAACTCTTCATCCGTGTGCATCACAACCTATGCTGCCTTCCACCACCGGAAAAGATGGACGGCTGGTTATACCGCATTGCGCGGAATCTGGTGATCGATCATTATCGCAGCCGCCAAATGACAGTGCCCTTGACTTCTGAATTTCCATTCGAGCACGAAGAGTTGGATGCGGAACCCTCAGCCCTCCTGGCCCTCTCGTTACGGGAAATGGTCGATGAACTGCCCGAACCCTACCGTCAAGCGCTGCTCTTGACTGAATACCAGGGCATCAGCCAGGTGGAACTGGCGGGGCAACTCGGTCTGTCGGTCTCGGCGGTCAAGTCGCGGGTCCAGCGCGCCCGGGAAAAGCTGAGGGCGCTTCTCCTGGCATGTTGCCATGTCGAGTTGGACCAGCGCGGCCGGGTCATCGATTTTTACGAGCGTTGTTGCTGTTGTAATCCGGAGCCCTGATCCTGATTTTGCGTCCTTTTTCAAAACGCCTCGTCTATTAGGGTGAAACCTAATTGAAAGGAGTTTACAATGGATTTCATCCTAAACATCTCCCTGCGAACGTTTGAACAGGTACTACTTGCCTTCTTGCATAACTGGCCTTTCTTGCTGGGGAGCATCCTGATTGCCAGTTCCATGAAACTGTTCCTGGATGCAAGGCGGGTCTCAGCATTTCTCAAGCGCCACCGCAATGCGGGCATCTTTGCAGCGACCACAGCTGCAGTCGCGACACCCTTGTGTTCCTGCGGTACCATAGCAGTCTTGTTGGGAATGCTGACCAGCCTGATGCCTTGGGCGCCCATCATTGCCTTTATGGTCGCCTCGCCATTGACCTCCCCGGCGGAACTTGTATACAGTGCAGGACTTTTCGATTGGCCTTTTGCCCTGACCTTCTATGGCGCCTCGATCGTGCTGGGTCTGGCAGGGGGAGTCGTAGGTGCCTTTCTCGAAAGTCGGGGCTGGCTGAAGAATCAGAGCAGGATGCCTGCCTCAGACCCGGGGATTGTTCCGCTCCCCTCGCTCCAACCTGCGACTTGTTGTTCCACAATTCCTACTCTGGTCTTCCAGCCCACCTCATGCTGTCCGGATGCCGTTGCGACTGCAGCACTGTCATCATTATGCCGCTCCGGCGGTCCCAAACCAGTGAAGACATCCTGCTGCTCCGCCGCGACCGCTCCCGCTCATCCCCGAGTGCAATTCCGGGATTTCGTGAAGGAAACCTGGAAAAACGTCAAGCAACTGCTGGTGATGTTCTTCGGTTTTGCCTTCATCGGGTATTTCTTGAACAACCTGATCCCACAGGAATGGATCGCGGCTGCCTTTGGTGCTGGCCATAGCTACAGTGTTCCTCTGGCGGCCACGTTGGCACTCCCGTTTTACATCAACACTGAGGCCTCCTTGCCACTGATCCGGGCTCTGCTGGATGCAGGCATGAGCCAGGGAGCCGCCATGGCGTTCTTGATCGCAGGTTCCGGGACCTCGATTGGCGCTATTGCCGGAGCACTCACTATCGCCCGCTGGCGTGTGATTACCGTGGTGGTGGGTGTCCTTTGGGTCGGGGCAATGGCCTTTGGCTATCTGTATAATTTTCTGTTTTCGCTGGGATTGTACTAATGTGGGTGGAGGCAGATAGTGATTTGTTCCTGGGGCATTTGTCCTTGGTCAAAATCATCCAGAGCGTTTTCCTGTTCTGGTCGTTATTGTTAGGTCGTATAAATCGACCGTCCATTGACTTAAGCCTGCGGCGTCTTCTAGTTGGCAAATCCGTTGATATAAAGAGAAAATTGCGGACCCAGTGTATAACGCTTCATCGAAAAATTCTGCTAAAAGCGTATTTTTATTACAAACGACCTTCAGGCCTACCAAAAATAAGTACTCTTAGTGACTGCGGTTCTTATTAGTAACAGGGACTGGATTTCGAACCACTTACCTCTGAGTTTTGAGCAAAGATCCTGAATTCGTGTCACATTGCCCAAGATTTGGGGGGGTATGTGCGACGGGTTTTGCAAACACTCGCGCCTGCCTCTAGTGCAGGTGTCAGTCAAACTGAAGAACGCTGGTTCAAACCTACCCGGCATGCAAAAAACCCACAAGCGGATAATATAGGTTGATCGAATTGCGTATAGCAACTTTCTTATCTGGATTCGGCAAGTCAATTTTTACTCATTGAGGTTTTGTTCGCAAACACTAATTTTCTGCTTCTAGCAAACCCAAAAACATTACAACTCTAATTTTGCAGGTTATGTCATGAAAGAAGGATAGACGAATCGAATTTAGAAGGGTTCATAAACAGGAAAAGATACATAAAGAACCAAAAAAAGGTCCTAATCTACTTTGCACTGAAAGGTCAATGTTGACATTAAAGTAAATGTTTTAAGTTTTGCTCAACCTTTTTTGAATTGCTCCTGTATTAGTATTGTGGGCCCACACATAAATAGGAGAACTTTATGGATGATGAAGAAGCAATTTGCCGTATAAAAAAAGGCGATCTGAGTGGATTTGAAATATTATTTACCCGTTATCAGCATAAAGCTGTACAGACGGCTTACCTGGTCACACACGATGAACAAATCGCCGAAGATGTTGTTCAAGAAACTTTTGTTCGCATCTACAAGCGCATTTGGCAATTCGACCAAACACGTCCATTCGAACCTTACCTGATGCGAAGTGTTGTCAACGCCGCATTAAATGCCAGTGAGAAAACTGCCCGCTGGGTGCATTTTCGATCCGATTCTGATCTGGCAGCTGTAACCGATCTACTCATGCAAACCTCAAGTACTGAGGATGTTGTCGAATATACCAAACTCAAAGGGGAAATAGCTACTGCTCTTGGCGACCTCCCTCCACGTCAGCGAACGGTGATCGTTCAGAGGTATTATCTTGGCATGGGCGAAAAGGAAATGGCTGAAAACCACTCAACTGCGCCTGGTAATGTCAAATGGCTTTTGAACGACGCACGCAAACGCCTGCGTACTTTGCTCAGCACCGAAAGGAGTGAACAATGAAGAAACACGACCCATATCATGTCCTAGACGAAATTTCTCGGCAAGCCCTGCCACAGGATATAAATCTTTTGCCCGGTGCCCTAGCTCAAATACAAAAAGGGAATTACCCTATGAAACTAAAAAATAAAATCGGACTCGTCATATTGGCAATAGTTAATGTTGTAGGTGTAGTATTTGCTGTGCCTGGAGGTGTCTCAGCTTTGGCAAAAGTACTTGGATTTATTCCAGGTATTGGAATCGTTGATCAAACGATTCCCTTGCGTGTTCTTGGAGATCCTGTCACCGACACTCGCGACGGTTTTACCATCAAAGTTGAAAATGCTGTTCTCGATTCCGAACATACGGTGATCATTTATTCAGTTGAAGGTCCATTTGATGCCGGATCGGCACAATCTGATGGCTCGCTGAGTGATATCTGTTTTGCTCCGGCAGAATTGTACCTTCCTGACGGGACTGTATTAAGTATCCCAAATGAGATCCCGGATGCCACATGGGATACAGGGTACAAGATGCAAAACACTTTCGCGTCAATTCCTGCAGAGATTGATCACGCGACACTTTTCCTCCCCTGTTTGCATGCAAGGTTTGCTGGACAGGATCCAAAAAATTGGGAAGTCCCGTTGACTTTCATTGCTGCACCTCCTGATATGACCGTTTACCCCATTACCAGGCAAACTGAGTCAACAGCAGAACCGTCTACTTTGGAAATGGCAACTGGTATCAATATGGAATTAGAAAGCGTGCTCCCAACGGGTGCCGGTCAACTGGTGCAAGTACGTGTGGACTGGAACAATAATCCAAATATCCTAGGAGTTAACATCAAACCGGAGGATGTAAAAATCCTTGATGCCAATGGAGATGAAATATCTTTTGAACCTTCTTCCGAAGGGATAGATCAAAATGAGGGCGACGACCGGATTTCTGTGTTTGGATATAAAACAGCGCCCATCGATACTTATGGTTCGGCACAAATTGTCATCAATGCTTCGGAAGTGACCTTTCCCTCTTCAGCGACCTTCCTCTTTAATCCTGGAGTTGATCGTCAACCTTCTCAGACCTGGGAAATCAACAAGGATTTAATAATCGACGGACATACCCTACGGATTATCTCCATCACTGTTTTTGAAGGGGAGGGATCTGCCAATGTTTACATTGAAATGGAGTTCTACGACCGGGATCATCGCTGCCGGTGTATTTGACACTGCTCGTCCACCCTTGAGTGGCGGGGGAACTGAGGAAAACTCAGGTGGAGTCCCCAGTCAAAAGTTTGCGACCAGTTTTAACTATGAAGGCAGTTTACCTGAAGGACCCATTACGTTGACTGTCACAGGGTACACCACCCAGGTGAGTGGGCCCTGGGTTGTGAAATGGACGACAGATACGAACTCCTCTGTCCGATTTGCCCCCGGTAGATCAACCACAAAAAGCTTGCACAGATGCTTCCGATTGGGAGTCAGCTCTGGATAATCCACACCCCATCCCGGCTGAATTGACCGGGAAGATCCTTTTTGAAGAGTTCGACCGCAAAAATCGTTTGATGACCGGGCATCTGGACGGCACTGAAATCGAAACGTTGATCGATAAAGGCAACAATGCTTCACTTTCGCCAAACGGAAAGCGGATTGTTTACATGGGTCCGGAAGGAATAAGTGTATATGACATTTCAACCGGCCGCAGTGTACTTATCCCGGGGACTGGCAATAATACTGGTGTCTTCAAGGTTTTCTGGTCGCCGGATGGTCAACAGATTGGCTTCACAGGTACACCCGATGACAGCAGCCCAAATATATACATCGTAAAGTTGGACGGCTCAATCCCAACCCTTCTCGAAACCAGTGAGCCGATCAAATTAATGCAGAGTTGGATGCCCGATGGTCGGATTTTGTTTGTGGCTCATGGTGCTGGAGGTCCAGCCCTGAAATTAATTGATCCCAAAAATGGAGAGACGACCACATTGTTTAATGTACCTGAACTTGCTACTAATGTTGCAGTTTCTAAAGATGGGAAACGTGTTGCTATCAATTGGCTTGATCAGTCTATTGGTAAACGAATTGTCTATGTTTACTCTCTTGACGGTACTCAGCGTAAACCAATTGTTGAAATACCAGGCGATGGATTTATCACCAACCTAGTTTTGAGTCCGGATAGTAACTGGTTGGTGGTTGAGATGACATGGGCTATCCCAAATCATCCATATACCTTGGGGCTGATTAATGTTGATACCTGCCAGATTGTCCCTGTTATAAATATGGCTGGAACAATTTCAAGTTGGCTTCCTTGAGTTTGATTTTCTAAACCGTGTCGATGAACAATAGATGCTCCCAGAACGTTGGGAGCATCTTCTATAATTAATGGGCTTTAGCCTTTCGAGCGAGCGAAGCGAGAGAGACAATAAACCACCCGCTATGCGAGTGGAGAAAAAGGGTTATACCAAAGGATCACCCTTCCACTAGAATAGTGATTGTTCAAGTCACTATAGAAGGAGGAAAGGTCTCCTGGAACAAACTCAGGGTTTATCGCGCCTGAAGCATTGGTCAGAATTTGAATTTCGACGCCAAGTTTTTATATAACCCCGATGGGAAGGGTCACTTTATCCATTGTGTATCCCTCGAAATAGTGGACCCTCACTTGCATCACGAGTACTGGTTGGTTTTCCAGCATGCCAGACACCAGCCGACCTGAGTGTTCAACCACGGTCGAATGTGGCCAACCGGGTAACTTGGCATACGGGATCAGGTTGGGATCATCAATCGATTCAGCGATCTCCCCTAGCCCGGAACCTAGAACGATCCCTATCCGTGGATCTTTTAGAATCTGCTTGCGGATGGATCTTGCTAGCTTCTCGATATGTCGGGTTAATTTAACCAATTGTAGATGCTCCTTTGTTGCTTTGAGTGGTTATTCCAAAGTTTGTTTTTATAACTCAAAATTTCCATGTTTCCTTATAAGTGTTTTATCATCACTTGGTTAATTTCTATGACTACCACGAAATTCTGGGTTTGCTTGAACCTAGTGACAGCAACGTTCGAGGCTTAGTTTTGGTCACCGGCCTTGGAAAACCTGCCTTTTTAGTAAGCTCTACTCTCATTTGTTACCTAATCCGATTACCTGAACTACTCTGCTATCGTTCAAAGCAAGGATTAGATTGCCATAATGGCTAATTTTCTACGGCAGGACGAGGAGGATCATGGAGAAACTCATCGTATTTACGACTTTTTTGCTCCAGGTTTTACGATTCATAATAGTGGTTTTGTGCTCCGCACTCCTTCAATCTTTTAGCTGCTTTAGCAATTTAATCTATCTCACCCAATTAGAAAATAGGATGTGTGGATATCCAACTAGTATGGTAGGTGAAAACTATATGTAACTTAACTTCCATGAATTATATTAACTACTTTATTCATATCGCTCCAAGACCGGTGATACCGGTTTAAAAGCATCCATCAACTTCTCTAACTGCCCCACTCATCTATTTCCAATTTGGGGTGCCGAGCTTGCAGTGGCAACGTTGAGCTACTAATATCGGTGGTTCGTTTCAGGCAGGACAAGTGGTCGGTTTATTTGCTCAACTCGCCAAACAATGGGCTAAAGGTTTTATTTGAAAGAGTGTGACTCAGAAGCACTATTAACAAAATCGTTTCGGGAGCTTGGTGTCTTTTTTGTAACGTTTATTTATCGCTGTTCGTATATCATTCATGAAGCGAGTAACCGGTCAGTGTTTGTGTCGCGAACATCACTACAAGGATATCTATGAATTGATACAAGATACCATAACTTTGTACTTTGACTTCATAAATTGTAAGAAGAAACTTAGTTCGTCTGGCTAAGTAATACTTATGTGTAGTGCAATTCTTTATGATTTGTGTTGGGCTTAGTAATTTCGACTGCCGATCCATCTAGCATCTATAATCGTAAATAACTTAAAAAGGACATATCCATGACCGAGAAAATCTTTGAGATCCAAATTAAAAACCATCTATATGATCATTGGGAGGAATGGTTTCAAGCTGAAAAAATTGAATATCTTGAAGAGGGTGTTACTGCTTTGGTAATCCGAGTGCCAGATCAACCTGCCTTACATGGGTTTTTGGAACGAATTCGCGTTTTAAACCTAACCTTAAATCTATTAACGAATTGGATTCACTTCTTTCGTAAGAAGCAGAAGTCGATGAAATATGGACCATGGAATAACCAAATCTTTGGTACGGACGGGATCAGCCTACAATCCATAAATTCATATGGGAATTCAAGCTGTGGATATGCACGATTTGGAGAATTAATCAAAAGTGAGATTGATGCAATAAATACCACCAAAAAAGTAATTTCGTTCATGGAGAGCAATCCAAGGAAAATTTTGTAATATATCAAGATAAATAAATTTGAAGCTCCAGGCGAAAGGTTTTTCCATTGTGTAAATGATTTTAGTTAGCTCTGGTGTTAAATGGGAACAAAGTTTTGTCATAAGCATCAATTGAATAACTAATGGTGGATTCAATATTCATTACGATCTAGCACGATAAGGAAATCATCAAACAATAAATCCAGTTAATAGTTCTGGATGTTATTTCTACAAGAAGTGATTTGTGTTGATATAAAAATCTGGCCTGACAATAATAGTGCCCATCATCGTGGAGGATTAAATGCATTTATTTGTACAAATAAATCAACATCTAGATTACATCATCAAACAAACAGGTATTACGAATAAGAAGAAGACAGAATTATTAAGGAACATGTGCAGGATACTTCCAAAACCAGTACTCGAACATTCGTGGAGAGTGTCAGAAGGCTGTATGAGAATAGCCAAAGTCCATCAAGCCAATATGTGCCAAGAAGAACTTGATCTACTGCAAAGTGCTGCATATCTCCACGATATTGGCAAATTGTTCATAAATGACACTATTCTTAATAAGCCCGGAAGATTGTCTCTTTCAGAGTATGCGATCGTGAAACACCATACTTATATCGGGCATGCTATGTTACTGAAATTGGGAGCAAGAAAAGACGTGGCAGAAGCTCTTCTTTATCATCATGAGAACTCGAATGGTACGGGATACCCAACAGGAATATCAGGAAGCCAAATCACTATGCCAGCTCGTCTGATTCATGTTATGGATGTGTATGATGCCCTCACTAGTGATCGTCCGTATCGGTCAGCATATACTCCTTCAGCGGCAGTTGAGATTTTGAGAAATGAGCATAGTAACTATGATTCCGGTGTGTTGAATGTGTTGGTTAACCTCAGTAAGGAAGGCATGTTAGGGTAGCAAATCTGTAACCCTAATCATTTGTATTTATGACCATCCTTCATCGTAATGCACTTCCGCAGGCACTCCTTGTGACATTTTTTTGGTCTACGTCCTGGGTATTAGTAAAAATATCATTAAACAATGCTCTGCCAGCGTTGCGGCTCAGCGTTGAATGCCCATCTGATCATGAGCAAGAAAAATGGGACCGATTGGAAATATTACCGCTGCACCTTCAAGAATAACTCCGATCGCTGTGACTCCAGGCTGATTCCCCTGGAGGCCATTGAAACCGCGGTACTGTCCAGCATCTGCAAGTACATCTATACCCCCGAGGCAATGAAAGCCATGCAGGAGGTCGAGACCACCGGGGTATCAGATTCCACTGCAGCGCTGAAAAAAGAAAAGAAGCACCTGGTAGCTGATCTCACCGGAGTCCGTAATCGCATTACCAACATCACGTCTGCCATTCCTGAAAGTGGCCACTCCCGGGCTTTATTGAATAACCTTTCCGGATCAGAAATAGAAGAAGCCAACCTGATTGCTCAGATCTCAGAAGTGGAGAAGGAAATCTCCGGCATTCATATCTACCCGTCTGATCAGACCCTGGATGACTGGATCCGCTCCGCCCTGCAGGTGATCGATAGCGGGGATCCACATTCCATCAACCAGCTGCTCCGTGGCTTCATCCACAAGATCCTGGCTGTCTATGATAACAAGGCCATCAAGGTGGAGATTCAGTACAAATACCCTACCGCCCCACCCGTTGAAAGTCCTCCTGATGGGACCATCCACCCAAAAGCGTGACCCCTGCCCTGATATGTAATATACAACGCTCAGCCGCAGGGGCACCTTACCGTACTACATATATATTCACTCTCACATTCGATATCCAGATCACCAGGAAGTCGTATAAGAAGAACCGCATCAAGCGGTCTCTTTAAATCATCAGAGCGACCAAGCCCGAGGTGCCGGATCGCTCTATCAGAGGCATTGCCGTTTGCCCTATTATATACCGTTCGGTATAGTTGTCAATCCCTCTATTATATCTTTAAGATATATTTCTCTGACTTTTTCCAGAGAGATCCCTTCCTCAGCATGATTATTACCTTAAATATCGGAGTCGATCTTATTTATTTAAGGTAACTGTCATGAAATTCAGTTGCACCAGCTCTGACTGCATGGTAAGATTCATTCAGTGCCCCTGTCGTCTAATGGATAGGATCAAGCCTTTGCGGCGCTTTGGAAGTCAGTTCGAATCTGACCAGGGGCATCTTCTTAGCAGATATTTTTAATCCCAATAATATTGACAACTTACAACTCGGTGTATATACTATAGGTGCACCGCAAAGGCAAGTTCTATGTTTTTTCGAACTGACAGACTTAAGTTAACCGCCCGAGAAATCGGGCGGTTAGCTTTAATAAACGAATTAGGATAACAAAATCCCCCGGCCACCTCGGGACCGGGGGATTACATTACCAAATAAAGTCACAGCGTTTTATTGTTGAATACAACCAGGTCATTCCATAGGCTCAGCTCCTTACCCAATTCAGATCCATATAACTACCGGATCCCGGGAGTTTCACCCGGTCACCGGAGAACTGCCAGATCTTCCATTTCATAATTCCTTTTGGAAGGGATATCGACATCGTCGGTTTGGGAGCGAAGTTCTCAAAATATTCCTTCCAGGTTGCGCAGAAAGTAAAGCCCTTCGCCTCAGCCTCGGCCTTGTCGCAAGTGATCACCCTGGAGGATGGATAAGCAGCCAGCCAGACGCCCCACAGTTTCAGCCAGGCGGTCATGGTCGGAGAAAACTCATTGATAAAACTTGTCCTGGTATAGGTGATTGGTTCGCTGTTTGTCCGTTTCTCAAACTCATTCATCATGTAATAGCCGGCATCCGAGATCTTGTTCGGATCCAGCTTTCCCCAGCCCAGCACCTGTTTCTTGGGTTTCTTGCGTTGGATCCACACATTACCCTGGCTTTGTTCAATATCCGCAGAGATGATTTTCAACCACTTCATAAATGGATCAACAAACTCCATACACTTATCAACCTGCTTAGACCAGTCATAGGTTGGATCGTTCCACCAGTAACCACCTACATCAACTCCCGCCTCGAGAAAACCCAGCATGTGTTCATCAAGCCGATCATCCTTCCAGCATCCCCAGAAATTTGCATAACCGATCTTCATGATAGCCAGCTCCACCCCGTTGTCTGCCAGGAGGCCATAATCCAGCTTATCATCCCAGTGGCTGACATCGATTGCCAGTTTGAATCCAGTGATCGGCTCAGGTGGAACAACCGGTGGTATTACTGGAGGAACCACAACCGGTGGTTCCACAACGATTGGGGGGTAAATTGGGTTTGGAGTTCCACTGCAGCTTCATCAACATTTGTTTCATGTCGACCGACTCTGCAGCATCCAATCCGCTGGCTGGTGGTATGGGGTCATACAGCCAGTAACCCATTCCCTCGATATCATTTGCCCCCATGACAATGTCATGGAAGAGCATCACGTTCTTTGGTTTGTTCTCGTAAACATCGTCCTTGAATATGTAAGTTACCGGGATCAGTGGCTGCCTGGTGATTCCTTGCCAGGCAACGATGCTTGCCACGACCTGCGGTTTTATTTCCAGATCGTTATCCAGGGAAACGAGCGGCAGCCCGAAATCCGCCTGAGCAATGGCATAAGCGATGGTGGCATGTTTCGGCAGCTGCGGCGCCATGCATCCGATGCTCACACTCCCCAGCTGGTTTCTCACCAGTCCATACCATTTTTGTATAGCCGATATCGACCGTTGATCAGCATCCGATTTCACCCTGAGGATGATTCCCTCCGGAAGATATTTTTTATACCGGTTGACAATCTTATTCCCTTCGTTCGGATCACTGCCGGCAAACGTATGCTGAAACCAGACCGGGATCTTGTTATTTTTTGCGTGCTTCATAAAGATGTCCAGCTTGGCAGAACCGTTCTTTTCCACCATGCCATCCATGACTTCGATGCCAACCCAGTCAATAATCAACCGTTCCTGCAGAAACGGGAAAAGCATAACGATCGCACCCAAAAGCGGCCCGTCGCATCTTCGAATGAACATCCCCTGCCCGTATGGTAATTTCATAAAATCCTCCAATCTTTATAAATACTTGTAATGTCCCAGGGCGCCATCCCAGATTGCATGATGGCCAGCCGTTGTCTTGGCACCGATCAGGTTATATGGATCCGAATTATTCTGGGGAGGAGTCTTTCTTCCCTTCTTTTTCTTTTTGCCAGTAACCACAGCATAAATGCCAGTTAAAGTTCCGCCGCTTAGATCTTCGTCAGTTATCCAACCACTCATGATATTCTCCAGTAATTTTCCTCACCAAATATCTTTAGTATTTGGGGAGGGTTAGGGTGGAATCAATGCGCTGCCGGCTTGAAAGTTACCGAATATAGATTCATGGTGTAATCACTGGAACTGGCATGTTTTCCGTTGATCTTTAGTCTCAGCTTGTGGTATCCACCTCCAACCACAACCACGCCGGCAATGGTGATCAGCATATTGGCAGCGCTCGCAGCATACCCTTCCTGCCCTGTGGCAATTGAAACCTCATCCAGGGATATATCAAACTTTCCGGCTGTTGTCTCAGATCGCATGTGGATATAAACCGTATAGGTTCCGCCATCCACCCAGACATCACTGTCAAAATAATCCCCGTCATTAGCATTCGCTGCTGAGGTGGTAAGCAGTAAAGCCACTCCAGTTGCCGTGATGGTCAATGTTGCATTGGATACAAAGCTCAAAGCCGGTGCAAAGCCCTGTTTGGGGAGCTGCGGCCTGGCAGATGTGTAATTGATCAACGGGGGAAATATATCCGGAAGGTCAGCATCAGCGATGGTATCTGCATAGGTGGTGGTGGTATTGTCTTCAATGGTTGCCACCAGGTAGAATATGGATCCACCCGCCTTGGTTCTATATAGCTTTCTGCCAACAGTACCCACCTGTCCGACCGGGATATTAATAACATTGACTGAAGCACCACCTGCAGGGACTGTTACCACTGAGCTATCGGTACCTTTATTGGTCTCTCCGGATTGATCATAGACAGTGACAGCATATTTATGATCACCTGCATCCACATTTCCTGTAGCTGGCATTGGTTTTAGTGGGATCGCACAAATACCTCTGCTTACGTTGCTACCGCTCCAGGATATTGACGTGGAAGCCCCAGAAGCATTTTGATGAGACGCTCCTTCATAGACATTACCTCCAGGATTGTAAATACCATCAGAAGTATTTCCGCTTGTGGCTGCTCCATTGCTGAATAGAGAGGAAACCACCATGTCATTTGCTTCAGTTGTAACATTCACGCTTATTGGAGAAGTTGTAGATACTCCATGAGCAGTAGTTCCATAAGTGGTGGTTTGTTCTACATTAGTATAATTTGATGCAACTAACCCATAATAAGCAGTAAGTGCACCTCCGCTTCTTGTCAAAACGATATTGGCAGTCTTTGAAGTTGGATTTTTATATCCGAAAATATAAGTACACCACAGATTATCTGCTGACCTTATCGAGTCCAATAAGGTCATGGCGTTGCCATCCCACGTACAGCCTGAGAACCCCACACCTGCAGTGGCTGAATATAAAGAAGCCTTTACTATGAGAACTTTATCGCTTCCTGCATCCACAGTATGCGAAACAGTTAATGTGTTGACTGTTCCAGCATATTCTCCATGAGATACTGTTCCTTGATTAATAACTCCTGCTACAAATCCACTTCCAGGAGCTGTTGGAACTCCCAGTTCCTTCACAGTTGAAAGGATCCGCCTGGTACCGTCATTATCCTGGATGGTCGCATGTGGCCGAAGAGATAACGTAGTCGATATCCCGATGCGCCTGTAATCAATGTTGGCCATCTGGAACATCTTTCCTCTACCTACAGTCAGAACATGCGTAAAACTTACCGCGCCGGCAGGGACAGTGAGAATAGCAACCCGCTCATTCCAGCTCGGAATATCGTTTTGGGAGGCAATTATATCTGTCCGGATCAAAGTTCCCGTTCCACCAGCACCGCTATACCAGTTGATCTCTACCTTATATTTCGGCCGTTCAGTGATCCGGATGAATGCACCAACTCCCTTTTCTTTCAGCCCGATATCCATCGCATTGTTGCCGCTCAGCGTTGTTCCAGTCATGATCAGGCCAAAGAAATCAATATCCCCATCCAGCCAGGCTTGAATTACTGCAGGATCGATTTCCGTATATCGATAACCTTCCTCTGTGGATGCTGCAACAATTGAATCAGTTCCTATGGAAGCAGCAGATACATCCGTGCCCGCCCCTTTTGCGCCGGCTGTATTCCAGTTATTAGAAGCATTCTTTTTATTCCAAGAAGTGGTCAGCCAATCCCAGGCAGTAAGCAAATATTTGATCACCAGATCCAGTGTCCCCAATGTGAGGCCATTCTTCCGTATGTAATATACGATCCCGCTTTCATCCACAACTGTGACATCTGCAGCCTCTGATGCATCGAAACCCAAAAGCGATCTCTGCTCAGTTTGCCCGGCATAATATCCTGCTTCCAACCAGGCATTATCCTTGAAGTTGGCCAATGAACCTTGTGCATCAGTTGGATTACTCTGATCAATATTCAAATTCTCATTGACCGGAATATCTGTAACAGCATAACCATCCCGGGTCCATAATCTGAATAAATATTTGTCACCAGGTGTTACTACATCCGAACTATTGCTGAGAGTTTCTGTATCTGATTCCAGCGGTCTTTCAGCTGATTCCAGAACATATCCATCCACATAATTCGGCAATTTGTCAGTAATCACCGAGAACTTTGTACCTGCTCCCAGGGAAGCGGTCCAGCCCGTCAAATCTCCGGACCCGAATAAGCCATTGGCCATCACCGGCAGCCCGCTCACATCATCAAAATAACCCATTCCAAAGGCAGGAATATTGGATCCATCCGGCAGGAACATTCCCAATTTGCCATACCTAGTCTGCAGTTCTCCTTCCAACCATCCACCAACTGCTTTTTGGAGAATTGCACTCATCAATCCTTCGAGAACGATTCCCTGCTCGCCTATGGTCAGTGACCCGCCTGCAGCTGCGATCTCTCCCGTTTCCAGGTCAAGCCCCACCATAAAACGGTCATTACTTACCCCTGTTAAAAACCAGAATTTGCCATTGTATAAAAATCCAGGAGAGCCAAAACGACCACCGGTAAATCCAGCTCCAGGTTCACCTTCTCCTGTCCTGAACTCCCCTGCTGTTTGGACCCCAATATCATTGGTAACTTCATCCAGAGCTCCAAAAACCAAGCCGCGGTTTTCAAGTTGCTTCAGTCGTGATTCCAGATCCCTTACTTTGTTTGCCAGGGAATTGGGGTCCTGAGCATCCAGGTATTCGGTCATAATTCGCCCTCAATACTGATCGGTACAAGGTTGTTAGTTTCATCAAAGAACATGCTCACAATTCTCCCGGTTCCACTCCATCCCTGTTTTCCACCTGGTAATATAAGCCGGGTGGCTCGTAAGCTCACCCAATTGCCTACACGCAATCGTTTGAAGGCGCTCCTGATATTCATTACATTGACCGTGATCCTTACATTGGGGTTGCCGGCGTCTTCTCGAAAGCTCGCTGCTGCAGTATCCAGGGCAGTTTGGCTTAGGATCCCGGTGAAGGTTTTGATAGTATTTCGTAATCCATATTTCGCGATCGATGCACTATCTTCCAGAGGAGCCGTTCTTTTTCGACTGGTAAAAGTACTTTCATCACTCATGGCCAGAACCCGATTCCAGATCTCGCCATCAACACCCCCCTCTGGTATCTGCATATTTCCATCCTGGCCATCTGCAAGCTCCAGGGTGACATCGAAGCTGACATTCTTGCTAATATCGACATATACGATCAGTTTGCGGTCCGTGTCCCGTTCCACCCGAAACACCATTTCATACCCGGTTTTAGTGATCAGTTCTTTTAGCATTACCCAGTAAGTCTTGACATCAAATTTCTCATCCCGCTCAAAATCATTGGCGTCGATTCTGCCGGCCCGTATCCGTATATCTCCAAACTGATTAGCCAGTTCGATGATCTTACCAGCCACTCCGCCAGTTGTTCCTCGAATGATTAATGGCGCTTCAGGGGACCGTAAGTGGAGAAGATATGAGATATCGTAGACTGTGAGCTGCACCGGTGAAGTTGCTTTCCATGGAGTATCCAACACTCCCGCCCATGATGGCAGATCCGGATGCTCGACATATAGGATATTTCCAAATTGCAGCCAGGGATTCAATGCCTCAGCATTGCTCAGGTTGATCTTGGTTTCTCCACCACCGTTGATTGACCATCCGCGGCTGCAGATTCCATGGACCTCACCCAGGCTATTTCCGGACTGATCAAATACCAATATTCGACTCATCGCCTCCGCTCCTGCCACCTAAACACTGCTGTCAACGTCCCCACATCATTCCCGGTGATCTTGATCGTATTGGTGCCAGGGTTTAATCTCAGCCATAGATCCCGGCTGTCATCATTCAAACTCATGGCTGAATGGGCATTCACTTCACCGTATGTAACTGCAAACTCTTCGCTATCCACATCCATTGCCACATTTAGCAGCATCGGATAAACCAGCTCTAGAGCATCACCGGTGGTTTCATTTGTAATGATTACATCCAATAAATAGTTGCTTTTTTCGCTTAAAAACGTACCAATTGGCAGGTTTCCTGATACAAAATCCACGCTGCAGGTGAGAATTTCGGCCATATTCTGAACATCCACCACTGCAGGAATGGTCCCTGTTAATACAAACCGGACGTTGGCCATATTTGGGGTGATCGCCTGGCTGGCTTTTGTGACTGTTTCCCATGCAGCTGCTACAGTCGGGGTTAGCTCATTCCACACTTCCACCCAGGTTACCTGGTTAATGCTGCGATCCAGCCTGAACGCTTTGAGAGCTGCCCACTGAACATGGGATCGATATTTCCTGCCCGTAGCAGAAACGCTGCTGATGAGACCCGGGCAATTCATAAGCCAGTAAGCTGTAACCGAATCCCCGGTGATCTTTCCAAGCTTCAAATAGGATGCGATCCGCATTCCCATAGCCGGATCACCACTTTCGGCGTTTTCCTTTACAAAATAATTCTCTGATTCCGTGCCATATTTTGTAATGACCGGTTTCCATGCTCCCGGTCGTGTTGGAAACGCTGGATCATAAAATCCAGTTGTCGCTGTATATACCCAGGAGGCATTCGTGGAACTGGCCAGGTCAAAGATCGGTTTTTCATTGTCATAATTTGCATCGATCAGGTCCGGAGAAACTGCAGCTGAATTTCCATACAATATATGGATCACATGCTGGATAAACCGGAAAGCATCGGTTTTCACATGAGCCTGCAGAGTGGTACTCATCGCTCCTCGTTTTACCCCGAAGAGTTTTACTGATGTTCTACTGTATGACCAGCTTGAATATTCAAACCATTCGCTGCCGTGATATACAATTCCCTTGGTTGGTAGTTTGCTCATGGCAGCCATATTATTGGCAGTTAGCTCAAACGACAATTCGGTGATCGACCCAGAGGATGCTACCGGTGTTAATAATGTCATCGATTGCCCGGCTATCAAGTTCAGATTCACCCAGATCTTGGTTGCTAAAGTATTCGGGGCAGCCAGCCATCGTCTGGTGATCACACCATCCACCACCACAACAAGGTCGTCACAATCAGCCTGGCATTTTCCTGCTGTAACAAGGGCTGCCGTATCAAGGGTTATGCACCAGGGACGTTTTCCATAGGCATAAACAAGCGGGTTCACCAGCTGGTACAGTTTCTGATATGCCCAGCCGTTCGCCGGTAATCCGGTTGCAGTCAATGAAAGAGAAAGTCTTGTCTCTGAGTATCCACCCACGGTGATCGCTTTTTCATCCCCGCTGGCAGTGATCGCCCAACTGTCAGTAACTTCATCTGCAGATATCCAACAGTTCAGACCGGTTTGGAAGATCACCATAAATTGATTCGAGTAGGTTTCATCAGGAATGATCGACTGTATCCTGCAGGTGATCTGATAATCCCTCACTTCATCGCTGAATGTGGCCAATAAGATTCCACTGGTCCCCGGCTTCAATGCCTCTCTCAATTGAGCAGAAAGAGCATGCTGATTAACAATGTCCAGGATCCTCACCTTTACCGGGATGGTCTTCACACCTAATGTGTAGGCGCCTGAATCTTCAGACTCTGCATTGGCCTGGTCTATGAATACCGGTGAAGCCTCAGATTGTGACCTCATCGATGTCCCAACCGCCTTGTAGCTTGTATTCGCCAGGTTGTACCCGTTGAAACCCTTAATATTGATCAGCATCTAAATCCTTCCCCCTCTCCTGAAAAGGAGAGGGTCGGGGTGTGGTCATAGGGGCTACCATCTTTTCGCCTTGATCGCCTGCCCCATACTCTGCCCCTGGGCGCCCGCAATGGTTACCGGTCCATAGAATGCAAACCTCTGGCTGTTGTCATTGGAGCTCATACCCATACCACCGGCAAGCACCGGCTGCAATCCAAAACCACCCCCCACCATGCCGTTGATCTGCCGCTGTACGTTGGCAAGTTCCCGGGTGAATCCGATTCCCAGCCCGGCCGCCATGTTCAAGCCGATTCCTGCAAATACGGTCGATGGTGAAGCAATCCCCAGTAGTGTTTTGATGAAAGAAACCATGCTGTTGAATCCAGCAATGACATTGGCTTTGAAGGCATTCCACTGAGCCATAAACCCGCTGGAAATTCCATCCACAAGGTTCTTACCGATTGTTTTCCAGTCCGTTGTTTTGAAAATATTGATGATATTACTGATCGCCTGGGCAATGGCTTTGATTAATAAAGGAACATTTTGGATGATCCCAAATGCCAGGGTGGTAATCAATTGCACCGCTGCAGTCAGGATCATCGGTAATAATGTAATGATTCCCTGTACCAGTGCCGATATGATTCCCGGGAGGCGCATTGATCAACACCGGCAGGGCTTCCACCAAACCTTGGGCCAGGGCGATGATCAACTGCAGCGCTGCTTGAATAAGCATCGGCAAATTATTCAGTAAGGTCATTACGATGGTGATCACCGCCTGGATGATCGCCGGGATTCAGCTCAGGTAATGCTGTTGCGATTCCATTGGCCAAAGCGATCACTATTTGAATAGCCGCATCCAACAAAACGGGGATGTTAGTCAAAATAAATTTCACCAGCATCATCAACATCTTGATCACGGCTGGAATGAGGACCGGTATATTTTTCAGGATCCCGGAGATCAAACCCTGGATGATTCCCAGACCGCCCTGCAGCATATCCGGAGCATTGGAGACTACATCTGTGAGGATGGTAGTGATCAAGTCCGCGATTCCACCGGCAGCTGCTCCTATATCTCCATTGGATCCCTGAATGATGGTAACCAGTTGGCCAAGATATCCCTGGGCTTTCCCTGCCAGTCCTTGAAAAGCGGGCAGGAATGAAGATGCCAGGGTCCCGATCGTTCCAGTCAATCCGGCTTTCAAGTCCATCGATCGTGTCATTGAGATCCGCCATACCCTGCACTGTCTCTGTCTTCATCACCGCGCCGGAGGTATGCGCTTCTTCGGTCAATTTTGCAAGCGCATCAGATCCGGCCAATATCAATGGATTTAGCTCCTGGGCACTCTTGCCAAGAATAGCCATTGCCACAGCGTCCCTTTCGGTCTCATCCGGCATGGCTCCCAGCTTATCGATCACCTCAGCAAATACATCCTGATTGGACCGAGTTTTCCGTTGGAATCTGTTACAGACACGCCCAATAAATCGAATGCTTCTGCAGCGGACCCCGTTCCATCTCTGGCAGAATCCATATTCCGGATCAGCTTGGCCATACTACCGGTGACAGTCTCTGTATCCACCCCCACCTGTTTTCCGATATAGCTCAATTCCTGTAATTTCTCTACAGAAACCCCTGTTTTTAGCGACATTTCTACCAGGGAATCGCTGGCTGCTGCAGTATCCAGGACCGTCTTTCCAATGGCTGCACCGATTCCAGCCACTGCTGCCACAACTCCCAGGGCGATCTTTCCGAGGTCTTTTAATACTCCTCCTACACCCTGGATCATCTTTTTGAAATTTTCAGACTTTTTACCGGTATCCTCAGACTTCTTACCGAGATCCTCGACCTTATTACCGGCTGTAGCGCTTTCCTTACCCATTTGCTCGAGAGCAGTTTCATCTTCCCGGAGTTCAGTTTGCATCTTCCCCAGGGCTTCATTTTGTTTATTGATTTTGATTAATAATTCCTGAGCTGCCTTACTGTCGTTTCCCTTTTCCTTGACAACCTTTTCATACTCACCGGTAAGAGCCCCAACCTTTTGCTTTTGCAGATCGATCTGAGTGTTGAGTGCTTTTACCCGCAGCGTCAATCCGTCCGAGGTCTTATCCCAGTCACCCATTGCAGCTGCAGACGCCCGGAATCCTGAACTCGATCACCCGGATCTGGCGATTTTAAGTCGGTTACACCCGCCTTGTAATCGGTTGTATCTAAACTGACTTTTCCACTGAGATCATTCTCATCACTCATAAGAAATCCACCTCATCCGCAAATGCTTTTTTTTCATCCTGGCCATCTGAATTCAATCTGCTGATAAATGGCAGCAAACTCTCGATGTCCGTTTCGTCGATATCCCTCAAGCTCCAATTGAAAGCTCTCACAAGCCCGATCTCCAGGTCGATCATGGTTTCAATGGTGAGCTCACTATTCTCCGGGATTACCCCGGAGGGGTAGGGTCCGCTGTGAACTCCATTTGCAGTGGAAACGATCTGCTGCAGCACGGCCACCATTTCAGAGACATCGGCGCCTTCGTTCAGTTGATCAACTGTGAATTTATCCCCGAAAACTGCAACCACCAGGCCGGTCAGTTCTTCCACGTTCTCTTCGCTCATGTTTTTCGGGTTCAGATTCTTGGCAATTTTCACCGCTTCTTTAAGCAATTTCCAGGGCACAAAAGAACGCACAAAAGTAGCCTTAATCTCGCTGTTTTCGTCATAAATATGCAGCGTCATGGGTGTTTTCATAGATTCATCCTTTTAATTCCCTCTCCAAATATCCCGAGCCCTGAGCATGTCGAAGGGTAGGGTATTTGGGGAGGGTTAGGGAGGGGCCGCTTATGCCGCTGTTGTGAACGTGATGATGCTGGTCAACACCTGGCCATAGATATCTGTGACACTGGCCACCAATGTATGTGCTGTGGTACCGGCAAGGGATGCTGTAGGATTGATTGTGATGATTTTCTTTGTCGCATCCAGGGTAACTGCAGCAGCAACTGGCGCCTGATTGTCATCCAGCAGAGTGACAGAATTGATCACACCAGCAACCAGGGCATTGTTATAGGTCAGGGTCAGATTGGCAGTCTTATTGATTTCCAGTGGCATCATCAACTGGAACACTGGATGAAAGTGCCAGGGCATCTGGAACTGTTGTTCCTGGAACCTGTACCTGGGTGAACCAACCAGTTGCTGAGAAATTGGTTGTGTCTTCATCCCCGAAAACACGCTTGCAACCCTCAGTAGTAACTCCGTTATTGAAGGGATGGGTGGTCTTGATCGCCTTACAGGTCAGTTTCGCTTCCTTCGGGGTAGCTTTGTCCTTCTTGGTTTCCGCACCCTCTTCTGGTGTAGAGAACTGGCATTTCAGGAACCATTCATACTTGTATTTCCCGTTGGATTTCATGGATCTGAAACCAACCGCAAAGTATGGCGGAACACCGGCGATATCAAAAACTCTGCCAGTTGCTACATCCAGAGGGCTTCCTAACAGCTTGGCGTACATTTCCGGCGCCAGATTGGTGATGGTCACCTCCAGATCTGTTTCAGCTTCGGCAGCTGCAATATCGAATGCCTGGTTATCAGCATATTGGGTTTCCATGGAAGTCTTCGGCTTTTTGCTGATTGAAGCCACCGGCGCTAGGAGCTCAGGTGTTCCAGCCGTATAAGCTGCGACGGTGTCAACTGACAACTCGGCAACATAAAGCTGGTCAACACCCACAACAGATTTATATTCATTTGCATTTGGGCTCATTTTTACTCTCCTTATTCTTGATAGACAAAATCCAGCGCCAGCCCGTAATGGCTAGACTCCTGGTCAAACGGAATTTCATTGGCACCGGCACGTATGAAACCGGCTGCCACCATTGCACCTTTAATATCCGGAAGAGATATCAAACCGTTTCTGGAGAAACAGCTCACCTGCACCCGGTACATTTGCATCACCTCAGCGTTATCCGCGTGTTGCACCGGTGGATTGCTCACCAGGGAATACACCAGGAACAGGTCCGGAAGACTGGCCCCGCTGGTTACCACGTACTGATTGGCCGCCATTGGAACCCCCAGGGAAGTCAATGCTGTTTTCACTCTCTCCCAGATCGTCATAGTGCGCCTCGCTCTTCAAACCTTTCCCGCATAATTACCCTGGCTTTCCGCATATCTTCATCGAATGCCGGTCTCATATAAGGATGTGCTGCTGTCCTGGCATGGCCGTACTCCTGGTAAAAGAAGTAGATCTCCCGTTTACGGTCCACATTGAAGATCCCGATCCTGACTGAGTGATAATTCCCATCATTGACCGGTTCCATCATGGATATCCTTCCTTTAAGATGTCCAGACGCCACCGGTGCCCGTCTCTGCATGCCATCTTTCAGAATCAGGCCTCCGACCGATAGTGCCTCATCAGTGATCGCGTCAATATCTTCACCGGCCTTCGCCAGTTTCTCGAGGTAATCATCAAATCCTTTCGTGCTCAGTAAAGTCTTCATGCTGCCTTCAGCTTCTTCACTTTGAGTTCAATATACTCATGCCGATCCTGGATATCATCCATCGAAACGACCTCATACACCTGGCCGCCTTTCGAAATTCTCCAGGTCTCATCCAGAACTGATCTATACCGGATGGTCACAGTGGCACCCTCAACGACTCCTGCAGCTTGTGCCGCAAACACCTCGGATCCATGGATGTTCACCCACTTTGCAAGTACGGTATATTCGGTCTGCGTGCCAGGTTTTTGAAAACCGCCTGCATCAGTGGATATCGTTGTACGTTTTTGCAAAACGACTGCAGTTCGCAGCTCACCCGGGTTGGTCATTTTTCCATTGATGATCATAGACTCCCAAGTGGTATCAAATAGGCCCGGTAATACTTTTCGGAGAGATCATCACTAGAAACCTGCTGGATCTCATCCTCAGCAGTGATCATGCTTTCAAACTTGTTCGTCTGATCACCGGTCACCCCACTGATCCCCACCAGTGAACTCACCGTATCACCTACCTGCGCACCTGTAAGTGTGCAGGCACCAATTCCCTCTCTCCCTTGAAATTCCATGTATTGCATAGCCAAGGTTTCAAGCTGGAGAAGAGCTGCAGTCAATCCGGATCCCAAAGTAGTGATCCCGTTACCAATCATTCCAGGGTTCTCATACCACATTACTAGCAACATCCTAGCTGCTGATTTCGCCTCAGCCTTGATTGCGCTGTCCTTGGTCCAATCCCTGCCAGTTGCTTGTTGGATATAGGCATCCACTGGCGGCAGCAGATCCAGCATGATCTGGTCCGTAGCTTCAGTTCTTACTACTCTTGCCGCTTCCGCTGCAGTCAATATATTTGCCATAGATCCTCTGGTTCCCTCTCCTGTTGGGGAGAGGGTTAAGGTGAGGGTAAATTACGAAGGCCGATAAACCAGCGCCACGTATTTCTTGTTAGATAGATCTTCCGCAGCCACCTGTTGGATCTGATCCGCGACAGTAACAATGCTCTCAAACTTGGCATCCGTCTGTCCCATATCGGTCAAACCGGCCACCCCGAAGATGACATCATCGACTGCCACACCGACTGCAGCACATTCTCCAGCCAGGTTGTGGCCGGTGAAGCTTATCGGTGTTAGCTTTGCCAGGGTAGCACCCAGTCCGTGCGGGGTCACAGATCTGGAAGTATCTGTTACAGCTACAGACTCCGCATCGGTGGCCAGCTCAACCTTGCCCTTCTCTGCATCGGTTGCATCTGGGACATGACTTGCTGCAGCAGCAGCCAAACTCTTCGGGCTGATCACCTTGGTAGTACTGGTCCCTGTGATCGCTTCAGCATCGGATGCAAAAGTTGTCGCCCCGGTGATCCCAGTAAGTGTGGCACCGGCTTCAGCTTCCAGGGTTCCTCCAGCTCCGATCACCCATTTATCACCGCCGTCTTCCATACGGTTTTCAGGTATTGGATATCCCATTTCTTGCTCCTTTCATTTCAAACTCTCTCCGCTTCCCTCCCTATTTTCAGGTTTAGAAAATAGGGAGGGTTAGGGTGGGGCTAATTTACGCCGGTAAAGTCACGGATAAAAGCACCATCGCATCTGGATCAACTGAGGTAACATCCGCCCGCATGATCCCCCGAATTTCTGTATTATTCTTCCGCCAGGCGTCGCCACCAATGGAAGTTGCAGCCATTTCAAAAGCGGAACGACGGAACAGTGTACAGAATTCTCTGCCATCGCCGATCGCAATCCTGGTCTTGGTGTTGGAGTTTGTATCCGCCCAATTGCTGCTAGGCACTACCACCACCGGACGCCCTTTCAACCGTTTCACGATCTCATTGCTCGGGTCAGGCTGCAGCAATGGTTTGCCAGTGCCATCTTCCAACTGATCCAATAGATCGAAACCGCTTTGGTTACAAAAAACAGACGATGCAGCAGAGATCGCCGGATCAAGGGCTTTATTCAAAACAGTCTTGATCTTGCTGAATATCGTTTTGTAATCGGTGACCGTCACCGGTGAAAGTGCATTGACCAATGCCAGGATCAAACTGTTATTCGTCAGGACTGCCTTGCGGGCAAACCAACTGCTCAGGTACTGCATGATATTGACTGGAGTATCCTGCAGCAGTCCGTTCGATACAGGTAAATATCCGCCATAATCTACCAGGGTGTAATCCACTTTGGAAAATGTCGGGTTTTCTGTCTCAGCCAATCCATTTGCCACAACGATCGCAGCAAAAGGAAGCGCTGCTGCGGCAGTTTCAATTGCCCGCCAACCAGAGTAAGCGGTTACTTCTTCGGTGTTTACGGAAAGTGCCAGGTCAATATATGCCCGCATCTTTTCGATGATCATATTGTCAAAGTCGATCGGCAATAAGAATCCGCCTTCGGACCCTGCCGGTGACCCGCCAGCTTCGGTCAAAGCATTCACAAGCAATGGGAACTGATCACTCCGATGCATGCCTGCTTGAAGGGTTTTAGGGGACACTCCAGCTTTGAAGGCATCAAAGAACATCCTGGTATATTCATTCGATGCTCTCAGCTCTTTTACTTCCTTGGTTTCGGTATCTCCATTCGTGGGGACAAACCGGGCTGCCGGATCCAAGGCTCCTTCGGTTGACGCCTGCATCGAAATATATAGCTCGTGTGCATTCTTGGCATCCGCTTTGGCTTTATCCAATGATGGACGGAGTTCAAGTGCTTTGCCGTTTTCACCGTTATCAAAATGCTCATTGATTTGTTCAGCTATGCGTTGCACATCAGTTTCTGCCGCACTGGCAGCATCGTAAAATTTTTTTAAATTCATTTCTTCTCTCCTTTAGATTAGAAGCCTGACTTCAGCGCGGAATTTTTCATCCGCTACCTGATGGTTATCCAACAGCACAGGTGCTTCTACCTGCACCAGTGCTGCCGGTATATTCAAATACCTTTTGACCAGTTCGGGGGTGATCATATTCACAAATGCAGCTTGATCATTGAAACTGTTTTGCGCGAGTGCATTTTTTCCGCTGGTAAGAACTTCATCCACAAATCCGTAACTCTGGGCTTCCCTGGCACTCATCCAGGTCTCATTCGTCATCATCCTGGCCAGTTTGTCGGGGTGCAAACCGGTGCGGGTCTCGTAAGCATCGACGATCCCACTCTTGATGGATTTCATCTCGAAATACAATCTGGCCACATCTTCAACATTCAGCGTGGCAAATAAGAAACTGACCGCCGGATCATGGATCATAAAGTAAGCGCTTTCCTGCATCTTGATCTGGTCCCCAGCCAGCGCAACGATGGTTGCAGCGCTTGCTGCCAATCCGTCGATTTTTACGGTAACGTTCCCGGGATAATCTGTGATGATGGTCCGCATGACCGATGCAGCGATCAGATCACCCCCACCTGAATTCATACGGATGGTGATCGGTCCATTATTCCCGAATTTATACAACTCATCCTTGAACATCTTCGGAGTAACGTCATCATCGAACCAGGAATACTCGGAGATATATCCATACAGTTCCATTTCAGGTTCTTCTTCCGCACTCACAGCATTCCTGAATTTCCAGAAAGCCTCATGTGGTTTGGCATTCCCTTCAAAACATCGTATCGGTTCTTTAATCATTCCTCTCGCCTCCTATCTCACTCATATTTGCTGGGATGTAATACCTGTCCCCGTCCGGATATGCCGGTAGATCTTCAATTCCTCTCGCCTCATTCGGTGATAACTGACCGCTCAAGATCTTCTTCTCCAAATATTCAGCCCTGGTCTTCGCATCGGTCCGTAATAGGACATCCCGATTGAAACGGAAATAGGTGTATCCTTGCTCATCTTCAGACAACCACTTCAGGGCTGCTGCCTGTTCGCACTGCACCAGGTAAGGATCCAATGTCGTCGAAAGGTAATCCAGGTTCTGTTGCTCATTGCTGTTGTAGGCTTGTTTTCCCTGATTGAGCTTATAAAGCGGCACTCCGAAGAAATTAGCGATCTCAAGATCATTCTCCAGGATCGATTCCAGGAATTGAGCATCCACTGGTTTCATGGTGATCGCTTCGAATTTACTGACCTTGTTGTCAAGGACTGCTAACCGGTAGGCATTGCTGCTGCCGCCCATTGCTTCTTCATATGCCCCGCGGATCTTGTCCCTGGCTTCTTTATTGACTTCCCCGTTCACCCACATGATCCCGCCCGGATTCAATCCCTGGGAATAGAATTTTCCCTGGGTTTCATAAGCACCTAACTGCCGTCCCAATGATTCCCTGGCATATCCGATCACAGATCTTCCGGTGATCCCATCTACAGAATTGATCACCAGATGCACCATCTCCACATCGGGGATATTTCTCTTTTCCCCATTCCTGAAAGTGGTCTGGTACCATAATTCCCGTCGGTATCGAACATAGGCATGGTATGAGAAGATGGGAGGATGAAGATCTCACGTCTAATCCCCGGTGGTTGCACCGGCATCCAGGCATAAGCGTTTCCCCAGCAGATCAACCACTGCATCAATGTCTTCTTGAACACGAACGGGGTCATCCAACGGTTGGGGCTGATCTCCAGCAGCCAGGCAATATTTTGCATCCGGCTAGATGGTTTCACCCGCTCGATCATTCCCTCTGATCTACTGACAAACGCCTGTAATGGCATCTTGGCAACGTCATCCCCGAGTACATTGATACACCGGTAAGCGGTGCTGATATTCTTGCTTCGCTCTGGAGTAACATTCTGCCCGGAAGTGGAGCTGACATTCATCAGATCCAATACTTCAGGTAACGAATAGGGACCGGTTGTAACTGCGTTTTTGATCGAACCTCTGAATAGATTACTGATGATCATTTTAATTCTCCTCATGCTGATTCCAATAAGGATCCCCATACCGATCAGAAGAACACCCGCTGTATATATGGCAGCGATCTTACTGAGAAGGGATGTGGCATAAACGATCAAACCGCACCCGAGTAAGATCAAAACATCATCCAGGTATTTCTGCATCACATTCCCCAATCTTCAGATAGAATATCTGCACTTACATCCACGTTCGCTGTTTCTTTCAAAGCAGGTAATCGCACCATCGCATTGATCAATGCTGATAATAGATCGATCCGCTGGGTGTCCATCGCACTTTCTTTATTCAGTTTGATGTTCTCGTTTAAATCCTGCTTTTCTTTGGCATTAGCCAGGCACCATTTCAGCAGTGGAGATCCATCATGAACGATCTTTCCCAGGGCGATCTTTTCCCTGAATAATTTGGTGGGTTCGCTTAATGTCCTAACACCTTGCCGGATCTCAACACATGTATATCCATCCTCTGCCATTTCATTCGCCAGGTGCGTGGCGTTATACGGGTCATAACAGATCTCATTCACTTTCCAGCGATGATCCAATTCCAGGTCTTGTATATGGGCTCGGATCCGGTTGTAATCTGTGACATCTCCTTCAGTCGCAGTCAGCCAACCTTCTTTCGCCCAATCCCGGTAAGGGATCCGGTCGGTTTGTTCGTGTTTCCTGATCGCTTCTTCCGGGATAAACCCATGAGCACAAACCGCTATCCGGTCATCGCCCAGGATAAACAGATGTGCATCGGCCGTCAGATCGATCTTCTTGGAGAGGTCAAGGCCAACCGAGCAGCTCATTCCAGTTGTCAGTTTTACGAATTCCTCGCGACTGACTCCCAGCTTGTCCCACTCTCCCAGGTAATCTCCGATATAACTGTTTTCACTGTCATATACCCAGACATTCATGATCTTGATCCTGAATGTCCTGACCTTCGCAGGATCGCGGCTATCGAAAGCTGCATCATGCTGGTGTTGGATCCTCGCAATTCCTTCTGGTGTTGCTGCCCGCAATGGATTGGATTTGATCCAGTTCCCCGGATCATGTTCGTCGTCGCCCGGATCCATCTCACGGATCATGACAAAATACCGCTCGTCAACGATCAGCCGCTGAAGGATCTGTTTACAGATCTGGTATTCCTTGAAACACGGACTTTTCTCAGCATCCACTCCCGCAGTGGTAATGATCATCATCAAGGCTTGTGCTCTTTGTCCCCAAGCGGACCACAACAGGTCATGGATCTCGCTGGTCGGGTGGGCATGATATTCATCGATGATCACTCCGGAGGGATTCAATCCGTCTTTATTCTTGGTTTCTTTCGAAAGCGGTCTCAGTTGCCCGCCTCTCGAAATATGGTCGATCTCATAATCCCTTATCTTCAAACGTTTCCGGATATCCGGTGATTTCAAAGCCATCGCTTTGGCTGACCGGTAAACAATTCTGGCCTGCTCCCGGTCGACAGCCGCACAGTATACAGATGGGCTTTCCTCGTTATCTGCACACATGAGGAATAACGCTACTCCTGCCATTAATGTGGACTTGGCATTCTTTCTTGCTTCCTGGATGTAGGCCTTCTCAAATCGCCTCATTCCAGTATCCCGGTGTACCCAACCAAAGATGCTGCCCAGGTCAAACTTCTGGAAAGGAAGGAGTTTGATCGGGGTGCCTGCCAGTGGACCTTCCACATGTTTGCAGTACGAAAACCAGGTGTAGATCCGATCCGCCTTTGATTCATCGAACACCCACGGGAAATCTTCCGATCCTTGGCGTGTGAGATCATCCAGGTGTCTTTGGCAGGCCAGGTATTCTGTCTGCCCGACTACCCTTTGACTTCCGACAGCCTCTAACGCATATCCGGTAACAGGATGGACCATGATCTCCTCAGTCAAACTCATGTCCGAATTTATCGTCAGCCATTTCATCGGCTCGTTTCTTAACCAGCCTGGCACGACCAGAAGGAGTAAAACCCAGTTTCTCAGCATAGCTGCTCACGATCCTTGCCCAGCTCTGAATGCTCTTGATTTTCTCGGACCGATCCATCGCTCCTTCTACCCAGGGGATTGAAAGCTGTTTGCTCTCCGCCCGATATTGAGCTACCGCATCGCAATAAATGGCCAACATTTCCGCGTCCAGGTTGTCCAGCAGTTCCAGACCCGCTGCATGCTTCTTTGTCCTGTTCCAGATCCTGAGCGCTTCTGCAGACAACCATTCGGGTGCCCGCAGTGAAACCCGGTCTTTGCGTTTGACCATTTCTGAAGCGGCCTTCCGCGATTCCACCTCGGCCTGGGTCCAGTGTTTCCCGCCATCCTTTCCACCGGTTGTCATCAGTTCTGCAGCTATGTGTTTGGTAGGCATCCATTACTTTTCCATTTTCGATCGGGGAGTATTTCTTACGTTTGAGACACCTACGTTCGACAACCCTCTAGCGGAAACATTTCCACCCCCCCTGGGTTGATGCATCTCCTCCGCGGTCCGAATACCATGATGTCTCTTGCACAATGCACGCAGCGGACTGGTGCGGAACACCTCAGCATCCCCACTGTGCCTTTGCTCATGATGTGCTTCAGTCGCTGCTATGTATTCCTCTTCGACCAGGCAATCCTCACACCACGGGTGCATTTGCAGATAGTTGTGACTGCGCTTCTGCCATGCCCGCCCATACAATCGATTTCGTACAGGGTCTCGCTGATCTGCTACAACAACAGCATGGAGCGCGCATCGGCTGCCCTTGCTTACTAACTCAGGGCAACCCGGGTATGAACATGGACGCGCGGATCGATAAGGCATCCTTACCTGCCAAAGATCAAGCTCATGACATACGTGATCAAAGCCAGTGTAATTGCTCCTGCAATGAATGTCATGATCTTGTTGTAAACAACTTGCTTGGTGACCAAAGTCTTGATCACGTCAAATTGTTTGACTAATCCAACTTCCGGGCAATCTTCTGGACCAAACAATACCTGGTGGTGCTCAGCCACCCTTCCTTGTAGTACATCCACACGGCCGGGAAGATCTTCCATTGGATTACCCCTTCGTGGTCAGGCTGAAACTCTTGCCAATGAATGGCACACCGGCCAGGCTTTGATGAGTTTGCCTGCTGGTGATGATCATCAGCGCGTATCCACTTACAACTAACAGCACGCTCGCAATTATTCCAGCCTGGGCGTCGATTATCTCTATCGTCAACATAGGTATGAATATCTTGAAAGCGATCAATGCCACCATTCCGAGAAGATTCAATCCTGCGGACCATTTCGGTGCAACTCCATCTTGTAGCCAACCGGCTGATTTCCCGATATCGATCAGCATGGCGATCAGGGCGGCCACACCTACCAGAGACGGCCACTGCACCAGGACCAGGTTCACGATCCAAGACCATAGGTCGGGTGGGATCTCTGGCGCCTGCCCTCCTGATGCAGCGGCCGGTATTGCAGATACCAATAAAAGTATCCCCATCAAAAAAATCAATGAAAAGAAACGCTTCATGAACTTCCCGAATAAACCTTTCATTCTTCCTCCTTATGATTTGATGCTTCAGTCAGAATTTAAAACAAAAAAACCGGCACGCCGCCCATTATGGGTTACGTGCCGGTCACAACTCCGACTCATGTATATTCAATTGATAAAAGGATTATAGCACAGGTGTCAAGAGTAATAGAATTAATATTTATATTTCGCTAGATTACCTGGTCTTTCTAAAAGAATTGATGATGCCATACTCAATAACAAATATGAAAGATTCTTCAATAATCATTATTATCCACCTTTATCACCAATTCACAAAACTGTACCAACGAGTTGAAAGGAGTGCTTGACCGACAATTAAACGATAATTCGGGATTCTCAGGGTGAATAAGAAATTGTTCTTATAGGATAATAATGCTATTGAAGGTCATAACTCATCTATAATAGTTAAAGTATTTCAAATTATGATAAAAATATCTTGGACGCAAAAACACCATTGATATTAATATTACTTTTATGAATCATAGTTACAAGGAATTCAAACAGGTGAAAACGTATCGAAATGAAGAACTCGGTTTTGAACTGCAGATACCTCATGAGTGGGTATTAGAAACCTCCGCGCAAATACAACGTGAGGTAGGGCAGGATACGGCCATCGTTTTTAAGTGCGGGGTTGGCGAGGGTTTTAATATATTGATCGGCTTCACAGGCCCCGAGCTTTCTCTATCTCAATTGGAGGAAGAATTCAGGCACTTTGTCCAGAGTAAGGGATACATCGCCTTGCAATTTGGTCGCGTCCTGGTTCATCAGCAAGAGCAGGTCTGGGCACGTTTTTACCTGGGGGATGGAGTGTGGCACAAGAAATACTTGATTCGTCTGGCTTGCACCGAATA
The DNA here is from genome assembly GCA_963709535.1 of uncultured Chloroflexia bacterium. GTDB lineage: Bacteria > Chloroflexota > Anaerolineae > Anaerolineales > Anaerolineaceae > PNON01. The sequence continues at coordinate 252,372 of CAVPWY010000011.1, read as the reverse complement.
TGCCATCACCGCCAGCTGCCTCGACCAGAAAATACTTTTGCAGAGGGAGCAAATCTGGGACGCGATCGTCAGATCCATGCGATTTTTCAAGACGGATGATTCTGCTTTGCCCGGCTTTCTCAATTTTCTTTCTCAACCTGCGAGCCTGCGCGATATGCCTAAGCGGATCGTGCTTTGCGAACAGGCCTTAGAAAAGGTTAATCATTTCGGTTGACCCAGAGCTGTGGGCAGGAGTGCAACTGGAACTGGCTATCAGTTGGTCGAAAAACCCGCTCGGCAGTCTAGATGAAAATATAGAGAAATCTATTGACCATTACCAGCAAGTACTAGAAGTATATACTCGTCAGACCCATCCAGATGAATGGGCTAGTGTTCAAACCAACCTGGCATCGAACTTTCGGAATCGGCAACGTGGGGATCGATCTGAAAATATTGAGACAGCTATCCATCTCTGCCAACAGGCTTTGGAAGTTTTTACAACGAAATCCCCTCCGGAATTAAGATGTAGCTCTCATACTAATTTGGCAAATGCATACCGCGACCGCATACAGGGCGAGCGAGCTGAGAACCTGGAACAAGGCATATTCCATTACCAGAAGGCCCAAGAGATTCTGCCTCGCGATGCGAATCTCGCGAAATGGGCTACGGCTGAAAATAACCTGGGAAATATCTACATGGACCGGGTGCGTGGCGATCGGGCAGATAATATCGAGCAAGCCATCCAACATTATCGGCAGGCTCTGGGGATATTTACCCAGGATGTTTTTCCGGAAGATTGGGCCTGGACTCTGAGCAATTTGGGCGCTGCGTATATAAATCGCCTTCGAGACGAACGGGAAGAAAATATCGAATTGGCTATTGATTACTTCCAGAAGGCGTTGGAGGTCTTCACAAAATCGACTCTCCCTGAAATGTGGGCTTTGACACAAAACAATCTGGGAAATGCTTTTCTCAATCGCAAGCTCGGTGACCAGATAAAAAATATAGATTTGGCTATTCAGCACTACCGGCAGGCAGCAGAGGTTTTTACAGAACAGGTCAACCCGGAGAGATGGAAAGGCCTTCAACTCAATATCGCTTTAGCGAGCAATATAAAACCAAGTGCTAAGTCAACCAAGGATCGCGATTCAGCCCTGGGTTCAAGCAAGCAAGAACCAAAAACAAGGGTCGCAGACTATATGCGCCAGGCGCTTTCCTTTTATAAAAACAAGCAGGGCAACCGGGCTGAGAACCTTGAGAAAACGATCTACTATTTTCAGCAGGCATTGGAAACCTTATCGCGACAGGACGATCTGGATGAATGGGCCTCTGTCCAAAATGACCTAGGAGAAGCCTATCGGCAACTCAGTTTGCTTGGTGACCAGACGAAGAACATCGATCAAGCCATTTTCCATTACCACCAGGCGCTGGAAGTTGTTACCCGCCAGTCTGACCCGGATGTATGGGCAGGGGTTCACAATAATCTGGGAATCGCTTACGCAAATGGTGCCAGCGGTGACCAGGCAGAGAACGTCGAGCAAGCCATATGGCACTGCCAACAGGCTTTGGAAGTGTATACCCGTAAATCTTTCCCGGACGATTGGGCCATGACCCAAAATAACCTGGGCAGTGCCTACAACAAACGTAAACGTGGGGAGCTGGTTGATAATAGCGAACAAGCTATTTCCCACTTTCAGCAAGCCTTGGAAGTTCAGAACTCACCAGACTGAGCGCGAACAATGGGCAGGAACACACGCCAATCTGGCTCAAGCATATTGGATTCGCCCGGTTGGCGAGCGGGCAGAAAATCTCGAACAAGCTATTACTCACGACCATCTGGCGCTGGAAGTCTATACGCGAGAATCATTTCCACAGGATTGGGCGATCACACACAACCGGTTGGGTGCAGCCTACCAAATGCGTATTCATGGTGACCAGGCCGAAAACCTTGAGGAAGCCATCCGCCACATCGAGTTGGCGCTGACGGTGTTTAGCCGTCAATTACCCCCTGAAAAATGGGCTAAAGCACAAAACAACCTTGGGCTAGCTTTCCAAAGTCGAAAACGGGGTGACCGGGCTGAAAATATCGAGAAAGCTATCTCGCTCTTTCTGCATGCCCTGCAGGTGTTTACCCCCAGGGCATTCCCTGAAGATTGGGCTGTCACTCAAAACTACCTGGGATTTGCCTACGAAGACCGGATACGCGGTGATCAAGCAGAAAATACTGATCGGGCTATCGGTTATTTTCAACAGGCGCTCGAAGTGTTTACCCTCGAGACATACCCGGAAAAGTGGGCACACACACACCAGAACTTGATATATGCTTACAAGAAGCGTAAAAATGGCGATCGGACGGAGAACTTCGACCAGGCCATCCACCATTGCCTACAAGCCCTGGAGGTGTTTACCAGGCAGGTCGATCCGAATATTTGGGCTTTATGCCAGACCTTCCTCGCCCTAATCTATATGGACCGCAAGCGCGGCGAAGTAGCTGAGTACACCGGACAGGCTATCACCCACTACCAGAAAGCGTTGGAGGTGTTTACCCAAAACGATCATCCAGAACAATGGTCCAGGGTTCAGGCAGGACTGGCAGCTGCCTATAATGAAAGCACTCGCGGCGATGGCAGGTCGAGTCCGGTTATTAATCCACCCTTCCTAAGCTACCCTCAATTTTATGACAAAGAATCACAACAGCAGCTGGACCAAAAGCGCAATCTGAAACTGGCGGAGTTGATCATCACAGATTTCTCATTTGTTACCCATCTGGTACTTCTATACCAATGGGAAGAAGATCTACCTAATGATGAGGCCAACAGGCTGGCAAAACGTGCTATTGCTTATGTTTGCTGTGCGATCTACGATGCCGCATGCAGCGCAGGGTTGACTTGCCAGCCTTCGGAGATCCCCAATGGAAGCAGACCGGCCTGGATCCTGGAAGGGGAAAAGTCACCTGTTTCGCTTACGCTCTCGGATATAGATCTGTCAGAAAGAACCTGCCAGATGACGATTGGAGCAGTATTGGTGTCTATGAAAGAGCCTTCCAGCGATCCAGCGCACTGGGAGAAGTTGCGCGAGGCTTTCAATGCCAGGTTTAGTGAAATCATCGTCTGAGTTTCTATCAATTTAACAGGAATAGTAATCGCCACCAACCCAAACACCAATCGGGCAGGGCAGCGACGTGAACTAACGAACCAACTCTTATATATCTAGGGCAAGGGTGGAACAAACCGCTTTGTTGAGCTGACGGCAAACCTGGAAAAGCAAGGTCTACTAGGCGATTTGCAAAGCAGCTAGTGACTGGTCATTAAGTTCAGGTGGCCGCACCGTTTGCGCTTATATTATGCTCAGGATTAATACCTGGTATTGTGCGCTAAGGGCAAGAAATACTGCTAGGCGCGTAATATTATTTCTAATAATCTAGTCCATCAATAAATATATTAACAAAACGCAAGACAGAGTTTTTCCATCTTTACTATCTCACTAAGCGCTCCAGCATTCTCTGCAACATTCGATCACTTACCGACCAGTGGAATTCCTCCCCGCATTCGATACAGAACCCGTGAGCATATCGTAAGAGCACCCCCCGGATCCGGACCAACTCAATATTCTCAATGGAGACCAGCTCCCCAATCTCTCCCTTACAATTCGTACAGGTCAGTTTACTACCGGTGATCAGTTCATCCATTGTTTTCTGCCTTTGCCTTTTCGCTCTGTTCTTCTGCTTCTAATTTCACCAGCATCCGCGCCAGAGTCCGATACGCTTCTCGAGTTCTCATTTCCTGGGAAGGATCGCTCTCCACCTCATACCCGGTGATGAGAAAGGTGTACTTTCGTGGTTTGTTCTTTCTCTGCTTAACTCCATCTCCAACTGGGGGGAGGGTTGGGGTGTGGGAGGATATGCTCATTTTGACCTCACACTTTTCAGATCTGCCGGCTGGTATATGTACAACGTGGAAAGTATCCCTTTTGGTATGATGCACTCACCGGCACTGATTCCGGTCATTTTATTACAAACATGTCTTACCAACACCATCCCGCCTTCGTAATAACCCTGCACTACCCCAAAGCCATTCGGAGTGTTCACTTCCTGTCCACTGATAAATTCAGCGCTCATACCGGTTCTCCAAGTTCGAGTAATTTCTCAAGTTTTTGTTTATCCACCTGGTCCTGCTGGTCAATTACTACCTCCAGCTCATCGATAGCCTGGGTGTATTCCAACTCCCGTCCCACCGACTGTAAATAGGCGATGTTCGCTGCATAAGTCATATTCACCGCCTCTTTGGCAACCTTAAGTGTTCCTTTGGTAACCCTAATTTTTTTCTCCAGCTGCATCTGTCGTGTTTTAGGGGTGTGTTTTGTACACCGTTTGGCCACATGCACCTTCCCGCATTTTTTACACACTGGTGCCAGTTCAAATACTTGCAAGCCAAGAATCTCCCGGATCTGCGGATCCTTCGGTTCGTAAACTATTTCGGTCGCGGTATTTTGGGAAAGCCGGATGAGTGTTCTATCAGTCAATTTATTAAATTCTGGCAGTTTAACAATCTTCCGGAAGGATAGTTCCCTATGCAGATCACGGATCCGTTGACCAATAAGTGCCAGTTGTTCAGCTACTTTTTTCATATTGCCTCCACCTCTGCAGCTTCTCCTTGGAGCAACAGGATCCCAGAAACCTTCCCACCTGTACATCCTGCAATGATCCGGTTGATTGTCGTTTTTAGGCGCGTGTCGATCCAACTCCTGGCAAATTCATTTGGAACAATGACCGTCAAAATAATTTCATCATCAATTTTTGTGTATCCGGCAGTCCAACTATTTTTCACCCAGGTATCGAAAGAAGATCTCGACATGTCAAGTTTCAATTGGCCATACACCGCGGACCATAAATTTTTAGCTGTCCAGGTTCCTGATTGGATATCGGGGATGGTTTGAAAGAATTCTAAATTTTTTGAAAAATTGGAATATCTTGTTAATTGATGGTTAAGTTCTTGGTTAATTAAAGGTTCGGGTGACATAGCTGTGTCACCACCCCGACGACAAAGCTGTGTCACCCCTGGGGTGTCATAGGTGTCACCTTCCGGTGACATATCAGGGATTTTTACCTCTTTTTCAATGGGTGACAATTTGTCACCCCTGTAAGCTGCCAGTGCTTCAGAACTCAGGTGATAACTAATTGTTCCCCTGGCAGTTTTCCCAACCGGTTTGATGATCCCGTTATCCACCAGGTCATGTATGATCCTTTGTGCTGTCCTCGAGCTGACCGTTGCCCGATAAGCAGTTGTTTCTACCCCCGGAAAGATGTTATCTCCGTTGTCATTTCCACAATCCGCCAGGAAAAGGCAGAGCAACTTGTGATTGCCGGCCAGCCGGCTGTCCCACACCTTCGACATCATCTTGATGCTCATTCCTCCCCTCCGCTTTTCCCAATTTCTCGTAAGTGAGGGTCAATTACCTTTTTCAATGGATCAATTTGGAAATAGTCTGGGGACTTAATGTTCAACAATGTGCGTTTCCGGTTGTTTTTGTTCATTATTCCTCATGGTCAAATTTAAGTATCCCAACTCTATGTCACTTGCCCCGCTTTGCCACTGCGCAGGTTCTGCGCACCCCGCTTATAAGAATTTAGGGGGTATCCATCACAATCAATCTTTTCCCGGGTTCTTTGATGAGATTTTTTCCTTTATTCTTTCATGAAAATTTTTGCGTCTTTGATCGCATCCATGCTGTCGCATAAGTGCATCAGTGTCCGGGCTATATTCCGCAAGATATCTCCTGAGTTCATGGTGGGATTATTCACAATTTCCACCAGGTCCCGCCGGGCATTTGCCAGATCCATAACTGCCTGGTCTATTTTTTGGCCGGCTTTATAACTGCCGCGCTTTTGCCTGATCTCTTCTGTCTCCTCTTCTGGAATGAACGGACAAGGTCGGCTCGGGGTTTCACAAGAATTTCGAACAGATTTCGGCTCAATTTCGGTTAATTTTCCTGGTAAATTGGTCATGCTGCCTCCACAAGTGCTATTTTGAATGCATCTAATATTTCACCTGGCGTTTTCCGAACTGTATTTAAGATCGCCATCAGATCTACCTGAGGGAGCTCATGCACCGGACAATTCACTTCCAACATATCCGAGAACGAATATTCAGCCATCGTCCACCAATCTTCGCCCACCACACACCAGTGCTCTTTGCCACGGAATGCAGCGATCGCTGTCTCAAGGTTTACTTCATAATGATTTAGGTAAACAACTTTTCCGATCATCTTGTATCTCCTGTTGTATTTATCAACTATGGTTGTCTTTCAGAATAACAGTTTAGCAACTGCGGTTGCGGATGTCAATAGGTATTAATGTGAATTTCTATAATTTGTCTATAATCAACATGATGGAATTTTCAGACTGGATCACCAAGAAATTTTTAGAATGGCGCGGGGACCGCTTCGGTCAATCCGCATCGATAGCAGAGTTTGCTAAACTGTTCTCTGCCTCACATCAACTCGTTTCAGAGTGGATGAAGAAAAGTGGTAAAGTCCCAACTAGTGTCAAATATATAACTGCCCTGGTAAATGTTTACGGTGAAGAAGTTTATGGTGTTTTAGGCTTGCCCCGGCCCGATTTATCTCCCGTCAATGCCAGGCTGTTATTGGAGGCTTCCAGGGACCTCAGCCGCTCTGTAAAAGACACTGGCATTGATATCAATTCAGCAGCATTTGAGAAGCTGGCCATAGAGATATTCTCCAGGCATGGGATCAAATTAGAAAGAACTGATTGACCGTCAGGGAAAGTTAATTTATATCTCATGATATAATAATAGCACATGCGTTCTATGAGTCAAGCTGTCATTAATGACAGGTAATGGGAAAAATTATGGAAATAATAAGCTTTATATTAATTATTATTGGTGCTATTTTATATTTCTTTGCCCGTTCCCGAAAAAATATAAATTGGTTATCCTTTGGTATTTTTATCTTTGGTATAGGAACTGGAATGCTGATTTACTCGTTCTACCTTCTCACTTTATTTGGTCACTAGATTCTTCCACCTGTAATTAATGACAGGTTGTATTATCCAACCAACAACTTATAATTAAACCCCATGTCTCTCAGTGCCTCTCCTTTCCCACTCGGTAAAAAAGTAGCTACATATTTACGTAATTCCGGCGGGGATGATCAGGATCTCTCTGTCGAACAGCAGGAAGCGGTTGTAACCAAATACTGCCAGGATAATCACCTCCAGCTTACCCGGGTATTAAAGATATCGCTCAATCTGCCTCCTCAACTGTTGGTCGAGCAAATTCATGGAGATGGTTCGTTACTTTCATCAGAAAACACCCGGACCTGAAGAAGTGGGTATACTCATCTGGAAGTTTTCTCGATTCGCCCGGGATATCGGTGATGCCGCATTCTACAAAGCAGATCTTCGCCGGCTCGGCTTTGATATCTTCTCCCTCAACGATTCCATCCCCGAAGGCATCAATGGCCGGCTTTTTGAAAATCTCATAGACTGGATGAATGCCCGATTCCTGGAGGACCTCTCTGTCGATGTGAAACGCGGATTGCATCACCTGGTCGAGAATTACGGCGCCCTGGGTGGTACTCCTCCCCGTGGTTTCAAACGTGAGATCATCGAGATCGGTAAACGCCGTGATGGTAAACCGCATAAAGTATCCCGCTGGGTCCCCGATTCCGAAGCTTGGGACTCAGCCAAAAAAGCCTGGCTAATGCGGGCGTCTGGCAGCTCCTATCGGGAGATCCATGAAACCACTCACCTCTACAAAAACGCCGGATGTTATACCACCTTCTATTCCAACCGAATTACTTGGGCGAATTGAAATTTGGCGAAAAGGTGATCCAGAATTATGTGCCGGCAATGATCGATCAACATACCTGGGATTTGGTCCAGTATCAAAATAAGCAAAATAAACAGATCCGGGACTCTTCCAATACAAACCCGGGCCATTCAGCCAGGGTAAATTCAGATTACTTTCTGAGTGGGGTCGCCTTCTGTGCAGATTGTGGGTCCCGCTAATGCTCATTTGATCGCCTTTTCCAATGGATACCGGAAAGAATATTATCGCTGTTCTGGAGCGAATAACTCAAAGAATGGCCACATGAAAAATATCCCGAAGGAAGTTTTGGAAAATCAGGTCCTGCAGATAATCAAGTCGCGGATCGTAAACGAAAGATCACTCCAGATCCTGACGGCCGAGTATGATCGCGAGATTGCCAGCCTCCGGAAGAATTACCTGGCTGATCGGAAAAAGTACCGTGCATTACAGACCATCAGTTCAAAAGAGATCCAAAATATAACCAAGGCCATCAAACTCGGTGGGCTATTCCCCTACCCTGGCCAATGAGCTCCGGACCCTGGAAGAAAAGATATCAGAATATCAGCAAGCCCTTGATAAACTTGAACAAGAAAGTAAGGTTGAATTCAGAAAACCAACTGGTGAAGAGGTCAAAGCCTTGAGTTCAGCGGCTGATTAAAACAATAAACCGCGCCAATTCCCAGGAGATCCAGAGATTATTGCGCGGCTTTATTCGTCGGTTAAAATGTCACACGGGATGGAAAAGAAATCCAAATTAGTATAGGATTTGTGAATTCCGTGCTCGTTTTTATGTCTGAGGAAGAGTGCCCCCAAGGAGACTCGAACTCCTGTTATAGCCTTGAAAGGGCTGTGTCCTAACCGCTAGACCATGGGGGCAACGGACAGGATTTTATCACAGGCAAGTATACCGGTCAAGTATTTGAAACCATGAAATTCCATCTTCATTCGACCACTTCTTCAATGCAAACCGGGTTATCATACGCCGGATTGTTCACGATGGTGGAGACCGGATAATATGTCATGGCTTCTGCCGGAAAAGGTTGAAGTAATTTCAATGCCTCCACCTGACTGGTTGCTGTGTCCAACCATTGCCATCTCTTATCACCATCCAAAATGACCGGCATTCGGTCATGAAATGGCTCGATCAAAGCATTGGATGAAGTGGTAATTATTGTTGTGGTTCGAACCAATTCACCCTCTGGTGATCGCCATTCTTCCCATAATCCGGCAAATACGAAAGGTTTATGGTCTTTCATATGAATAAAAACCGGTATTTTACTCTTCCCTTTCGGGTTTGCCAGGGTACTCACCGGTTTCCATTCAAAAAATCCACTGGCCAGGATTAAATTTCTTCGTTGTTTGAGGGCATTCCTAAATGACGGTTTTTCAGCCAGTGATTCAGCACGGGCATTGATCATTCGTGATCCGATGGTACTATCCTTTGCCCAGGATGGGATTAACCCCCACCGGAACATTTCCACCTTATGTTCTTTTGGATTCCGAACGACCGCCACAGGCTGGGTTGGGGCAATATTATAACGAGGAAGATAGCTTTCCGGGATTCCTCCAAGGTCAATTTCATCTTCAAAATCACCGGGTTCAAGAATTTAAATGAATTCTCCACACATAGTCTCTCCATCCCTATTTTAGCATCAAGGTATCCCCAAACCAAGCCCATGGTCGAAGCTGCACAAATCTGTTTACTTGACACTTCCCCCCCTCCAAATGATAATTACCTTATCTTATCCAATCTTGAGGTGACAATGGCCAATCCCCTGGTGGAATGCATTCCCAATTTTTCTGAAGCACGCCGACCTGAAATCGTACAGGAGATCATTAATTCCATTGAAAGTGTGCCTGGTGTACATGTTCTGGATCACCACTCAGACTTGGACCATAACCGCACTGTGGTTACATTTGTTGGCACTCCTCAAGCTGCAGAAGAAGCTGCATTTCAATCCATAGCTAAAGCAGCAATACTGATCGATCTTAATCAGCATACCGGCGAGCATCCCCGCATTGGTGCAACAGATGTGGTTCCTTTCGTTCCAATAAAAGATATCACCATGGTGGAATGTGTGGAAATTGCAAAACGCCTCGGACAGCGAGTAGCCGAACAGCTGGGAATACCCATTTATCTATACGAAGAAGCGGCTACCCAACCGGACCGGCATAACCTTGAAAACATTCGTCACGGGCAATATGAAGGTTTGAAAACTGCTATTGTAACTGATCCGGGTAGAAAGCCTGATTTTGGTCCTTCTAAATTGGGTTCAGCGGGTGCCACAGTGGTCGGTGCGCGGTCACCCTTGATCGCTTATAACGTCTATTTATCCACCGATGACATTAGTATCGCCCAGAAAATTGCCAAGGCCATGCGAAATTCATCAGGCGGCTTCCGATATATCAAAGCGCTTGGATTGTTGGTGGATGGCAGGGCTCAGGTTTCGATGAACATGACCAATTTCCACCAAACCCCCATCTTCAGGGTTGTTGAGAGTATTCGTCGGGAAGCACAGCGGTACGGAGTCACTATTCACCATAGCGAACTGGTTGGGCTCACACCCCAGGAATCACTGATCGATTCAGCTGTCTGGTATCTGCAATTGGATGGATTCAAAGGAGAGCAGATCCTTGAGACCAGGTTATATACAGCCATGCAGGAACAAAGTTTAGAAGGGATTAAAACAGATTTTATTGATGAATTAGCATCAGCAACACCAACACCTGGTGGTGGATCAGCCTCTGCTTATAGTGGAGCCATGGCGGCTGCCCTGGTTTGTATGGTTGCGCGCCTGACAATCGGGAAAAAGAAATATGCGGATGTCGAAGCCAAAATGTGGGAAATTGTCAATCAGGCAAATGTCCTTCTGGAGGATTTAAAAAGTGCAGTTAAGGAAGACGCCAGATCCTTTGATGAACTGCTAATTGCCATGCGACTGCCGAAAGATTCAGAGGAAAGCATTCAAAAACGGGATGCTGAAGTATTAAAAGCCACATTGAATGCGGCAAGGATCCCATTGAACGTTTGTGAAAAATCACTTGATGTGATGCGATTTGGCAATTGATGCTGCCAATAACGGGAACATAAACGCACTCTCAGATGCAGGATCAGCATTTTCACTTGCCCGGGCAGCGTTTAATGGTGCCAGTATGAATGTTCAGATCAACCTAAAAACTGTCGAACAAACCGACCAAAAACAACCACTTCTGAATAAATTGGATGGTTTGAAAGCTACCCTTTCAGGGTTGGAAAATCAGATCAAACAGGTGATGGAACTAAGGGGAGGAATCATCATCTAATGCTGTCTTTCTATCAAAGATCCAGAACAAACATAACCTGGTTGTTCTTATTCGCAATCGCATTTTCTGCCTGCTCACCCCGGGTAACTTCAACACTGCTCCCACAAGACATCACTTTGGAAGCAGCTAATGGGATACAAGGCAATTTGACGACTCCAGAGAGTACTGTAACTATTCAAGCTACAAATCCAACTGTTTTCCTGCCGACGACTATTCCGACCATTCAAAATACGCCCTACCCCTGTGGTGATGTAATTTGTATCCTTCCCGGTCACTTTGTATTCGAGATACCCATTGGGATAGGTTTTAACCAGCAGGTCGAACCATCCTACGCTTATGGAAGCACTCAGAACGGGAAAAGAGAACCTCATCATGGTGTGGAGTTTATCAATGCAGCAGGCACACCTGTTCTCGCAGCCGGGGATGGAATTGTTGCTTTCGCTGGGAATGATTCAAATCAGCAATTTGGCTGGGGCGTAAATTTTTATGGCAATCTGGTAGTCATCCAACATGATGTTCAGGGATACGATGTCCCCATATATACTTTATACGGCCATTTATCCAAAGTATTGGTAAGCACTGGAGAAAAAGTCACCACCGGGGAAATTATTGGAAAAGTTGGTCTTAGCGGCAAAGCCCTGGGTGCACATCTGCATTTCGAAGTACGCGAAGAGATCAATGATTACGCCCATACCCGCAACCCTGAATTATGGCTAAATATTAATCGTGGAAATGGCGCTATGGTTGGCCAGATTTTAATGAAAAGAAAGAGGTGCGTCGCTATCCGGATCTATTATTGGTATCTCTGGATAATCCCGGATTGCCCAACAAACACCCGGTTCCGTACGCAGATGCCTCCCATAAATCCTGATGATAATTTCCAGGAGGTCTTCATGGTTGGAAATTTACCTCCCGGTAAATATGAGCTGATATTCTCACCAAATGGAAAGAATCAGACCGTACAATTCGAAATATATCCCGGTGAAGTCACAAGGATCACTTATCACACGAAATACTAAAGGAGAAAATATGGGATTAAAACCAGACCACTGGATTCGTAAGATGTCGTTGGAACACCAAATGATCGTTCCCTTCGCTGAGGGTGAACGCAGACCTGGTGTGATCTCTTATGGAGTATCTTCTTATGGTTATGATATACGGGTAACAGATGAATATAAGATCTTCACCAATGTCTATTCCGCAACTGTTGATCCAAAAGATTTCGACGTCCGGTCAATGGTTGATTTTAAAGGGGACGTTTGTATCATTCCCCCCAATTCATTTGCCTTAGCCAGAACGGTGGAATATTTTAAGATCCCACGGGGAGTACTTACGATTTGCCTGGGTAAAAGCACCTATGCCCGCTGTGGAATCATTGTAAACGTGACTCCCTTTGAACCTGAATGGGAAGGATATGTAACGCTGGAGATCTCAAATACAACACCCCTTCCGGCAAAGATCTATTCGAATGAAGGGATTGCACAAGTATTATTCCTGGAAGGTGATGAGGTCTGTGAGATCTCATATGCAGATAAAAAAGGGAAGTACCAAAGCCAGCAATCCATAGTACTACCAAAATTATAGAAAACCAATTATTGATAGTAATTATTACGATTAAAAATGAAGTTGATCAGTAAATTTCTTGAATTCAGGAACAGGATGGATTACCCTCTTAGGCAACTTTTTCGTTGGAGAAGAGGTCCAATCCGTGTGGAAAGAAGTTCATGATTTCGATAATTACGCATTTCTGGAAGAGCCTGAGCGAACGCAAGCCCGGCAGTATGAACAGCGATACCTGAATGATTATCATCTGGAAAAATTAAACGAGATGGTGCTGCTGATAATTATTACGAAAATATTTTTTATATCCATATGCTGGAAGAAGCATTTGCATTATTAAAAAAGGATTTGCCTGACCGCATCATTTGTGCCGATATTGGAACATCACATTGGTTCTATGTTCAAGCCTTGTGGTCATTTTTTACCTGGTACCAAAGTAGCAAGCCACGTGATGTGATCTTTAGAAGGCTATGAAGTGGATGCTTTCAGGATCTATTCTGATTTTCACTCCCGGTTTGATCACGCCTTTACCCACATTAACGGGACACCAAATATTCAGTTCATTCCAAAAGATTTCAATCCTATCCCATCGCATTTTGATGTAATCACATTGTTCTTTCCATTTGTATTCGAGAAAGATACGTTGGAATGGGGATTACCTTCCCGGTTACACCATCCTGAACAGTTATTGCAAAATGCATGGAATAGTATAAAACCCGGAGGAGTTTTGTTGATCGTCAACCAGGGAAAAGAAGAACATGATGCCCAATTGATGATGTGCGAAAAACTAGGTATATCACCAATAGTAAAGCTGCATATCGACCCTTTACTTTATAAATATGATTATGACCGCTATATACTGGCAACGATCAAATGAAAACAATCCTACCTGGCGTATCGGATCGATTTACAATCTATCCTCTTGGATATTCTCTCACTGGCGAAATCCCGACCTGCAGGAAGTGAATCAGAAGGGAAAATAAAGGAATATATATCTAATAATTTATCAAATTCCGGTTATGATATCCAAAAAGAGTCTATTCAGTTTTCCAATAATCCCTCGGTTATATAATGCACAATTAATCAGAATCTGTCTTGATCATCCTTGCTCTTATTTTAATTCGATCAACCCCCCTTTTAGGTTTCCTTTTGCCATTAATCTTCTCGATCCTTCCTGTATTTATGCTTGAGTGTATTAAAGCTTTTTCCACGAAAGTTTACAACTGAGAATGTTATTGCAACGCCAAGAAATGTCCCACTAAGTGATGCAAAGATGCTGGTTGTAGCACACATGGATACTGCTCAAACCATTCCATTTTTATCGGGAATCAAGGGAAAAATAATAAGTTACTGTCAGCGAACATTGTTCATCATAACTTTTATTATTGCATTGCAGTGTCTCGCGGTGATTGCAAAAATTAACAATGACTCCGGCAATTATTGCAGGCTTGAATATTTTCTCTATTACAATCGCATTGATAATGACCTTGTATCAACTATGGATTACATACTTTTGGCACCAGGAGTATTCACCTGGTGCAAATGATAACGCATCTGGAGTGGCGGTTGGGTTGCTCATCGCAGAGACATTATCAAAACAAAAGAAGGTAAATAATTACCCGATTGCATTTCTATTTCACCAGTGCTGAAGAACAAGGATTATGTGGTGCAGCTGCTTTTGTAAAGAAACACACTGATTGGACAGATAAACCCGTGGTTCTAAACCTTGGATTCGGTTGCCGGTGGGAACAAGTTGGGTTTAGTTATCCGTTATGGTAGATTGGTGCCAGATTACACCTCCAGATCATTGAATCACATTATCAAAGAAATCGATCACACACTCGTAAAGATTTCTCATTTTCATCGCTGCGGTGATTATCTTCCTTTTTATCGAAGTGGATTCCAGGTAACCAGCCTGGAAGCTGTTTGGAATGGAGATACTCCTCCTGAATACCATACTTCTAAAGATACTCCAGAGAATTTGAATTTTGAGATATTTTCGCAGGCTTATCAAGTCACATCAAAGACCATCGAACATTTTATTAATTCATGAATAATCCATCGCTTTTGGTTTTAACTCAACAACAAGCTCGAAGGCTACAAATTCATAGTCTTGGACTCGGCACCCCGTTGGCTGAAACAGTAACGAAAGTCAATTTACTGGAAGAAATTATTAGAATGGGTGTCCTGCAAATCGACACGATCAATATTGTAGCGCGCAGTCAGTATATTGTCCTTTGGAGCCGGTTGGGCAGTTACCCCCTAAATTGGCTGGATGAATTGTTAGCCGAAAAACACTTATTCGAATATTGGGCGCATGCTGCCTGCTATATTCCAATGAAGGATTATCCGCTGTATCAATGGAAAGTTACTTCTCATCGAAAAAAAGCAGAAAATAATGATACATGGTTAGGTCAAAATTTCAATTTTGCAAATGAGATCCTGGATGGAATTCGTAAGAATGGTCCGGTAAAATCATCCAACTTCAAGCGCAAGGATGGAATAAAAGGAACCTGGTGGAATTGGAAGGATGAAAAGATCGCTCTTGAACATCTGCTGCTTGTCGGCGAATTGATGGTTGCGAAAAGGGATCAATTTCAACGGGTATATGATCTCACGGAAAGGGTTCACCCAAACGGGGTAGAGGAAGTCTATAGTGAAGCTGAAGCAAAAATAATATTAACCGCAAGGACGATTAAATCGCTGGGGATTGCACTATCTCAATGGATCCTGGATTATTATCGATTACCTAAATCCAAACAAGAATCTGTCCTGGGTTCATTGGTAGAAGTCAGGTGAGATCCTGCCTGTTAACATAGAAGGAATTGAATTTACCGGATATATTCATAAGGATAATCTGAAACTTTATGAATCCATTGTTTCCGGATCAGCCAAACCAAACCGGACTGTAATCTTGTCACCTTTTGACCCTTTATTATGGGACAGAGCAAGATTAAAAACTCTATTCGGGTTTGATTTTCGGTTGGAATGTTATCTACCTGCATCAAAAAGAAAATTCGGATATTGGCTTCTTCCAATCCTTACATAATGATTCAATTGTTGGGAAAATGGATGTTAAGGCTGATCGAATAAACAAAGTTCTTGAAATAAAATCAATATTTCTGGAAGATGGGGTTAAGGTAACTGAAGATCTGCTTGATGGGTTATCGGGAACCATTCATAATTTCGCGAACTGGCACAATACTCCAGGAATAAATTTGCATAATTCGAATCATCCAATGTTATTATCAGCTCTTAAATTGAAACTAGAAGATTATGATTGATAACGATCTCCCGAAAAAAAAGAGATTAGGCTTAATCCAACCTTCTACAATGGCTTTTTTTGATGTAGCTGGAAAAACAAAAAATTTCTCTACATTCGATAAGGTGCATGGATATATCTATGCACGATTTCTTTATACTTACATTGGTATCGGAACCAGGCAACACAAACTAAACCGATTAATTAATCCAATAATCACATTTAGCAACTATATACAAGCTGGACTCCGAAAGCTTTTCCCTGTCAAATCAACAAATAAGCAAATCACATTTGCGGATACCTATCATGGTAAAGTTCTCCCCTTAACTTCAGTTAAGACAATTAGTTTCAGTTCAAGAAAACGTCAGGTTGGAAAACCTGGAAACTATCATTCCATATTTGCTGGCAAAAGACATCATCCTTAATCACCCGGATCACCTCGTAGTTATGGATTGTCCCTGCCGATCCAGCCGCGAAAATCCATGTCTGCCATTGGATGTCTGTATGGTGGTGGGAGAGCCCTTTGCAAGTTTTGTCCTCGAGCATCATCCACAAAAATCTCGCAGCATATCCCAAAAGGAAGCTCTACAAATACTTGAGGATGAAGATGATCGAGGGCATGTCCATCATGCCTTTTTTAAAGATGCAATGCTTGGGAGATTCTATGCGATCTGTAATTGCTGCTCCTGCTGCTGTGGCGCGATCCAGGCTCACGAACATGGGACACCGATGTTAGCCGCATCAGGTTTTTTAGCAGTTGTCGATCATGATATCTGTGTGGATTGCGGGGTATGTAATAGTTACTGCCAATTCCATGCAATTTCACTGGTAGATGGATTCAATACTGTGAACGCTGAATTATGTATGGGTTGTGGAATTTGTATCAGTAAATGTGACCTGCAAGCAATGTCACTATCATTAAATCCATTCAAAGGGAATTCCTTTGGATATTGACAAGTTGATGAAGGAAGCAGCAATCGCTGGCTCGCATTAATGCTTAGATAACTTCCGGAAATCCCCTTCCCGCCGGGTAATATTGATCTGATCCAGATATTCCAGGAAAGCAAGAGCATATTTTCGGCTTGTCTGGTATTGATCCCTAAAATCAGCAACTGTTATTGTGGAATTCTTTTGCAAATACTCGATAACTTCATTTCTTAACTTTTCATATTGATCTGAAGAATAGACGACATCCTCTGATAGCTGAATGAAATCGCCTCTTTCGATCAGCATCCTGAATAGGTCTTCTCCCAACTCATCTTTACACTCTTTCACAGAAGGAGGAGACACCGGGTTTTGAGAAAACTTAGCTCGCAAAGATTGTATCAATTTTTGTTGCTCCGGAAGGATACTAATTGAAAATCCAGGCAGTGATAGATTTACCAGGTTACTTTTCAATTCCCCTTCGTTTATCCAATCTTCGATAATTAATGTGAATATTTTGGAATTCAATTTTAGTTTACTGCGTAATTCCTCACGGGAAATTCCAGTTTTTAATGGATTACTGGAATGGAATTTTTCCAGGATCTGGCGGGTGGCTTGCAAAGTATTCTGCAAATAATTCCACGAGACTAAGATGGCTTTGGGAGATATTTTCTGATGATTTGATCATCTTGATTTGGTTTTCCGTCTGCAGGGATCTGATGATATCCATCGTTTCTGTAGAGTCGATCATGGATTTCTTAAGAACATCAGAGACCAAAACAGGGGATTCGGTGTGAATTATGGATAACACTTTCTCCGAAGGGGAACCGGAGAGTTTTTTTTCTAAAAGCGCTAAAGTCTCTACTGCAAATCGTTTGTAGCGTTTCGGAGAGGTCACTTCAATAATTGTTCCTCCTCCCAGGGTTTCTCCGGGAGATGGACGGCGAAGGATAAATCGGTCTCCTTTTTTCGCCACAATTGGTTCAAATAATTCAATTTGTAGAAAAGCATGATTACCTGGAGTCAATTCTTCCGTCCCCAATAAACGAATACTTCCAAGGACCTCTGTCGTTCCCAGGAAAAACTTTATTTCACTGTGATGTTTCAAAGATCCGCTTATATCTTTTAATAAGGAGAATTGTACATCTATGCGTTTTGTTGGAGGATACAAACCAGGAAAGGAGATCACGTCTCCCCTTTTTAATATCTTCAACTGCTACTCCAGTGATATTAATAGCTGTTCGTTGCCCGGGAATTACCAAATCAACTTTGGTTTTGTGATTCTGCAATCCCCTGATCCTGGATTTAATTCCAGCAGGTAATATGGTAATCTCATCCGCGATTTTAAATGACCCGTCCATAAGTGTACCAGTAACGATGGTACCAAAACCCGGCATGGAAAAAACCCTGTCAATCGGTAACCTTGGTTGATGAATATCCAATCTAGGGGGACATTTCTCAAGGATTTTTGAAATTTCTTCCAATAGAAGAGGAATTCCTTCCCTGGTCTTCGATGAGACTCGAATAATTGGCGATTCAGCAAGCACAGTATCCTGTACCGTTTTCTTTATGTCTTCTTCGACAAGAGTTAACCATTCCTTGTCAGAAATTAAGTCACATTTTGTAAGAACGATTATTCCATTACTAACTTGAAGGAGATCAAGAATTGCAAGATGCTCTCTTGTTTGAGGCATTACCCCTTCATCTGCTGCAATGACAAAAAGAACAGCATCAATACCACCGACACCCGCAAGCATATTCTCAATAAAATCACGATGACCCGGAACATCAACAATCCCCACTTCCTCTCCAGTAGGAAGCCTAAACCAGGCAAATCCAAGCTCAATGGTCATCTCACGGGCTTGTTCTTCTTTTAACCGGTCAGGGTTCATCCCTGTCAGAGCTGTGACGAGGGATGATTTGCCGTGATCCACATGACCGGCTGTACCAAGAACATGGGTTGACATCAGTCTAATTCTCTGTCTTTACCCAGTAAACGTTCATATGAAGACAACCAATCGTGAGCCAATGATAATAGGTTTTGCAATCGTTTTTCTGTCTCATTATGAATATTTGCGATGGTATCAGACATATCCAGACTGAGGTCTTCCAAATGTACCACTCGCTTATCTAATTTCTCTTCCTGTCGTTGGTTATCTTTCTGTTGTTCATCCATGATCAGATTGTAATTCGCCCAGCGTTTCTGGTCATCTGCTTTGAAAGTGATCCATTCCTGTCTGAAGTGATCTTCATTTAATCTGTGCATTTCTGTGATTTCATTGACTCTCCGATCAATTTTTTGAGTAGCATCTTCCAATTGATCTTTGGTCTTTCGGATAGTTCGAAGAGTATCCTCTAGGTTTTTGAACTGTACTTCGTACAAAGAGCTATTTTGTGTAACTTGCTCAATTTTTTGCAGTCCATCCTTTAGGGTTCTTTCTCGAACAACCTGTTGTTGATTCTGCTTTTCCATGAAAGCTACTTGAGATTGTCTACGGTCCGCTTCAGAAGCAGTGATTTCAATTATTCGAGCTTCCATATTGCGCATATTTTCTAATGCCAG
This sequence comes from uncultured Chloroflexia bacterium, assembly GCA_963709535.1. Taxonomy (GTDB): domain Bacteria; phylum Chloroflexota; class Anaerolineae; order Anaerolineales; family Anaerolineaceae; genus PNON01. The sequence goes on along the minus strand of CAVPWY010000011.1, from coordinate 232,952 downwards.
ATCGATCTTAGACCTAAGTTCATCGCTTCTTTTTCTATATGCAGAAATTTCACCCTGTAAATCGGTAATTCTTTTATTTTCAGTTTTTCGAGAGTTGTCAAACATTTTCTGAGCACGTTGATACTCATCATAGATTTCCTGAATATCTACGAACTTATTATCCAGTTTCTGCATTTGTTGTTTTAGTGAACTGATATCTGTATCGAGAACTTTTTGACCTTTTTTTAGTTCAGTTATTGGTAATGTACTTTTTCGAATCTCTTGAATTGTCGAAGTAATACCATCAATATCCGAAATTCTCTTTAGTTCTTGTTCATGTTCACTTTCTTTTCTGGACCGTTCCAATCCTTCTCCCACCTTGCCAAGATCAATTTTCGTTTCGGCAAGATTTTTTTCAATTTGCTCAATTTTTCCAAAGACCAGATTGAACTGGGATAAGCTTCCAGTAAGAGTGGAGACTTCTTTCCTGGTAGCGTTTAATTTTTCTTCAAGTTTCTCCAGTTTATTTTCTAAAGTTGCAATTGTACTTTTATCTTTACGTCGTTCATCATCAAGCCATTCAAGACGTTTTGTTAATTGTTCAATTTCCATACCATCCTCTGGGGTGATTGTTATTTTTTTCGACATGAAGATTATACCATCCGGGTAATAATCAATTTTATTAATATAGGTGGGGGTATGGGAGTAAAATATTCACCATCCCCGATGAGTAAGACTGTGGAAATAAACCCATAATTAATAAACCAAGGATGCCAATACAGATAAGGGTATTGACAACAATATTTTCACCAAAAAAGGTTTTCCAACCTGATTCTGATTTAAGAACAGTTGACAAGGAAACAAGTCCAGCAGCCCAAATACCGCCAATCCCAATAATAATTGACCATGCAATAACTGACGATTGGAGAGAGATTTCTTCAAGTAACGCAACCCTTGAAGGAAATCCCCCTAGAAGGGGTAATCCTCCGATTGAAAATTGAGCGATTAGAAAACCTAATGTAATTAATGTTTCTGATTTTCCAATACCCCCCAATTTTGCCAGTTCAAGGGTATTAAATTTTTTACGAATGATCGATAAACATAGGGCCCAAAGTCCAAAAGATAAAATCCTCGGCAGGAACAAATTAGCAAAAACTTGAAACCCATTTGGTGTTAATGTTCCTATTGCAATCAAGGACAGGCCATTTTCTACGATAACAGCATATCCAAACATCCTACCTAAATGCTTCTGAAATGCGGACCAAATTCCACCTATTACTACCATGAATATTCCTACAATTTGAAGGGCTTGTTTTAATTCATTCGAACTTCGCAGCCATGAATACTTTTCAACGAACGTGATCCCAAATAGTAAAATTACTGTTGGAAACAATATTAATATAAATCCAACCGTATAAGGATTTTCATATTCGGTTAGCATGGGTATCCAGGAATAAAACGGAAAAATCGCCAAAATGAAAGCAAAACCCAATCCAAGAAAAACCAATGTCCGCAATGCTGCAGCTCGGTCAGCCGGGGCTGTTTCTACTCCACCTAGCAACCAGCCAGTAAAAAGTAAGAAAACCATCCCTATGGTTTGAAATGTGAGAAAACGCATTGCCCCGGCATTTAAGCGTTTTGTATCTTTGACCAATAAAGGTAGTGTTAAAAGAACAGCAATTTCAATAAATATCGCTGCATATAAAAATGGATCCACTGCGATTGATCCAACCAGGAATGAAACCACCATGAGGCTGATAGGGACTAATAATGGAGGGACATTGGTAAATAAACCACCAAAAAGCCAAAAGGCTGTTATTGCATAGATCAATATTAATATTGCCTGACGGTCCTGGTTTAAAATCAACTGCCGGCCGAGAATAGTAAGAACACCGGAAATCTTGAAACCAGTAGAACCCGTTTCAACAAGAGTCTCAATTGGCAGCCAATATGCTGCTCCAGTTAATCCCAGTGAGAAGAGAAATCCGATTATATAAACCAGAGTCCGATGGCGGAGCAGTAGGAACAATCCAATTGAGACTATCACAGGGAAAATAATCCAGATAACCGGGGAACTCATTTGGCTTCCTCCAGGTTCTGTAGACTAATAAGGTAAGTGCCCATAAAGGCCAGACCAAGCTTTACAATCCCGATTAGGATAATTACGAGTAATGAATATTCTATTGAATAGTAGATTAATTCGAAACCGGATAACAAAACTAATAGCCCGACGACGATCCGTAAAGTTTGAGGGTAATAATTAAGTTGGAGCAATCCGGTAAATAATAAGAGTTAATCCTGCTGAGAAGACAATATAAGGTATTTTTGGCAGCCATGAATTGGCATTGATAGATATTGCAAAAGCTGTCAAAATAAAAAAGAATTCGCTTATCAATCGGAATGCGATTCCTTTTTGAAAGGGTTCGATATTTTCATGAAGTCGTAACCGTAAACTGGATATACCTATTACTGCACAGGCCATCCATCCAATGATTAGGTTAATTGCAGCTAGAAGTGGCGTTGAAAGATAGAAAATATAGATGAATTGGATCAGGTAAATGGCAGCAAGTGTTGTGATCAATATGCGCCAATTTGGCACAACAAATGGGAGCATACTTGCTGCAACTATGACGATCATGCCTACTAATTGAATGGAAAAAGGCATAAGGTTAACCTCGTCCACCAATAACCATGATCAGTAATATAAGAAAAACCATCCCCCATAGTAAACCGCTTTCGCCTTCTAATAAAAATGTGAACCAATCAATAATCTTTCCAATGATTCCAAATATCCACCGAAATAAAGTGTAAACCCAGGTAAATGTAAAAATTGTCCTGACATATTGTCGAATAAAAGAATATTTTTTAATAAATTCCTCAAACGAATTCTTAACGTAAGTGATCTGACGGGGTAAAAATCTATTCACGATCAACATGAGTAAAATGATCACTAAGCCAGTAATTATGGCAGGCCATGCCCCGATTATCCTTGAACCACGCCAGCCAAAGAGACCAATAATGACAAATGAAATGATCAACAATAAGATACTGAATGGATATGTAAGGTAGACGATTCGTTCCAATCCGGATGGAATGAATTCTTTGCTTTTGATTTTTCTAAATAATCCAACGAGTAACGGTAGAAAGATCAAAAGACTAATAATTTCAATAAATAGATTTGGGGATCCCATTAAGCCAGCCAAACCAGCGGCATTAGGCGTATAGGGTATTCCAGTAAACAACAATAATCCGATAAAAAGTAAAACCTGAATAAAACGAGTCTTAAAATCATGCAAATATAATGCTCCACCCAGAAGGATCATCGAAGTTCCCCATGATACGGATGCCATTGAAAAACCATTCAAGGTGGATAATATTGCCAGACTGGATAGTATCATCACCCAATATGGACGTGTATCCAATTCACGTTTTTCAGACAACCAACGAATTAGTCCATAAATTGCTGCAATCATTGTTAATAACCTGATGATAATATTCATATCAGGTGACAATGTTTCTGGTGGAATGCGGGAAAGTAAGACTAAACTTGCAGCTGGTGGAATAAACCGGAAAAGGTTACCCTGGCTTCGCCGAATGCTGGTTTCCTCGGAATAAGTCAGGTGGACAGGAAATAATCCCAGTCTTAACCCAATTCCGATCAGGACGGGCAATCCCACCAAAGGTGATAAATTTGTGAAATCTGTCCTAAAACCACTTTCGCGACTACCCAGGACGATCGCCCAGAAAATCAGGATCAGACCTAGAAACCTGGATGTGAATCCGATAATGATCCGTTGATTGTTCTTACTTTCAGGGTTATTGCGTAACAAGGCGGCTATTTCTATCAAGTCTATCGCTGCCCAGCCGATAAGCAGGGATATCAGGTTTGATGCCAAAAAAGCGAAGTAACTCAGTCCTGTGATTGCTAAATTTCCAGCGAGACTGCTTATTTCCATCCTGGATTGGAGATTGGCAGGAGAAGATAGAACAATAGCCAGAATTAATGTCCCAATGGCAAAGGCGTATGGCCATGAAGAGTAATCAATGACCAATGCCGGTAAATCAATATAGATCTTTCCAATATCCCAATGGAGGTATACCAAATTTGTTGGTAATCTAAACCTGAGAAATAATAATGATACCCAACTTAGAAAGGCACCAGTAACTGCGATCAACCAGGTAGCATTAAATCGAGGGCGAAAGATATGTAGAATTTGTATTATCGCTGCAGTACCAATTAACAAAAATGAAGGGACAAGAATAAACATTATATTTTATAGAACCTGATTTGAGGCATTCCTGCGAATAAATTTCCCAGCACCTCGTTTCCCCAACCATTGACCATCTTTGACTATCGGTTCACCACGCAGAAAAACAATTGCTGGCATTCCAACTAATTCCCAGCCTTCATACAAATTATAATCCGTCCGCATATGCGCTTCATTTACCCCATAATGAACATGTTTTCCTGGATCCCACAACACAATATCCGCATCTGCTCCGGGTAACAGGGTTCCCTTTCGTGGATATAATCCAAATATCTTTGCAGGATTGGTGCAGTTCAAAGCTACAAATTGATTAGGGGACAGCATACCTGATCTGACTCCGTAAGTCCACATAATAGGCAGCCTGTCTTCTATACCTGGTAATCCATTGGGTATTTTTGTGAAATCACTTATCACCGAGCTCTTTCCCGGGAATTGCCACCTTTTCGCCTTCATAAACAATTGGCTGGGATCCATCATAGAAAAATGGACAGTGGTCTGTTCCTATTGTCTGAATCACTCCAGATCGTAATCCCTCCCAAAGTCTATCGTTATCCACCTTCTCACGAATTGGAGGTGAGCACACCCATTTTGCACCATCGGGTCCTCTCAACTGTTCGGTTGTAAAGAACAGATATTGCGGACACGTCTCTCCCATTACATGCATCCCGTGAGCTCTTGCATATTCCAATTGATCCACCTCGCCGGCTGCATTCATGTGGACAATATAAAGTGGTGCTTCTGCCTGTTGAGCTAATGAACAAGCTCGTAGTACAGCTTCTACAGCACCCCATGCAGGCCTCGTAAGGGCATGGTCGATTGGCTTTGTCTTCCCGGATGCCAATGCTTCTTGAATAAGAATGTCGATCACATCACCATTTTCCGCATGGAGCATGGTAAGAATTCCCGCATCCCGGGCTATGCGCATCACGCGAAAAATACCGCCATCGTCCAGCCTCAACCGGTTGTTGTAAGCTGTAAATACTTTAATGCTGGATATGCCATGATTGACCAATGATGGAATTTCACTAGCAATCTGATCGTTCAGCCGGGTAATATTCATATGAAACCCGAAATCGATGGCAGCTTTATGATCTGCCTTTTCATGCCATGCATCAATGTCTTCAGTTAATGTATTGTGATCCTGCGAAATAAAATCTATACAGGTAGTTGTTCCTCCGAAAGCCGCAGCTCTATGACCCGTATAATGATCATCGGAAGACACCGTACCAAACATGGGTAATTCAAGATGAACATGCGGATCAACCCCACCCGGCATGACTAAGCATTCCACTGGCATCAATGATCTCTGCACCCGGAATATTAATATTGCTGCCAATTTCAGTAATCTTTTCACCCGTTATTAAAATGTCAGCGGAAAAGGTTTCACTGGCTGTGATCAGAGTCCCATTTTTAATAATTTTCATCAGACCCTCTCAATAAATTATTATTTACTTTTGTTAATCTCATTGAATCCCAAATAGCCAAGAATTTCCAATAACTGGCCATCAGGTATATCAAAATTTTCAACAGGGTTAGTGACAGACGAGTTATCTGTTCCAATCCGTTCCCGAATTGAACGCCAGAGTAAGGACCGTTCTTCTGATCGAATGACCAGATCATTGACCTGGTTGGCCTCCATCAACGATTTTCCGGTTGTATAGAGGAATGTGATCCGCTTCCAGTTCGTTGCCTTGATCGGTTTGGCAAGCCTGATTAATGGACCGATCTGGATCTTATAATACTCCTCATGCACTCTCGGGTGGTCTTTCTCATCTTTGAGCAATTCCCCACGGGTTGTCAACTCGTGCCCGCGTACTTTTGCAATATACTGGATCTTTCCCCGATCCCCTTCAGTAAATCCTGAGGTCTGGTAAAAAGCCAGGTAATCCACATCGACTACTTTTGGCGCTCTCCTCAAGGGGATTCGGTACCAACCAAGCATACGTGCGATTTCCAGGTCGCGTGGGGAGTTCATTACTGAAACCAACACGAGGGATGTATCAGGAATACCAGTTGTTGAATTCATTCTATTATTATAAAACAACATCCCGCAGTCTTATGCAGTCTGCGGGATGTTAATTTTATAGTAAAGATTTAGTAATTTTTGATCAATCCGACACGGTCATTGAACTCATTTATTAAAGCATCAATCTCGCCAACCTGTCCCTGGACACCCTTCCAGTAATCCCGTTCATACCACATGTCCATGATCTCTTTATATTCCTTACCCTGCTGTTCAACCCAGGTAAAGTATTTCAGGTTATGAACACGACGCTGGTCAGTATAAGACAATTCGAGCAAATTATCTGTAGATTGGCCTATTAAGTAGCGGGCGCAATGTTCTGCAGCATCAGATGCTGTATATTCACCAAATTCCTGGTGCATTTCTACTAACCGGCTCCCATAAAGTTCCATGGAATCGGTTAATACAGTCAGTACAATATCATTTTCACCAAGTTCATAATACTTGGCAAACTTGATCGCTGAAAGCACATTGGCGATCCCGGAAAATCCCATGAGATCCAACTGTGAAATAATCGCCTGTGGAACACCTTTCTTGGCGAGATACTTCTTGCCTTCCGGTTCATTGAACAGGCGGCAGATATTGACGACAGCTTTATCATCAATAGCAACAACCATATCTGTGTTTTTCAAATTGTGGATCCACGGAACATGCTTATCACCAATTCCTTCAATACGATGGGAACCAAAACCATTTTCAAGAAGAGTTGGGCATTGCAAGGCTTCGCTGGCGACGATCTTTGAAGATGGGGAATGCCTGTTTCAAGTAATCACCCGCATGCAATCGTACCTGCAGAACCAGTTGCTGAGGCAAAACCACGATATTCATCTTTAGGACCCATGACCTTCTTTAAGACTTCTTCCATGGCATGTCCGGTAATTTCATAATGCCAGAGATAATTACCAAATTCTTCGAACTGATTGAAGATCATCAGATCCTGGCCCGATTTGCGGAGTTCCCAGCATTTATCGAAGATCTCTTTCACATTGGATTCGGATCCGGGAGTGGCAATGACCTCGCCAGAAACCTTTGCCAGCCATTCGAATCGTTCCTTGCTCATTCCTTCGGGTAGAATGGCGATGGAATCACAGGCCAATAGTTTTGAATCATATGCTCCACCACGGCAGAAATTGCCAGTGGAAGGCCAGACTGCTTTCTGGGAGGTCGGGTCAAATTGACCAGTAACCAACCGCGGAACCAGGCAGCCAAATGCAGCACCAACTTTATGGGCACCGGTTGGGAACCATTTGCCAACGACAACAATTACTCTGGCTTTTGTACCAGTAAGGCTGGAAGGTAATTCAAGGTAATTGACTCCGCCAAATCCACCACCTTTGGCAACCGGTTCGTTGTGCCAGTTTATCCTGAATAGATTCCGAGGTGCAAAATCCCACAAACCAATACCCTTCAACTCTTCTTTAATCTTGGCTGGAATCAATGCGGGATTTTTCATCTGGGCGAAAGTTGGAATGATAATATTCTGTTCTTTCGCTCGTTTTACTGCTCTTTCCAAGCGGTCCGTCTGTACTGTTAAATCAATTTTGTTTGACATTTGTTATATATCTCCTAAATGGGTTATTTTTCAAAATCTGCTGGTTCTTCACGAACAATATATAAGGGACGCCCTTTGGATTCATCATAAATTCGCCCGACATATTCACCTAATATGCCCAATGATATAAGTTGAACACCTCCAAGAAAAAGTACAGCGATCAATGTGGTTGCCTGGCCGACAAAAGCCTGTGATCCGGTTAATGCGTTCAAATAATAACCAATGGGATTGCAATAATACTAATCCCTGCAGAAACAAAGCCAATATAAGTTGCGACCTGTAGAGGAAAATATGAAAAACTGGTTATAGCGTTCAATGCCAGTTGCAACATTTTTCTGAATGGATACTTGGTTACGCCGGCATACCTGGCTGCGCGTTTGTATGGCAAGCCGATTTGTTTGAAACCCACCCACGCAGCCATGCCTCGAAGAAAACGATGCCGTTCCCGCATACGGTTCATGATATTCACAACTTTACGATCCAGCAGTCGAAAGTCACCAGTATCCAATGGGATTTTCACATCTGTGATCTTGAAAATGACCCGATAAAAGAGCGAGGCTGTTGTCCGTTTAAACCAGGTTTCCCCTTCCCGATCTGCTCTTACAGCATAAACAACTTCATACCCTTCCTGCCATTTTTTTATCATTTCCAGGATCATTTCCGGGGGATCCTGCAAATCTGCATCAATGATCACTACTGCATCCCCGCGGCTGTAATCCAACCCGGCTGTCACTGCGATTTGATGGCCAAAGTTGCGGGCGAATATCACCGGGCGAATATGTGGATCTGCTTTAGCCAATTCGCGAATTGCACCTGTTGAACCATCAGTGGATCCATCATCGATCAGGATGAGTTCCCACTCTTCGTTTGTCTGTCCCATCACTTCTGTGATGCGTTTATAAAGTTCTGGCAGACTTTCGGATTCGTTATAAACAGGAGCAATTATCGAAAATTTTGGCTTCATAATTATTGTTTCAAAAATTTCTTCAATTCTTTAAGGGTGGGCTCAATGATCGGAGCCGCAGTCACTGCCTGCATGGCAGTTCTTATGTCTTTCAATCCGCTGCCTGTATTCATCACCAGGATGTCATCATCATGGCTTACAATATTTTCCCGCACTGCTTTTTCAAGACCTGCATAAGCAGTTGATCCTGCTGGTTCAGCAAACAAACCAACTTTGCCAAGCGTTGGCTATTGCCTTCACGATTTCATCATCAGTGACTTTTATGTATGTACCGCCGGTTTGTTTTGCTGCTCTTACTGCACGGACACCATCCCGGGGGAGGTCACTGGATATGCTATCTGCAATGGTGACTGCATTTACCGGAATGATTTCTTCTGTTCCAGAATGGAAGGCATTGTATATCGCTGCTGATCCTTCAGCCTGGACCCCGATAATTCGAGGCATTTGCTCCAACCAGCCTAATTTCTGCAGATCCTTGAACCCTTTGTGCAATCCGGAGATGATATTGCCATCTCCAACGGATACAAAGATCGTTAATGGTTTATTGGACTTCCGGTTCTTCAGGAGAGTTTCCCAAATTTCAAAAGCAGCCGTCTTTTTCCCTTCCAGTGTAAAAGGGTTATAGCCAGTATTCCGGCAATACCAGCCAAATTCATTGGAAGCTTCAATGGTAAGGTCGAAAGCAGAATCATAATTGCCATCCACCAGGATCACTTTGGCACCAAAGATCAATAGTTGTGCTACCTTGGCCTGTGGTGCGGTTTTAGGTGCAAAAATAATCGCCGGCTGACCTACAGCAGCAGCCATGCAAGCCAATGCAGCACCCGCATTACCAGTCGAAGCTGTCACAACAATATCAGATTTCAGCTCACGAGTTCGGGCTACGACTATGGCACTGGCACGGTCTTTGAAGGATGCACTTGGATTACGTCCCTCATCTTTTATCCAAAGCTTTTTAATGCCTAATTCTTCACCAAGCTTGATAGGCGTCAATATTGGTGTGCCACCGGCAACACGCAGGGAGGTCCCCAGGAAACCTGGATCGCTAACCGGCAATAAAGGTAAATACCTCCACAGGGAAGTATCCCGGGATGAAGTAATTTCTTCGAGCTTGCCTTCTTTATTGATCCGGTCATAATCCAATATTACATCCAGGTTGCCGCCATCCACCGGGCAAGTGTATGTTATTTCACCTGGTGAATATGTTTTCCCACATAAAGAACATTGATAACCGATAAATTTCTGTTCCATTCATCTACCTTTCCAATAATTCAATTGTCAGACAATTCTAATTGTATCTTATTTTCTCTAATTTACAACAAATCTTCGGGTTTAATTGGCAAATGATATATCCGCTTTCCGGTCGCATTAAAGACTGCATTCGCAATTGCAGGGCCTGTTGGAACCAGGCAAATCTCTGCCAATCCTTTTGCTCCAAATGGTCCGGATTTTTCAGGAATTTCCAGTATATCCACATCCAAACAATCAGGCATATCCAGCGCGGTAGGAAGCAGGTATTCTGTGAAGTTATTCACCCATTGTCCGTTAGGTTTTAGAACCATGTTTTCATATAATGCATAACCCAAACCCATAGCTACCCCACCCTCAATTTGGCCTTCCACTCCATCACGGTTGATGATCTGTCCCACATCATGTATGGCAGCCATGTGGGTCACATCAACTGTGCCTAACTCGGGGTCAACCTCCACCCGGGCGATCTGTCCCCCAAAGACGAACATGACATGCGGCATGCCAATGGGTAAATGTTGCGGGGTCGTTTCAGGTGGATATGGAAATGATGCAGTACCAATGGATTGGAGCAGATTCATCACTTTCTGCAATATGCGCAAGGATCTCCTGGGCAGAGATGAGTAAACCTTTTGAATCATGTAATGAAACCTTTAGCGTAACTCAATGATTTTCTGGGTAATTTGGTTATTTCAGCAGCTTGATCGAGCAATTGCTCGATCAAATCATCTGAAGCTAAGGATACTGCATTACCCACCAGGTAAGTCATTCGCGAAGCACAGGTAACGTTGCCATTCGGGGTGGTTTTAGTATCCAATTCAGCTGTAATAATATTAGAAAAAGGAATACCCAGTTTTTCTGCGATGACCTGTTCTGCGATGGTGGTTAATCCCTGACCCAGATCAGGTGCACCCATCTGAAGGAGAACCGTACCATCCTGCTGCCATGTCAACCTGTGACTGGATGGATCAGGTACCTTTGCACCCAAACCCATTGTCTGGGCTGCACAGGCGTAACCTATGCCGATTAGTTTACCCGGTTGGGAAGGAATACTTAAATACTTGTCGCGATATTCTTTGAATTTATCCAGGATCAAGGGCAAGCTATTTGCAGAATCACTAACAATTACCTGCGTGAAAACACGATCCCCGGGATGGAGTATATTTTTTTCGCGAAACAAAATGGGATCCATCTGAAGCCTGTCAGCCAGAATATCCATCATGCTTTCTATGGCAAAATGAGATTGCGGTGCTCCAAATCCCCGCATTGCTCCAGATAGCGGCGAATTGGTATACACAACCTTTGTCTGAACCCGCATATTCGGGATCCGATAAGAACCAGCAACAGTCTCTGTCAGTAAACCACCGACAGCCGGTCCGAGGGAGGCATAAGCCCCTGTATCTAAATAAACAAGCGCATCCAGAGCAACCAAGGTTCCATCATATTTAGCCCCAATTTTGATGGATAATTTTGCTGGATGCCGCTTGGGATGCGCAAGAAAAGATTCAGTCCTGCTGTTGCATATACGGACTAAACTTTTACAAGAAAATGCTGCTAGAGCTGCCAGGATACTGATCGATGGGTCTTCTTTTCCACCAAATGCACCACCAATTACTCCTGAGATCACCTGAATTTTTTCAAGTGGAAGATTGAGGACGGAAGCAATTTTCTCCTGATCATGGAATGGCTGCTGTGAACTTACCCAAACAGTAACACTGCCATCCTCATTCCAGCGGGCAAGAGAATTCTCAGGTTCCATATAACCAGGTGAAATCCGTGGTACGGAAAAGGTTTCCTCGATAATTACATCAGCGAGAGCAAATCCTTCAGGCAAATCCCCATTTTGGACATCATAACTTGTGACCAAATTTCCGCCCGGGTGTATTTGCCTAACTCCCTCACCTAATGCCTGTTGTGGATCAAATAATGGGGAGAGTGGTTCGTATTCAATTTGAATTTCCTTAATTGCTTCTTCAGCCGTTTTCTGGTTATGCGCAATCACCAGGGCAATCGGTTCGCCAAGGTGCCTTATTTCATCGACCACTAACGGGGGTTGATCTGATATGAGTGCACCAAAAGTCTTTTCCCCGGGAATGTCCTCTGCAGTAATCACCTTGACTACTCCGGGCATACCCGCCGCTGCGGATGTATCCAATTTTTTGATCCTGGCTGCATGCTGTGAAGATCTGAATATAGATGCCCAAAGTGTGTTTTCAAGCTTAATATCCGCTGTATAAAGCGCAGTTCCACTGGCTTTACCAATGGAATCTTTCCTTCTCTCGCGCTTTCCTATAGTCTGGTAGTTACTTTGCATAGATCAACTCCCTATCAGGCTTTTTAGTTCTCCAGAAGTAGTAGCTTTGAGGTTATGGCTGAGATCATCCATCACAATAACCTTCATTTTATTCATTCGTGACAAATGATGAGATCAACTCATGCTTGTGTACATCAATCAGGCCTTTATCTGTCAAGCCAAGTTCTGGTACCGTGGGTAGTGAAATAAATGAAAGGCTCATGAATGGAGCGAAAAGAGTTCCACCAAGGTCTTGATAATGTTGATTCATACTTTTCAGTTTTTCGATCACTTCTGCAGCAGATTTATCGCTCATCAGGCCACCTATTGGCAATGGTAAACAGTCAAGCAACTTTCCATCTGCAGCAATCGCAAATCCACCGTGTACATCCTCTATCGCCTTCACACAGACTGCCATATCAACATCATTTGTGCCGGCGACAACAATATTATGGTGGTCATGAGATACAGACGATGCAATAGCACCTCGTTTTATTCCAAACCCTTTCACATAAGTGATGCCAATCCCGCCAGTTTTTCCATAACGCTCAACAACTGCAAGCTTTAGAATATCGCCCTGTATATCATTGCAGACATTTCCATTTTCAACTACCAAATTTGTTTGGTTGCGTTTATTGATGATCTGGTCAGGCACCAGTTCGATCACCCAGATTTTTACTTTTGGAGAGATCGCAGAAACCCGGAAATCATGCGGATCTTTCCCTTTTGACACTTTAATTGTCTTATAGAGGTAATCCGGATAATTCCATGGGGGAGGTGTAATGGTTAGTTTCCCATTTTTGGCTACCTGTTTTCCGTGAAAATAAACAGAAACGGGATCAATTTCTTCCAGCGATTTGCTCAGAATGATATCTGCATATCTTCCTGGTGTCAGGCTGCCAATCAGATGGTCGACCCGAAAGTGCCTGGCTGCATTGATCGTAGCCATTTGTATTGCTATGATTGGTGACAATCCCATTGATATGGCCTTGTTCACCATATAATCAATATGGCCCTCACTGTTGGATGTCATCCGGATGTTTATCGTCAGTACAAAACATCAAATTACTTGTGTCAATTCCCTCATCCAGAACTCCGCGTAAAATCAGCTCCAGGTTTCGTTCAGAGCTTCCTTCCCGGATGAGTACGGAAAGACCTAAATTCAATCGGCGAATCGCATCGGAATAATCCACACATTCATGATCATCCGATAATCCTCCACAACAATACCCTGTCAGTTCGGTCTCATTCAGGCCGGCAGTATGACCATTACTAATTTTCCCCAGTTTTTGTGACGCTTCTACTTTAGCCAGGTATTCTTCCTTGAGTCCAATTACCTTGGATGGATCCAGTTCCCCCAGGCTGATGGTATTGTTCCACTTTAATATCTGTTTTACCTCTTCGAGACCCAAAACTCCCCCTGTTGTTTCCAACCCGGGAGCTGTAGGAACACGGGAAGGAACTTCAATAAAAAAATTATATGGAAGCTTCTTATAGGAAGCAACAAGCGCTTTCAAACCATCAATTCCCGCAACATTGGAAATTTCCATCGGGTCGGCGAACATTGACGTCGTTCCGTGTGGAACAATTACAGAAGAAAGATGTTCAGGAGTTAGTAATGTCGAATCGATATGCACATGAGTATCAATAAATCCGGGTAGTGCATACATTCCCTTGCCATCTACAACTCGTTTTGCAGAATAACCAAATGCATAAGGGGATACTACCCTTTCTCCTAATATGCCTATGGCTCCCGGTTCTACTTTACCGCTATAGACATTAACAATCTTGATATTTTCGATCAACAAATCCAGGCGTAAATTACCCAAGCCAGCCTGGATCAATTCTTTTCGCCTGGCTATTTTCATTTAGTTACCTCATGATAGATAATCAATTATTGAACCAAAAGAAAATTGAGATTTACATTCCTCGTTCACCGCGAATATACGGAATTCCCAAAGCAGCCGGAGTGCCTATTCGTTTTTTGATCGCCTCACGCGATCCAAGCACCAGGACAATTATTGTAAAGGCGTAAGGAAGCATCTGTAAAAAGAAACCATAGTATGGATTGTAGTAGAAAGGATTCGCAAAGCCCAATATCACTAATGGACCTTGAATATCAAGAACCAATCGCCGGAGAGCTCCAAAGACATAGGCGCCGAATGCTGCCCGAATCGGATTCCATTGGGCAAAGATCACCAAACCTATAGCTATCCATCCTTCTCCGGATGTGGTTTTTTCGCTGAACCATCCTGGGGAAATGGATAAACTTATGGCAGCACCAGCCAGACCTGCAAACAGACCCACCGATAAATATATACAGATATCGCATTCGATAAACATTTATCCCCAATGAATCAGCCGCAGCCGGAAATTCCCCGACTGCCCGCAAATGCAGACCTTGTCTTGTCCGATTGATGAAGTACCAGACCAACGGAAATGCGAAATAACCAATGTAGACCAGTATGCCCTGGTTTGTAAAAAATATTTTTCCAATCCAGGGTATTTGGGATAATAACGGGATTGTCAAATGAAGGAAGAATAGGCACGTTCTTAATGCTGTTTAATCCTTCACCCAGTACTACACTTACACCGGCTGCCAAAAAGTTCAATGACAGGCCGCTAACAACCTGATCTGCCCGTAAATTGATCGTGATAAATGCATGCACCTGACTGATCAGACCCGGCTGCCAACATTCCAATAATGACTCCCAACCACGGTACACCGTAATGTGCAGATACCCAGTATCCTGCCATAGCCCCTAAAAGCATCATTCCTTCCACCCCGAGGTTCATGACCCCGGATCGTTCTGCCAGAAGTTCGCCTAAAGTTGCAAAAAGGAGAGCTGTCCCTGTTGCAACTCCTGCTTGGAGAATGATTAGCATATCCATACTATTCCTCTATGTTCCTGGTAATCGAAATGCGGTTGCGTACAAAGAAATCACCGGCAATAAGAAAAACGAATATTACGCCCTGGATCATTGTAGGTATACCCTTGGGCTGCAATTCGCGGCCTGCCAGAATCAATGCACCGAAAAGAACAGACACAACAATAACCGCCAGTGGGTTTAATTTTGCCAGCCAGGCAATAATAATTCCTGTAAACCCATATCCGGGAGAAATTGATCCCTGCAACCGGTGAACCACGCCTGATATTTCGGACATACCAGCCAGGCCAGCTAATGCACCAGAAAGAGCCATAACGAGGATGATGTTTTTACCTATGGCAATGCCGGAATATTTTGCTGCTTTGGCATTATCACCGATCAAGCGAATCTCGTAGCCCCATTTGCTTCGATACAGAATAAACCAGATCACAACCGCAGCAATAATGGCAAAAACCAAACCTAAGTGAGTGGTCAACCCCTGGAAGATTTTAGCCTCTGAAGCTAAATCGGATAGGCGAGGCAGCCAGGCATTCTTGGGGAATGTCTTGGACATCTGAAATCCACCTTCAGACCAGACAGCATAAATAAAATAGTTATTCCAGAATACAGCAATGTAGTTCATCATCAATGTTGAAATGATCTCATTGACATTGAATCTAACTTTCAGAATTCCTGGTATCACACCCCAAATAGCTCCACCGATCATTCCAAAAATCACCATAACAACAATAAACAACCATTTTGGAGCATTATCCGGTAGTACAGGTAACAAAACAACGACTGAAGCAGCGAATGCTCCAATAAAGAATTGCCCTTCAGCACCAATATTCCATAACTTCATTCGGAATGCAATTGAGCAAGCCAAACCCACCAGCATTAATGGAATTGCTTTTACCAGGGTATCAGAAAATACCCCCAGACTGCCAAAAGAGGATTTACCGATATGGATATATGCTTTTACAGGGTCTCCCCCACCCAGGGCAATTAATAGTGCTCCAACCAGTAATGCTAAAACGATCGATCCAATTGTCAGTAAGATGGAAACCCAAGCGGATGCCTCAATCAAACGAGGTTCGATCCGAATTTTATAAGGAAAGCGAAAACCGCCTTTCCTTGTTTCTGGGAGATTATTTTCCATTTTCTTCAGTGATCTCCTTTCCAATTTTTTCCAAAGGAGTGCCGGTCATCATTTGGCCAATTTTACTAATATCCCCGTCATTTACTTCACCCATGATCTTGCCTTCATAGATAATATATATGCGGTCGCTCAATGATAATAACTCTTCAAGCTCTTCCGAAATCAGTAATACAGCTGCACCAGCTTCCCGCTGCTGCATAAGCAAGCGTTGAACACCTTCGATCGCTCCAACATCCAAACCTCGGGTGGGCTGAACAGCCACCATCAGTTTTGGCTTGCTGGAAATTTCCCTGGCCAATATCACCCGCTGCAGGTTGCCACCAGATAGCAACCGTACAGGAGTATTGATCAAAGGTGCAGAGATTTCATATTCATCTTTTAATTTTGTCGCAAAACGATTTGCTGCAAGGGAGTTGATCAACCAGCCCATACCTATTGGCTGCTGGTTGTAATTTTTCATAATGACATTATCAGTAACGCTTAAGTTTGGTGCTGAACCTACATGAGTTCTGTCTTCAGGGATATGAGAAACACCTTTCTTGATACTGGATAAAACAGAAAGATTGGTAATATCCTGGTCCTGGACAACGATCCGCCCCGCTGTACATTTCCTCATACCGGTAATGACTTCCGCCAGTTCACTTTGCCCGTTTCCCGCAACTCCCGCCAGGCCAACGATCTCCCCTGCTCTAACGTTTAAGTTTAATCCACGTAATGCTTGAAGGTTTTTATCATTATCGGCCTGGATATTTTCAACTGATAAGACTACTTCACCAGCATTGACCGGTTTTTTATCGATCCTAAATAGGACTTCTCTACCCACCATCATTTCTGCCAGCTTTGCTTTCGTTGTATCGCTGGTTTTTATCCCGCTGGCAGTCACTTTTCCTCGTCTGAGTACCGTGACTCTATTTGATATTTCTGTTATCTCATTCAGCTTATGACTGATGAAGATAATGGATTTCCCTTCGGCTGTCATTTTTCGTAAGGTTAAGAATAAGTCATCAATTTCGCTTGGGGCAAGAACTGCAGTAGGTTCGTCCATAATGAGCACATTTGTGCCCCGATATAACATTTTTAATATTTCAACCCGTTGCTGTTCGCCAACGGTTAATTGCCATATTTTTGCCCGTCGGATCTACTTTCAATCCCAGGCGTTCACCTAATTGTCTGATCTTCTCGTCATAATCTTTAAGATTAATAATAAAAGGTGGATCATTAAGACCCAATAACACATTTTCTGTTACAGTCTGCGAGGGAACCAGCATAAAATGCTGGTGGATCATACCTATTCCAGATTTGATTGCATCCTGTGGAGATGTAAAATTTACCGGTTTTCCATTAATACTTATTGTTCCTGCATCAGGTTTATATAGACCTGCCAGGATGTTCATTAATGTACTTTTCCCGGCTCCATTTTCACCCAATAGTGCATGGACTTCACCCTGGTGTAAGGAAAATTCCACCTGATCGTTTGCCAAAACGCCAGGAAATCGTTTTGTGATGCCATGCATGTGGACGATTACCTTTGGTTCTTTTACATCTTCTGCCACCATCCACACCTCCTCAATGATTCGATTGTTGATAATTGGTAATTATGTGCTTTTGAATTCTTAATAAAGCGGGGCCGGAATAATCCGGCCCCTTTGCATACAACAATATTATTCTGGAAGTTCAGCGGTAACACCTTCAGCCCACCAGCGCATACAATACTTGCATTCCAATCCAGGAGCTCCTGGAGGGAACTGATCCATATCTGGTTGAGCTCATCTTTTCACCGGCAGGAACAACTACAACACCTTTGTTGTCTTTAATTTCACCGGAGAATACATCAAAGCGTGTAAATTCACCAGCCAGCATTTTGGCAAGAGTGTCTTTTACAAGTTGAACGTCTTCAGCAGGCAGGTCTGCAACACCCGGCTGAGGTGTCTGACCTTCCATGAAGCCATAAATTCCTAAACCACCGGAATCAGCATCAAAGTAATCCCAACCGACTTTGTATGTTTTATCCTGGACGCCTTTGATAACACGAACAAATTCAGGACCCCAGTTCCAATATGGAGCTGTCAGGCAGACTTTGGATGTGCAGGAACCACTCCAGTCATAGGTAATACCCCAAACGCCTGTGCGTGCTTCTGCAGCCAGGGCAGTAGAGGGTGTGTCAGCGCCGGTGTAAACAACCTGAGCGCCGCCATCAAAGAGTGAAGTCAGCAGCCTGTCGTTCCACGATCGGGTCATGCCAGGTGTTGATCCAGCGGACATCCATGGTGCATTCCGGGCAGGTCTTGCGCATACCCAGGGCAAATGCATTCCCTAAGCGGAGTTCTTCCGGAATCGGGAAGGTGGCAATGTAACCAGTTTTCATGTTGCCATCTTTTTTCGCACGTGAACCAGCGAGCATACCAGCCAAATATTTCATATCTTCCATGGCTCCAAACAAGTTGCCAAAGTTGGTCATGTTGGATTTATAACCGGAAATATGAATAAAGGTGATATCGGGGAATTCGGCAGCGACTGCTTCCATGCCATCCATATAACCGAAAGAACCGCCGAAGATCACATTAAATCCCTTACGGGCTAATGCGCGGAATACCTGTTCTGAAATCAGCGCCTTCAGCTACATTTTCAATATATGCGGCGTGAACATCCGGCATTTGAGCCATAACATAGTTCAAACCATCATATTGAGCCTGGGACCATCCACCATCATCGTGAACGCTCAACATAACGAATGCTGCATTAAATTTACCGGCTTCTACATCCGGAATTTGGAGCTCTGCAGGAGCTGCAGGGGCAGCGGGTTCAGCAGGGGCAGCCGGTTCAGCAGGAGCAGCAGGCTCAGCCGGGGCAGCAGGAGCTGCGGGTGTGCAGGCAGCTAAAACCATTGAAGCTACCAGCAATACGGATAAAATCCGCCATAAATATGTCTTTTTCATCTAACTCCTCCAATTAGCTATAGGTTGATATAAAACTGTTACCAGACAATTTATTCTGTACTTCTCAGGTAACCACCTCCTCCCACATTTTGAACAAGTAATAACTTGACCTCAGTGAAGATTTACTCGAAAACCTGAAAAACTAATAGTTCAATTTTACACGAAACTAACAGAAGAGAAGCTTAAAAATCAGACCAATATTCTTAAATTAATTACTATTCAACAATCCCCCGCCGAAAACAAAGGCGGGGGATTGTTATGTTAATTACGGGACTATCCAGGTACCAGTCTCACCACGGAGGGCAGCACCAATATGGGCCGGGTCTGTGATCAGCGCTGATTTTCCACCATTTTCCAGGAACCAGATGATCGCCTGAATTTTGGGTGCCATTGAGCCTTTGGCAAAATGGGTGCCTTCAGCTAAGATATGCTTTTGCTTCAGCAAGGGTCATTTTATCCAGCCATTTCTGGTCTGGCTTGCCATAATTAATGGCAACTTTTTCGACCGCTGTAGAAATAAGCAAAAGATCGGCACTGATCAAGCGGGCCAAGAGGGACGATGCAAAGTCCTTGTCGATTACTGCTGCAGTACCGATGCAGCCGCCTTTGCCGTCATCGATCACTGGAATTCCGCCACCGCCGACAGTGATAACCACTGTACCTGCAGCAATCAATTCCTTGACTGCATCGATCTCAACTACTTCCATCGGGATTGGGGAGGCAACAACACGCCGCCAACCACGACCAGAATCTTCAACCACATTCCAACCCAAATCCTTTTGACGTTTCTTGGCTTCAGCTTCTTCCATGAAACCACCAATGGGTTTAGTGGGATTTTGGAATGCTTTATCCTTGATATCCACTTTCACCTGGGTGACAATTGTGGCCACGGATTTCTTGATCCCACGCTGAATCAGTTCATTTTGCAGAGTTTGTTGAATGGCATAACCAATTGCTCCCTGGCTGTCGGCACCGCAAACATCCAATGGAACTTCGTGCATACCTTCTTTGGCTGCGATCTCAGACCGGCGAAGAATAAATCCGACCTGCGGACCATTTCCATGACCAATAGCAACATCCCAACCAGCTTCGATCATATCTGCGATGTGCTTGGATGTTTGTGCGGCGGCAATATACTGATCTTCAACTGTTACATTCTTTGGATCCAGGATCAGCGAGTTACCACCAATCGCTACAACTGCTACTTTTTTCTTTTCCATTTGATTTATTTTCCTTTCAATACTCTTCAATTACATGGTCAAAGCCATTACGGCTTCTTGTGCATGCATACGGTTTTCTGCCTCATCATAAACCACAGACTGAGGTCCATCCATTACTCCGTCGGTCACTTCGATGTTTCGGTCTGCCGGAAGCGGATGCATGTAAATCGCATCTGCTTTTGCGAGTTTCATCCTGCGTTCATCGGTGATCCAACTTTCATACTTCTTGATGATCTTTGCGCCTTCTTCAGCATCCGGGGTATGAACCATGGCACCCCAGCTCTTGGCATAGATAATATCAGCACCCTTGAAAGCTTTATCCATATCATCCATGACTTCAAAACCTACGCCGAATTTTCTGGCCTGTTCCTGTGCCTGTTCCATGATCTCCGGCATCAGCTTAAACTCCGGTGGATGAGCCAGGACAACGTCCATACCGAAACGCGGCATTTGGAGGATCAGGCTCTGTGGTACAGACATGGGTTTCTGGTAAGAAGCTGCATATGCCCAGGAAACAACCATCTTCTTCTTGCGCAAATCACGGCCTTTTTTCTCCATGATCGTCATAAGATCAGCCAGACACTGGAAAGGATGGTAGATATCATCCTGCATATTGAGGACTGGAACCCGGGAAGCTTTGGCAACTTCATTCAAATATTTATTTCCAATACCCCAATCAACGTGACGAATGGCAAGCCCATCAAAGTAACGCCCAAAGATCTCACCGATTTCTTTAGGGGTATCGCCATGGGAGATCTGAGTCGTGCGGCTTTCAATGAATGCTGCATGTCCACCTAAGATGAGCCATTCCAGCTTCGAAAGATCCGCGCGTGCGGGTGCTGCTGAAGAAGAACAGCATCGCCAGAACCTTATCGCGCAGGTATGGGGTGAGTTCCCCGAGGGCGCGTTTCCTTTTCAGGTCAAATGCTACATCCAAAACGGTCTCGACTTCCTCTTTCGAGAAGTCCAGATCACCAATGAGATCACGTCCATGTAAAAAGGTTTGCATATTTTCTCCTTCTATTCCATTTTGCCCAAAACGAGGGCAATTAAAGCCATGCGCATAATGACGCCATTGGCGGCTTCCTGCCAGTAGCGGGACCAGCGGGTAATATCAACATCTGGAGGAATCTCATCCATGCGGGGAAGTGAGTGCAGCAGGATGGCGTCTGATTTGGCTTTTTTGGATAACAATTCGCGGGTGATCTTGTAGTTATCGGGGGTCAAACCATGCTCTCCAGCTTCCTGGCGGGATTTGGTGTAGTCAGGTTGGACAACAGGTTCTACCAGGATAACATCAGCTTCAGCTATTGCCTGTTCCACATGTTCGGCTTCCTTAAAGTTCACGTTTAGTTGTTTCAATTCCTTTTTGTATTCTGGAAGCAGAGTCATTTCCGGGGGTGCCACAAAGGTGATCGGGCAGTCAAATTGGGAAAGTGCATAGCCCAGGGAATGCATGGTGCGCATGCGCATATCGCCTACTGCCAGCCATTTCAAACCATCGATGCGACCTTTTTCGCGAAGAACTGTGTAGAGGTCGGTCAATATCTGCGTCGGGTGTTCTCCCCAACCATCGCCACCATTGATAATGGGTACAGAAGCCCATTTGGCAGCTTCCATTGGAGCTCCCTGTTGGAAATGGCGCATTACAATGACATCACCATAGAATTCCAGCATTTTTACAGTATCTTTAATGCTTTCCTGGTAAAAATCTCCAGCCCGGGTCATTTTTGCATCAGAAAAACCAGTAACATGACCACCAAGACGATGCATGGCTGCTTCATGTGCAAGGCGGGTTCGGGTGCTGGGTTGATAGAATGCAGTCACCAGTGTTTTGTCAGCACACATATCTGTGTTCTGACGAGCACGAACGATCGGCTCCATCTGTTGAGCTACTTCAAATACGTGAAAGAATTCTTGTCTTTCAAACTCTTTGAGGGATAAAATATCTCTTCCATTAAAAGCTACGCATTGTAAAACCTCCTAAACTAATTTGAATTTTTTGATTTTTACTACCCGATAATAAACGACATTCAATTTTGATTATGAATCTCGCGTTACCTCCTATTTTGATCCGAACCGCTGAGCATTGCGGTCTGGTTATTCACTACACTGCGAACAATATTAAATTTGAAGTATCCCGGCAGGAAGTATGAGTAAGAGTGATCGATTGCTTTTCCCTGCTCATCAAACAATCGGGCAACAAAGAGTAATAATCCATCACCGCGTTGTATTTCCAGTTCACGGGCAATTTCTGAAGTTGCGTCAACTACTCTGATCTCAGTGTCTGAGTATGATAAGTGTGGATAACCTCGCTTTATAATTAGATCCAAAACAGAACCGCTAAAATGCGAAACCAGTTCATCGGCAGAAATTATTTCCTGGGTTAATATATCGATGAGATATGCAACCGGTCGGTTATCAGTTCTAATCACACGGGCTACTTGAATTAATTGTTCGCCTTCTTGAACCCCTAAAATTGCTGCAGTATCCACATCTGCCTGTATATATTTGATATTCAAATCATCCATGGATACATCAAGTTCAATTTTTTCGGCCAGGGTTTCAATCGATTCAAGGACTTCCAATCCACTTACGAATACCTGTGGTCGACCTACAACAAAAGTACCAATTCCCTGACGTCGACGGATCAATCCCTGGCTTTCAAATGACCTCATCGCTTCTCTCAAAGTCGCCCGGGAAACTCCAAGCTGTTTGGCAAGAACCGGTTCAGTAGGCAGCTTCTCTCCGGGTTGAGTTTTTGAGATCAAATCAGCTAAATTTATTCTCAGTTTCTCATATGGTTGCGGTTTTTTTATCATCATCTCTCTATCAGATCGATCATTTTCATTTGAGTTACGTCAACCAGGCCAAGATCTGAAATCCTGATTTCTGGAATAACTACCAACGCCAACAGACTTAACTGCATATTCGGGTTATTCAAATTACACCCGCATTCTTTAAATCCGGCGAGAACATTTGCTGCTTTCCGGGCGACTGTCTGACCGGATTCATTCGACATTAATCCGCCAATAGGCAATTCAACCAGACCGCAAATCTCATTATTTGCAATGGCTACCTGTCCTCCACCACACTTTAATCAGGGTATTCGCAGCCAATGCCATACATTCATCATCTGTTCCAACAACGATCATTTGATGGCAATCATGGGCAACGGTGGTGGCTACAGCACAAGGAATCTTAAATCCGAAACCCGACACAAAACCTTTGTGAACCACTCCCTTACCCTGGTGACGTTCGACTAGAGCTACTTTCGCAAGGTCTCGATTAATATTTGCCTTGATTTCTCCGTTTTCCACTGGCATCTCAAACTGCAAGTGACGAGTGGGAGCCTGGTTTTCAATGATCCCGATCGTGTTTATTTTCACTTTACCTGAACGATTTGTGTTAATCCTAAAATCAACAGCAGTAACTGGTTTTTTTATTTTGATACTATGAACCGCCCAATCAGGGTAGCAGTATTCAGGGATTTCTATCAAAATATGACCAGCCTGTGAGATCGTTTTTCCCCGGATAATGACCATCTCTACAGAAAATTCCGATAGATCTGATACAAGTAGAATATCTGCGCTTCTGCCGGGAGCGATCATACCAATTTCTTTACTGACACCAAAATATTCTGCTGTATTAATAGTCGCCATCTGGATGGCTTGCATCGGTGTCAATCGATTGGCTATCGCGTGCCTGACCACCCGGTCCATATGACCATCATTGAATAAAGTATGGGAATGAGAATCGTCAGTACACAATAAGAAATTCCTTGGGTCGCAACCAAACTCAGTCACTGCGCGGGAGAGTTCAGCAACATCCTGCCAGGCAGAGCCATAGCGCATCATCACTTTCATGCCTTGTCGTGCACGTTGGATGGCATCCTCCACCCTTGTACCCTCATGATCATCCTGAGCTCCACCAGCCACATAGCCGTGGAAAGATAACCCAAGGTCAGGTGAAGCATAATGTCCGCCGATCACTTTCTTAGCTTCAATGGTCAGTCCTATTTCAGAGAGCATTTTCTCATCACTGGCAGCAACACCGGGAAAATTCATCACCTCACCCAGGCCGATGATCCTGTCCCAGGTCAGAGCTTCTTTAACTTCAGCAGGTCCTAAAACTGCTCCTGGAGTTTCAAATCCGGGATTGGAAGGTATGCAGGAAGGTACTTGAACCCAAATGTGAATGGGTTGATCAGCAGCTTCATCCACCATCAATTTGACACCAGGCAATCCAAACACATTGGCAATCTCATGCGGGTCAATAAATATAGCTGTCGTTCCATGGGGAATGACCGCCCGGACAAATTCAGTGACAGTAAGCATGGTGGATTCGACATGCATGTGCGCATCCAACAAGCCGGGAACCATGAACTTTCCGTTTGCGTGAATGACTTTCGTTTTCGCAGCGATTGTATGGCTGGCATCAGGGCCAACATATGCAATCCTCTCGCCGATAATTGCAATATCAGTATGGTCGATGATCTCCCCAGTCTGGACGCATACCCATTTTCCATCTTGGATCACAAGATCAGCAGGTAATCGGCCCATGGCACAATCCACCAATTCTTTGGTACTCATCGGGTATTTTTCAGGTGCAATCATCCATTCTTCCTTCAGCTTGTACCATCAATCTTGTAACAGGCGGGAAGCTGCCTGATTATGCATTGTAATATGAGAAGGTAGATCCAGTGTTGTTAACTGACCATCTTGTACAATAAATTTCCCGGCAACAATATTGTTATCCACTTTTTGTGGTGCACAAAAAACCAGGGCAGCCACTGGATCGTGGAGAGCACCAGCGAAATCCAACCTATCCATTTTGAATGAAATTAGATCAGCACATTTACCGGCTTGGAGAGAACCCAGGTCTGATCGTCCTAATACTGAAGCACCACCTCTGGTGGCCAACTCCAGGACATCCCTGGCAGTTATCAGAGGTTTATCGGATATTGAAGGCAAGGATGATGTGGGTACCCCAACCCGTAATCTGGCCAATAACATGGCTTGCCGGGTTTCTGCCAACATATGAGAGCTGTCGTTGGAAGCAGAACCATCCACTCCCAGCCCGACTTTTACACCAGCCTGCATATATTCCCAGAGCGGGGCAATTCCGGAAGCCAACCGCATATTCGAAGATGGGCAATGTGCCACCCCGCAACCTGTTTTCGCATATACCTTGATCTCCTCCTGGCTGACATGCACCGAATGGGCAAACCAGACATCTTCACCCACCCATTCAAGCGATTCCATATATGCCACCGGGCGATGTCCAAACATTTTCAGGCAAAAATCTTGTTCATCCTGTGTCTCCGCGAGATGTGTATGCAAATGAACTCCATATTTGCGAGCCATTTGTGCACTTTCCCGCATCAATTCCCCGGTCACACTGAATGGTGAGCACGGAGCCAGAACAATGCTGGTCATGGCTCCTGGACCACTCTGGTGATATTTGTGAATCAATCGTTCACTATCTTTTAGGATATCTTCTTCGCTCTCCACCACACTATCCGGTGGAAGTCCGCCTTTACTTGTTCCAAGACTCATGGAACCCCGTGAAGCGTGCAGCCGTAGACCAAATTCCTTAGCGGCGATGATCTCATCGTCCAACCTGGATCCATTCGGGAAAAGATAGAGGTGATCTGATGCTGTTGTGCAACCTGAAAGCGCTAATTCTGCTAGGGCTGTTTTCGTGGAGATATAAATATCATCCGGAGTCATTTTAGCCCAAATAGGATAAAGCGTTTTGAGCCAGTTGAATAAATTTGCATTCTGGGCTGCAGGTACTGCCCGTGTGAGGGTCTGGTAAAAGTGGTGGTGTGTGTTGATCAGTCCGGGTAAGACAACTTGACCGGTTAGGTCGACCACTTCATCTGCATCGGTTGGTAATTCTGAGGAAATGCCTACTTGCTCTATAAAGCCATCTCGAATAAAAAGACCACCACCCGGAATTTCCCGGCGGTGGTCATCCATGGTTACTAATATTTGGGCATTCTTAATCAGTAAAGTGGTCATTCTACCGGCCATTTCTTCAAATATAAGTTGTATGACAAATATAACAAGAAACCGGTTTTGTGTCAATTGTCTGACAAGTTAATTTAACAATTTTTTCTACATGATTAGTTACTACTTACATAATATTTCAATTTATCATTTTTGGTTAGTGTCACCACAAAAAATCATGTAAAATGGATTTTAATTATCTGTGAAAGGTTAACAATGCAGAATTCCTCCAAAAATATCTCAATATCCACTTGGATCATTATTGTTGCGCTTGCAACCACCGGACAGATTGCCTGGGCTGTAGAGAATAGCTGGTTCAATACTTTTGTTTATGACACAATTACGCCGGACCCTCGCCCCGTTGCCTGGATGGTGGCTGCCAGCGCCATCACAGCCACGCTCACCACCCTACTGATGGGAACGTTGAGTGACCGCACCCGTTCACGTTGGGGCAGGCGACGGCCATTCATCCTCTTAGGATATGTATTGTGGGGGCTTTCCACCATCTTATTCCCTACGGTAGCTTATATTAATACAACTTCTCTGGCAATTATCCTGGTCGTTGTGGCAGATTCACTGATGACCCTTTTTGGCTCGACTGCCAATGATGCTGCTTTCAATGCCTGGACCACAGATATCGCCTCCAGCGACCGACGTGGACGAATAGAAGGTGTACTCAACATGTGCATTTTCATCGCCCAGATAGTAGCCATGGTGGCAGCCGGAATATTGATTGATGCAATCGGATATTTTATTTTCTTCTATGTCCTGGGCGGAATCGTCCTGGTCACCGGGTTAATTGCAGGAAGCTTTCTGAAGGATATAAATCTACCAGAAACGGATGAACACAGGCGTTCCTTCTGGACTGAGTTCTCTGATCTGTTCAGTTTGGATACTATTAAGAGTAACCGGGAGCTTTTCATCCTGTTAATATTCATCATGATAACCAGCATCGGGATGGAGGTCTCCTTTCCTTATCTGATCGTCTACCTTGAAAACTATGTTGGTGTGACAAAATCCGAGTTTAGCATTATCGGTGGAGCAGTGATGGTTGGCTCAGCCCTGGTTGCGATTCCCTTCGGTATCCTGGCAGACAGGTGGAATAAGAAAGCCATGCTGGCCATTGCCATCCTGGCCAGTTCTCTTGGCGGGGTGCTACTATCGCTTGTAAATAACTCTGCCCCTGTTGGCCTTTACCGGGTTTTTGTGGCAAGCCTTTGCTGTCGCTGTTTCAATCGCCTCAGTTGCCTGGCTGAAAGACATGTTGCCAGAACAAAATCGTGGCAAATTCCTGGGCATCCGCATGATATTCTGGATTGCCATCCCGATGGTGCTCGGACCAGCTATTGGTTCTTGGCTTATCCAGACTTATGGCATACCAACCACTTTAAACGGGGTAACCGGCTTCATCCCGGTTCCAATCATCTTCCAGGTGGGTTCAGCTATCTCGCTGCTGGCATTGATCCCGCTTAAATTCCTGCATAATCGTAAATGCCCAGATCAAAACCGAAAATGCTGCCTGATTTTTGGAATCACCAACGTGAGGTTAATGCCAAACAGGCCATCTTCCACCAATGGGAGGAACTGGAAGCGTCCGGCTGCATTCAAAACTTCCGCATTGCTGCGGGGGAAGCAGAAGGTTTACGCGAAGGCTGGTTCTTTGCTGATTCAGATGCCTATAAATGGCTGGAAGCAGCCTCACGGATCCTGGCATCAAATCCGGATAGCATGCTTTCTGAATTGGTGGATAATTTCATCAATTTACTGAGGCGTACTCAAACACCAGATGGTTATCTGTTTACATACAACCAGATCCACTTTCCAAGTGCGCGCTGGCAGAACCTTCAGATCGAGCATGAACTTTACTGCCACGGTCATTTGATCGAAGCCGGGGTATCCCATTTTGAAGCAACCGGTCGCACAGATCTGCTGGAAGTTGCCCGCAAAGCTGCTGACAGGATTGTCGCTGATTTCCAGGGGAAGGGACCTGAGTACACCCCCGGACATGAAGAGATCGAGATCGCCCTGCTGAGGCTGTACCAGGCGACACCGGATCATCCACAATATCTGGAGATGGCGCGTCAGTTTATCGAGCAACGCGGCAGGAATAAAGGTTTTGCCTTTCACATCTTGAATCAGAATATTAGGGTAGGACAGCGCTCTGAATTTGTAAAACAACAGAGGCAGGCATATCTGTCTGCTCATCCAGATTTTCATTCCCATAAAGTTCCGCCAGGTAATCAGGCTAAAAAAACCTGGAATACCACTTTACGCTGGTATGCTGGTGCGCTGACAGGTAAGTATTTTCAGCAGCATGCCCCCGTCCGCAAACAAATAGTCCCGGTGGGACATTCGGTGCGCTTCACATACCTTGAAACTGCCCTCGCCAAGCTTGCCAGCGTGACCGGAGACGCCACCCTGGTTCCCACCTTGGAGCATGCTTGGGAGCATATGGTCAACCGGCGCATGTATGTCACTGGCGGCATCGGCTCACTGCCGGATCTGGAAGGTTTCGGTAATGATTACGAACTGGACCCGGAATATGCCTACGCAGAAACATGTGCCGCCCTCGGCAGCCTGTTCTGGAATTGGGAGATGGCGAAACTGGGGAATAATGCAAAGTATAGCGACCTGTTCGAGTGGCAGCTTTACAATGCTACGACTGTGGGAATGGGACTCGATGGAACTACATACCTGTACAATAATCCGTTGACCTGCAAGGGGGGGGTGACACGACAACCGTGGTATGCCATCCCCTGCTGCCCATCCAATATTTCCCGCACCTTGGCAAACCTCTCTCAATATTACTATACGCATAGTGAAGGCAGGATTTTCCTTCACCAGTACATCAGTACTTATTATGAGAAAATTTCTCTTCCTGATATAGATGGTAATAAGGTCATACTTATCCTGCGGATGGATTCGCAATTACCGTGGAAAGGGCATGTACAAATAACCATAGATAATATGAGCTCATTCTCCGCCCAACCTGCCCGGGTAAAACTATCCCTGCGGCATCCCTCCTGGGCAAAGTGCATGGAAATCACAATTAATGGAAATAAAAGACAGACATTCATGCTAACTGAAAATACCCTACCCGTAACAGCATCCGGAATATATCCGCAGACGGCTGTATTCCAGGAACTCAACCACCCTATACAGACAGGTGATGTGATCGATGTTTATTTTGATACAGATATTCAGCTTAGGCGAGCCCACCCGAAAGTGAAAAACCACAATGGTAAAGCAACCGTAACGCGCGGTCCGTTGGTGTACTGCCTGGAAAGCATTGATAACCCGGGAGTGGATATCTTCACGATTAAGTTGGACCCCAAATCATTATCTGTCCAAGCCGACCCGGACTTGCTTGGCGGAGTTATGAAGATTACCGGTATAATCAGTGGATGGAAAAGAACTGATCTTCATCCCGTACTTTCTGTGGGGCAACCGCGGGTCATCCCAAATGGCAGTCTGGGTCAATACTCTTCAGGATTCCTGATGACTAATAATACTCCTTGTACCCCCTGGATCCCTGCGCAACCCATTCCGCTGCCGGAATACCCACGCCCGCAGATGACTCGCCTGGATTGGGTTAATCTGAATGGCTTGTGGGAATATGCCATCACACCAAAGGATGCCCCTGCTCCTCAGTTGTATGAAGGGAATATCCTGGTGCCATTCCGCGATCGAATCGCTGCTATCGGGAGTCCAGAAACCATTACTTCCAGAGCAGCAGTTATGGTACAAACGCACCTTTGCAGATCCACGCCCGGGAAATGCAGCTGGCAGACGAGTACTGCTTCATTTTGGTGCTGTAGATTACCTGTGCAAAGTATGGTTGAATGGCAGCTTCATTGGCAGACACCGCGGTGGATACTTGCCGTTTAGCTTTGACATAACCGATTACCTGCAGACGGGAGAGAATGATCTGGTGGTTACAGTTTGGGACCCGAGCAACCGGGGACTGCAACAGCGTGGTAAACAGGTGTTGAAACCGAAAGGCATCTGGTACACAGCTGTATCCGGCATCTGGCAGACAGTTTGGTTGGAACGTGTACCTGAGATCAGCATTGCGAGTATAAAGCTTACCCCCGACCTATCGGGTGAATCCCTGCAGGTGGAAGTAATCTTACGCGGAGATAAATTCCCAAAGGATTTGATTTATAGATATTTCTGACGGGTCAGGTGATAAAGTCCGTGTCCAGTAAAAGGCGCCACTAGCAGTACCAACCTGCCGGTGCCCAATCCGCATGCATGGTGCCCATCCGACCCGTTCCTCTACGATCTCAAGATCCGGCTCTACCAGAGTAAAGTAATATTGGATGAAGTCGGCAGTTACTTCGCCATGCGTTCCTTTGGCATTAAAGCAGATAAAGATGGATTCCCCCGCATTACGCTGAATGGAAAACCCATCTTCCTTTACGGTCCGCTGGACCAGGGCTACTTCCCGGACGGGTTGTATACCCCTCCATCTGAAGAAGCTATGGTGTACGATATTAAATATACCCGTAACATCGGCTGTAATATGATCCGTAAGCACATCAAAGTGGAGCCACTGCGCTGGTACTACCACTGCGATCGACTGGGAATGATCGTCTGGCAGGATATGCCCAATGGTGGAAATATCGACGGTGAAGTTGTGGCATTTCTATCGCTGGCGTTTGGCTTCAATCGGAGTGACATACATAACCTTACGCTCGCTTTGGCCGTGGGGTTGCAGACTGCCGGGCGGAATATCCATTCAGAATTGCAGGGCATGGTGGATCACCTTTACAACATACCATCTATCGCTGTTTGGGTGCCATTTAATGAAAGCTGGGGACAATTTCATGCCAATGAAACAGCTAATTGGTTAAAAAGTACGATCCTACCCGCCAGGTGGACCATGCTTCCGGATGGTTCGATCAGGGAGGTGGTGATTTTCAAAGCTCGCATATTTACTTCAAAAAACTATTTCGCCCCAAACCAGATCAACGTGCTTTCATCATTTCTGAATTTGGCGGTTACAGCTTGATAGTGCCAGACCACCTTTGGGAAGAGGATAAGAAATTTGGCTACCGCTTTTATGAGACCAAGGCAGCGCTCACTTCAGGTTATATTGACCTACTGGAGAAGGAATTGATGCCATTGATCCCGCAGGGGCTGGCAGCCGCGGTTTATACTGAGACCACGGACGTAGAGATCGAGCTCAACGGATTCCTGACCTATGACCGGAAGGTGGAAAAGATGGACGCAGGTGCAATCCGGGGGGTTCATGAGAGGTTGGTTAACAGCCTGTAAACAAAATCAGCTTATTAATAAACATACACTCCGATCACTGATTGACCGGGGTGTAGTTATGACTTGAAGACCAAATGAGGATTACTTTTCTTCAGCTATCTTCGCAGCTTTGAAGTGTATTCTGGAGCAGCATGGCAATGGTCATTGGTCCCACTCCGCCCGGCACAGGTGTGATCCAGGAAGCCACTTCTTTCACTTCATCGAATGCCACATCACCAACCAGGCGGTAGCCTTTGGGTCTGGTGGCATCCTCCACCCGGTTGATACCCACGTCGATCACGACCGCACCTGGTTTGACCCAATCACCGCGGACCATCTCCGGTTTTCCGATGGCAGCCACGAGTACATCAGCCTCACGAACTACGGCTGGCAGGTCTTTTGTCCGGGAATGGCAGATTGTCACAGTGGCATCTGCCCGGACCAGCAGAAGCGCAACAGGCATACCGACAATATTCGACCTGCCCAGAACAACTGCCTTTGCACCGGATAATTTCACACCTGCTTCTTCGAGGAGCACCATGCAGCCATATGGTGTGCAAGGAATGAACAATGGATCGCGGCCTTTTTGTGCCAATCGCCCGATATTCAATGGATGGAATCCATCCACATCCTTTTCGATCTTGATCTCCCGAAGGACCCGCTCTTCATCCAATCCTGCCGGGAGAGGAAGTTGGACGAGAATGCCGTTCACTTTCGGGTCGGCATTCAACTGTCTCACCAACGCTTCCACTTCCTCCTGGGAAGAAGAAGCAGGCAGGTTGAAACCGAAGGATTGGATTCCAGCTTCACCACAGGCTTTTTGTTTGGAACGGACATATACCTGTGATGCCGGGTTTTCTCCAACCAGTACTGTTGCCAAACCGGGTGCAGAATGTCCATCTGCCACCCAATTTGCCACTTCTTCCTTCACCCGATTTCGTACTTTCTCCGCAATTTTTACCCCATCAATTATTTGGGCAGTCATTTTTTACCTCCAATTAATAATCCATAATCATGCAAGTATAATAATCATAGCTGATGCGAACTTTTTTTTCAATTATTTTGATTTATGTTATTATTAATCGTCTGGGATTTATGCAAATCAAACACAAATTCACCATAGGGAGAATAGAATGAGCAATATTTGCGTTATCGGAACAGGGTATGTAGGCCTGGTCACAGGAACCTGTTTTGCCGATCTGGGTAACAATGTTCGCTGCCTGGATATCGACCCTGAACGTATTGATAAGCTACAACAAAATATCATGCCGATCTACGAACCGGGACTGGAACAACTCGTATCCCAAAACGTTAAGGCTGGAAGATTGACATTTACGACCGATTATCAGGCAGCCCTCAAAGATGTTCAAATTGCATTCATTGCTGTAGGGACACCATCCGGTGTGGATGGCGAAGCAGATCTTCAATATGTTCGAACGGTAGCCGAAGCAATTGCAGATATTGTGGATACACCCATCATCATCGTGAATAAATCTACAGTACCCGTTGGAACTGGTGATTGGGTGGCAGATGTGATCAATAAACGCCGGGCAGGAAAACCTTTGGATTATCATGTGGTTTCCAACCCAGAATTCTTGCGTGAAGGATCTGCCATTAATGATTTTATGTCACCGGATCGGGTAGTTTTAGGTTCACTTGAAAGGTCTGCTGCTGAAAAAGTTTCCCAACTTTATGCCACTCTGCGCTGCCCGATCCTTATCACTGATCTGCGTACTGCCGAAATGATCAAATATGCGTCCAATGCCTTCCTGGCCACGAAAATATCATTCATTAATGAAATGTCCAATATCTGTGAGGAACTGGGAGCGGATGTCACCCAGGTGGCACGCGGAATGGGATTGGATAAACGCATCGGGCCGGAATTCCTGGATGCGGGTCTTGGTTGGGGTGGCAGCTGCTTCCCTAAGGATGTAAAAGCGTTGGCTCATATGGCTGTTCTACATGGAACCCACCCGCAATTACTCCAGGCTGTCATGGACATCAATCGAAATCAACGCCGGCGTGTCGTCCTCCATTTACGCAAAGAATTGGGATCGCTTAATGACAAGGTGATCGGTGTATTAGGCCTGTCATTCAAGCCTAATACCGATGATATCCGTGAATCCCCGCCCCTTGAAGTGATTCACCTGCTGCAAAACGAAGGTGCACATATCAAAGCTTACGACCCGCAATCGATGGAACTGGTTGGAAAATTTGAAAAGCAAATTCAGCTTTGTGAAAACCCCTACCAGGTAGCTGATGGCGCAGATGCACTCATTCTGGCCACCATGTGGAATGAATTCAAACAGCTTGATTTTGACAGGATCAAAACATCCATGAAACAACCGGTCGTTGTAGACGGCCGTAACCTGTGGGATCCGGAAACAATGCGTCAGCTTGGTTTCATATATTATGGGGTTGGGCGCTGTAACCGGAAAAGCCGAGATCAATAAAGTAATTAGATATATGGTTGGTAAATATAAAAAGGTGGTCAGAAAAACTGATCACCTTTTTATATGGCAAGGGAATATCTTCCTTTTATTCCTTTTCGTCAATTTGGGGTATTTATTATTTCACTCTCGATTCCCATCCCCAATTGACATTGTATTATTTTGATAGATGATAGAATTATTCTATCTTTCAATCGAGGTTGGCTAATGTCATCCCGTTTATTATCGTTGATCCGAAAAGAATTCATCCAGATCGTCCGCGATCCACGTACTCTGGCATTGACCATTGTATACCCCATCATGATGCTGCTATTACTGGGGTATGCAGCCACCAATGATGTCCGTAATATTCCGCTGGCTGTCTATGACCAGGATAAGTCCGATTCTTCGCGACATCTCCTGGATGCTTACCAGGCTGCAGATTATTTCATCCTTACCTATGAGGTTGAGTCACCGGAGGAGATCACCCTGCTGATAAACTCCGGAAAAGCGAAAGCCGCCATTATCATTCCTCCAGACTATAAGGAAAAGCTCGATGCAGGTGAATCCACCCAAATCGGGTTTATCATCGACGGCTCGGATCCAACCCTCGCGAGTACAGCGCTCTCCGCAGCCACATTGATTGGTCAGGCAAGAGGAGCGAAAGTTCTGGAGCAGAAGATCGCTCTGACGGGAAGATCAGATGTATCAAACTTAATAGATATCCGGACCCAGGTCTGGTACAACCCGGAAATGGTATCCGCTTTTTTTATGATACCGGGATTGATCGGCATGATCCTTCAGTTCTTATCCACCCTTCTGACTGCTACTTCGATTGTTCGGGAGAAGGAGCGCGGAACCATTGAGCAGCTGATCGTTACCCCCTTACGCCCATGGGAGCTTGTTGTTGGTAAGATCACGCCTTATATCATCATTGCCTTTTTTGATATGATCGAGATCCTGGTGGCAGGAATGCTATTGTTCCATGTTCCGATCAATGGCAGTGTGACCCTGCTGCTGCTACTTAGTGCGCTTTTTCTGATCACAACCCTGGGCATCGGTCTTTTGATATCAACCATGGCTAATACCCAGCAGGAAGCCATGTTGATTAGTATGTTCACCCTGATGCCTTCCATCTTCCTATCAGGTTTCTTTTTTCCATTAGCGTCCATGCCGCTCATCCTGCAATGGATCAGTTATATGGTCCCCTTGCGGTATTTTCTCATCATTTCCCGTGGTATCGTACTTAAAGGTGTGGGAATGCAGGCGATTTATCCAGAGGTGATTTCCCTGGTGATTTTTGCGGTTGTTGTTATGGTCGGTGCGGCAATCCGTTTCCGGAAACGGCTGGATTAATCTCACCACCTGGCGGAATGATCTTCTGCCCAACCCACCAGGTTACTTACAACAAATACCCGACCCGTCTCGTCAATTAACTCACCATTAAAACGTCCGATCATCTGATGGACTTCGGACCTCAAGATCGCAAGATCTGTTCTGGCAACACGTTCATAAATTGGTGTAAATGTCAGGTTCACAGCAGGGATCTTGGTGGTTTTCAACACCCAGGGTTTCATATAATCCTGTTTATCATAAATGAACGAAATATCACTGCCGATCTTGAACAACTGTCCATCGATAATAATGCCATTCTCAGTAAATCCGGTTCCATCGGTCCACTGTCCGCCAAGATTCACACCAATGGTATGCTCTCCACTTTTTCCAGCAAAACTGGCCCAGTTCCATTTGGATTCGTATTTCCAAATTCCCCGGCCAAAATCCAGACAGGCATAACTATCGTTTTGATCAAAGAGGAATTCCCGATTGCCAATGTGGATATTACCTGATGCGGGCAAGCAGGTTTGTTTACTGGTGAATTGGAAGTGGTCTTCACTCCATGGAATGACAACATTGAGCGTTTCATGGTTTCCTGGTCGTTCAATATGAAATTGTGCATCCAGTGGTTCTTTCCCAAACTTGGGGGAACTCACGTGGATCGTTATTTTCTTTCCGTCATCATCAAATTCCACGTTCATCTTTGGGTTGTGAAAAACCAATTTACCAAAAACGGTTTCATTCATTTCACAACCCGTACCCAATAATGTCGTTACAGTCTGTTCAATAAATTCATTTGTTTTTAGATCCAGGTAATATGCAAAAACCATTCCCAGATAATCAATATTCGATATGGTGATTGAAAACAACATATCCTGATTTGTAAAACACCAGTAGTTCCACTTTTTCTTGCGAAATGCATGACCTTTCAGGTTGCATAATTGCAGGGGAGATTTTGAGTACCCTCTCGCTTTTGGATTAAGGCTGCCATTTTGATCACATAATTGGACCATTGAGGTAATTTCATTTTCCTGTGTGTAAAGGTTGGGCTCCATATATTTCCTTTCCAATTAATTTAATGCTGCAAAAATTCCCGGGAAAAGTGTGGCCAGGATCAATAAGACGGTCAATAATATAAGAACCACTACAACCACCCAATTGATGATATTCAGAACCAGATTATTGGCAAATTTTCCCATGATCTTCTTATCGTTGATCAGTTTCAGCATAACGATCAAAATTACTGGTAGCAGTACTCCATTTAAAGTCTGACTGGACATCATCGCCTGAACCAGGGACTTTACAGGCAATAGAATAATTGCAGCTCCTAAAACGATCAACCCGGTATAAATACTAAAAAAGATCGGTGCTTCATGCCAGTCCCGGTTGACAGCGGCTTCCCAGCCAAAAGCTTCGCAAATGACGTAAGCGGTGGATAGTGGGAGTATAGCCGCTGAGAAAATGGATGCATTCAATAAACCCAGAGCAAATAGGACTTGTGCATATTTTCCAGCCAACGGACCCAGAGCCAGAGCAGCATCTTTTGCATCCGTTATGGTTATCCCGGATCGATATAATGTTGCAGCGCAGGCTATGGTAATGAAAGCCGCCACCATTACAGCAAATATGGAGCCGATGACTACATCTATCCTTTCATACGAATAGTCTGAGATTTTCAGACCTTTGTCGGCAATAGAAGATTGCTGATAAAACTGCATCCAGGGTGCTATCGTCGTACCAATAATTGTCACAGCGATGGTGAGATAACCTGCATCAAAATGAAAAGTTGGTTTTACTGCCGATGTAAGGACCATATTCCAATCCGGTTTGGCAAGAATTCCAGATACGACATATGCCAGATAGATCGCTGAGGCAATCAGAAAAACACGTTCAACGGTTTTGTAATTACCTTTTACAATGAGAAGCCAGACTACTATTGCTGCAATAGGTACAGAAATAAATTTGCTAACCCCGAATATCTCAAGACTGGCAGCAACTCCTGCGAACTCTGAAACCGTATTTGCCAGGTTGGCGATCAATAATATTCCTAAGATAATGACTGTAACCCTTACTCCAAGAGATTCGCGGATAAGGCTGGATAATCCTTTTCCACTGACTACACCCAACCTGGCACTCATCTCCTGGACTATGATCAATGCAACCAACACGACGGGCATCATCCATAGGAGTGAAAGTCCGTAATGGGCTCCAGCCACAGAATATGTGGCAATTCCTCCTGCATCATTATCGACATTTGCAGTAATAATTCCCGGTCCAACCACTGCCAGGAGAAGAAGAAAGCGTGCTTTAAAAGGGCGCAGCCTAAGCGATAAGTTCATTCATTATCCCCTTAATTAACTTATCGATACATACGTGGAAGTTTATTTTTCCACGCGGTTGGAATGATCTTATCCAATGCATCATCAGCAGTGACGATACCATGCAGGCAGCGGTCATCATCCACCACCGGAATGGCGAGCAAGTTGTATTTTGAAATCATCTGGGCTACATCATCCTGTGAATCTTCCAGGTGGACACTTGCCACTCGCCTGTGCATGATTTCTGTCAAGCGTGATTTAGGTTTCGCAAGAACAAGGTCACTTAACGAAAAAACGCCCATTAAGTGGTTTTTTTCATCAGTCACGTACACATAAAAGATCTGTTCTGCTTCCCCCGCTGTATCACGAAGCAGTTTAATTGTCTCATCAGCGGTCAAGTTTTCTCGCACAGCAACATATTCTGTAGTCATTATTCCACCAGCGGAATCCTCTGCATAGGTAAGGAGCTTCCGTACGTCCTGGGCATCTTCATCTTCCATCAATTCAAGGATATCTTCACTTCGACCTTTGGGGAGCTCTGCCAGCAAATCAGCAGCTTCGTCAGGAGCCATTTCTTCCAGGACATCCGCCACCCGTTCATCCGCCATACCTTCCACCAAACTCGCCTGAAAATCGGGCTCGACTTCTTCAAGAGTATCTGCCAGTACTTTTAACATCCAACTGGTCAAGGAATTCACCACTCTGCATCCTGTTCATATCACTGACGATCTCAGCAATATCAGCCGGGTGCAGGTCTTTCAGTTTATCGCTGGGTACTTTTAACCGCATCGACTCGTTTTTGGAAATTAGCTCGATCACATCCCAGGAGATAATGGAAGTTTTATTTTCCTTATTTAATTTCGAGCTGATCTTCTGGACTTGTTTACCAAATCCCAACCTGCGCATCAAGCCCATTCCGCCAATATCAACGTTGACCACAAAATACTGGTCTCCTACCTTGCGTATCTCGAGGTCATTAACCCGAACAACACGGACCCCGTTCGTATCAATGATCTGCTTGTCCAGAATGTCTTTGACCAGGTAAAGATCAGAGCCTGAAGGTTCTATGGAACGCAGGTCTTTTTGATGTTTATACAAAGGGATGGCTGGAGCAATCAGTACAGCCACATCATCAATGGAAATAATTTTCCGTCCACTGGATGTTTTAACAACAATTCCGATGATCATGGGGTGGGAATATTTTGTTTGATTGGTAGCAAGCAGATCTTCAAGGGAACCGATGGATTCTCCTTCGAAATCTGCTACAGCCTTGCCGAGCATTTCGCTAATAAACGCCATAAATATCCTCCCACCCTTGATTTTTTCTAACTCACGATGTTCACATGGTAACACCTTCAAATTCATACGTCAATATTCATCATAAACATAATATTTCGATTATTAATGAAAAAATCCCGGTGGTTTTCCACCAGGAATTAATGCTAATTAGAAATGGAAAAGTATTTACTGACTAAAGAAAAGGAGCCCCCAGACCTGCCAATTGCTGACGACCTCAGGTGTAACGACCACTTCGGGTGTCGGTTGAGGCGTAAATTTTGGATCAGGAAGCATGATGATCGGTTCATCGCCAGGTCGCGCCATGAAGGCTTCTTCACGTGCCCATTTCTCAGCTGCTGCATCTGAATTGGCGTAAGCGATTTGTGTCTGAAGAACACCTTCCGTGGCTCTCAGCTCAGAAACTTGCGTAGCCATCATGTCCCTCTCTGCAGAAAGGCGGAAAAGTTCTTCCACGCGGTTATTAAAGTCGAGTATCAGAAATGCCAGGAAAATTAATCCAGCAGCAGCAAAAATCTTTTTAGATCTCGATAAAAGCCGGGTGAATCGTTCAATCATCTTAATTAATATACCTCAGTAGAACCTGTGGTGCAAGATATTTACCAAAGAAAAAGACCTCAAAATTCGAGGTCTTGTGCCGAAGGAGGGATTTGAACCCTCACGAGGATAATCCCACTACGCCCTGAACGTAGCGCGTCTGCCAATTCCGCCACTTCGGCTGAGTGGCTGTATTTTACCAGACTTCCGGATTTTGTAAAAGATTTAGTAACCTGCCCAAAATCTCCGGAGGTACTGTTTGCGCTTTTTTCCAACATTGATGTAGATGAATTTAATGTAGATATTGTGAAAAATTACTCTTCCATTATTCCTTCGGTGACATAGCGGGTCAACTCACCCACGCTAAGATTATCGATCCCCAATTTGTCGATCGTGCGACCTCGCCGCCAGTAATCAGTATGGTGAATGACGCATGCCAATCGGATAATGGCGTCCATACCACGCACAGATACGCCATAGCGTCCACCGAGAGATGCAATGGGAACCAGGCTCATTGGCACATCTTCAAAAATATAGCGGTGATTCAGTGTCGGAGGCGCTTTTATCCCATAATAACCTGGCTGGTTGTGGATGGCTTCATGCAGATCCTCACCGCTGGTATCATACGCCAGTTTAAGCCATTCCAAAGCTGTGCGGGCACGAATTCCCAATGACGAAGCTACTGTGACGCGTTCCCTATCCAGTGTAGACAAGACCTTAGCGACAGATGGTGACGCCCCGTCAATGTAGAATTGGTAATCACCATGGGTGGATTCGATCCACCCGGTATTTAAGATGGTTAGGGCAGGGTGGAATATGGCGCCCATATTATTCAGGCCAGTCTGGAGAACATTACCGCCATCAATGAATTGGGGATAGGCTTCGTGAATTTTATCAAGCACCAATCTGGTCTTGGTGGATGGCAGTGCAGCTAAAGGAACAGCCTCTTTTAATTCGAAAAATTCTCGCCTGGGCTGGTCCATCTGATCTTGAAGCATAGATGAAAGTTTCGGCTTCAGCCAGGTTAATCTCTGCCTTACAATTATTATCTCGCAGGACTTTCGCGAATTCGATTGCCCCACAAGTCCTGCCGGGGTGCAATACCACCGTCTGACCATCTACAAGATACGGAGCACAAGCCCTGGCGATATCAGCATGGGCTGAGGAAGGTACTACCACCATGATCATTTCAGCTTTATCCAGCGCTTCCTGCATATTGGAAGTGACACATTGTAATTTACCGAAGCCATGAATTTTACCTTCCGGGTTATCCAGTTCGATCCCACCCAGCTGTTGCATAGCATAGATATGTTCCGGGGTACGGTTATAAAGTGTTGTCGGAAATTCCATTAATGCCAGGTGAGCAGCCATAGTTTTCCCGCCATGACCTGCTCCAATCACAGTATATCTGGTCTTTTTTTGCATTTTACTTACCTCCCATGGATAATACCTGTTTAATTCGTTGGCCTTCACTGATGGCGAAATTATCTTCATCGACTGCCTGGCAAGCTCCATCAACGATCTGTGTCTTGATCATTCCCCTGGCAATTGGATTGTTCTTTAATTGAGGTGCATCCAGGATACCCAATTCCACAGCCTTTGCAAGTGTACCTGAGTGGGACAAGGGATCTTCCACCTCACTCCCTGCCAGGTTTGTTATAGCATTCAATGTGATTTGTGCTTCCGCTGTTAATTCTTTGACCCTGGTTTGTATCCTGGGATCTGCAGTCATGTCTGGTGCGCCACCAATAGCATTCTCAATTGCTCGTCTGGCAAGGGCACAAGCTTCTATGACCTCATCGGCGGAAGCTGCATGGTCTGCTTCACTTGGTCCGACAATATGAACGATGTGTGGATGTAATGCCATTTGCAGGTAGATGCTGGCTGCCAGATGACCGCGGGCTGCATTAATGTCGAGAGGAAAACTGAGTAGTCCTGTGCGGGTCTGTTTCCAAATGTGAAAATTATCACCTTCGAGTGGTTTGATAAGTTGGAGGATCGTCAGCATCTTCGCCAGATCCATCGCGTCTGATAGTCCGGGAGGACTATTGAACATGAACTGGGCAATATAATCCTCAACTCCATAAGCTCTTGCATTATATGCTGCCAGGTATGCTGATACAACATAAATAACATCCGGGGCATCCCGCATTCCCCAATGGTGGGATTCATTCAGTTCGACTGGAATATGATTTTTTCCGTACCAATGCATCACTTTTTGATGTTCTATGATCGATCCTTCAAGATCCCATGGACCGCGGCCATCCATTTGATTGAACCAAAATAATGGAATGGCGCACCAGGCATTATGGATCGTTTGAGTGTACATTTCGGCCAATAGAATGAAATCATCCGTACCGGAATATGTACGCATCAAGGGAAAATTTCCGGTTCGGCTGGCCTGATAAAGGGCCTGGTAGTCATCGATCTTTCGAACAGGCACTCCCCCTGCCCCTTTCCTGCGTGGATTTTGCCGTTCCGGGTGGTAAAAATTCTCCTGGGCATCCTGGTCAATTCCCAAAGAGATCACGTCCAGGCAGCGCGCATTGGAGATTTTCTCCACACCTTGAACAGTTTCTTCCATGGTGGGAAGTCCGAAGTGGTGCCTCAGAAGTGGGTATGGATTTTTCCAGTTGATCCGTTCCAACGTAGTTTGGGGATAATTGGTTCCCTTTGCAGCAATATACTCTTCACCTTTTAAGTAGGAGATCACTTCCTCGATCGGATCGTTTCCATCAAATACACGTTCAAAGAAGCCCATTTCCCTGGCTTTTCGGGATATCTCAGGAATTCCACCAAAAGCAAAACGAACGCCTTTATTTTTTAATTCATCAGCTGCTTCAGCAAATTCACCTAAAAGACGTTCCCCGGTTTCTGTTGT
This sequence comes from uncultured Chloroflexia bacterium, assembly GCA_963709535.1. GTDB lineage: Bacteria > Chloroflexota > Anaerolineae > Anaerolineales > Anaerolineaceae > PNON01. The sequence goes on along the minus strand of CAVPWY010000011.1, from coordinate 190,373 downwards.
CAGCCGGTAAGAAACCCCAACCAGATCCGCCTTTTCTTTCGTCGCGACATCGATAACCTTCTCTATTGGAACTGCCGGACCTAGAAAGATAGTATTCCAACCAGCAAGCTCAGCCAAACGTAAAAAGTTGGTTATCCCGGCAACATGGACGCATTCTCCAATTGCTGCAGCAATTACCGTTTTATTTACTGATCTCATCTACTTTCCAATCATTATGTGATCTCTATCTATATAGAAAGTTATATTTACACGCTGGTAATCGAATAATCAATTGTTCCGAATGATGCTTATAGCAGGGACAGATCGAAAACGTGTCGGCGGTGATTTTAATGATGATCAGGTTGGAATTACGTTTTTTTGATATTTTAGCCAAAATCTTCAGACAGACCCACAAGTGTCTTCATTATGCTTACCGATTTTTTAATCCTTATTAATTATTCTACTTAGTTTATGGCTTCGAGGCAACAGACTGTTATTACACAGGAATACCTCGGACGCAATGGCATGAAACGTGCAAAATCATCTTTAGTTAAGGTGAACATGAAACCACTAGATATTTAATCCACCCACCAGACCTCTCAGACCCATACATCCTCAGACTTTGCATTCATTATTATCTCTGGCAGCTGAAAACCGTCCAGAGAAGATCCCTGCCGCTATATCCCGGGCAGTATCAAATATTCTACATGCTGAGATAAGCTTTTTAATCTCCATTCCAGATGATGATGGAAATATAACGATATTTGAAGGATTCAATCTTGCACTAGAGGAGACGGTACCCGGGAAGATAATCCCTTCCAATAAGAAACAGTTAATTTCTGAAAAAGTAAAGATTTCCCAACCATATTGGAACAATGACCCTGAAGACGTATCAGCATTTTTTTCGAATAATTCTGGTAAAGTGAAATCCACAGTGTTGATGTGTCCGGTGATTACAACCCAACGGGAGCCCATCGGTGGCATCATGCTTTTGTCTCCGTTTTCTCATCGTGTTTGGTACAACCAGGATCTTATTCAGCTAACAGCCGTGGTCGATACAATAGCCCATATCCTTCAACGTGTGGATTACATTGCAACTCTTGAAGAAAAGATTTCCAAATCAACCACTGAAAAACTTCTCCAAATCACACGGGAAATTCCGAGTGAAAAAGTAAACATGGAAATCTCACTTCCGCCTGAAAAGGATATCTTTTCCCCGAAAACTAAAATGGGTAGAATTTTTCAGCAAGCTAAAAATCAGCCTTTCTATGATATCGAAGCAGCCATGTTGCTGGATGAAGTGTCTTATTTATCATCTGACCTCGAACATATAAAAGAAAAGACCACTAGCATAAACGGAAAAGAAGCGCCTGAAATTGGGGGAACAGATGGTTGAACCTGGTGAAATCGATATCGTCAGATCAGCAGTAGCTGCAATCCTGGGATATTCAGACCTGCTGATGAGCGAGTCCGCTGGATCGTTGACTCCTCTCCAGAGAAGATTTTTATCCAGGATTATTGTCTCAGCGACGAAGATCAATACCGCGGCCACTTTTGAAGATCGGTTTGAAGCATCCCAATCTGAGATGACAAAATTTGAACTAATTGTTTTTGATCAGGTTCTCAAAGAGGTGTTGTTCGAATTTGGCACATTGATCACTCAAAAAGGGATAAAAATTGAGCTCGCAAATCCCGAAATATTACCAAATATTCAATCCAGATGTGTTGATATTAAAAGTATCCTGCGCAAGGTTATAAACACGGTTTTACAAGAAACACCTGTCAATGGAAAGGTTATTATCCAGCTAAAAAGTGAACATCAGCCTAAGGTTCGTAAATCCATCCTTTGCTCAGTTACATCCTACCTGCATGGTTCTAACCGGAAGCCGGAAATTTTCCCGGGAGAGATGGATAAAGGTATGGAAAGCGAATTATCCCCTTCCCTTTCCAGCATCAACGGTCAGGTTTGGATTAACCAGGCCATTCACGAGCTAAAAACTGTTCATTTGCTTTTTGTGAATAATGCTGTTGAATAATCATGAATAAGAAGTTTCTTTTAATAATAGTAGTTTTACTAATTATCGGACTTGGTTGCCAGTCCCCAATTCATTATGTGAAGCAAAATAAGGCCAAAATTGGATCGGTCTCTTTGATCCAAATAGAAACAATTGCTTTATTAACTAAAAGTTCTCAAAAATTGATACCAACAATTCCAATATTACCGACATCCACATCTTTACCCGAATCGACACCCACACCGATACCTTCTCCTACTGTAGAACCCCTTCCTGAAGCTTATTACCCGGGTGGAGTGATCCGCATTCCTCAACAACCTAGCCAGATTAATGTGCTGCTTCTGGGTTCAGATGAAAGACCTGGTGGTGGTTTTCGCACAGACGTTATGATCCTGCTAAATATTAACCCTGTCACAGGTAAAGCCAGTATCGTTTCCTTCCCCAGGGATCTGTATCTGCTCCTACCAGATTACGGATATGAGCGTATCAATACCAGCCAGGAATTTGGAGGTTTTGAATTTAACCCAGAAGACTTTTGAATACAATTTCGGTATCCATCCTGATTATTATATGTTGGTGAATTTCGCCGGGTTTAAAAACATCATCGATATTCTTGGCGGTATTGATGTCAATTCGGCTGCACCCCTCTATGATCGGTGTGACATTCCAGGCAGGACAAGTAAAAGTTGCGGGGTTGAGGCGGGCATCAATCATTTTGACGGTGAAATGGCCTTGTGGTATGCCAGATCACGGTATACGACCAGCGACGATGATCGGGTACGAAGATGTCAGGAAATCATGGTTGGTTTATTTAATGCCCTGATGAGCCGCAATGCGGTAGACAATGCACCTGCCCTTTTTCAAGAATTCCAAAGTAGTGTGGTAACAAATCTTACCCTGGAAGGTATAACGACCTTCCTACCTATTGCCAGAAACCTTAACCAACCTGGCATGTTCCGCCAATATACTTTTGGACCAGACCAGGCTGCTGTTTGGATCCCTCCATCCGGTGCTTATTTGTTGTTGCCTAATCTGGATGCAATTCATAGTCTTTTAATTGAAGCTTTATCAAATTGACTTTCTATCTATAAAATCGTACAATAACTATGCGCAACCCATAAAGGAGATCTTTTATGAATGACCAAACAATAACTGAATTGCATATTACCCCGGCAACGAATATCATTCCAGCCCTCAATTCCTGGAAGCTATACCTGGCAGATCAAAACCGGTCTCTGCATACGATCAAAGCTTTCGCGGCAGATATCCGCTTATTATGCGACTTCCTTCCCGTGGATGGCACTCTTGGATCCATCACCACAGCTGATTTGAACAATTTCCTGGAGTGGCTCCAAAAAGGACGCTCAATACCATGCAGCCCTAAAAGCCTTTCCAGACGGATCACTTCTTTGAAATCATTTTTTAATTGGTTAAGCAAATATGGAGTACTTACTGTCAATCCGGCTGAGAAAGTCTTACAGCAATCAGTAATTAGTCCTTTACCAGAAGTATTATCCACTCAGGAAATTCAGGATCTTTACCATGCAGCTGAAAAATTACGCAAAGGGAAAAAACCGGATTCACGGCCTTATTGTCTTTTTGGCTTATTGATCGAAACTGGTATTAAAAAAGGTGAATGCCTTGGTATCAGTATTCATCACCTTGAACTGGAGGACCCGATCGAATGCCTCCGTATTTATTCGGTACTCAAATCCACAATACAGACTTAAAGAGCGTAAGATCAAATTATCAGCAGAATGGGTTGAAGCCTGCAATGAGTTCATGGCACAATACTCTCCGACTGATAAGCTTTTCAACTGGTCCCAAAGGCGTTTGGAATATATTCTGGAAGAGCTTGGAAATTCAGCTGGTCTGAGAAAACACTTGTCATTCGATATGTGCCGCTGGACCAGTGTTTTACATGACTGGAAGACTGAAACTGAAACAGACTTCATCCGTCAAAAGCTGGGGATATCCAAGATCCAATGGCGGGAAATATCAATGAAACTAAAGGAATTATCTACAAAGAATTAATATCCTTGCTGGTCAAATAAATACTACACTTTAGTAAATCTAAGGTGTAGTATTTTTTTTGTTGCAAGTGTCAATTTACATTTTTCTGAGATCATGATCCCGGGCAGCCAGATAATCTCATTCGCATCACAGAAGATCGGATATGCCTGTCTGGCATCTTTTGGAATCCGATGATTAATGAAAATGTCTGAGACCTTTGTGTGATGCCCCCCATTACCTAAAGGCTGGATCCGATCACCGGGTAAAACATTGCGGAGAATTACCTCACCTTCAATTGATTCACTGTCCAGCCAAGCTTCATAATTGGATGGGAGAGTAGGAATGTTTTCCATTATCATATTATTGACTGAGATATCGCCCTCCAACATCCAGCCATTAGAGAATTCCATTTCCACGGGAAATCTCAGGGATTGATGTGTCTGATCATATTGGGGAAATAATTTAACAGGTTCTTTATAACCGGATTCACAGATCAATAATCCATCCAAGCCAATGTATGATTCCAGATGGTTTATCAAGTCAATTCGTTTTCCATGGGTGGCTCCGGTGATTAATTCGTCTAAACGAATCAGCACTGATTGGTCAAAATCCCTGATATCGGGGCGGAGAATTTTTATCGCCTTGATGATCACATTCCATCTCAATCCTTTGGGTTGACCACGCAACCGTTCAAGATTCATCTTGATAAATCTGGTTTGAATTTCTATGGTCACTTTTTCCCATTCTTTTGAAACAAGGTCATTGATCAGATCATGATCGGCCTGAAGTGAGTGGGTGGTCCGAATCAAAGCTCTCCCGAAAACGGGGATTATAAGTTTCCATCTCAGGGATTAGTTCATGACGTAATCGATTGCGAAAAAATGTTACGTCCGCATTAGTTTTATCCTCGATAAAAGGAATCTGATTTTCCTCACAATATAATTCAATCTGTTTTCTTGTAACATCCAGTAAAGGTCGAATAATAGGGATGTTTTTCGAAAACTGTTCAAGATAGGAAGTATATTTCATACCTTTCAAGCCGGATAATCCTGCACCACGGATAAAATGCATCAGTACAGTTTCCACCTGGTCATCGGCGTGGTGTGCAACCAAAACTGCACTTGTGTGTTTATTTTTAGCTGTAGAGAATAAAAATTCATACCTCAAGTTTCGAGCGCCTTCTTCAATATTCTGACCATTTTCCGTGCAGTATTTCTTAACATCCATCCTTTTTTGCTCAAGTGGAATTCCCCACAGATCACATATATTTTGAACAAAACAGGCATCATCAGAAGAATTGCCCCTGAGGGAATGATCAAAATGGGCAGCCACAATGGAATATCCATTTATTATATAATAAATGCAGAAGGCACATGCTATCCATACCACCAGAGACTCCGACAAGGAGAATTTGGTCATGATCAATTTGGCATTTATCTTGCATAATTTGTGAAAAGAGTGGTAATTCCATTAATTTGGATTATAGCATTATTGCATTTAGCCATTATAATAATATTGATGTTGCCATTGAAATATCCATTTGAGAGGGTCCCATGCCAGAGAAAATCCTGATTGTTGATGATGATGTAGAGACACTGCGTTTGGTCGGCCTCATGTTGCAGCGCCAGGGCTATAAAATTGTGGCTGCAAATAATGGTGCCCAGGCGATCGCCAGTGCAAAAATGGAACAACCAGATTTAATTCTGCTGGATATCATGATGCCCGATATGGACGGCTACGAGGTCACAAAGCAGATCAGAAGTGATATTGCCATCCAAAAAATTCCAATTATCATGTTCACAGCCAAAGGCATGGTGGATGATAAAGTAGAAGGATTCGATGCAGGGGTGGATGATTATCTTACAAAACCAACTCATCCGGCTGAGTTAACCGCTCATGTGAAGGCTCTGCTCGCGCGAAACATCAAACGGCCTACTGGAACATTACAACCAAAAGGATTGGTGATCGCAGTAATGTCCGCAAAGGGCGGCATCGGCTCGACTACACTTGCCATGAATGTAGGAGTAGCCTTACGACAAAAAACAAAAGGTGATGTGATTGTTGCAGAGTTGCGACCATCTCAGGGAACGCTGGGCATCGACCTTGGTTACACTAATGTTAATGAACTAAGCCGGCTTTTAAAACACCCTGCCAATGAACTCACTTCCAATATGGTGGAGAATGAACTAGTCATTCATTCAAGTGGTGTTAAGCTATTAATGGCTTCCTGTGACCCACAATCCATCGAGTTGATAAATGCCACCGACCGATTAGCTGCCATCGTCAAATATCTTTCTCAACTCGGACATTATATTATTCTTGATATTGGGTCGAATATTATTCCGGGTATTGATACCATTCTTGGCCTTTGCAACGAAATAATACTTGCAGTCGAACCAATGCCAAATACCGTATCTCGAACGAGGCTAATGCTTGAATGGCTGGCTGATAAAGGTTTCACCAAATCCAAGGTATTAACTCTTGTCCTGATCAACCGGATTCGTTCAGATATCCAACTCTCCTGGACTCAGGTACAGGAAGCATTGGGAATACCAATTACCTCCATTATTACACCAGCCCCTGAATTAGCTTATCAAGCCTGCACACGCAGCACACCAATGATCCTGGCACAACCGGATGGGATCGTCGCTCAACAATATGTAAAAATTGCGTCGACCATTGCCCAACGCGGTCCGCAAAAATGATCCGCGGAGCGGATCAAGATACAGCCATATCCGAATCTGCCAAATTAATCGATCAATCAAAATTGGCAATTTTCTTTACGGGTGCCGGAATTTCCACTCCTTCCGGCATTCCTGATTTTCGGGGGAATACTGGATTTTGGAAACAAGAAAATCCAAAAGAGGTAGTATCGCTGTCCGCCTTTACGCATCACCCAGCACGTTTCTATGCCTGGTTTCGCAACTTTGCAGCAATTGCTTATTATGCGAAACCGAATGCAGCTCACTTTGCAATACATAATTTGGAGAAACTAGGCAGGGTTCACAAAATAATAACCCAAAATATTGATCACTTACACTCAAAAGCAGGTTCAGAAAATGTAATTGAATTGCATGGCTCCATTAGAACGGGAACTTGCACCACATGCCACCATAAATATAGTGGGGATGATTACCTCCCGGAATTCATCACAACGGGTACTATCCCACATTGCGAATTATGCCGAAATATAATAAGGCCAGATATTGTCCTTTTCGATGAAATGCTGCCTAAAGAATCTTGTGAACTAGCAGATATAATAATAGTAAAATGTGATTTAATTATTATTGTGGGATCATCACTTGAGGTTATGCCTGCAGCTTCTTATCCATTACGGGCAGTACAAAATGGAGCAAAGCTGATCATTTTTAACAATTCTAAAACTCCTCTGGATGAAATTGCCCAGATCGTTATTCGCGACGATATTGCCAATTCTGTTCCAAAGCTTTGTGAGTATTTTCAATGAAAACACTACCTGACCAACACAGATTGGAACATTACCAACAATTATTAAATATTTCCAAAGTCCTGGTCTCGAACCATGACCTGCCAACGATGCTTAATAAGATCACGGCTACAGCATGTGAATTAAGCGACTCTGAAGCCTCCTCCATCCTTTTATATAATGAACGGGTAAAAGAGCTATACTTTCAGTCGGCAACCGGTCTGGATGAACCTGTTATGCATGGTCTGGTTGTTCCACTGGATGGAAGTATCGCTGGATGGGTGGTCAAGCAAGGAAAAACCGTATTGATCAATGATGTTCACAATGATCCAAGGTTTTTTGAGGGGATAGAAAAGAAAACACAGATCATTACCCGTTCACTTGTTGGCATCCCGCTAATTGTCCAGGAGAAGGTTATTGGAATATTGGAGGTTATCAATCACAGAAACGGTGGGTTTGGCGAATACGAAATTGAAATATTGACAATTTTGGGTACTCAGGCTGCGTTGGCGATTGAGAATACTCGCCTATTTCAACAATCAGACCAAATATCTGAATTAGTACACGAAATACGCACTCCGCTATCATCGATAAGTACAGCAGCATTCCTATTACAACAATCTGAAGTAACGAAAGACCAAAGATTATCTTATTCCAAAACAATTTACACCGAAGCCCAAAGATTAAGTGATATGGCAACTACCTTCCTTGATCTGGCAAGATTAGAATCTGGACGGGCTTCGTTTAAACCTTCGTGGATCAATTTGAAGGATCTAGTTGATGAGGTTTGTGAAATCTTTTTAACACAGACAGAAGATTATAGAATAAATTTGATCACTACAGTTCTCGACTGAATACCCAGATATTTATGGGGACCGGGATAAACTTAAACAGGTATTTATCAATCTGGTCAGCAATGCAATAAAATATAACCAAAAAGGTGGAGCAAATAATCATATCTGCAGATCTGTATGAGAATGAACACCAGATCATTGTAAAGGATAATGGCTTGGGGATGTCACCCGAAATTGTGAAGCATTTATTTGAAAGATTTTATCGGTCTCACAGTACTGAAGACCAGATCCAGGGGACAGGTCTGGGTTTATCGATATGTAAAAAGATCATCGAAAACCATAATGGCCGAATTTCAGTTAAAAGTGAACCAAATTTCGGTACAGAATTCGAAATCTGGCTGCCTCACAAAGCTCGATTAACGAGCGCCTTTTCTTCCAAATTGCCTTTCAAGTAAATCCACTGAAAGATGGATCATCGTTGGCCTTCCATGTGGGCATGTTCGCGGGGAAAAGCAAGATTTAAGATCCGCCAGTAACTGCCTTTGCTCTTCACCAGATAATATCTGACCTGCTTTTATTGCCGCCCGTTTACAAACCCGGGCGATGATTTTCGCTTCCACTTCCTGTTGCAAAGGGGTCTCATCCTCCTCAAAATCTTCAACAAGAACTTTAAGAGCCGACGCCGGCTGTAAACCGGAAAAAATAGCGGGGATTGCCCTGATAAGAAAAGAGTTAGTTCCAAACTCTTCCACATCAAAACCCAGGTGACCTAAAACGGGTATCTGTTTTATTAACATATCCGCCTGAGAACTGTTAATTGAACAGTAACAGGTTCCATCAGCTGTTGAGAAACCAACCGTTTGTCTTTCTGCCGGATATATTGTTCATAAAGTACCCGTTCATGGGCAGCATGTTGATCGATCAGATATAGCCCATCGGGAGCTTCTGCAACAAGATATGCTGCCCCTACCTGACCAACCAGGCGCAGCAGTGGAATTCCACCAAATCCCTGGGGTTGAGAATTTATTTGCGTTGAATTTTGAATGCTTTGATTACCATCCTGATTATGGCTAGCCTGGTTAATATCTCCAGCCATTTCCCAGGCTGGATCCTGAAATTTTTGGGCCGGTAGATTTGATTGCCAAAAGTTATTCGCTGATTGTATTTCCGGCACAGGCGAACTGGAGAGTAATGCTTTTCTGATGCTGCGCTGTAAAATGGAGAATACTTGCTCCGGTGATCGAAACTTTACTTCTGCCTTTGCTGGATGCACATTCACATCGATATCTTCCGGTGGGAGCGTGAGAAATAATACAGCCATTGGGTATCTGCCAACCATAAGGTAAGTGTGGTACGCCTGCAACACTGCAGCTGTAAGAGTTGTATCTTGAACCCATCGACCATTAACAAAAAACGTAATTTCTTTTCTATTGGATCGTGTAATACTGATCGGACTGATGAAACCTTCCAGCTTAATGCCATGATCCAGTCCATCAGCAATGATCATTTGCCTGGCTAGTTCAGGTTCGAACAAATTCCCAATTACTTCACGTCTATCCCCTGAACCACTGGTTTGAATCACAGGTTTATCGTCCAGAATGACTTTAATTTTAATTTCCGGATATGCCAGCGAATACCTGGTAAGAAGTCCAAAATTAACCTGTTTCTCTGTGAAATCCTTTTTTAAGAATTTCAACCTCGCAGGTACATTGAAAAATAGGTTTTCAACACGGATGGTAGTTCCATGAGTTTGAACTACCGGATTAGAGCTAATAATCCGTCCACCCTCTACAATAATTCGTGCTCCGACAGCTGATCGATCTGAACGGGAAGATATTGATAAGTGTGAGATGGATCCAATCGAAGCTAAAGCTTCACCCCTAAAGCCCAGGGTTTGTATATGGAAAAGATCTTCAGCGCTGGTTAGTTTGCTGGTTGCATGGCGGGTAACGGCAAGCTCCATTTCTTCAGTGGGAATACCAGCTCCGTCGTCTGTTACTTCGATCAACTCTTGACCAGAACCATGAATTTGTATGGCAATTGAAGTAGCACCGGCATCAATGGCATTCTCAATCAGTTCCTTCAACACTGAAGCGGGACGTTCGATCACTTCTCCAGCAGCAATTTGAGAGGCGACCTCATCGGTCAGGAGTTTAATGGGCATAGAATAAATTATACACGAACCATTCGTCCTCCATTTATCTGCCGATAAACCGATGATTATCATTGAATCGATACAATTCTCCATCCCGATCGATAATCGAGGTAAAATTACTGGATGGTACTAAAACATTTTCTATTTGATCTGGATGAAACATTATATCCTCCCGATACAGGCTTATGGCCTATCCTTGGTTCAAGGATGAATACTTTTATCCACACCCGCCTTGGTATACCCATGGAGGAGGTGGAAGAGCTTCGAGAACGATATTTCCATACTTATGGCACGAGTTTGCGTGGATTGCAGATGGATTATGCTGTTGATGCAAACGAGTATCTTGATTTTGTCCATGATGTACAAATTTCAGATTTTATCCAGCCTGACCATGCAGCTTACCGAAATACTTGCCTCTTTACCTGGGGATAAAATAATCTTCACAAATGCGAATAAAGCTCATTCGAAGCGTGTTCTGCATGCCCTTGGTGTGGAACAATTTTTTTCTCAAATTGTTGATGTTGTGGATATGGACCCCTATTGCAAACCTTATCCCCAGGCTTTTGAAGTTGCTATGAAGCTCGTGAATGATCCTGAATCCCGCAAACTACATCTTGCTAGATGATTCCATAAAGAATGTTCAGGCTGCCCTGGATATTGGCATGTCTGCCATTCATGTATCTCCACGACAATCCAATTTTGGTCATATTATGCATATTTCCTGCATACATGATATCCGCAATGTTTTACCTTCTTTTTTTGAAGTGTAAAATCTTATGAACATTCAACAAAATTGGATTGGATGGCTGATCATTGGAATTGTTATTATTTTTATTATTGCGATTAATATCAGTTTAATCTCTGCGTTGAAGAATAGATCTATAAACAAGCCCATGGATATATCCAAATCCGTTTTTGATAGAGCAAAATCTCCCTGGCAGCCAGAGGATGATGCACTTGCAGAATTATCAAAAATGGTCGAGGACATTTCCCCGGATGAGTTAATAGAGAAAGACCCAAAGTAATTACTTTTTTGTTCACTGAAAATCAGGAGTGGTTATGTCAAACAAAGCGTTAAAAGTAATTTTAGTTACGACAACATTATTAATAGTAATTGCAGGAGCATTTTCAGGAGGATTTCTGGTTGGTAATGTTTATCAGAAAGCGTCATCAGAAGGTACAAATATTCCAATTCTCAACAATGTGCTTACGCCAACTCAAGTACCACTGGAAAATAATTCCGGTACGCCAACAGATCTTCGGGAATTATTTAATCCTTTCTGGGAAACATGGGATGTTGTCCATAATGAATTTGTTAAGCAACCTGTCGATGATACCTTATTAATGCGCGGTGCGATCCAGGGCATGCTGGATTCTCTTGGTGATAAGCATACATCCTATATCGATCCTGATATGTTGCGCCAGGCTAATATTCAACTAACCGGAGAATACGACGGGATAGGCGCCTGGGTGGATGTTACTACCGAATATCTCACAATTATCAGCCCCATGCCGGATTCTCCAGCAGAAAAAGCGGGATTAAAGCCGGAAGATCAGGTCATTGCAATTGATGGGGAAGATATGACCGGTATCGATGGAAATGTTGTATTAAAAAAGTTCTGGGGCCAGCTGGTTCTAAAGTCACTTTATCCATTCTAAGAAAAGACACCACCGAACCTTTTGATGTTTCAGTAACACGTGAAAAAATTATTGTTCCAAGTGTTGTCGGTAAAATGGTTGATAATAATATTGCATATATCCAGATTTCCACCTTTGGAGAAAAAACGAGACAAGAGTTGGAAACAACCATTGAGGAGTTACTTGCCAATAATCCAAAAGGCTTGATCCTCGATTTGAGATACAATGGAGGCGGTCTGGTAGATAGCGCCGTCGATGTTGCATCACAATTCATTAAAGAAGATGTTGTGATGTATGAACAATATGGTGATGGGACTTTAAAAACTGAATATGCAAATAACAGTGGATTAGCCAGAGATATTCCTTTGGTTGTGCTGGTGAATGAAGGAACCGCCTCTGCTTCAGAAATTGTTGCAGGAGCTATCCAGGATTATGGAAGAGCAAAAATTGTGGGTGTTCAATCCTATGGAAAAGGTTCAGAACAAACCTGGAGAACACTGGTGGATGATCAGGGTGCGATTCGGGTAACAGTTGCCGCGTGGCTCACGCCATTAAAACGACAGATCAATGAAGTTGGATTAACTCCGGATTACATTGTGGAATTAACTGAAGAGGATATCAAGAATGGGAAAGATCCTCAACTTCAGAAAGCCATAGATCTCCTTTCTCAATAATCATTAATGCAAACGAAAACAATCTCCCGATGGGAGATTGTTTTTCGTTCTGGAAATTATTATCCATTATAATTTACCTATATGCGAAAATTCATCCTGGCAATAGCGCTATTATTTGGCATAATTTTCCTTTTCTCCCGATTTACGGAAATACAGAAGGTGGCCGAGACTCTTCAGCGGGGAGTGATTTGGTTCATCCTTGCAGGCATATTGATTGAGGTTATTTGGTATGTCAATGTGGCAGCATCATATCGCTATATATACCAGAGCCTTGGAATGGAAGAAAAGATTAGCCGTTTGATGTTGCTATCTTTGGGGGCATACTTTGTCAACGTAGTTGCACCTTCTGTAGGAATGAGTGGAATCGCAGTTTTCGTGGGTGATGCTCCTTATCGAAAACATTCCACTGCAAAGGTTACTGTTGCGGGTGCATTGTATGTCCTGTTCGATTACATTGGTTTCCTGTTCGTTCTGATCCTGGGACTGGCTGTGCTAGCCAGAAGGAATAAATTGGATTGGCCAGAAATATCGGCCTCCGTGATCATTGTTTTGATCGCTCTATTCTTAACGGGAATTCTTTATCTGGGTGCAAAATCTGCCGCCCTGTTGGGCAAGTTCCTTGCCTGGCTCGCAAGGAAAATCAATAGGATTATGAATCCCTTTATTCATCGACAATATCTATCCGAAGAGAGAGCCCTTTCATTTGCACAAGAAGCAGCTGAAGGAATTCACGCCTTACGATCAAGGCCTCGAAATTGGATTCGGCCATTAATACTTGCTTTGAGTAATAAAGCGTTGCTTGTAACGATATTAATGATGGTTTTTCTGGCATTTAAAGTTCCTTTTTCGGCTGGAACCATCATCGCTGGTTTCAGTATAGGATATCTTTTTCTAATCGTTTCTCCGACACCATCGGGAATTGGTATAGTTGAAGGAGTTTTGACCCTGACCCTAACATCGCTTCGGGTGCGCTTCGAGGATGCAGCTGTGATCGTACTGGCATACCGGGGTATCACATTTTGGATCCCACTATTCTTTGGTTTAGCAGCATTCCGGATATTACCCCGGACCAGAGTGGCTGTAAAAAAATGATCAGACAATTCCATAATTGTGGTTACCCCGATTCAAATAATTCCACTAAGAATTTCTGTATTTGACAGTATTGAAGCCTTCGAGTATAATCCACCTTCGCTTAAATACTGTTAATAATGGGAGTGAAACGCTATGGAAACCAGCGTTAATCAATCAAGTGAAATAAAACTTAAGACCCACTTTTCCGGGAAAGTGGTTAAAACCTCTCTGGCCGGTGCACTTGTAGATATCGGCACAGGGACTCCGGCATACCTTCATGTGTCACAAGTCGTTGCAGAACAGCCGGATCAACCAATAAAAATGGTTGGAGATATTCTAAAAGTTGGACATGAGGTAGAAGTCTGGGTTAAAAAAGTCCGGGATGGCCGTGTGGAATTAACCATGCAGAAACCGCTTGACCTGGATTGGAAAGATCTCAAAGCTGATATGGTTGTAAAAGGCAAAGTCGTTCGCCTTGAAAAATTTGGCGTTTTCGTTGAAATTGGCGCAGAACGTCCCGGATTGATCCACATCAGTGAACTTGCTCATGGTTATGTAAAAACCACCGCAGATGTAGTAAAAGAAGGCGATGAAGTGGAAGCCATGATCCTGGATGTAAATAAGAAGAAGAAACAGATCAAGCTTAGCCTTAAAAGCGCTGACCGAACCTCCAGTAAAAGAAGAAGCTCCCGTGCAGCTTGAGGAATTCTCCGAAAAGAAAAAGGATACTCGTCGGCCTGCGAAGAAACCTTCCCGGCCAGGGAAATCCCGCAGGGAAGATTCTTATGAAGCTGATCTGGCTGCGTTTGAAGCAGAAAATACTGAGCCAAATCCAACCTATATGGAAATTGTTCTTCGTGCAGCCATGGAAAAAGCAGAACCTGCTAAACCCCGTAGCGATAAAGCGCGTAAAGGTAAGACTACCTCCAGAGAACAGGATGATATTCTTGCGAGAACCCTTGAACACAAAGTAAAGTAAATAAAATTAGTATTACATAATGACAGCGTCTATTTATAGGCGCTGTTTTCTTTTGCATACTTATTCGAATATGGTAAACTAAAAATACCTAAATTATTGTTATTTTGTAGACTGGTGGAAGTTATATGGGATTTTTGATTATCTACCCGAATTGAATGATATAAAAAAGGGAAGGACCAGATTTAACGCCCTTCCCTTTTTTCTTTGATGAATTTTGGAGGTTTGAATGGCAGGTACTAAATATATTTTCTTTACTGGTGGCGTGGTGAGTTCTGTGGGAAAAGGTGTTACTGCTGCATCAACAGGAAGAATATTAAAAGAACGCGGATTCAGCGTCGCCATTCAAAAACTCGACCCATATATAAATGTCGATCCGGGAACGATGAGCCCTTATCAGCATGGAGAGGTATATGTCCTTGATGATGGCGCTGAGTGCGACCTTGATCTCGGTCATTATGAACGATTTATCGATATCCGATTGAATCGGGCATGTAATGTGACCACCGGTCAGGTTTATGCAGAAGTAATTGCCAAAGAGAGGCGTGGAGATTACCTGGGTGGCACAATTCAAGTGATCCCTCACATCACCAATGAGATCAAAAAGCGCATCGTAGCTGTCGCTAAAAGCACAAATGCGGAAATTGTCCTTGTTGAAGTCGGCGGGACAGTGGGAGACATTGAAAGCCAGCCCTTCCTTGAAGCCATACGTCAACTCAGGAGTGATCTGGGTCGTGAAAACACACTTTTTGTGCATGTAACCTGGCTGCCATACATTGGAGCTAATGGCGAGTTAAAAACCAAACCCACTCAACATTCAGTCCGTGAGCTCAGATCGATTGGTATCTCTCCGGACATGATCGTTGCCCGGTCTGATTTTCCCATCGAAGAGGATCTTATAGACAAGATCGCATTATTCTGTGATGTAGAAAAAAGAGCTGTGATCCCAATGGAGACAGCAGCGATTCTCTATGAAGTCCCACTCATCCTTGAAAAAGCAGGCGTGGCCGATTTCCTCATCGAACGCTTTAAACTGGCATCTCCCAAAAAGCCGGATTGGACGGAGTGGCGGAACCTCGTTGACCGTGTCAGGGAACCCAAACCGGTTGTCAAAGTCGCCCTCATCGGGAAGTATGTTGAACTACATGATGCATATATGACCGTTGCTGAAGCATTAAAACATGCAGGTATCCACCTGGGGGTGGAAGTCGATATTCAATGGGTGCATTCTGCTGACCTTGAAAAAGGGAAGGGTTGGGATGTAATCCAAAACTCGGATGGAATTATTGTGCCGGGAGGATTCGGAAGCCGCGGTATCGAAGGAAAGATCCAATCCATACGTTATGCCCGGGAAAACAAGATTCCCTACCTTGGATTATGCCTTGGTATGCAGTTGATGGTTGTGGAATTTGCCCGGTATGCATTTCAGGATGAAGGTGTCAATTCAACTGAATTTGATCATTCCACACTGCATCCTGTCATTGATCTGATGAGTGAACAACGGGATATTACAGATATGGGCGGGACTATGCGCCTTGGTTTATATCCTTGCGTTTTGCAGCCAAATACGATTGCATCTGAATCCTATAAAACTGACTTGATCAGCGAGCGCCACCGCCACAGGTTTGAGTTCAATAATGCCTACCGGCAGGTACTTCAAGAAAAAGGAATGCGGTATGCAGGACTTAAGCCCTGATGGGAAACTGGTTGAGATCGCTGAACTTAGCGATCATCCATTTATGGTAGGCACCCAATTCCATCCGGAATTCTTATCTCGTCCAAACCGCCCGCATCCTTTGTTTGTAAGTTTTATCCATGCTGTTTGTGACCGAAAAGGCATTGAAACGAGCGGAAAACTGTATAAAAACCTCTCCGAAGAACATCTTTTAACAGACTAGAATCAGAAATAAGGTATACTTATTTGATATATATCAGCACTCATTGCCAGATTTGGCAGAGAAATCCATAAAGAAAAGGTGAATGTATGAGCACAACAATTAAATCAATCATCGCCCAGGAAATCCTCGATTCCCGCGGCAACCCCACTGTTGAAGTGGAAGTGATCCTTGAAGATGGAAGCTGGGGAAGAGCCGGAGTTCCCTCCGGAGCTTCCACCGGAATTCACGAAGCCCTGGAGATGCGGGACGGTGACAAGGGACGCTACAACGGTAAGGGTACCCTCAAAGCAGTGGAAAATGTAAATACAGTCATTGCCGATGAATTAATCGGCTGGGATGCAGTCGAACAAAAAGCCATTGATATGGCGATGATCGATCTGGACGGGACAAATAATAAATCCAAATTAGGCGCCAATGCCATGCTGGGTACCAGCCTGGCTGTTGCCAAAGCTGCTGCTGCCGCCCTTGGACTCCCACTATACCGCTATATTGGTGGAGTATATGCCCACGTGCTGCCAGTTCCGATGATGAATATTCTCAATGGCGGCGCACATACAGCCTGGCAGTCCACTGATGCTCAGGAATTCATGGTCATGCCATTAGGCGCACCGAATTTTGCAGAAGGACTACGTTGGGGTGCAGAAATTTATCATGCATTGAAATCCGTTCTAAAGGCACGCGGGTATGCGACACTTGTTGGAGATGAAGGTGGGTATGCACCTGCCCTTAAAGCCAATAATGAGGCGGTAGAAGTCATCTTGGAAGCCATTGAAAAGGCCGGCTACAAAGCTGGTGAACAGGTTTGTATTGCCCTTGATCCAGCCGCATCTGAACTCTACGATGAAGAAACCAAGAAATACAATCTTCGAAAAGAAGGCAAGATGCTTACTGGTGAGCAGATGGTTGAATTCTGGATGAACTGGGTGCGTCAATACCCGATCGTATCCATTGAAGACGGCCTGGCTCAGGATGATTGGGAGAGCTGGAAATTACTGACCAAAGAAATTGGCGATAAGGTCCAGATCGTCGGAGACGACCTGCTGGTTACCAATCCGGAACGTGTCCGTCGCGGCATCAAAGAAAAAGCCTGCAATGCGTTACTGGTCAAATTAAACCAGATCGGTACCCTGACTGAAACGATAGAAGCCGTGGAAACCTGTCATCGTGCTGGATGGCGTGCAGTAACCTCTCACCGTTCCGGCGAGACAGAAGACTCCACAATAGCTGACCTGGCTGTCGCCCTGAATATGGGACAGATCAAGACCGGTGCGCCTGCCCGCTCTGACCGGGTTGCAAAATACAACCAACTGCTCCGCATCGAATCCGAATTAGGAGAGACCGCTGCTTACGCCGGCTGGAACGCTCTAAAAAGGTAAATCATAATCAAGACGAACAAAAAAGTCTGGAAAATTTCCAGACTTTTTTTATTCCATGCTGTAGAGATAATATTCTTATGAATTGATCTCATCCAAAAGCTCCAGGACTTTTTCATTCTCGGGAATATCAGACATGGAGTTGCCGTAATGAATAAAGCGGATCACACCACTTTTATCAACTATAAATAATGCTGGTACCCAGCCATATTTGAATAAGTTGAATTCCTGAAAGTATTGTTTTGCTGTTTTGTTACCGACATCTGAAAGGCCAATGAATGGCATTTTTTCTGCCTCCCAGAACCGTTGAAATGCCCTGTGACCATCGGGTCCGACAGCTATTATTTCCGCTTCGCGCTCTACAAATTTTTGATAATCCTGGCGCAACTGCGCCATATGCCGGCGGCAGAAAGGTCAGGCAAAACCACGATTAAATACCAGGACAACATTCTTCTGTCCCTGGAATTGAGATAGTTTTACCTGATTTCCTAAAACATCCGTTAGCTCAAAATCCTTTGCATTTGAGCCAACTATAATATCTTTTTCCATGTTCATCTCCAAAGATTACCTGGTAATCTTACTTACAAATGAAGTAACAGCATTAATGAATTCTTCAGGTTTTTCTTCCTGTGGAACATGTCCCGCCCCTTCTATCACAGTCAGTTCTGCTCCGGGAATCCATCGATATAACTCGATTGAATTTTTCGTTGGTATTATCCGATCATCACTTCCGGTGATGATCAATACTGGTAATTTGAACTGGCCAGTTTTGGCAAGAACATTTACCTTATCAGCTTTGGTAAACTCCCATAATCCCATATCCCAACCATACATCTGCAGAGGTTTATGGTACCCATTCATTATATCCTTATTGATGGATGAAGGATCATGCCATGCTGTTCGAATAAAATCATCACCCCGGCTAAGGATTTGTCGGGAAATCAAAGGTCCGATCCTATCCATTTGCGGAGTGCTCATAAGCCACCGAATAACCGGGGAATATGATTGCCCTTTTAATGCAGGATCAACCAGGATCAATCCGGTCACTCTCTCAGGATGTCGAAAATATGTTTCGGATGCGATCAATGCACCTGCTGAATTACCAACTAGAATTGCCTTCTCAATCTCCAATGCATCCATAAATTCAATTAATGCCTATCAACCTGCCCGGATGTGCTGTAAGGATTGTCACCTTCCCATGTTCCCGGCATCGGCCGTGTAGTCAGCCCGAAACCGATCCAATCGTAAGCAATTACTGTACAGTAGTGGAAAGAGGGTAAAGTACTTTGTTCCAGGTGAATAAACTGGATCCAAAACCATGTAACAGTATCAAGGTTGGTTCACCATTTCCAACTTTTTTATAATGCAAAGTAACACCATTAAGATCGATGAATTGACTATCCACATCACCAATCTTATGTGGATCCTTTAATTTTTCCGGCAGGGGATGGTTTGATGAATAATGGGACGACAATTATCATGAATACTATTACTAGACCCAATACTATGAGCTTTCCAAGCAATGTCATAGCTTACTCCAATCCTCTGATAAAATTCCATGTGGAATTGATCAAAATAGATTGTTGTTCACTTCGACTTATTGTGGCTTCGTTATCACCTGCCTGTTTACCGTACCAGCCCATCTGCGCGTGATTTCCCCCCTCAATTACAACATAATCGGTAGTTGATGGTAATAATGTACTGCTTGCTTTCAGTTCGGTCACCATGCCATCCTGGCTGCCATATATGCTTATGACTGGTAATGTTGAGTTGTTCAAACTGTTGTTTTGTGCAGGATAAGCTGCCCAAAGTACCAACCCTGACACATCTCCCGGGTGCGAGTAGGCATAATTCGCTGCCATCACACCACCCAGAGAATGCCCGCCTATCACCCAGTGTTTTATTTCTGGGTGAGCAGCGATGACATCCTTTGCCGCACCCGGATTCATCACCGCCAGGCTGAGCGGCATGGGAACAATCGTCACCAGGATACCTTTTTCAGCCAGTTGATAGGCAGTCGGTGCATATGCTTTGTAATTGACATGCCCACCAGGGTAGAAAATAAAACCTGTTGATGCAATCCCGTTAGTGGGAGTAAAAGTAAGCCAGGGTTTTGTGGTAACGGAAATTGAGTTGCTGCTGATTAAATATGGTTCAACTTCCGGCATAGGTCCTTGCGGAGTTGAGCCCCAGATGATAAATCCTGCAACAACAATAATAATAATTACAAATAAGGCTAAGAATAATTTCTTAATAATTGACTTCTTCATGAATTCATTATAAATCTGTGGAAATGTTTATGTTATCTTTGTATAAGTTATATATAATCTTTTATCGGATCAATCGTCTCGTTTGCGCCCAAATATCCGAGAACATACTTTCTGTTAATCTACCAGTTTGCGTGTTTTGCCGGCTTGGATGATAGGATTGCAGGACCCAAATATCCTCACCATCTGGTTGGATCAATTTTCCATGCCCAAAGGTGTTACGTGGGAAATTGGACCTCTTCCATTAAGGACTTTAACAATTCCATCGTACGCAATCCTGCCCAAGGCAACCACCCCCTGGATATTGGGGAGATGGTCGATTTCTTTGGAAAGGTAAGGGAGACAGGTGGAGATTTCGACTGGATCCGGTTTATTCCCAGGAGGCACACAACGGCAAACAGCACTGATGAAGATATCCCTCAGTTCAAGTCCATCGTCTCTACCTTTTGAAGTTTGTTTAGTAGAAAAACCATGTGTATTTAAATTTCGGAATAGGATATCTCCTGACGCGTCTCCAGTAAACATTCGCCCGGTTCGATTTGATCCATGAGCTCCAGGGGCTAATCCAACTACCAGGACTCTCGCTTGATGGTCACCGAATCCCGGAACTGGTTTTCCCCAGTATTCCCAATCCAAATATGCTTTTCTCTTTACCCGGGCTACTTCTTCCCGCCATTCGATCAGGCGAGGACACTTTCGACAGCGAATTATTTCATCTTCAAGATTTGCTAGGCTGTCTTCCATAAACTCATCCCCTACTGAATGAACATTGCATCCCCGAAAGAAAAGAAGCGATATTTTAGTTCAATTGCTGTTCGGTATGCAGAAAGTATGTGTTCCCTGCCTGCAAAGGCACTCACCAACATCAGTAAAGTGGATTTTGGCAGGTGAAAGTTTGTGATCATCGCGTCGACTAGTCGAAATTGATAACCGGGAAGGATAAATAAGCTGGTTGGACCCTGGAATGGAGCTATTCTTCCATTAATAAAAGTGGATGCTGCTGATTCCAGTGTGCGAACTGAGGTAGTACCGACAGCGATCACCCTGCCGCCATTTATTCGGGTAATGTTGATCAAGTCAGCTGTTGCCTGAGGCAGCTCGCACCATTCCGTATGGATTCGGTGTTCATCCGCTTTCTCTTCAGTTACAGGAGCAAAAGTATCCAAACCGACGTGCAGGTCTACATATGCCAACCTGACTCCCAAAATCTTTTATTCTTTCCAATAGTTCCGGGGAAAAATGCAGTCCAGCAGTAGGTGCTGCGGCTGAACCTGGCTGTCTGGAATATATGGTTTGATACCTTTCAGGATCTGCAAGAGTTTCGTGGATATATGGAGGAAGGGGAACATTTCCAATTTGCTTCAAGTGTGATTCAACCGGTTCGCTGAATTCTAACAATCGTTTTGAGCCATCCAGTACTTCTGATATGATGGCTATAAGTCCGTCCGTAGTTAGTACTTGTTTCCCTTTCATCAGACCCTTGCCACCAACAATCGCTTCCCAAACAAGCTCGGACTGTTTTTTAAGGAGCAGCAATTCAACCTTGCCGCCATCAGGGATCTTCTTAGCAAAGATTCTGGCTGGAATAACCCGTGTATCATTCATGACCAAAAGGTCATTCTTATGCAGAAAATCCGGTAAATCCCAAAATATCTTATGCTCCAACTCCCCGGAATAACGGTCCATGACCAGCAGGCGGGATGAATGCCGTGGTTCAACGGGTGTCTGTGCGATACGCTCAGGTGGTAAGTTGTAATCGAAATCTGAAGTTAACACAGGATTTTATTCTTCAAAAAGTGTTGGTTGAGTCTTTTCTGTATACGGTAATCCCAAATGCTGGTAAGCTCGCATTGTCGCTATTCGACCCTGGGGAGTTCGATCCAGGAAACCAAGTTGCAGAAGATACGGTTCAACGACATCCATAATGGTATCCGGTTCTTCACTGATGGAAGCGGCAATGGTATTTAACCCGACAGGGCCGCCATTATATTTTTCAATGATCGTACTCAAGACTTTGCGATCCACATCATCCAGGCCAGATCGATCGACATTCAACAGATCCAAGGCTGATCGGGTGAGATCACCAGTAATTTGGCCATCCCCCCGCACTTGAGCATAATCACGGACACGCCGCAGCAATCGCAAAGCTACCCGCGGTGTTCCCCGTGCACGGGTTGCGATCTCAGCCACACCGGAATCATCCGCCTGAATATTCAAAACTCTCGTACCTCGAACCACAATCTTTTTTACTGCTTCCAAGTCGTAGAAATCCAACCGGTAGAGTACTCCAAATCTTGCTCGCAGTGGAGAAGTCACTAATGCCAGCCTGGTGGTGGCTCCGATCACTGTAAATCGTGGCAGTTTCAATCGTATGGATCGCGCAGCTGGTCCTTTACCGATGATGATATCCAAAGCAAAATCCTCCATGGCTGGATAGAGGATTTCCTCCACCGCCCGTCCTAGCCTGTGGATCTCATCAATAAATAGAATATCTCCAGCCCGCAAATTCGATAAAATTGCAGCCAGGTCGCCAGCCCTTTCAATGACTGGTCCGGAGGTAATCTTAATATTTACACCCATCTCATTTGCCAGGACATGTGCAAGGGTAGTCTTCCCCAACCCGGGAGGCCCATAAAAGAGGACATGATCCATCGCTTCGCCGCGTTTTTTTGCAGCACCGATTAAGATCTTCAAATTATTCCTGACCTGGTCCTGTCCAATCACTTCATCCAGGGTTTTAGGTCGAATTGCACCATCATGCGGATCATCCGGTTTGATCTCTGGGGATACCATTCTATTGATCGCTTCAGTCATAATTTTGATTATACCCGTAACTCACAAGCATGTCAGAAAAAAACAGCTATAATATACCTAATTATCTAGAGGAGGGATCCATGTCGAATGTATTTCCATCCAACCATCCATTGATTGCCCACAAGCTGTCCATATTACGGGATATCGCCACCGAACCGCAAAAATTTCGGGAATTGGTGAAAGAATTAGCAATGCTTCTGACCTATGAAGCCACAGCAAATCTATTACTTAAACCAAAATCCGTTACTACCCCGATGGGGCAAGCGAATTCCTATGAAGTGGAAGATCAAATTGGATTAGTGCCCATCCTTAGGGCTGGGCTGGGAATGGTGGAAGGTGTTTGGGGTTTGCTGCCTTCAGCCGAAGTCTGGCACATTGGTCTATACCGGGATGAAAAAACGCTCAAACCAGTCCAATATTACAATAAGCTGCCGGTGTTACCCAGAGTATCCATGTGCCTCATCCTTGATCCGATGCTCGCTACTGGTGGTTCTGCTGTAGCCACCGTGGATTTACTCAAGAAATGGGGTGTAAAGAAAATTAAATTTGTGGGTTTAATTCGGCGCTCCAGAAGGGATACATGCGCTAGAAACTGCCCATCCGGATGTGCCGATTTATCTCGCTGCGATCGATGATCACTTGAATGATATTGGATACATCATTCCCGGATTGGGAGATGCTGGAGATCGTCAATTCGGTACCGGGTAGTTGGTTGTGTTTATTCTTAAAGATTAACAACCACAGGTCAATAACCTGTGGTTGTTAATTTGTATGACAAAATAATTATTTACCCGCTGCTCTTACGATCTCAAGGAAATTTGGAACTTTAAGTGATGCCCCACCAACCAGGGCACCGTCAATTTCTGATTGACCAAAGAATTCGGCAGCATTTTCTCCTGTCACCGATCCTCCATATAGGACACGAATTCCCTGGGTTACTTCAGAACCAAATAGTTTATCCATCGCCGGTCGGATCATTTTGCCAACTACATCATTTGCACCATTTCCGGTTGCGGCTTTACCTGTACCTATTGCCCAAACTGGTTCATAGGCAATAACAAGTTGAGTCCCCTGGTCAGGAGTTAACCCTTTTAATCCCTCAAGAACTTGACGCGTGAGGATATCACCTGTTTTTCCGCCTTCAAATTCAGCCAGGGTTTCCCCAATACAGACGATGGGGACCAGTCCAACATTCAAGGCAGCTTTCACTTTTTTATTGACTGATTCATCTGTCTCACCAAAATATGTTCGGCGCTCTGAGTGACCGATGATGACATATTGGCAAAATTCCTTTACCATGGCTGGAGAAATTTCCCCGGTGAATGCACCAGATGCTTCCCAGTGTAGGTTCTGCGCACCTAATCCGATGTCTGTACCCTGCAGCATTGCACCAATTGGAAGCAATGCTAAAAATGGTGGACAGATCACCCTATCCACTTGGGGTATCCCTTGTAATCCTGGAACTAACTCGGAGACAAGCTCCCTGGCTTGTTCCACTGTTTTGTTCATTTTCCAATTACCTGCCACAAACGGTTTTCTCATTTCAATTCTCCATTCCTATTGAAGATTATTACTCGATAATATATTATTGGCTTCCGTACTGATCCATAATGCTAGATTTTTTCTTTCCAGAAGTTTCAACAACACTTGCCTGGCATCCGAAAGGTGGCTCTCGTAAATAAAGTATTCAGCTTCCACCAGGTGGACTTGCGGGAAATCCTTATCAACATTTGGTAGTTTTGTCAGGGCATTCAATACCTCTCGCGATTTATCCGGACTCCCATTGTAAAGTTCATACCTGGCTTTGGAGATCTGGAATAACGGTCTTTCATCAGTCTGCAGGGTGAAGATCAATGCAGATTGTGGCTCTTTCCCGGCTTTATAAAGACTCTCAGCAATTCGATCGTAGTGTTCTGCTTTTAATGAATCACCCTCTATACGATAAAGATTCAGGTACAGATATGCCGCTATGCCCCATTTTTCGCGTGAAACCATATTATCCCCGGCTTTAACATAATAATCAATGTCATTTCCGGCAATTTTTTGCATCCGGTCAAGATTACCCAACGCTTGAAGTGAAGCACCTTCATCCAGTTGAGAAACAGCTTTTATTAATAATTCCCATGCATTTTAACTGATCGGGGGTCATCTCAAATGGAAGAGTAGCTACACGCTTGACCGCCGCCTGAGTCGGGGTCGGGTCCTGCTGTAAGGATGGTGTCACCACAACAGCAGCAGCCGGTTCTGTGATAGCTACAGTAGGAGCAAGGGTTGGAATGATTTCATCAGCGGGAAATAATTTGGGTAGAAAAATAACAAGTAAAACCACAAAAGTGACCATTAGTGCTGCAGCCATTATTCCAACCAACCATAAGACCAACTTCCTGTTATTGCCGGGCTGTTTTGTTGCCTGTTGAATTGCCGGTTTCTTAACCACCGCTGTACTTTCTGTGTTTCCGATGTTGCCACCAGTTAATTCAGATACTGAAGGTTTGGGAGATTTTACTTTCTTAACGGTACTTCCCAGGCTGGAAGATGTTATAGATCCTTTTAATGCTTCAATCATGGATGAAACATTACTGTAACGATCTTCTTTATCTTTAGCTAATGCTTTAAGTAATACGCTCTCGGTGGATTCAGATAGACCCGGGTTGATGGTTCGGGGAAGAGGAAGCGGTGTGTAAATGTGATCATGAACGATGGCAAACGGTGTATCCGCGGTGAAAGGTACTTTTCCAACTAATAATTCATAGATCACAACACCCAATGAATAGATATCTGTTCGGGTATCCAGATCTTGTTTTGCAAGTGCCTGCTCCGGAGATATATATTGTGGAGTACCGATCATCATATCGGTCGTTAGTGTCTTATCACTGGATTGCGCCATCCTGGCCAATCCAAAATCTGTCAAATATACCTGGTTATCTTTAGAAATCAATACATTGGAAGGTTTAATATCCCGATGTAAAACATTTTTTTCGTGTGCATACTGAAGGGCACTACCTATGGTTTCAATTATTCGAAAGCTTTCATCCATAGGGATGATCCCATTTGAAATTCTCGCTTTGAGTGTCTCACCTTCTATATATTTCATCACCAGGTAAGGACGATTTTCATATTGGGAATAATCGTAAATGGGAACAATATTGGGATGTTCAAGTTTGGCGACAACCCTGGCTTCTCTCTGGAACCTTGCCAGAAAGGTGTCATCTTCTGCAAATGCTGGATGGAGAGCCTTTATTGCTACATATCTGTCCAATTCCGGATGGTACGCTTTAAACACTGTTGCCATTCCGCCCTGGCCTAGTTGCTCAACCAGTCGGTATGGACCTATGTTTTCTCCGATCACAAAAGGCATACGATCCTCCATGGATTGAATGATTATAGCAGTTGGACAAAATTATCACAATAAAGTCTTGATAAATACTTTTCATGTTTCTAATCAGCTATGAAAAAGAACTATTCATATATAAATTCACACCTTAATATATGGTTTTCATGGCAGGTAATTAAAAAAAGAGATGAAAATTAATTTTCATCTCTTTATGACTTCATGTTATTTCTTGTTTTTAGATTAACAATCCATTCTGTGCATTAATTACGGATCGCTGGTGCCAACCAGAAGGCATCATCACCCTTATAGGTTCCATTAGCGTCCACAGTCAGGTAGAATACGACTGATTTACCTTTCAAAGGAGAAAGATCAATATTAACATGGGTCAATACTTTATCGTAAGTCTCTGTCCATGTTCCCAGGCTGGTGACAGGACCATCATCCGCTGAATAACTGAGGTCGAATACAACATTACAAGCCGTTGCGTCCTTCAAACAACCCAATGTTGTAATAAAGTAATCTCCATCCTGGATTAGGATCGCCGGGTATTCACCGATTATAGTACCATTTTTAATGAATTCCGGGTGTGCCCAAAGTGCAGGCTCATTGTCAACTCCACCTTTTTCAAGGTCAGGATTTTTAAGTTTGATTACAAAGCCACCTAATGATGCTGAGTTTCCAGGGCATGGTAGGATGTGTGTATCATTGCTCCATTGACCCAGACAGTAATTGGCTACAAAATCAAATGGAGTATCATATGGGCCGGCAGCATGCTTCACAAGTATATCGACCCAGAATTCAGTATCATAATCATTGCCAATACCAAAGGTATTACCACTTTCATCACGAAGTTTCCAATAGCCCTTATATTCACCTTTAGTATCAGGAGCTGTGAGATAAACTGCCACATCAATGGTATGTCCCGGTGCCACATCATAAGTTAGAGGTACTACCTTGGCACCACTCATCCGATCGCCATATGAATAGATAAGGTCATAATCTGTGGTCCAGGTACATGTACCTATATTTTTCAATCTCCAGGTCTTATAGAATCCTTGACCAGCCGGGATGACAGTCCCATCCTCGATGGTAACGTCAGCTACATATTGTGCCCAATCACAAGGAAGTGGCCTGGGTGTATATGTGGGTGGTAATGGTGTATTTGTCGCAGTCGGTGGTACCTGTGTCGGGAGTGGTGTTGAAGTTGGAGCTGTTGTTGGTGTTGCTGACGGAGTTTGAGGGGTTAACGCCAGATTGGCTTCCTCAGTTTTTTGAGCAACAAACGTTTCTACTACAGAGTATGTTAATTGTGCAACAATTGTTTTCGCTGCCTGTGTATATGCTGCGGCTGGTTGACTTCCAATCAGGCTTCCAGCTGACATATTACAGGCGACACCTACTAATGCCAGAATTGCTATACCGAAAAATATTACCTTTTTAGATTTCATTTTACCTCGCTGTTATTAATTAAAACGCAATATCGTTTTTGGTAAAATGTTAACGATAATAACAAGCATTTTGTTCCCGAATCTCCGCCAATATATTTAATGAGTTACCGCATGCCAGGGAGTTTTCCAGACACGCGGTAATATTTCAAAAACTTTTACGGATAAGTTGATTATTTAAATGTAGCCAGTAAACCATTGATAAGATCCTGACGTTCAGCTGCCGAGAATCTGGCCTCTGGATGAATCATGGTATAACGCGATGGCGGCATACTATTATCATCAATTTTCTCGACCATGTCGCCCACCCAATTTCGGGCAATTTCCGGTGTCATTTCATTGAAATTGAAATTCGCACGAGCTTTTGTGACATCTTGATAAAGAAGCCATGACATAGGAGCAACGTTTGAGTACCACGGCCATTTTGTTTCACTGCTGTGGCAATCATAACAGGCAGCTTTCACCAATTGTTCTGTGCGAGGTGAATCCCAGACTGGTTGATATGTTACGGGAGGATTAGTATGATCCTTACCGTAAGGTACCAGCTGGATTACTAAAAAGCCTAATAGCAATAGCCCTGCAAGTGCCAGGATTAAACGGATTAGTGATTTTTTCATATTATCCTCCTTTTAATTTAAATTCCAATTATTATTATCCTACTTGTCAAGTAGCGCTGCAACACCTGGTAGAACCAAACCTTCTAACATTTCAAGGGATGCACCGCCACCTGTGGAGATATGCGTGATCTTATCTGCCAATCCTGATTGCTGTATGGCTGCTACAGACTCTCCCCCACCGATAATGCTGATCGCTTCAGATCCGGCTACCGCTTTTGCCACACCATAAGTGCCTTTCGCGAATTCAGGGAATTCAAAGACACCCATTGGGCCATTCCAGACGATTGTCCCGGCAGTTTTTAATACTTTTGCGTATGCATTTACGGTGTCAGGACCGATATCCAAAATTCGCCAGCCGGCAGGAATATTCCCTACACCTACAACTTTATGGGCAGCACCTTCTTCAAACTTGTCAGCAATCACGACATCTACCGGTAATCGCAGTTTTCCATCAGCATTTTTTAATAATTCTTTGGCTGTTTCCAGAGCTGTATCTTCCACCAGCGAATCCGCCATATCATACCCTTCTGCTTTGAAAAATGTATTAGCCATTCCGCCGCCGATGAGGATCGTATCTGCTTTGATCAACAGGTTCTTGATCACACCGATTTTATCGCTGATCTTGGCACCACCCAGGATGGCAACAAAAGGCTTTTTGGGCTCAGCAACTGCCTGCCCGAGGTATTTAATCTCTTTTTCAAGCAAAAAACCAGCAACAGCGGGTAGATAACGGGCTACTCCCTCTGTCGAAGCATGTGCACGGTGTGCTGTTCCGAATGCATCATTTACATAAAGATCTGCCAGTGAAGCCAAGGCTTTTGCCATCGTCTGGTCGTTAGCTTCTTCTTCTGCATGGAAGCGTGTATTTTCAAGCACAAGAACTTCACCTGGCTTTAGTACTTTGGCAGCTGTCTTCGGCTTTTGGACCAATGCAATCTTCTGCGAATGCAACCGGTTTTCCGAGTAGTTTAGCCAGATAATCAGCAACAGGTTTGAGACTGTATTTTGCCTCAGGCCCGCCTTTTGGCCTTCCAAGATGGGAAGCCAGGATGACAGCAGCTCCATGTTTTAATAAATACTCGATTGTTGGTAAAGCAGCACGTATGCGGGTATCATCACCAACAACACCCTCTTTGATTGGCACATTAAAATCTACACGGACGAATACTTTCTTACCTTTTACATCCAGATCCACTACGGTTTTCTTATTGAACATATCACCCTCCAGTATGAAAAGAAATGAAGGCGCAACGCTCCGATTGGAACGTCACGCCTTTTTATTATTGAATTCGGCTACGAATAGCCTCCATAATCTTAAAGGGATTTTGCCATTAATGCAGCGAGGTCAGCTGTTCGGCAGGAATAACCCCACTCATTGTCATACCAGGCAACAACCTTGATCAGGTTTCCACCCATGACCATATTGTAAGTCAAGTCAACTATGGATGATCGTGGGTCACCTTTGAAATCGGTCGAAACCAATGGATCACCATATTCACCGGTCGTGACACCCAAGATACCTTTTAAAGTACCTTTGGATGCCTGGACAAATGCAGCATTGAGTTCTTCTTTTGTGACAGGTTTTTCTAACTGTTGCAACCAAGTCCACAACTGAAACGGTTGGGGAGGGAACCCGCATGGAGAAGCCGTCAAATTTACCCTTGAGTTCAGGAATGACCAGGGCAATAGCTTTGGCTGCACCGGTGCTGGTTGGAATGATATTCAACCCGGCAGCTCGTGATCGGCGTAATTCTTTCTTATGACCCTGATCCAGGATCACCTGGTCATTTGTATAAGAGTGGATGGTTGTCATCACTGCATATTGTATGCCCCAGTTGTTATGAACGATCTTTACAACAGGTGCCAGGCAGTTGGTGGTACAGCTTGCATTGGAAACAACATGATGTTTGGAGGTGTCGTATTTATCTTCGTTTACACCTAAAACAACAGTTATGTCTTCATTTTTGGCTGGTGCAGAAATGATTACTTTCTTCGCACCACCTTTTGTAATATGGACATTAGCGCCAGCTTTACCCTTGGCAGGATCACCAATAGCATCTGTAAATACACCGGTTGATTCAACCACAATATCGACACCGAGGTCTTTCCAAGGTAGAGCTCCCGGATCTTTTTCAGCAAAAACTTTTAATTTCTTCCCATTGACGACAATATCATTTCCATCTACCTCAACGGCTCCAGAGTAAATACCGTAATTAGAGTCATATTTAAATAGATGAGCATTTGTTTTTGCATCAAAAAGATCATTGATTGCTACAACTTCCAGCTTATCACCATGGAAATCCAACATTGCTTTTAATACCTGACGACCAACTCGTCCAAAACCATTGATACCTACGCGTACTGCCATGTAAACACCTCCATAAAATTTTGTAATGATACCAAATTCATAAAATTTTATCACACCCATTATATTTGGGCAAATGAATAGACAACCTCATTTATGCAGTTGCTTCTCTTTCAGGAAGGGGACCAGTCCGGTCAAAATATATATCCATGATCACCTGAGCAAGCTTGACGGAATCGTGCCGTAATGGATTACTGGTATCCGTCAGATCAGTTCGATATATCGGATAGTTACGTTCGAGATTTGAATCTAAAAGGACCCGGTCAATTCCCTCTGGTAGGTCACCTTCAGTGCCATCGTTGCAAATGATCAGATCAAACAAACGTCCCCCCACATGTTTTTCAATTGTGGAAACATGATCTCCGCTGCTATAACCATCAGTCTCACCTGGTTGGGTGGCGATATTACAAACGTAGAATTTCAGAGCCTTGCTGGCCTTAATGGCTTCTACAATATCTGGGACAAGCAAGTTTGGCAGGATGCTGGTGTAAAGTGAGCCGGGACCGATGATCAATAGATCTGCTGATAGAATTTCCTGGATCGCAGGTGGATAGGCTGGTGGCTTATCTGGTTCAAGCCAGATACGTTTTATTTGACCGGCTGCTTTTGGAATCTTTGGATTCTCCTTTGACCCTCATCCGACTTACTTTTTCCGGAACTTCAATATCCGCTGTCAGGTGGACATCCATAAGTGTTGATGGTAATACCCGACCTTGAACTGCCAATACCCTGCCGCTCTCGGCAACAGCTTCTTCAAAGCTGCCCGTTATCTCTGCCAGACCGGTAATAAATAAATTACCTAACGAGTGTCCATCCAAACCGGTTGCATCTGAAAATCGATATTGGAAAAGTTGAGTTAATAACTCTTCATCATCAGATAATGCTGCCAGACAATTTCTAATATCTCCAGGAGGTAGAACCCCCATATTCTTTCTCAATTCACCAGATGAACCACCATCGTCAGCAACTGTGACAATGGCAGTTAAATTCTTCGTATAAGCTTTTAATCCTCTTAATAAAGTTGCCAGCCCTGTGCCCCCGCCAATTACAACCATCCTGGGACCTTTTTCTTTTTTATAATATGCAGAAACGGTATCAATGATAGCTTTACCAGGTTGAATGAATGGTCTCAATAATGAACGGTTTAATCCCCAGAAACCATAAACAACCAAAAGTAAACCAATGATCCCGAAAATAAAGGCACGCAATAACCTGTTAAGGAATTGAAGTGAGACGAAAGCAATGACAGTTGAAACAAACGATTCGGGAACTGTCCGATAGATATTGATCAGCATAAAGGCGATCCCGAGTGCAAGAGACGTAACACCGACCAGGATGATTATCACCCAGCGTTTTACCCCGATTCCAGGCATCAACCAGCGTGCTTCCCTTCTAAGCGTACGGGAAAATTTATTTATCCATGTCTCATTATTCTTCATCGCAAAATTATGATAGCAGTGAATCGGTTCATCGTCAACGATAGATCAGGCAATCATCAGTTTTATTTAAAATATGCATTATTATTCTGCGGATATTGATCGTATTAAATAATTCCTTTTTGAATTTTTTTCATCCGGGAATATTCTCCAGACAATTTCATCAACTGGTCGTGGGATCCTTTTTCGACGATCTTTCCATTTGAAAGGAAAAGTATTTCGTCATACATTTCCAAATCTGCCAGATGATGTGTGATCAATAATAATGTTTTCTCGCCTGTTGCATTTAGGACAGATCGATTTAATAGCCCTTTCAGTAATTGGGTCAATTCCAGCAAAGGGCTCATCCAGGATCAGCAATTCTGAACCAGAGATTAAGGTTCTGGCGATGTCCAGCCTTTGCCTCTGTCCCTCGCTTAGCAGCATTCCTCTATTTCCAATAAACGTATCCAAACCTGATGGCAGCGCAGAAACCCATTCCATGCATTGAGAAGCAGTTAACGCCTCCATTATTTCTTCGCGAGTTGCATCAGGACGTGCTAATCTCAGGTTTTCCAGAATCGATGCCGGAAAGAAATATGGTTTCTGTGAACTTGACCGGATGATATTTCGAATATCAGTCTGTGATAAATTCCTAAGGTCGATTCCATTTATGTTAATACTGCCGGAAGAATATTCCCAGAACCTGAGGAGAATATTTTTCAAGCTTGTCTTTCCTGCTCCACTCGGACCAACCAAAGCTATCTTTTTTCCTGCTTCCAGGTGCAAAGAAAACTCATTAAGAACCAACTGATTTGATCCTGGATAATGAAAACATAAATGATCGATATCCAGTGAATGAAAATGATTGATCGTCTGAGGGAGGTCGGGGTTGATAATATCAGGTACCTGGTCCACGATTTCAAACAATCGGGATACTGCCTGTTCAGATCGAACCAGGTTGGATCCCAATTGTGGAAATGACTGAAACACCTCATAGCCAGCCATTACAAGTAAAGCAGTCACCCCGACTAGTTTAGGATCAATTAATTGGATTTGGGCTGACCGGGCAGCGGCAACGAAAACAATGAGCATACCCAGCCCACTTGCAAATGGGATTAATGCATTCAGAAAAGCATTCGCCAAAATCGATTTGTTTTGGACCTCTGTGAAACCATTTACGCGGTGATCAAAAAGATGTTGGAAGATGTCTGCTTTTCCATTGATCCGTATATCCGCAATCCCTTCCACAAGGTTTGTCATAAACGCATAAAGTTTCTCCCTGCTAGTTGAGAAATTCCTAAGCATTTTTTTATGGATTACGGTTGATGAAAGGAAAATGATTAATCCCAGCCCTGTCATACTGAAGAACGTAATCCAGCCTAGCCGGAAATTAATGCTGGCTATGAATACTGATAGGACAATGATAACTACCAATGCGATCAAAGGCGGAGCGACAACCCGAATAAAAAATTGATCCAAAACTTCCACATCTTGCATTACCATGGTTGTGAGTTCTCCGCTCTGTAAATTGGTCGTCCTGGCTGGGACTAATCTTTCTATTCGTTCATAGAACCAAAGCCGCAGAGAACTTACCATCCTCAAATTGACCGAATGACTGCTGATCCGTTCCAAATACCGGAAAACACTCCTGGTAAGACCGAAAAACCGAACACCAATAATTGCTACCTGTAATTCGGAAATGGAAGGCTGCAAAGCTGCATAACTAATTAAGTACATGCTTGTGGCAATTAACCCCATTCCGGAAATGATGGTAATAATCCCCAATAGAATGGCAAATAACGACTGCCAGATAACAGGCAGTAATAACTTTACGACAAATCGAATGAACTTAATTCTTATCACCAACCACTCCGGTAAATAGTTGATAATAGTCCCTTCCAAGTGCCATCAATTCGGCATGTTTTCCCTTTTCCTTTATCCTGCCTTCCTCCATAACTAATATCTGATCGCTCGATGTGATTGTGGATAGTCGATGAGCGATCATCAATACTGTTTTTTCTGTTTTTAATTCTGTTAGGGATTCGATCAGAGCTGATTCTGTTTCCGGATCGACAGATGAGGTGGGTTCGTCCATCACCAGGATGGGAGTATTTCGGTAAAACGCCCTGGCGATTGCCAGCCTCTGGGCTTGGCCGGTACTTATCAGGCTGCCTCGTTCACCCACCTGGGTATCATATCCAAGTGGAAGCTGGCGAATGTAATTGTCCAACTGTGCTTTATCTATTGCTGACTTTATTCTGGACATATCTGGATTTGCCTGGAATAGACAGATATTTTCGAGGATACTTCCAGAAAATAGATAAGGAGACTGCGGCACCCAGGAGATCAGATTGCGAAATTCTTCTTCTGGAATATCATGAATGGATCTCTGGCCAAAATGTACACTCCCTTCACAATGCGTGAGCAATCGCATGAAGACGTAGAATAACGATGTTTTTCCTACTCCGCTTTTTCCCACCAAAGCAATCTGTTCATAACGATTAACGGTTAAGGTAATATCTTTAAGTACATACTCGTTTGTCTCTGGGTATTTAGCTCCCATATTCTGGAATGAAATTGGAAAATAATCAGAGATCTTTTCTGCGAAAATATTACTATTTCCTGTGATAACGATTGGCTTATTGATGTTGATCGGATCGGATACAGCATCTTTATCAGACAATATTGAAAATATCTTTAAGGAGGCTGCTCTTCCTGACATCCCGGCATGGAATTTAACTCCTAACTGCCTGAGAGGTAAGTAATACTCAGGAGTAAGCAGCAAAATAAAGAGAGCAGTGGCAAAATTCAAGGATCCTGACAATAGCCGTAATCCGATTTCGACCGCGATGATGGCTGTACTGATGGTTGCAATAAATTCCAGGACAAAGGCTGATAAGAAAGTCAGTTTCAGAACATTCATCGTCAAGCGTTGGTATTCTGAATTATTCTTCTGGATCTCAATTCCACGATTTTGGCTTTGATTGATACTTTTTAATAATAGCAATCCCTGGATTGTGTCATAAAAAAAGGATCCCAACTGCAATAGTTGCTTCCATTGCTTTTGAGTACTTCGTTCAGATAATGATCCCAATAAGTACATAAATAACGGCAGCAAGGGAGCTGTTATAAGAAGAATTGCAAAACTTAGTTTATCGGTTGGAAAAATACTCACAACTATGATGACCGGTATAAAAGCTGCCAGTATCAGTTGCGGAATGTACTGGCTGAAATACGGATCCAGTGCTTCCACCCCGTCAGTTAAAAGCGTGGATAGTTCTCCGCTTTTCTCGCCGCTGGTATAGACCGGTCCCAGACGATTGATCTTTTGGATGATTGCCAGCCGGATTTGTTCCTTAAATTACAATTCCTATCC
This sequence comes from uncultured Chloroflexia bacterium, assembly GCA_963709535.1. Classification (GTDB taxonomy): domain Bacteria; phylum Chloroflexota; class Anaerolineae; order Anaerolineales; family Anaerolineaceae; genus PNON01. Next base: position 154,706 of record CAVPWY010000011.1, on the reverse strand, counting down.
TTGCAGATAGATAATCTGTGAGAAATTGTGAACCAGCCCTTAACATCAAGATAATGATGAATAGCTGGATGGGGGAATAAAGAAGGTTAACTGGTATATGGTTTATAAATACCGCATTGATCAGTTCAGCAGTAAATTTCGCCTGAAAGATGACAAAACCACCACATAGAATTCCTGCGATAATGGTAAAAAGAAACGCCAGGCGATGAGAGCGTGCCTGGCGTAACAAATTTCCATCAAAAAGCATCAGTTTCTTCTTGGATCTAATAGTGCAAGTCTTCGACTTTAGTTGTTATCCTTTTCCGGAAAACCCAGTAATTCCAGCCTTGATAGGCGAGTACGATCGGCAGGAAGATGAGGATAACGATCGACATGATTGAAAGTGTATTTTGTGATGATGCAGCATTCATAATAGTAAGGGACCATTCCGGATTTGTACTGGATACCATCACGTTAGGAAATAATGCAGCGAAAATTGTGGCTGTATTCCCTGCACTGGCAAGTACCAGCAATCCAAAGGATAATCCTCCACGATTAATCCGAAATACGTAATAACCTAAAAATGCAGCCACTATAGTAACTACCCCTAAAATGATTGCCAGGATCTCAGGTGTTGCTTGAGTTGCCTGGATGGTCATTACCAGGAATATTCCAATAAGGACAATGATCGGAATCCATAGCTTGCTGGCGATTGATTTAGCTCTTTTTTGTACAACATCAGAAGTTTTCAAGTTTAAGAAAAGTGCCCCCAATAGAATGGAAATTCCAAGGAAAGTTAATCCACCAACCAATGCATACAGGTTCAACAAGTTGAAAAAACCGCCAGTGTACATCATATTCCCATCGATTGGCACACCTTTCAATATATTCGAAAACGCAATACCAAATAACAACGGGGGCAGTAAGCTGCCCACAAATGTACAGGTATCCCAGGCTGAACGCCATTTGGCATTCTCAAATTTGCCTCGAAATTCGAATGAAACGCCTCTTATAGATTAACGCTACTAAAACGAGAAGCAAAGGCAAGATAAAAACCCGAAAATAAAGTTGCATACCACTGCGGAAATGCGGCAAAAGTCGCTCCACCAGCAAGTACCAGCCAAACTTCATTGGCATCCCAAAGAGGGCCGATCGTGTTGACCACTACTCTTTTTTCAATATCATTTTTACCTACAAAAGGCAGTAGAATTCCGACACCAAAGTCAAAGCCCTCCAGGATAAAAAATCCTGTATATAAAACCGCAATCAAAACGAACCAGAGAATATTTAAATTCATAGTATCCACCACCTAAGCAGTTGTAACCTGATTACTTGATATATCAGGCTCAATTTTTGGTCCAGCCTTGGAAAACTTTACCAGCATATAAACATCCACGACGATCAAAACACCATAAAGAAGAGTGAAAACTATTAGGCTGGTCAATACCATTCCTGCAGATACATTCGGGCTGACAGCATCTACGGTTTTCAATAATCCGTACACCACCCAGGGCTGCCGGCCAAGTTCGGTCAATAGCCAGCCGGTTGTATTGGCAAGATATGGTAAGAAAATGGCGGCAGTCAATAAATACCACCACCGTGAATTAATTTTAAATTTTAGGCGTAACCATACAATCAACCCGACAACAGCCAGCAAAGCCATCAAGAAACCAAGCCCTACCATAATTCTGAAGCTCCAATAATTCATAAATACACTTGGTATGTATCTACCGGGACCATATTGTGCTGTAAATTGTTCTTGAAGGTCATTTATTCCCTTGACTTCACCGGTAAAGGTATTGTAAGCCAGGAATGAGAGAGCTCCAGGAATGCGGACATCCACACTGGTCTCTCCGGTTTCTTCGTTAAATATTGTCACCAATGACAATGAGGCAGGATCCTCAGAATTCCACAACGCTTCAGCTGCAGCCATTTTCATTGGCTGTTGTTTAACCATGAGCTGCGCCTGTTGATGTCCAATCAGGATCACGCCTACAATTGAAATCAATGCAATGACGGTTCCAATTTTGAAGGATCGTTTGAAGAATTCAACATTGGATTTCTTTAGTAAGATGATAGATGGATATACCCATCACAAAAAATGCCCCGGTTACATAACCGGAAAATACCGTATGAGGAAATTGCGTCCAGACATGTGGATTCATGATCAGGGCTGCAAAATCACTCATCACTGGTCTGCCATCCACGAGTGTGTATCCCGTCGGAAAATGCATGAATGAATTAGCAACTAAAATCCAAAGTGCAGAAATTGTTGCTCCTACTGCTACAAGCCAGATCGACGCCAGGTGTAATCTTTTGGATAATTTATCCCATCCAAAGACCCATAACCCGATAAATGTTGCTTCAAGAAAGAAGGCTGTAATTCCTTCGATTGCCAGAGGTGCACCAAAGATATCCCCGACGAACCGTGAATATTCTGACCAGTTCATTCCGAATTGGAATTCCATCACCAGCCCGGTTACCACGCCAACAGCAAAATTAATGAGGAATAATTTTCCCCAGAATTTTGTCATCTGCTTGTAAATCTCTTCCCCCCTTTTTACATAAAGGGTTTCCATAATTGCGACGATTATTGCTAAGCCGAGCGTCAAGGGGACGAAGAAAAAGTGATATACTGTGGTGATTGCAAATTGGGATTGTGCTAGAGCAACTACATTCATAGATTCCCTCCTTGGAAAGTATGGAATAATTAATTATATCGTATTGTAAAATGAATTATCCAGGAACTTTCTTGAATTAGGTTCATAATTTTTATTTATGGGACAATTATAAAATATGTTAGAGAAATTAGCGGGTATTGAAGATAGATATGAAGAATTAAACCGGCTGCTTGCTGAAGTTGGTGAAGATTATAAAACAGCTACAGAATATGCCAAAGAGCGGTCTGACCTGGAACCAATCGTAACCAAAAGCCAGGAATATCGCAGTTCGCTCAAGAAATTGGAAGAAGCCAGGGAAATACAAAGCAGTGATGACGAAGAACTGAAAGAGTTGGCTTCTCTTGAGATCTCGGAATTGGAACCGCAAATCGAACTTCTCGAAAAACAGATCAAAGCATTGATCATTCCCAAGGATCCGCGGGATGAAAGAAATGTCATCGTAGAAATTCGTGCCGGTACCGGGGGTGATGAAGCTGCTTTATTTGCGGCAGATCTTTTTAGAATGTATACCCATTATGCAGAGAGACAAAACTGGAAATTCGAAGTGCTCTCCCAAAATGAGATCGGAATTGGTGGTTTTAAAGAGATCATCTTCCAGATCAAGGGGAAATCCTGTTACTCCAAGTTGAAATATGAATCAGGTGTCCATCGTGTTCAACGCATCCCTTCGACAGAATCTCAAGGCAGAATTCATACGTCGACAGTAACAGTCGTCGTTCTGGCAGAAGTGGATGAGGTCGAAGTGACCATTCCTGATTCTGATATCCGCGTAGATATCTTCAAATCAGCTGGTGCGGGTGGGCAAAACGTCCAAAAGAACTCCACTGCTATCCGGATCACCCATTTTCCCACCGGAATTGTAATTGCCTGCCAGGATGAGCGTTCTCAATTACAAAACAGGCTGCGGGCAATGAGTATTTTACGTGCTCGCTTATATGAAATACAAGAACTGAAACGTCAAACGGATCTTGAAGAAACACGGCGTTCTCAAGTGGGAACTGGAGAGCGTTCGGAGAAAATTCGAACATATAATTATCCCCAATCCCGTGTTACTGACCACCGGATCAATTTATCCAGCTATAATCTCCCGGGAGTAATGGAGGGAGATATCGACAAGTTTATTGAAGAGCTTGCCTTGCGTAGTGAATCCGAAAGATTGTCAGTAGCCCCAGTGGACGATGATTAGAGTATCAACTTTTGACAATGAAACTGGGCACGTGGCTGAAAGAAGCACAGCAGCAGACTAGCCGGTTATCTGAAACCGGCAGCCTGGATCTCCAGGTATTAATTTCATCTGTTCTTCGAAAACCCCGTAGCTGGGTATTGGCACACCCGGAATACGAATTATCCATTATGGAGACCTCCCGGCTGGAGGAAATGTTCTCCGAGTTGAAAAGATCAATCCCCCTTGCTTATATCACTGGAATAAGCCACTTTTATGGGCTGCAATTCTACACGAATTCAAATGTACTGATACCACGGCCGGAAACTGAAATGCTGGTTGAAAATGCATCGGTTTGGGTTCGGGATCACAATTTTGCCGGTCATGTTCTGGATGTAGGAACCGGGTCCGGCTGCATAGCTATTTCCCTTGCGGTTAACCTGCCAGACATTAAATGTATTGCGATCGATAAATCTATTAAGAGCCTTACAGGTTGCAAAACGAAATGCTGGTATTAACCATGTTCAAAATCAGTGCTGTTTTGTCCAATCCGACATGACTTCTTCCCTTTTTGGAAAATTCCAATTGATCTGTGCCAACCTGCCATACATCCCAACAAATAAATTAAAGAACTTATCCGTCGCCAGATACGAACCAAAGGCAGCACTTGATGGCGGCAAAGATGGACTGGACCTCATTCATCGACTATTAGCTGACTCCATACATATTGCGGATAGTAAGGTTTGCCTGTTATTGGAAATTGAGGCTGACCAGGGTGATGCTGTGAGAAAACTAGCCCAAACTTATTACCCTGACGCGGAGGTCAATATCAAGACAGACCTGGCAGGGAATGACAGGTTGTTAGTTATCGAAAGGTATTGAAAATGCAAACATCAATGCTCCATGAACAGGATATGGATGCCCTGGATAAAGCAATTCAAACAATTAATTCCGGCGGGATTGTCGCGTTTCCAACTGATACAGTTTATGGCATTGGCACAGGCGCCTTTGATCGAATGGGTATCCAAAAATTATTCGATATCAAGAAAAGGGATACTAATAAAGCGATTGCCATTCTTCTCTCTGATTTATCCCAATTATCTTTAGTGTGCTCTTCTACCAAGTAATTATGCAGCCAGGCTCGGAGCAGCATTTTGGCCAGGAGCACTCACCCTGGTTGTACCCCGGCATCCATCCATCCCGGATATAATCTCACCACTGCCCACTATTGGAGTACGAATACCTGATCATCCATTTGCTCAGGCCTTGATTCGCGTTTGCGGTCCGCTCGCAGTAACATCAGCTAATATTTCGGGTCAACCCAGCCCTACAAATGCACAAGAGGTAATGCTTCAAATGGATGGACTGGTTGACCTTGTTATTGATGGCGGTCGATCCAAAATTGGAATTTCATCTACTGTAGTCGATTGCACCGGACCCATCTTTCAAATCCTACGAGAAGGCTCTATCAGTGAAGACCAGATAAAACGGGTAATTGGATAATTCTTCTTTTTCTCATCTTATTATTAATTATTTTTCACCCAAATTTTAATTTCGGATCTTATCCTAATAGTACATTCTCTTATTCCATATTCCGCGTCCGGCCCAGCCATCCGTTGACGCGGTTTTGGTTTAATGGTTGTTGATGTTATATTTAATCAACATAACATGGAGGATGCAATGCAGGAATTTCTCTTTAACAAATTTAAAGTTTGCCATTAATAATGACTTATCATGGAAGGTGACCCACATTAGAGTCTGGAAATCACTACTTCAAGTACACTACCTCAGCTATTTTTCTCCACGAATGAGGAATCTCACCTTCAAATTTCAGCATCTCAGGCAAGTATTTCTGTAAAACGAAAGCAAATTGAATCGATTGATTCGATTGCTGATTTTATCTCCTGTTCAGATCAAATGGATGGGATCTCCCTTGAAGCTGAATATGCTTTTCCATTAAATTCAAATCTACTCTTATTCCGGTTCAAATTTACAAATAACCGTACTGATACAATTCGTTTCAATAGCATTAATATGGTGGGATCTGATGGAACACCAAATATCCAATTTCCATCAAACAATCCCAAATACGCTTGTTTTGTTAATGGCTGGCAGTCATGGAGCTACAGTGGGACTTATTCTGCTGAACAGAAACAGAAATATCCTGGATTGAGTTTTATTCAAGGCTTTCAATGGAATAATGCAATAACTCCGATACCGAAAAAGAAGGGTATTTTTTTTAGCGACTTCTTTAGTGTGGTGATAGATCAAACCACCCAAAAAGGAGTTCTGGCTGGATTCCTTTCACAAAAACAGCAATTTGGACATACTGAAGTAGACCTCCGTTCCGAACCGATCCTCCAACTGAAAGCAGCGGGTGATGGAGTACATATTCCTCCAGAAAAAACTTTCACAACTGACTGGGCGGTGATTCAAATTGTAGATTTCAAGGATTCTGATCCGTTGAAAGAATTCATTGAGACTGCTGCCAAAGAGAATAAGGTGCGAATTAATCCAAATATTCCTTTAGGATGGTGCTCCTGGTACCATTACTACACGCACATCAATCCTGAAAATCTGCTGTCCAATATCAGGCAATTAAGTGAAATAAAAGACAATGTCCCACTGGATCTGATCCAAATTGACGATGGTTTTGAGAAAGGTATTGGGGATTGGCTGGATTTTAAACCTGAATTTATGGGTGGATTCGATTCCATCGTTCGGGAAATAAAAGCGAATGGATTTACACCGGGATTATGGCTGGCACCATTCATAGTTTCGCCTGCATCTGATCTGTACAAAAATCATCCGGAAATGCTTCTTAGAAGGCTTGATGGTAAATTTGTCAACTCAGGCTGGAATTGGAATAGATTCACAACATCATTGGATATGTCTCATCCAGCGGCTCAGGAATATGTACGAAAAGTGATCGATACTTCGGTCCATTCATGGGGGTTCCAATATCTAAAATTGGATTTCCTTTATGCTGCTACGATACCAGGTCAACACTTCAACCCCGCCCTTACCCGTGCACAGACATATGATCAGGCCATGCAATTGATCCGTGATGCGGCCGGTGAGGATACATATATCCTTGGCTGCGGCGCCCCTATTGGTGGAATGATCGGGCATGTGGATGCCATGCGGATTGGTGCAGATGTTGCTTCGGATTGGAAACCAAAATACAAAGGCGTTGAATTATTGTTTCCTAATGAACCAAATATCCCATCGGTCGAAAATGCCATGCAGAATACAATTACACGAGCCTGGTTTCATGGTCGTTGGTGGATGAACGACCCGGATTGCCTACTTCTACGGTCCACAACCCACCTCACCGATAGATGAAATTCGTACACAAGCCAGCCTTACCGCACTAACAGGCGGACTTGTTCTACTCTCCGACGACCTGGCACAAATTCCTATAGATAGATTAAAGATTATCCAATCTTTGATCCCGATAATTGGTAAAACTCCGTTGGTGCTGGATTGGTATCAAAAGCTTTCACCCTCGAGGTTGCGAGTCGATTTGGAAGGTGCCCTTGGGAAATGGCATTTGATTAGCTATACGAATTGGGAAGACCACCCTGTCCAACCTGTTTAAATGCTGGAAGACTACAACATCATAACCAATTCCACATCAGTGATTAGCTCATTCTGGGACGCAAAGATTTCTTATCCAGCGAACGGAATACTGAATATTGGGATCCTTCCTCCGCATGCCACGTGGTTGGCTTCAGTCCGAAAAGTGATCCCGAATCTATCAATGGTTGCTGGCAGTAATTTACATATTTCCCAGGGGATGGAGGTTTCAGGATGGAAAGATTCTGGTAAGCAGATCCGACTTAATCTCCAACTTCCACGCAATGTTCTGGAGATATTTTCCTGCGGATACCATGTGATGCAAATTGAGATTATTGATTCAGAAGGAAACCGTGGTATGCTGACCGGAAAGGATCAATTATTCGAAATACCTGTAAAATTCGATCGGGAAACTCAGATCACAATTAATTACTGATGAATAAATGTAAGTCAAAACAATAAAAAAAGAACCGGGTTGAAATCCAACCCGGTTCTTCGTAATTAGTCATTAATTATTTTGTCTCGACATTGGTTACGACATCATTCACTTTTTTGGCTTTTTTTCTCAAGAAAAGCAGCTTGAAGAGCCAGATCAGTAATCTGACAACACCATACAGAACCAGCAATATGGGGAGAACCAGGATAACCAGGTAGATGAGTATATTTACCAGGGTTTTGAAAGTATTGATCAATGCCTGGACTGCGTCGCGGGCTACACCCTGCGGCTGCCATCCGGCTACTGTGATCGGTTTGATGGATTCTCTGCGAGATTAATTCGACATTGATCGCAGAGAAGTTTGAAGATTCTTCATAGTATTTCATCTGACCTTTGATCACTTCTATCTCGCCGCGAATTTGGGTCAATTGATTGAATACATTCAACACGTCTTCGGTCTTGGTGGCAGATGCCATGATCTCTTGTAGTTGAGCTTCTGCTCTTTCAAGATTATTCCGGCGTGAGGTCAGATCAGTATATTCTGCGGTAACGTCCTGACCACTAACATTCTCAGATCGAATATCTGTAGCAAGATTCTTTACCTCTGCTTTGATTTTTGTCAAAGCTTCATTTAATTTTGCTTCAGGTACGCGAATGTTGATATTGGCCTGAGGGATTTCAACCCCCTCGCTAGTTTGAATCTTATACAGGTTTGAGGATACAACCCATCCACCCATCTCGTCAGCCATTGCGGCAATAGTTTCCATGCTCTTGCCCGGGTCAACAACGATGATCGAAATAGTCCCGTTTTTAATTACAAGGCGGTCAGTCACAATCCCGCCGACAGCTCCACTTTCAGAGAAAGATTTATCTTCCATTGGTGCTTCAGGCAATGAAGCCCTTTCCATAGCTGGAGCCATTGGTGCTGGAGCAGATCCGGCAAAGTTATCCGTTGATGTTTGGTTTCGGGCAGCTGCACAAGAAGATAGTAAAATCACTGATAATAAGAGTAGTGCCAGGGTTTTTATTTTCATTCTTTCCTCCACAATATGATTAATTCCAATCATTTGACGTTTTGTGGTCGAATTAGTTCCATTACCATCCATCTGCGATCCTTAAAGCATTTCTTTCCGGGAGACCAAATTGGGTAATTCTATTCTGGACCTCCGCGATATTATAAGCAACCCGCCGTGGTTCCCAAATTTTTGATTCGGTATCATAAATCGCATAAGCTGCCCTGGCATCCCGATCCCTGGGTTGACCTACGGAGCCCGGGTTAACAATTGCTTTACCCGTCAATTCAACGGAGCCAATAGGTGATAGGATCTGTAATTGTGAACCAAGCTCTTCTTCTGTTAATTGAAAAATCACCGGAATATGTGTATGACCGACAAAACAAAATTTGGTTTCAAAATAGTCAAGATTATTCATGGCTACCTGCCAATCCAGAATATACTCCCAGACTGGATTACGCGGGCTTCCATGCGCCAATGTTACATCTTCCTCAATATGTTTTTCTGATAAATTTTTCAAGAAACTCATATTTTCAGGTTTAATCACCCTTTGATTCCACTCAACCGATAACCTGGCATCCCGATTGAATGCCTCCATATCCATGTTCCCAAGTACTGCTGAGTCATGATTACCCATCAGGCAGATACAGTTTTTCAGTGATCTGATCTTCTTGATGCATTCATTCGGGTCTGGGCCATAGCCTACCAGATCACCCAAACACCACACCTTATCCACTTTACCTGCATCGTCAATGACTGCTTCAAGAGCGTTGATATTGGCATGAATGTCCGACATTACAAGTATTTTCATTGATCAACACCCGGGAACATTCCGAGCATTTGGGCTGCCTTCTCGAGAATTGTCTCAGCGACCTCAAATTTTGTCATTAATGGAAGAGCCTCTGCACTGCCATCCGGTTGGATCAAAATGACCCGGTTTGAATCAACTCCAAATCCTGCATCCGAAGCGCTAATATCATTTGCGACGATCATTTCCAGTTTTTTCTTTTTGAGTTTGATCCGGGCATTCTCCAGTAGATCCTGGCTTTCAGCAGCAAATCCGATCACAAATTTCAACCTTGCTAACGATTGTCGATGATGAGCCACTTCTGCTAATATGTCTGTCGTCGGTTCAATGGCAATTGCGGATATTCCTGTGTCTTTTTTAATTTTCTCTTCTTCAGTTTTGATTGGTTTAAAATCAGCTACTGCAGCAGCCATAATTAACCCATCAGCATCTTGAATTTCGTCCATAACAGCACCCAGCATACCTGCTGCAGAATTCACTTCTATCAATTTGCAGCCAAATGGAGCAGGCAATGAACTGTTCGCAGCTATCAGTGTAAGATCTGCACCATGATCGATGGCAGCTTGAGCCAGGGCATAGCCTTGTTTACCAGTGGAACGATTGCTGATTATCCGGACCGGATCAATTGCTTCCTGAGTTCCACCTGCTGTTACGATGATCTTCTTACCGGCCAAGTCACCTGATCGGCCAAGTTTCCACCTGGCAGCTCCCATGATCAATCCTGTTTCTTCCATCCGGCCAACACCAACCAATCCGGATGCGAGATGCCCTGCAGCTGGACCAATGAATGTTGCTCCACGTTCTTTGAGAATTGCCATGTTCGCCTGAGTGGCTGGGTGACTGTACATACCCGCATCCATCGCCGGAGCGATTATCAATGGGCACCTTGCTGCCAGGGCAGATACACAGAGCAAATTATCGGCCAATCCCTGAGCAAGACGGGCGATCGTATTTGCGCTGGCAGGCGCAACAATGAGAATATCTCCCACCCTGCCTAATCCAATATGAGTGACATGGCCTTCTCCACCCCACAGATCCTCATCTGTATACGCTTTTCGCCCGGTTACCGATTGGAAGGTCAAAGGTGTCACAAATTTCTGAGCAGATGGTGTCAGAATGACATCAACCAGCGCACCTTCCTGGGTTAAATCGGGAAGCCAGTTCGACCCCTTTATAAGCTGCAATCGAACCCGTGATTCCTAGTAAAATTGTTTTTCCCTGAAGTATATTCATTTTATTTAATCCTATTCAACTCCCAGAGGATGCGTAATCCTTCCAGGGTCAACCAGGGTGAAATTATGTCGAATATCTTTGTCTCTTGAGCGATCAATTCTGCCAATCCACCGGTGGCAATTGTTTTTACCTGGCCGCCCATTTCGGCTTTCATTCGAGTTATCATTCCTTCCACCAAAGCAACATAACCATAATACAGACCCGATTGCATGGCATGTACGGTATTCATCCCGATCACCGATGGAGGTTTGACAACATCAATCCGCGGAAGTCTGCTGGTGTGCTCAGTTAATGCATCTGCTGCAGTCAACACACCCGGAGCGATCGCTCCTCCCAGGTACTCATTTTCAGCATTGATCACATTGAATGTTGTCGCTGTCCCAAAGTCTACGATTATTGCCGGAGCTCCATACAATCTTACAGTTGCAGCGGCATCGGCTATACGATCAGGTCCAACTGAAGCCGGGCTGTGGTATTTAATGGTGATTCCTGTTTTCAGGTCTGGTCCGATAACTAGTGGAGTTTGATGAAGATATCTGTTACTGGCCTCGATTAACCTTGGTGTTAATTGCGGGACAACCGACGAAAGACTTACTCCGGTTAAATCAGCCGGCTGCAATCCAGCATGCTCCAATAGCCCGATTAATTGAAGACCATATTCATCAGGCATACGGCGATGGTCAGTGCCCAGTCGCCAATGCGCGCCGAACGTATCACCTTTGTACAAACCTATCGTGAGATTGGTATTGCCGATATCGATTGCCAGCAGCATATTTTCTCCTCTGATATTATATACTGAATATACCTAAGGAATGCATAATCCAGCACTATTTCGAAATGTTTAGGCTTAGTATTATTTTTACCTACTGCAGTAGTAAACGTGGAGTATATTTATTATTTACCCACAACTGGTATTCTTGATTGACTATTTATTAATGAATTCCATCTACAATTTCTGCAACGAGATCATAACGGGAAAAAGCTGGCATGATGTAAACACCCTGAATTTGCGACCTCATTGCATCAATGACCTCGAGGGTGAGAGTGACCCCTAATTGATCGGTGGGACCTGTTGCATTATTCATTCTCTGCATCGTTGTTTCAGGGATTGTGATGCCTGGAACTTCATGGTGAAGAAATGCGGCGTGACGTGGATTATTAAGCGGAAGCACACCCATGACAACAGGAACCGGTATTTTGCCGTGTTGATTATGGTAATAACTCAAGAATTTAGAAGCGACCTTCGGATCAAAGACTGGTTGGGTCAAAATAAAATCCACACCTGCATTTATTTTTCGCTGCAAATTCTTTATTTCCAAATCAGGATCTTTTGCGGTTAAATTCAATGCACATCCAACAAAGAATGTCGTCGGTTGGCCAATCTCAGACCCGGAATGGTCCAGTCCTTCATTAAATCCTTGCTTGATCAATTTGATAAGCCCTGAAGGGACCAGATCATAATTATCCATCGCCTCAGGATAATCGCCTATTGCGGTAGGATCACCCATAACTACAAAAACATTGCGGATGCCAAGAGCATGGGCAGCCAGCAGGTCTCCCTGAACCCGAAGCATATTACGCCCACGGGTAGGAAAATGCAGTACCGTCTCGATATTTGTTCGCTTTTGGATCAAACTGCACACTGCCCAGGGACTCATACGCATCCGAGCCATCGGGCTATCTGCTACATCTATCACATCCGCTCCGGCTTCTGCCAGTAGACTGGCACCAGCCAGCAATTTATGGGTCGAAAGTCCACGGGGTGGATCCATTTCCACTGCTGTTACAAATTTTCCTGCAGCCAATTTTTGTGCGAAAAGTGTGGGAGCTTCGCGTACAACTTCTTCCTTTTCAATTATCTTTAAAGAAACTTTAGCAGCAGAACTACGTTTCATAATTGGTAATTTTGCCAGAGCAGAACTCATAAATGCGATGTGTTCTGGAGTTGTTCCACAGCAGCCCCCAATGATACTCGCTCCTGCCTGCCGGTAGGTAACTGCATAATCGCCAAAATATTCCGGAGCTGCTGGATACATAATTCGTCCAGCTACCTGTTCCGGCCAACCTGCGTTCGGCATCACAGAGAATAAACCATCAGGGACTGCCTGCTGCATTTGTTTCAAAACCCTTAGTATCTGAGCCGGTCCGCCTGAGCAATTCACCCCGATAACATCAGCACCAGCATCTTTCAACCTTGCAGCCACCCTTGCCGGGGAATCCCCCAATAAGGTCAGATCATCACGGGTGTAAGTCATCGATGCGATGACCGGGATATTTTGATCGATTGATTTGGCTGCGATGATTGCTTCCCTGATTTCGTAAAGATCGCTGAATGTCTCGATGATGATCAGATCCACTCCACTGGAGATCAATGCCTTGATCTGTTCTTGAAAGACTTCCCGGGCTTGCTCAGGTTTGACTCTTCCAAATGGAGCTATTCGTACTCCCAATGGACCAACGTCCCCGGCAATCAGTACTTTTTTGAAAGAAGCCTGGATAACCTTTTTCGCTAGCTCAACACCCGCCTGGTTTACTTGCAATACCTTATCTTCCAGACCATGTTTCGACAACTTATACCGATTTGCTCCGAATGTATTGGTCTGGATCATTTGAGATCCTGCATCAATATAAGAACGGTGGATCTCAGCAACAATACCCGGATTCGTCAGGTTGAGTTCGTCAAAACACTGCTCAAAATCCTCTCCCCTCGAATGGAGAATGGTTCCCATTGCACCATCAGAAAGCAGGGCTTTACCGCCTTGCAAATCTTCCAGAATTCCGGAAAGTTTACTCATAATTCATTTATCCTCTGGTTAATTGTTCAATTCGGAACTTCACCAATATTGAAGTATCGTGCTGCTGGGTGATGAACGATGATCGCTGCCGTCGATTGTTCAGGGACAAGTTGATAAGCTGACGTTAAAGTCATTTTCATCAATTTTTCGACACCTAAAAGTCGAAATACCTTTTCATGATCTGCCAATTCTGGAATGGCAGGATAACCCCAAGAATACCGCTTCCCCTGACCTTTTCCAATTTTTAATTCAGTACGGATGAATTGATGTAAGTATTCTGCGGTCGCTTCAGCAGTCTGAACTGCCAATCCATGTGTGAAATATGCTTCAGAATAATTTGCATCCTGTTGGAAATTATCAAAGCGGCGGGTGGCTTCTTCACCAACAGTTACAACCTGAAATACAACAACATCCATTTTCCCGGATTCGACCGGAGCGAAGTAATCTGCAAGGCTTAACCCATCTCCGCTTGATTGGCGCGGGAAAGTAAAACGTTCCAATATTACCGGTTTTCCTGACTTTATGGACTCAGGTGAATATACCAGCAGATCATTCCCCTCCGCCTGGGCTGGAAAATATCCATATACTCCCTGTGGTTTCAACCAGCTTTCTTTGATCGCCTCTGACTTCATTCGCAGGAGGCGTTCCTCGAATTCTGTTTTAGTCTGTTCCCACTGCTCTCCATGCAGGTTTTTTGCACCCCATGACAATCGGAAAAGTTCATTTTTACCGATATGGGCAAATACCTGGGCTAGTGGTAATGCATCTGCATAATGGGTATTCCAATCAGGTGGAACCGGGATTGAATTTACTTCAGGCACCCTTTTTTGCTCATCTTTTATTGAAACAGGTACTTTCACAGCAGCAGCTCTGCCATGTTCAAAATCTGCATCCTTGATCAAGTCTACGTATGCAGCATCATGAGTTGCGGGGTCTCCAATTCTATCCATTGTATTGAGGCCTTCGAATGCGTCCTTACAATAAAACACACCACCTTCATAATAATGGTTGTTTTCTGTCATCAATATTCGCCGGCCAAAACGTTCATTAATTGCTGCTCCACCAATCAACACTGGAAGTTTTAATCCCTCTCCGGTCAAGTTCGTTAATGATCAATGGCATTTGTTTGCTGGTACTCACTAATAGGGCACTCAATCCAATTGCATCAGCCTTTACCTCGATGGCTTTTGAAATGATCGTTTCCGCTGGTACCTGCTTTCCAAGGTCGATCACTTCATATCCATTATTAGAGAGGATCGTTTTCACCAGGTTTTTTCCGATATCATGTACATCACCATATACGGTAGCCAGGACGATCAACCCTTTGCTGGTTCCAGCTTTCTTCTCCAGATAATTTTCCAGGTGGCTGACCGTCTTCTTCATCACTTCTGCAGATTGCAGTACAAAAGGTAGTATCAGTTCGCCGGCTCCAAATTTATCCCCGACTTCTTTCATCGCAGGGAGGAGAACCTGATTAAGAATATCCACCGCTCGTTTGGATTTTTCTGGACCATCAAATGGTTTTAATATCTCATCAATGTCTACTTCAACATCATCTTTAACCCGGTGCAAAATCTTCCAATGTAGTCGTTCTTCTGGTGTCAGACCGACTAATGGATCGACAACATCCTGCCTGTTGCCGGAAGAAGCTCCTTCAGATGAAAAATGCTCTATCAAACGTGCGAGGGCATCTTCCCTCCGGTTATAGATCAGATCCTCACATAGGTCGATCTCTTGAGCAGGAATATCAGTGTATGGAATGATCTGGGCAGGGTTGACAATAGCCATATCCAGTCCTGCCTGAACAGAATTATGGAGCATAACACTATTTAGTACGCCTCGACAATTGGGAGCCAAACCAAATGAGACATTACTAACTCCCAGGGAGGTTAAAACTCCGGGCAGATTCGCTTTTATAAGTTTAATTCCTTCGAGTGTCTCTTTGGCTGAGTTGATAAAATCTGCATCCCCGGTTGCAAGAGTGAAAGTTAAGGCATCGATGATCAGATCTTCTGGTTTTAGTCCAAATTCATCAACAGCGATACCAAATATTTTTTGAGCTATTTCCAGTTTACGGCTGGCGGTTTTGGCCATGCCAATTTCATCAATAGTTAAGGCCAGAACAGCAGCATTGTATTTCTTAGCAAGTCCGAAGATCTTGTCTGCTTTTGTCCGCCCTGCTTCAAGATTGGTGGAATTGATCAAACACTTTCCAGGTGCGGTTTTGAGTGCTGTTTCCATGACATCAACTTCTGTAGAGTCGATGATGAAAGGGGTCTTTACTACTGGTGATACTTTTTTTATCACCTTTTGCATCATCTCTTTTTCATCGGCACGTTCGGTTACCGCAACACTGATATCCAGCCCATGAGCACCATTTGCCACCTGTGAGCGGGCAATTGCCAACATTCCATCATAATCTTCAGCAAGGAGAAGCTTTTTAAACTTTGCACTTCCCTGGGCATTCATTCTTTCACCAATCAGGAAAGGAGGGGGTACCTGCCTGATCTGGATTGCATCAACTGCTGATGCCAGGTATGGCATCGATTGATGTGGCCTGGCTGTTATGGATATATTTGCCACCTTATCCACCAGTAAGCGCATATGTTCCGGGGTGGTCCCGCAACAACCGCCTACCACATTCACATGGTATTTTTCCGCAAATTCAAATAATGCCTCTGCGAAAGGTTCCGGCTGTAATGGGTACACTGCCTGACCATCAATATTCAATGGTAAACCTGCGTTGGGAATGCAGGATATCGGAAGGGGAGATATTTCATCCAGGGTCATTATTGGCTCACGCATATAATCCGGTCCGGTGGAACAGTTCAATCCGATGACATCAATCGCCAGTCCATCCAGGATCTTCTCTACTGCTGTAATATCTGTTCCTAAAAGCATTCTTCCTGTTGTGTCCAATGTGACTTGAGCCTGAATTGGTAAAAATACTCCAGTTTCTTCAAATGCCCTGTGAACACCATGAATTACTGCTTTGACCTCCAGAATATCCTGCGATGTTTCGATCAGGATTAAATCCACTCCTCCCTGAAGTAACCCGATCGCTTGCTCTTTGAAAAGATCCGAAAGCTGATCAAAAGTAATGTCAGATAACTGGGGATCGTCGATCGATGGCAGTTTTCCGGATGGTCCAATGGATCCAGCTACAAGCCGAGGATGATCGGGTTTGCTGAATTCGTCAGCAAGATTTTTTGCCAACTTTGCAGCTGCAGTATTGATCTCTATAACCCTATCACCAAGCCCATATTCACCGAGGGTCAAACGGTTGGAACGAAAAGTACAAGTCTCAATGACATCCACCCCGACTTCCAGAAAGGACCGATGGACGGCTTCAACTGCTGCGGGATAACTGATCACAAGGAAATCGATGCAACCAACCAACTTTTCACTACCGTAATGCTGCATTGATAAATTCATCTTTTGCAGGCTGGTTCCCATGGCTCCATCGAAAACCACCACTTTTTGTGGTAGCAGATCAAGATACCGCCGATTCGTATACTGTCGTTCTTTCAATGATCCTCCTGATAAAAAAACCTCCCTGAGATAGAGAGGTATTGACTAATGTCAATAATCCTCATCTTTCAGGAAAAATTGCGTCCTGACGGATTTGGCACCAGATGATCGAGATTATTCGAATGGTTGCCGAGGTTTCTTAGGGCCGTTCCCTCCACCTCTCACGATGAGTTGCTTGATAGAAAGTTTATCATAGCAATAAAGAGCATACAAGGGGCATGTGTATTGTGCACAAGTCCCATGTAAAATCAGTCATTAATGGTATTTTTTGTTTGCTTCCCCCAATTGTTCTATCTTAACATTCTATATTTATTTGGTGACCATGATAAAGTATCCGGGGTAATTAGCCGTTACAGTTGCAAACCCTTCGGCGATCTCCAGGCTGCTTATTGTCACCCAGTCACCAGCACCGTTGTTCAAATTCTGATCCCATCCTAAAATCGAAACCGAAGTTGGATCAATATTACCAGGGAGTGCAAATTGAATTTTAAATTTGGATGAGCCGGGTAGAGCAATAATTGGATTTCCCGCATTTCTCATCACCAAAGATACACCTTCAATGAATTGATATTGATCATTCATAATGCCAGGCAAACCAGCCAGGTCAATAGTCGAAAGACTTCCCGAGTAACCACAAAGAATACTTGTGGATCTGACCCTGGTACCGGATGGAAGAATAAGTTCAAATGGTTTATTGCATGAAAAACTTATGATCTCGGAGCCATTCACTTCAACCGAATCCACATTACTTGCAGCAGAGGAAGGATCTCCTGGAATCGATTGAGAATCTTTCTTTTTGTGATCCTTTGAGTGGATGATAATTTGCCCACCAGATTGAAGTATGTTTGTCCCATCAATAAGATTTCCACCATGATAAATGTGCACTAATGGAGAATAAAAATTATGCGTGGAATCATTCAAATCTGCAAACAGGTTAAGCTGATCAATGAACGCATCACCGCCAAATCCGACGATTGCCAGGTTATTGGAGTATATCGATACCGTTTCTGCATAATGACCTGGAGTGATAAATATTGTCGTACCAGAGCTGGCCGCATTAATGGCATTCTGCACAGGTGTGTCGGTGGCGGTACACGTACCTGAGGTGAATCCAGCTGGAAGGATCCATCCAGTGCAGTCTTTTAGAAATACCCGTGCTACAGTTGGATCAACGGGATCCGCGAAGAAAGGATCACCAGATAATATATCTGCAGTTTGTTGGCTTGCCAGGGGTAGAGCATTGCCATTACCATCCAAGATTTCATTACCTGATTCGGTGATTTGATCAACAACCGGTTTGATACTCTCCTCTGTGCTTGAGGTATTTTCCAATAAAGATTGATCGCCTGCTTCTTCCGGAATAGCAGCATCAGTTGTAATCAGATCAGTTCCGTTACCCGTTTCTTCTGGAGTACCTTCAACTGGAGAATCATCTGCCGATACAACTGATAGCGGACTTGACAATTCAAAAAATAGGATTGCAAAAAGAAGGACCCCTGTTTTAATACTTGCTTATATTTATTTTCATTATTTATAGAACTTTCGATTTGATCGATTTTTTCCGAGGATTAAATCGTTTTGTATTACCTGGCATGGAATCATCAGTATCAAGTCGATAACCAAGACCTTCACGACTAATGATTATTCTTGGTGCATGAGGATCAATTTCCAGCTTTCGCCTGATGATATGGACAAAATACTTGATCCTTTTTTGTATTTTATCACTGTCTTCCCCCCAGACTTCATGGGCAATCACTTCTTTTGTTACTATTTTTGGTGCGTACTTTGCTAATACTAATAATACCTCGAATTCCACTCTCGGTAAAAGGAATGTTGTACCACGTAAATTTACTTCCCGTGACTCGATATCAATGGTTAATTTTATGTTAGGGAATGAATATGCAGCAATTGGTTTTACATACTTGCTTCGTTTTACAATATTATTAACCCTCGCAACCAATTCATCGGGATAAAATGGCTTGGTCAAATAATCGTCTGCACCAAACACGAGACCTTTTACGACATCCTCTTTTTGACTTTTAGCAGAAACGATCAACACAGGAGCATTGGTAATATTTCGCAAGTATCTAAAAGTCTCGTATCCATCCATTTCGGGCATCATCAGATCAAGCAAAATTACATCCGGCTGAGTATGGGGACAAATATCTATTGCGTCAAGACCACAATTCGCCCCGACGACATCCATTCCAGCTTCCATTAGGATAAATTTCATCATCCGGACAGTCTCAGGTTCATCGTCTATGATCATTGCGGTTAATCTCTTGTGAGATTCCTTAACCATGTCCAGGTCAATACCAGGTGAGATTGTTTTTTCCCAATTCTGTGTTATGGTCATTTTAATCTCCGATCAAAGTATTATCGCATTCCATATACTTTGCAATCAAATTTCATCATATTCTTAAAATTATACATAAAATATATATTTCTTGTAGTAATACTAACACGATGAATATTGATTAGCATCAATTTCATTTTGTTAATATAATCTGTCGAATTTTAAGGATACCCATTTTGCCCTTATTAGCATCCCACTGGTAAGATTCCCAGGGCGGTAGATCAAATCACCACCCTGGGAATCTTTATTGGTATTTACTTTGAAACTAGTACAAATGTACCTGTTTTCGTTGTTTCAACAGAGAAGTAACCATCAGCAAGTGTTCCTCCCAGATCGACCCAATTATTTGCTTCAGCATCCCAATATAGGATGGATAGGTTCTGAGAATCACTGCCAACCGAGAACTTTACACTTGCCTGTGTGGGTGTTGGTAAATCCTGGAAGACTTCACCGGTTTTGATCAATTGGTAAGTCAATGCCTTTTGGATGGAATTTCCCGGTGGCAATGAACCTGATGGTAGGGTTTCCAGAACTCTTGAGTTAAGGTTGCTTCATAACCACAGAGAATACTATTGAAGGTAATGATCAATTTTGAACCATCAGAAAGATCCAACTGTAGTTCCTCGGCAGTTGTACAACTCAATAATTGAGCACCGGTAACAGGAATCTCACCTTCATCATTGCTATCTGGAGGAAAATCTTTGTCGCATATATTTCCTCTCCCATCCTTATCATTATCCGCCTGGTCTACATTCGCAGTTGTTGCACAATTGTCACAGGCATTTCCAATACCATCACCATCACTATCCAATTGGTCAGTATTAGGAGTTGTAAGGCAATTATCACAGACATCTCCAACTCCATCCTCATCCCCATCAACCTGGTCAGCATTGGGAGTTGAACGGCAGTTATCACAAAGATCACCTACCCCATCCTCATCAAGTCATCTTGACCTGGATTAGCAGTAGTAACACAATTATCACAAACATTTCCGACACCATCCCCATCACTATCAGCCTGATCTGCGTTTGGTGTTGTCTGACAGTTGTCACATGCATCGCCTACACCATCACTATCAGAATCGGACTGATATGGGTTGGCAGTTGCTACACAGTTATCGCAGGCATCACCTATACCATCATCATCCAAATCAGCCTGATCATGGTTGGGTGTCGTGGGACAATTGTCAATATTGTTCAGAATGAGATCGCCATCTATATCACCATTACAAACAGCTGGGTCCTGGGTTGAGTTAGAATCTGTCGGGCAATTATCAACCTCATTCAGTACTCCGTCTCCATCCATATCTTCTTCGTACCAGGAAAATGGATTTCCAGTAGCACCTACGCCAACCGTTGGGTTAACAGGGGAAGTCAACCACTCTAATGTGTTATCGAAGTCACCAATTACTTTGCCAGCACTATAATCCCAGTACCCAGGTACTGGATTGACTTCCCAGTGGTATGGTCCCCACAATAAACAAAAGCTGAAAATCGGAATCAACAGTGTCTATGCCTATTCACACCAGGAACCGGGGGAACCCAGGTACGAGCCGCACCCCACCAGTTATTACTAAACATTGTGAAGTCCAGAGTTCCATTCAGAATGGCATTGTAGTTCGTATTGTTATAGATATCATTATTATGGACATTACCGCTAACTATACCTTGGGTAACAATGCCATTGAAGTTGTCATTGATCGAATTCTCGTGAATATCAACTTTGTATGCATTAACTAATCTGATTCCAGCATACTGATTATTAGTGATCAGGTTATTGTATAATCTTTACGCTAACATTGTTAGGAAAAACCAAGTCAGTATCATTGAAAACATTGACCCCAACTTGTTGACCAACCGGAGTTACCCCTGCACCATTGATCACATTATTATGGATATCAGCTTCAGGAATAATCATTTTCTGCAGATATACCATAAGTTGTGAAATTAACTATTTCATTGTTCCATATGGATGCATGACCATGTGTTCCACTATTAGGAGCTATGTTCCGGCCTACTTGTACATCCACTCCAGTTTTTCCACCAGTATCCCCCAAAGAAATACGGTTATCATGGATATTTGCGGCAGCCCCATCGAAGATATAAATGGCTGAAATTCTGTCTGTCGAAGCAGTCACACCCACCGCCAGCTATATTGAATCCCAGAAACCTCAGCTTGAACATTGTCCCCGGATATTTCGATAATACTGGAAACATCGAAGCTGCCGCTGGTCGTCAAGGCTCCGGAATATAGGATATTGGTCGTTGCTTTTCCCTCACCAATTAAATGAACTGATTTTTTGATTTTGATTTGTTCATTATAAGTTCCAGCTGCAACATTCACTGTTCCATCAGTTGCTGCCAGTAACAATCCATCATTGATCGAAGCTCCATTGTTTACAAAGACAAGAGGTGCAAATACGTTTGTGGATCCGGTAACATTTTCACCACTCATCAGGATGAAGGCATTCACCGTTGCAATCCCTCCAATTCCGTTTAATATTACGTTTGAAGAGATTTGTACCGTCTCGTTATAATTGGCTGCTTCAATATTGATCGTTTCACCAGGAGCAGCAAAATTCACTGCCATCTGTACCGGGTATGGCGTTTCTATACATTCGTGTGTCGCGTCATTTGTATAACCAGCACAACTCACCAGGAAACGATATGTTACATCTCCGTGAAGTGAAGGACGTATGATATAAGGATCTGCTCCCGCGATCACTTCTGCAACTTCTGCAGAGGCCATCGGTAATTCATTCCCTGCATTATCAGTGATCACTGACCCACTATCAGAAATTGAAGCAATTATATCTGCTACATTTTCTTGTTCCACAACAAGTGGATCTTCAGTTTCAGAAACCGGGGTTGTTTCGAGCACTGGTGACTCCGGTGTCACTTCTGCTTCAGGCTCCACTGGTTGTACAACTACTTCCGTTGATTCAGTTGGTACTTCCGGGGTGACCGCATCATCCGCTTTCACCACCAATCCAGTCGGAAATAATAACCCTGAAATGAAGACTACAATAAAAATAAATCTGATTACCTTGAGCATGTTACTATTCATATCTTATCCTCCCAATGATTAATTTAATAATTGGATACATCAATAAAATTAAAATAAAAAACCGGTCAAAATGATGATCGGTTTCGCTATTTTGCTCCTTGAAGGTATTACCACTTATTATGGTTAAGCGACCAAATTATACCTTCAAATCTACGCATTCATACTGCTATTCAATTATCATTCTATATTAAATATATTATAGCTATTGCTTCATGTTTGTCAATAGTATTTCTTAGAGTTATTTATTAGTTAGGAATTTCAAACCGATAATATGCGAATTATCGCTCTTTAATTGAATGATTATCATTTCTTGTAAGTAACTTCCCGGACCTACCGATTGATTATCATGGTTATCCTTATCCGATTTCAAGGATATTATCGTTAAGGCAACTTTAGTTGATTATGTAATTTGGATGGGTAAATTGGAAAAGGATAATTAGCGGAATATTAATTAGTGGGGCGAGAGGGACTTGAACCCTCAAGACCTCGCGGTCGGTGGATTTTATGTCTAGACCACACATTGACTTCTTAACGGATAATTCCAATGGTATTGCACCAAGATATCCAAATATGCAATTGATGAATACTCGCAACCAAAAATAAGGCTCTTTCAAATTCATACTCACCTGGAGTATGGTATATGTTACCCTAAGTTGACAATCTGACATCTTTATGTTACCAAAGGTGATTATCATCTGGATATAGGTGTCCATGGTTGACATAAAATCTTTCTTTTATTACTGTTGGAAAATAATGTTATTTTAAGAGAAGATTAAATCGTTGACTAAATCTGTCCATCATTCTTATATCACCCATACACGGAGAAATGAGGGCATAAATCCAGAGGAAAACATGCAGTATTTTGAACTATTTGGGTGATCATCATTCGGCATGAAGGCAAAGTAGAACCGTATGCTCGATCCAATTACATGTGCAAGGTAAAAGGTCGTTAGATTACCTGTTATACAATTTGAATGAATCCGTTTCACTGATATTGTTGTTAAAATGATCAAGATTTCTTAAATGGAACCTATATATTAGACCAAGATACCGCAATTTGCACTCCTTTAATAGTACTTTCTCTCCCCGTGCACTTTGCATTCTATGTTCAACGATTAGACTTTTGATAATAATATTTTCATACTCTATTGATAAATAATTTGCCACAACCATTGCTCATCTAATTATTGCAAATTATTTTTCTGTTATTTATAACTTAAGGATATTTTCGGTAAATTTCGCAAATTGCATATAAAGTAAAAAATTAATGCGTTCATACTTAAATATCTAATTGTTCAAGTAATTTCTCCCTGATAATTGAGCTAAATCAATTAAATACACCCCCAAAATAATTCAATCAAGTAGCAGAAAACTGCTTTTTTCATCCTTGACTGATATTATTCCCGGACTGGTGGTAAGGTCCACCATTCCGGGAATTTCTATATTTATTTACTTTGACACTAGTACAAATGTACCAGTTTTTGTAGTATCTACTGAGAAGTATCCATCAAAAAGGGTTCCTCCCAGATCGACCCAATTACTTGCTGCAGCATCCCAATACAGGATGGATAGGTTTTGTGCATTTACTCCAACAGAGAACTTGATTCTTGCAATTGCGGATGTCGGCAATCTTCGAAGACTACTCCCTCTTTGATTAATTATAAGTCAATGCCTTTTGAAGTGTATCTCCAGTTGGGAATTCTACTGTTGGTAAGGTTTCCTCCACTTCTTGAGTGAGAATAGCCTCGTATCCACAGAGAATACTATTAAAAGCGACGACCAGCTTTGAACCATCCGAAAGGTCAAGCTGAATTCATCTGCCATTGAGCAACTCAATGCTTGTGCTCCGGTAACTGGAATCTCAACTCCATTTAATTCATCTCGTGGAGAGTTATTCTTCACACGCATTTCCGACACCATTACCATTTGTATCCACCTGATTATGATTGGGGGTTGTGGGACAATTATCGATGTTATTCAGGATGAAATCCCCGTCAATATCTCCATTACAAATTGCCGGGTCCTGACTGGGGTTTGCATCTGTCGGGCAATTATCTTCCCCATTCAATACTCCATCTTCATCCATATCCTCCCCATACCAGGTGAATGGAGTATTTTCGGCTAATGGATTGCTGAAAGATCCAATTCCAACAGCCGGATTTACAGCTTTGGTCCGCAATGGCAAAGTATTAACAAGGTTCAGTCCGCCCAGACCGCCGTCAATTTTCGGGTCTACACCCCACCAGTTATTACTAAACATGCTTAAATCCAGAATGCCATTCAGTATCGCATTATTGTTCGTATTGTTATATATGTCATTATCATGGACCCCACCGCTTACTTTAGTCTGGGTCACCACGCCGTTGAGATTGCCTGTGATCACATTATGGTGAACATTCATGTCCCTGGCATTGACCAGTAATACTCCTGCATAGCCATTATTAATAATCAGGTTATGAGCAATGGTTGCCCTGGCATTGTTACCAAACACCGAATCACCTTCATTGAAGACACGTATGCCAACTTGATCGCCCACCGGCGCAACACCTGCTCCATCTATTAAGTTGTCATGGATATAGGCTGTCGTACCATGGGTAAGTGACCGAGGATAATCATCGTGTTCCACAGATATTCCGTAAGTCGTGAAATTGACGATCTCATTATTCCAGATTTCCGCATGAGCATGTGTACCACTGTTCATTGCCACGCTCCTGCCCACCTGTACTCCAACTCCTGTCTTGCCGGGTGTATTTCCCACAGAGATCAGATTATCATGGATATTTGCTTCAGCTGAATCAAATACATATATTGCTGCGATCCTATCTGTAGTGGATGTTAACCCGTTGCCTGAAATATTGAATCCAGAAACCTCAGCTTGAACATTGTCCCCTGATATTTCGATAATACTTGAAACATCGAAACTGCCACTGGATGTTAATGCACCGGAATAAAGGATATTGGTTGTTGCTTTTCCCTCACCAATTAAATGAACTGATTTTTTGATTTTGATTTGTTCATTATAAGTTCCAGCTGCAACATTCACTGTCCCATCAGTTGCTGCCAGTAACAATCCATCTTTGATCGAAGCTCCATTGTTTACAAAGACTAGAGGTGCAAACACGTTTGTGGACCCGGTGACATTTTCCCCACTCATCAGGATGAAGGCATTCACCGATGCAATCCCGCCAATTCCATTTAATATTACATTTGATGAGATTTGCACTGTCTCATTATAATTATCAGCTTCAATATTGATCGTTTCACCGGGAGCAGCAAAATTCACTGCCATCTGCACCGGGTATGGTGTTTCGATACATTCATTTGTTGCATCATTTGTGTATCCGACACAGCTCACTAGGAAACGATATGTCACATTTCCATGAATTGAAGGACGGATGATGTAAGGATCCGATCCGGCAATTGCTTCAGCTACTACTGATGAGGCCATTGGTAATTCATTTCCAGCATCATCTGTAATGACTGATCCACTTTCGGCAATTACATTCATAACATCCGCTGCTGTTTCTTCCACTGGAGTTGGATCAGTATCAGTTCCCTGGGCTGATTCAACAACTGATGACTCTGATGCCACTTCTGCTGCCGGTTCCTCAGGTGGTACCACTACTTCAGTAGATTCTGCTGGAACTTCCGGAGTGACTGCATCATCCGCCCTCACAACCACTCCAGCTGGAAATAATAATCCTGCAATGAAAAAGACGATAAATATAATCCTGCTGACCTTAACTAATTTTTTATTCACAATACCCTCCGTTCTACTAATAAGATTATTAGATACAACACCAATAAAAAATAATAACCAGTCAAAACTTGACCAGTTTCGCTACTTGCTCCTTGAAGGTATTACCTAATTCAACGGTAAAGCGACCAAATGATACCTTCAGATCAAAGCATTCCTTAGTAATTTCAGTATATATATATATAAAATAAATATTATAGGAATTGTATTATGTTTGTATGTTACAGTTTACTAACGGTCAAGGCTAATAATATTGATTATCAATGTCTTCAGTATTCTTAAGGAATGTACTATTCGTTCCAAAATATATACCTTTACTTGCAGGCGCCGTTCTGCAAGCTTGCCTCAGCGAAAATAAAAAGTGCGCCAAGTCAATACATAAAGTAATTGTGAAAATTATTTGGAAAAAGTGGGTAACCTAGATAGTATTTAGTGGGGCGAGAGGGACTTGAACCCTCAAGACCTCGCGGTCGGTGGATTTTAAGTCCACTGCGTCTGCCAATTCCGCCACCGCCCCATGGGTCTAATTCTACCCAAAGTATCCATTCCGTCAAGCCCGAAAATACTTTTTTTTCAATTTTGCCCAGGTACTTATAAAATGTACCCAAAATGAAGTCAATTGGACGTCTTGCGTGGCAGTAGATAATGACCGCTTTAATTCTTGAGCATCATTAAAATCTCGAAGAACCAGTGTTGATCGGCCGAGTTCATATATTGAATGAGCATCCGAGCCTACTGTTGCTAAAAGGGAATTATCTTTTGCAAAATTTGCAGCCAGCAAATTTTTGTAATTATCAATGCACCGTGAATTAAACACTTCGATGGCATCGACCAGTGGTGCAATCTTCTTCAATTCATTCAAATCCCACGAACCTGACCTTGCCTTATCAAATGGATGAGGAACCCAGATGAATGCTCCTTGATCCTTCAGTTTTTGAATGGTTTCTTTTGGAGTCAATCCTTTCGGGATGACTTCTTTGACAAATGCAGCCAATAGCTCTCCTTCAGTTGTCATCACTTCTTCACCTACTATGAAAATGTCAGGAAATTTTTCATAAGCCAGTAGTGCACCATCGATCCGGTTGTGATCAGTGATTATCACCCGATCTAAATGTTTTTCTTTCGCTGCCTTATATAGATCGTCTATGCTGACCAGGCTATCATGGGAATAAATTGTATGGCAATGGAACTCTACTCTTATCATTCGTCCTCAATGGTGATTAATTCATAGTTTCCACAATATTATTCCAATTCATATAACTTGGCAATCTTCGCATGTTCTCTCAATCGCTAGATTGAAATCGCGGTCAAGGTTGTATAATTACCACGTCACATATTTGATCAATACAAATAATAGGGAACAAATAATGATAAAAGAATATCCTGAAAATATGATAATTCAACCGTTAGTCGCGAAAGCTTTACAAAGCGAACTGCCTGTAGTTGCACTAGAGTCTGCAGTGATCACCCATGGCTTACCACAACCTGTAAACCTGGAAACTGCCTTGAATATGCAAAAGATTATTATGGATCAAGGGGCAATTCCCGCAACCATAGCCTTATTGGATGGAAAAGTGCATGTTGGGCTTGGATGACAGTGAGTTGGAAAAACTGGCATTCTTGAAAGGAACCAGGAAGATCAGTCAACGAGATTTCGGGTATGCCATCACGCATAAGCTATCTGGAGGAACAACCGTCGCTGGAACTATGACTGTTGCTCACACTGTCGGAATTAAAGTTTTCGCGACAGGTGGAATAGGAGGTGTACATCGCGACGCTCCTTTTGATATTTCTGCTGATTTACAAAAATTAAGTAATACCCCTATGATCGTGGTGTGCGCAGGTGCAAAAGCCATACTTGACCTGCATGCCACTATTGAGGTTCTTGAGACTAATGGAGTGCTCATTATTGGCTATCAGACAAATGAATTTCCAGCGTTTTATTCTCGTTCCAGTGGCTTGATGCTTGATTCCCGGGTGGATTCTCCAGGTGAAATCGCTGCGGTAGCCAGGTCGCAATGGGAAATGGGAGAAAAAACCGCTCTGCTCGTAGTGCAACCTCCGCCTGATGAGTATGATATTCCCGCAGCAGATATTGAAAGATCGATATTGAAAGCTGTGGCTGAAGCAAAATCGAAGGGAATCCGGGGACCAGCAGTAACACCTTTTCTGCTCGATAGAGTGAAATCTCTCACTGGTGGGAAGAGCATGGAAACAAATTTAGCTTTACTTAAAAATAATGCAAAATTAGCAGCCCAAATTGCGATCTCATTACAGGTCAGTCATAAAAACAGAATATGAACCAGTTGTAACGTCAGTGGACTTTTCTGACAGTCCAGTATTATTGAGTTGCTGTCCGGGTAATAGTAGGTGTTCTGGTAATCGTTGGTGTTCGTGTAATCGTTGGTGTTCGGGTTGGTACAGGTGTCCGGGTTGGTTTTATCGTCCTGGTTAATGTTGGAGTACGGGTACTCGTTGGTAGAGGAGTATTACTTGGAGTGAAGCTGGGAGTGACTGTTGGTTTGGCTGTTGGTGGTTCACCGGTAATGGTGAAACGCCCGGAAACTTTAAAAATGATACCGTTGAATATTTGAACCTCATAATCACCTGGAATCCACAAGGATGGATCCGGGTCCCAATCAGTATATCCATATCCTCCAGTCCCACCGTCCCAGGGTTTTGTTTCGAAGTAGACCAATTCCCCGTTCCTGTACCAGATCGCTGTCCATTGTGACCGATCTGCCACACCATCATAACTAAATACACCATATAGATGTTTTATCGGGTGCTCAAATGTATTTTGGGGGTTTATTGGAATGTAGTCTGTATCAAGGTTCCTGGCAAATTGGATCGGACTAAATACTGCCGCTGCATCGGGGGTTACCTTGCTTTCAAACCTGGCTTCGATCACTTCAGGTACACTTGGAATTGGTGTGATGGTCGGTGTGTAGGAAAACAACGGGGTCAATGTAATAGTTGGCGTCTCAGTAATTGTTGGGGTTAAAGTAATAGACGGGGTTAAAGAAGTTGTCGGAGTTTTCTTTTGGGTAGGACTTGGAGCAAAATATGTATAGATGACCGGTTCTGCATAGTTATTTAAAAATAGAGAAACACCACCTAAGATCAAAGCAGCTAAAAGCATCCGCCAACCGATCAACATCTGGTTACGACGTTTTCTGAAGTATTGAAGCTTTCGGCCGGCAATGATGCGGTTTATTCCCATGGGGATAAATATCACCGCTAATGCCAGCGTGAAGAAAAAAGCTATTCGAACAGTGGTGTGAATTTCGAGGTTTTGGAACATAAGATTTGAGGTTACCTTTTGGATTATAGCATGTTCCTTTGCTGAGTAATAACCGGAAGCAATACGCTAAACACGGAAGCGTAACAGTTTTTACAAAAATAAGATAAAATCATGGTTGATCAATGATATAACAATTATGCCCCTAGATACTGGTGTTATCCTAAATCAACGTTACAGAATACTATCCATACTTGGTCAGGGAGGAATGGGTGCTGTCTACCATGCCATTGACCTGAACCTGGGTGTCGATGTCGCTTTAAAAGAAAATTTATACCTTTCTGAAGAGTTTGCCCGCCAATTCAAGCGTGAAGCTGTGATGCTGGCAACACTGAAACACCCCAATTTAACGAGAGTTACTGATCACTTTGAGATTAAAAATAAAGGTCAATACCTGGTCATGGATTATGTGGATGGTGAAGATCTGCGAGCAAGGATGGACAGATCAGGGGTTTTATCCGACACTGAAGCGGTTAGTATCGGTGCAACGATCTGCGATGCGTTGGACTATTTACATTCCCGGCAACCCGCCATTATTCACAGGGACCTCAAACCAGGTAACATCCGAATAGCAGTGGATGGACGTATCTCTTTGGTCGATTTTGGCCTCGCTAAAGTGGATATGGGTACACAGGAAACCACAACGGGCGCAAGAGCAATGACCCCTGGCTACTCTCCACCGGAACAATATGGTCAGGCACGAACAGATCCCCGATCCGATATATATTCGTTGGGAGCTACACTATATGCTGCTTTGTGCGGGTGTATTCCGGAAGACAGCCTGAGCAGGGTAACCGGTTATGCACGTCTCGCTTCACTCAGAAAACATAATCCCAGAGTATCAAAAAAACTTGCCGCGGTAATCGAAAAGGCTATGGATACCCATCCGGAAAATCGGTATCAAACTGCTCTGGAAATGAAAAAAGCGTTATTAGCATCTATTGGTGAAAAAGCCAGTGATTCGAAGGTTTTTCTGCTCTTACCTTCACAAACAGCCCAGGATCAAATTGGAACAGGATCAAAAATAACAGACCTGAAAAGTAAACCGGCTACTACTCCACCAATTCCTGTGAAAGCCAGAGAACCGCATCTTTTACTAAAAATGATCGGGGTAACTGCCCTTGTTCTATTAGCTGTTGCTGCTGCTACCAGCATAATTATGATTAATGTAACAGGCATGCTGAATAAAACACCAACAATCCCTGTAGCAAATAGCACCCCAATTGCACTGACAGAAAATGTCGCAGCCGCTCCTATAATTCCGACGTCGTCACCAATCCCTTTAAAAACACCAACTGGTTTGCATGAAGATGCTAACGCCAGGACCGCGCTTGCGACCTTGCTAGCCCCTCAACTTCAACCATCTCAGAGCTCTCCGTCTACTCCAATTGTTATAGACAACATACCGTTTCAGCCAACAACAGCGGGTGACTCCCTTGAATCGATCTCCGGTGAAATTGCCTTTGTATCTATGCGCACAGGAATTCCTCAAATCTGGCTAATAAATGCTCAGGGCGAATCTCTCAGTCAATTGACCAACCTTAAACAAGGTGCCTGTCAGCCTGATTGGTCACCCGATGGCCAAAAACTTGTATTCATTTCACCTTGTTATAAACGAGAATATCTATATCCAAAAGCAAACCTTCACATTATTGATGCAGATGGGTCAAACCCGGTAGCTTTAGATCCTGGATATGGTGGAAATTATGACCCTGCATGGTCGCCGGATGGTAAGCAAATTGCTTTTACAAAAAACATTTCGGGATCCACTCAGATTTATATTTACAATATTGAAACAAAATCCATCTCCGCTGCTGCAGATGCAAAAGAACCTTCAAAGCATCCTGCATGGTCATCGGATGGGTTATATCCTTGCATATATTAGTACCAGGTATTCAAGCGAAATTTGGGTAAGGGATAATGTGACAGGCTCAAGCGTTCAGTTTTCCCATTCCAGGAATAATAATGATAACTGGCCGGTTTGGTCCCCTACGAATTCTGAGATCATCTTTACACAATCTCCGTTGGACCCATTTTTCCCATGGTTGGCTGGGATTAATTTTCCTTCATCCGAAAATTCTCTTGAATTCAAGATACCCACAGAAAATCACCCGGTACCATCTCCTGCAAGTGATGCAGATATTTCACCTGACGGCAACTGGTTGGTATTTGAAGCCTGGCCGGAAGGTAATAATCATGATATCTATATCATGAATTTTTCAGGAGACAAAGTTATTCGTTTGACTGACGCCATAAGTCTGGATTTCCAACCTGCCTGGCGTCCTTGATAAATTGCTTATATTAATTAAATCACAATACTGACTTGCAAATAATGCCGGAGTACCTCCAGTATGCCAGAATAACACCTGCTCACCGGCCTTAAACTTTCCCTTGCTGATCATATCAATCAATGCACCTGCTGCCCTTCCCGTATACACAGGGTCCAGTAATAGACCTTCCTTTTGTGCTAAAAGCTTGATTGCATCACGTTCGAGTGATGAAACCACGCCATATCCTTCGCCAATATAATTATCATCTACTAATATCTCACTTGCTTCCGCTGAAAAATTTAACCTGCATCCGATCAGCCGTCTCATTTACTAATTTGGATACTTTCATTTGCAATTCTTCAGCATAAACGTCAACCGATATCCCAAGTATGCGCGTGTTGCTGTTATTTATTTTTGCCCCAAGAACCAGACCCGCCTGAGTTCCTCCTGATGATGTGGCGAAAACGATCGTATCTGGTGATACTCCCTGAGTAACAAGTTCGGAGAAGGCAGATGCATACGCTGCTGCCCCTATCGGACTGGATCCACCATAAGGGATCAAAAAAGGACGTTTCCCGTTATTCCAGGCTGATTCGAATACATTCGACAATACTTCATCCCGGTGGATCTTTTCACACCAGGTAATCTCAGTACCAAAAAGGGAATCCAAAAGCAGGTTCCCATTACTACTGTCTTTTGGGTCTCCAGTTAAAACAAGGTGGCATGAATAACCCATCCTGGCAGCCACAGCTGCAGTTTGCCGGCAATGATTGGATTGGGCTGCTCCAGTCGTAATCAGCATCTTTGCGCCATTGGCTTGAGCCTCTGCAACCAGGAACTCCAATTTTCGGATCTTGTTGCCCCCCATTCCCAATCCTGTCATGTCATCCCGTTTTACAAGTATCTGGGGTCCTCCCAGGTAAGCACTCAAGGCAGGTAATGCCTCAATGGGAGTTGGTAGTGATGCAAATCGAACTCTTGGTAAATTCATTCTAATACCTCCTTAGTTAACCTTTTTCTTCCGAATCTTCGCATTATCTTTAATATTGCTGGAATTAATTGTGTGTAACCTGTGTATAAGTTACGATTTAATATATAGTCCCAGGCTCCAATTCCGGATAATATCTCTCCATTAAATCCTTCTTTGAAGCGATAGACTCCCCACATGGAATCCTCTTCATCATATTTGTCAGGTGCTCCCCAAAAATCGTAAACCAGGCAGCCTAGTGACTTTGCAAGGAGGATTGCCTCCCATTGCAACAAATGATTAGGCATTTTTTCCCGGTGTTCACCGGTAGACATTCCATAAAAGTAGTAAGCCTTTTTAGCGAACATAAATAGGATGATAGCTGAAACTGGTTTTCCATCCACTTCTGCAATAAGAGGAACGGCCATTCCAGCTTTGTAGAGAAGATTCCAAACATATAAATAATAAGCTTCATCCCGAATAATAAAACCATCCCTTAACGCAGTTTGAGCATACATACGGTATAAAGCAGGGAAATCATCAGGTCCCCCTTTCCGTATAGCAACTCCCTTACGTTTGGCTAGCATGATGTTATAACGCGTCTTTTGCTTCATCCGGGAAAGAAGATCATCCTCAGAAGGAATTAGATACATGATTACGGTATTTTTAAATTGCACCTGGTCCTGAGAATATTGCCAACCGCTTTTTTTCAAATGCTCAAGATAATTCTGGCCATTATCCACAAATTGAAAATCTTTACTTTCAGGTAGGCCAAGCCCGATGGTGATATCCGGGTCAATTTTTAGGAATACAGCTTTATTCTTTCTGGCAAAGACGATGAGATCATTCAGAATTTGTATTCCAATAGATTGATCTGTCCAATCTAAAACAGGACCCCGGGGAATATACATAATACAGCTACGGAAAATTCGGCTGAAGATGGGAATTTTTTTCAATAAGACCAGGGCAGCCGCTCTTACTATACCCTCAGTATCTTTCCATATTAAATAATTGGCTTTCCATCCGACCCGGGATTTTACTTTTGCCCAATGGCTGGTTTGAAGGATATGTGTATTAGGAATACTGGAAAGCAATCCGTTCCAAAGTTCTTCATCAGGTGAGATAAGAATTTCAAGACGGAGGTCATCCAAATTCCACCCCATGTCTCCTAGATTTTATCCACCACATCAAGGCTTTATACAATAATGGCTGCAAAACCAAATCTACTGTTTGAGAGGAACGTTTAATATTTCCACCAAATCCCCGTTTCAAACGATAGACTCCCCACAGTTCATCTGTTCGTGTGATAAATTGCTCTTCCAATTCTGATTCTGGAAAATCGGGAATTCCCCATAAGTCATATTCTTTACAGCCGTGTTGTTTTGCCCACAGAATGGCATTCCATTGAAGCAAATATACTGGCATTCTATTCCGTTCGATCTCTGTCGAAGCACCATAGAAATACCAGCACCGATTTCCAAATTTGAAGATCATTACCGCCGCAAGGTCAATTCCATTGTGTCGGGCAGTCATCAGAACACAATTACCCTCAGGAGAAAAAAGGTCATATGCCTTTTGGTAATATTCGTAGCTATGAATACCAAAGCCATCTCTCGCACCAGTACTGATCATCATCGCGTAAAAAGCCTTTACATCTGTAGTCTGATGGATGGAAATATCCTTCTTTTCAGCCAGGTGAATATTGTAGCGTGTCTTTTGTTTCATCCGGTCAAGGATGGTTTTTTCATCCACTGTTAGGTCGATAGTTATTGTTTGTGCTGGTTGTATAGGTTTTGATGGAATTAATTTTTCCGTTTCCCATGGCCAAAGATATTCTTCCCCTTCTCGCTCAAATTGGTCAGGTTCCATCTTGATCATGATAGCTCTGTGTTTTCGTCCGATATGCTTTAATTCCCGCCAGAATTCCGAATTTTGGGGTCCTAATGGTCCTTTGGGTATGTAACCAATCGAGATTCCGCCAGGTAAGGATCTAAATAAAATCTGAGCATAACACCCTCCCGCCGTGAAACGAACAGGCTTCCAATTGAATCCCAATTTTAATTCCCCCCATTCCGCTGATTGAAGTATATGCGCATCAGGAAATAATTCCAGACTACGTTTCCAATCTTCTTCTGATAAATCCATCGTTAATCAATAGCGGTAATATCAGGTGAAGGAGATATTTGAACCGCAGATCCAGGTATTAATTCATCCATCAACTTAATTATCAAGACTAGAATCATTGTCCTGAGCCAAATGGACTATCTCATCAATGGATTTTTGGAGTTCTTCCCCTGATAAAACATCCTGTCCTTCCAATCTGTATACATCTGGATGAACCGTCCGCGCGAACGTATGGCCTTCATCCCAAAGGTCTTCAGAAATCTTTTCTCCAGGACGTATACCTGTAAATACTATATCAATATCTCGTCCCGGTTCAAATCCAGAAAGACGAATCAAGTCTTTAGCCAGATCAAGGATCCTCACTTGTTGTCCCATATTCAAGACGTATACCTCGCCACCATTCCCTAATGCTGATGATTGGAGGACCAGGTGTACTGCTTCGGGTATTGTCATGAAGTATCGTTTCATATCCGGATGAGTAATGGTTACAGGGCCACCCCTTGAAATTTGGCGCTTAAATAATGGTACGACACTACCTCTGCTGCCTAAAACATTCCCGAAACGCACTACTGTGAATGACCGTCCAGTCCTGCGGGCAGCATCCAAAACAATCATCTCAGCTAATCTCTTCGTTGCCCCCATCACATTTACCGGGCGTATAGCTTTATCGGTCGAAATGAAAACAAAACGCGATACCCCCTTTGCAACGCATACATTCACAACATTCCGTGTGCCTTGAATATTATTTATGACCGCTTCACTGATATTCATCTCCATCAATGGAACATGTTTATGTGCAGCAGCATGAAATACAAGGCTTGGTCGATGTTGTTCAAAAACATCTTCCAATCTGCAATAATCTCGAATATCAGCAATAACCGGGTGAATTGGAAGTGAAGGATAATCTTCCTGTAATTCAATTAGCGATTCGAATATGCTATTTTCACCATGACCGAGGAGAATCAGTTCAAGTGGTTTCCACCGGGCAATCTGCCGGCATAATTCCCTTCCAATTGAACCTCCAGCTCCGGTAACAAGAACAGATTTACCTAAAATTTCTTCCGCTATTATTTCATCATTGACACGTGTCGGATCTCTACGGAGAAGGTCAGTAATATCTACATCCCTTAATTTTGTTACGGATACTTTTCCACCAATTAGTTCGTAGATGCCCGGCATGGTTCTAAATGGAATGCCTTTCAATCGGCAAACATCTGCCACCAATCTAATTACTGACCCTGGAGCAGATGGAATGGCTATGATAACTTCATCCACCTGTTGGTTCTCAAGGACACGAGACATTTCATTTAATTTGCCTACCACAGGGATGCCATAGATTTGGTTATTTTGTTTTTCTGTTGCATCATCCAAAAAACCAATTGGTATCAGATTTATCTGTGGATTCTTCTGCATTTCACGTACCACAAGAATTCCTGCATCACCGGCACCAACAACCAGTACTCTGCGAGCATTTGGGACAATACCTGATAAGTGTGTATTAGCCTTGTTTTCTGCTAATAATCTGAAAGTAAACCTCAAGCCACCGACAGCCAATATGGAAGCGAGCCAATCGATCAATAAAACGGATCGGGGAAATCCCTTAAACATCCCCAGACTAAATAAGCTGATCATTAGAACAGACAATAAAATAGTTGCGGTAGTAACTGCAGCAACTATCAACTTCATTTCCTGTACGCTGGCATAGATCCATAACCGGCGATAGAGTCCAAATTCGTAATAAACCAGAGGTTTAATAATTAGTGCAATACACACCATCCATAAGGCAGAAGGCATATAAAACGAAAATGCTGATCCCAATTCCAGACGGATTGCGAAACTTCCGATTACAATGATGGCGATCAGTAACAGATCACCCAACAAAACATATCTATTACGGACACTTGATTTAGTTCTCACAGCTTCATCCATTCGATTGTACGCTTTATTCCTTCACTGAATTTTACTTCTGATTCAAACGAAATTATCTTTTTTGCAAGTTTTGGACTGCCATACGAATTGTAAATATCTCCACTCCTTGCAGGTTGTATTTGTATCGGTGGTGACCCCGGAAAATATTTTTGAATTTCTTCGATCAGTTCCAAGATCGTAACTTGTTTCCCTGTGCAAATATTTATAATTGCACCTTCAGATGGCCCATTTTTCGCAGCAAGAATATTCGCCCGGACTACATCTGATATATATATAAAGTCACGCGTTTGGCCACCATCGCCATAAAGAATTGGAGGTTTATTTGTGAGCATCTGCCTGATAAAGATAGGAATTGCTGCCGCATATGGAGAATTTGGGTTTTGCCACGTTCCAAATACGTTAAAATAACGCAGGCAGATGACTGGCAAATGATATGCTCGTGTATACAATCCTGCCAATATTTCATCCATTTGTTTCGATGCTGCATACGGGGAGAGTGGTTGAAGGCAACTCTTTTCAGTAATTGGAAGTAAATCCTGATTTCCATAAACTGCAGCACTGGATGAGATGATTACCTTTTCAACGGCATTCCTGGCTGCTTGCTGTAAAATCAGGTTTGTTCCAGTGACGTTGATATCGAAACATTCTGCCGGATCTTCCATTGAAGCTGCCACTGAAATTTGGGCAGCCAGGTGAAAAATTATATTCACTTTTTTGACCGATCGTGCGACAGCATCAGAGTCACGAATATCTCCCTGAATCAATTCGATATCATGAATGCATTCCTGCAAGTTATCATTGTGCCCAGTGGAAAAATTATCCAATACCCGGACTTTATAACCATCTTCCAGGAGGGTTTTGGTAAGGTGTGAACCAATAAAACCTGCGCCACCGGTGACTAAAGCTGTTTTCATCATTGACCTTTTAATCCAATTACAGCACCGAGCGTTTTTAAAAGAATAATAAAATCCAAAAGTAAATTTCTATGCTTGATATAATAGAGATCATATTCCAATTTTATCGCTGTCGTTTCAACATTGTCTGCGTAGCCAAAATTTACCTGCGCCCAACCAGTTATCCCGGGTTTCACCAATAATCTTGCCCTGTAAAAAGGGATTTTCTTTTGTAGGTCATTTACAAATCCAGGCCTTTCTGACCGTGGTCCAACAAGACTCATCTGCCCCAATAAGACATTCACAAATTGAGGAAATTCATCAATATGACTCTTCCGCAAGAACTTTCCCACACGAGTAACCCGTTCGTCATTGGTTTCAGTGAACCTGAGCTTACCGTCTTTCTCAGAATCTTGTTTCATCGTCCGAAATTTTATGATATTGTAAGGTTGACCGCCTTTTCCTAATCGAACTTGTTTATAGAAAATTGGTTTACCACTATCAATTAATATTGCCAATGCTGCAAATGGGTAAACAACTGAAGTAAAAGCTACACCAATAGTTCCACCTACAATATCTAATAATCGTTTTGCGAATTCAAAAAATCCATTGGATTTTGCCTGGTCAACAAAAGAACGTATCCACCAGTCGGATTGTAAATGAAACACAGGAACTCGCGATAACAATTCTTCATAGACTGCTGGCATTGTTGTTATATCAATCCCGCTTTCTTGAGCATCCAAAATGGCCTGGAACATTCCCCCATTCAGCTCTCCTGTTATGGCAACGATCACTTCCGAAATACCCATTTTATCTATAAGTTCGGATATGGAATCACTACCTCCCAGTACCGGAAAGCCCATGATCTTGGAAGAAATTTTTTCTGGATCATCGTCAATCCATCCAGCCACTTCAAATGGAGGCGGGGATAGCTTTTGGAGCATTGATAACAAAGCCAGGCCTGCACTTCCCGCACCAACAATGATCACCTTGCGTAAAAATGGTTTGGCTGTTAACACTTGAATATAAACCATTCGCCAAATCAGTGTTAACACCATGGCTGCAACAATAAAACTCGCCACTCCCCTTCGAGGAAGAGATTTTGGCGCAGAAGTGAAGTAGATAAGAAGGTACAATCCCAGGCATAATAGTCCGGCAATAAATACTCCCTGAAGAGTATCCCGCCATCGTGCAGCCTTGTGAACATCATATAACTCAACCATTAATATCAACCAAAGAACCGGCAACAAAAAGAACCAAAAAGGTGGACGTGTGGTGAGAAATTGCCATGAAAAATTCAGCCATTCATCCCCCACTGACCAATAATACAAAGATACCAGGAGGGCAAGTATAGCCGATGTCAGGTCACCTAATATCAGCAGCGTAATTCTTTCGGGTGGCCTGAGCCGCCAGCGAAGATTTTTTTGATTTATTAAGCTCATTTAATCCGACAAGTTTATCAGTAATTCTAGCTTTTTGGGGCTGTGTAACCATACCAATTAATAGTCCACTACCCCAACAGAAATGCATTATTATAATTGCACAAGGTATGCCAAAGATGAAGGCTGGTTTTTTGTTTATTAATCCGATTATCCATGAATATACAACTAATATAAGAAGATAACTAAATATGATTGTAAAGAATAAGGATAAATATAAGGGTTGAAAAATTGATATCCCCAAAATTATCAACAAACCAAGAACAAAAAGTGGGGGAAGTGCCTGTCTCCACTTAATGGTGTTTGGATATCGTTTCAACATTTGACCTTTCCACCATCCATAACGCCAGTATTGACTTGCGAGTTTTTTATAAGTTGGCCTGGCAAAATATGTGGATCTTATGGAATTATCAAGCCAAATTTTGCCGCCATTCTTTCGGATGCGGGTGTTTAATTCATAATCCTCATTGGTCAGCAGGTTTTCGTCGAATCCGCCAACCTCTAATAAATAAGATTTTCTGAAAGAGCCGAAAGGAACGGTATCCACCTCGCCAGATCGGGAATTCAATCGATAATTTGCATTTCCCACCCCAATTGAAGAAGAAGCCGCTTTTGCAATACTTTCCGCAATCCAAGTATTATTACTGGGTTGAATTATCCAAATACCACCTACATTATCCCCAAGATTCTTCTCCAAATCAGCAACACATTTTTCAATGTAATCGATTGCTGGAACCGAATGCGCATCAAGGCGAACGATGTACTCTCCTGTTGCTGCATGAATGGCCAAATTTAAGCCTGATGGGATGGTTTGTTGAGGATTATCGATCACCAGTATCCTGAAATCCGGATGGTTTTCACAAAACTCAGTTATCATCTTCCTAGTATCATCAGTTGATAAACCATCCGCGATTATTATCTCCATGGATGAGTGCGGAAATGTTTGTTCATAAAGCCCAGAATAGAAGCTTGGTAATTGTTTTTTCTTCGTTATAGCATGGAATGATTATGGATACTATGTTCATATTAGTAATTTTATCGTGAAAACCGTTCCCTTACCCGGGCTGCTTTGAACTGTAATTGTACCACTTTGAGCATTCATTGCTTTTATGCAGCCTAATCCCAGTCATCTTTTTCCAAAGTCAGATTTCATTGTAGTAAACAAGAGCCAGATGTTGGACCTGGCTCCTTGTCTTCATTAAGAATAATAATTTTGTACAATTTGGGTAAATCTACTTCATTGCACCAATGTTTGCTATTGCCTCAATTTCAATTGCTGCCCCCTTGGGTAATGCAGCAACCTGGACAGCTGATCGTGCTGGCGGATTCTCTTTGAAGAATTCTCCATAAATTACATTTACCCTGGCGAAGTCATTCATGTCTTTTAGGAAAACTAGTGTCTTGACTCACATCAGGGTAATCACAACCTGCTTCATTAAGAATGTTACCCGAGGTTCACCAGTGCCTGGCGAGCTTCTGCTTCCACTCCACCTTCTACTAGATTGCCAGCAACTGGATCCAATCCGAGTTGACCAGAAGTATACAAAAGTTGACCAACAACGACAGCTTGAGAGTACGGACCAATAGCCTTCGGGGCTTTAGTTGAATGGATAACTTTATTCATTACACCCTTTTAATTTAATGAGCGCCATCATTTACGACGGCCTTAATTTAATATCAGTTACTAAATCCTATCTACTTAATCTCCACAATTTATTTGCTTTTCGCATGATATTGGAGCACTCATTTATTCGGGCGATTAATCCGGTGACTGCTCCCCGCAGGCGTTGTACTGTCCATTTTGCCATGCTTTCGTTTTCCACTTTCAGCGAACTGGAGAACCCTGGATGGCTCATCAATAGCAGTCTTGCATCATGAGCATGAGCAATTGCCAATTGATATGCACTATTGAAATCGTAATACAAAACGCGCATTTCAACCCAATTTCGATTATTCTTATCCCTTAATCTGTCCACCATGGTCAACAGTTTCTGTTTATTCTTTGCAAGATCCTTGATTTTGGGTTCATTTCTATTCAACATCGTTTTGAGGGAAACATAATCTCCTTTTAGAGATAATGTTTGCACTGGATCCACAACCATATTTGTTCCAGTAGTTGCGATTGCTTTTTGTTGAGGCAATGTTATAGTAAAAACCATAATGCTCAAGCAAAGTAATGTCAAAATTTTCTTATAACGAGGT
Source organism: uncultured Chloroflexia bacterium (assembly GCA_963709535.1). Classification (GTDB taxonomy): domain Bacteria; phylum Chloroflexota; class Anaerolineae; order Anaerolineales; family Anaerolineaceae; genus PNON01. Next base: position 113,185 of record CAVPWY010000011.1, on the reverse strand, counting down.
ATTCCTATACTATGTAACATGCATCCTCTCCTTTTCTTGAATGGAACACTGGATACCATGCAAGAATTAATCCATATTTACTATAGTTTTATAGTTATACATGAAGAAAGTACTGGTTACAAGAGGGACTTTATATTTGTAAGGTTGCTGCATGTATATATTTATATTTCACTCACACAAAACTGTTGATCTCGGTGAATATTGTTGTTCCCGTAAATAACACAGACTGGCCATAATAATGATTTAGCCAGTCTGTGTTCACAGGGCAATTAATATTATTTATTAGTGTTGGCCAAAACTATTATTCCGTAATTAAGGCAGTAATATGTACACTATTTAATATCTACTTCAGATAATTTTACTGGTCTGTTTTCATTGATGGATAATTTAGCTGCCAGCCCCATTAGGACAGGTGCTCGTCCATCCAACCCGGTAACCGGTGTTGGTTTATTCTGAATTACAGCCTGTGCAAAAGCCTGGACTTCGGCGATGTAGCTTTCAGTATACCTTTCCACAAAGAAATACAGTGGCAAATCATGCCTGATTGAAGAACCATCGCTAATTATTGCTGCGTTTGGATAATTATTATTAATATGGACAGAACCTTTACTTCCAAAAACCTCAACCCGTTGATCGTACCCGTAGGTTGCTTTCTCGCTATTGTCAATTGTCCCTAATGTGCCATCTTCAAATTTAAGCATTATCAATACAGTGTCGAGATCACCTACTTTACCAATTTCCGGGTCGATTCTCACTCCACCACCAGCATAGATCTCAGTTACTTCTTTTCCCGCGAGGTAGCGAGCCATATCAAAGTCATGGATCGTCATATCCATAAAGATTTCCACCCGATGTTTTACAATACTCTGCCGTAGGAGGTTCAGGGTCCCGGCTAATAATATGAATAAAGTGGGTATCTCCGACCGTTCCATCAAGTATGGCTCGTCGGACCCTGGCGAAGTTGGGATCAAACCTACGATTGAAACCAATTTGTAATTTGACTCCGGTCTTTTTTACGATATCCAGGGCTTCATCAATTTTCTTTAGATCATATGAGATCGGTTTTTCGCAAAATATATGCTTTCCTGCTTGAGCAGCCTCACAAATGATCTGGGCGTGTGTATCTGTTGAAGAACAAATCGCAACAGCATCGACTTCAGGGTCAACTAATAGTTCGTGATAATCCTTTACTGCTTTTGAAACATATAATTTTTCAGCCAATTCTTGCACGGCTGGAAAGTTAATGTCAGCGATTGAGACCAGTTTCGTTTCAGGAATTCTGAAAGCCAGATGCTCTGCATGAACTTTACCGATCATACCAGCACCAATAACACCAACGTTTAATCTGACGTTTCCCATAAATACTCCTTAATTTCTTAAATAATTACTCAATTATGACGGTGGTGCTGTACTTTCACGGATAACCAGGCTTGGATCAAGAATTACATCTTCGACATCCTCTCCTGCAAGACTACTCAGGATCATTTGCATCGCCTTATGCCCGATTTCTTTCTCGGGTTGATGTACTGTAGTTAATGGTGGATATAGAATCTCAGAAATGATATTGTCATCAAACCCAACAATACTTAATTGTTGAGGTATTGATTTATGTGCCTTGCGACAGGTATCCATTACTCCAGCGGCGATCGTATCACAATAACAAAAGACAGCTGTGACATCGGTTTTTAATATTTCTTCACCCAATTGTTGACCAATTTTAAAGTCCAAAGATAGATCACCAGGGGCATTATCTTTATTAATAATGACCCAGTCTGATTTGACTTCGATGGAATTTTTTTTCAATGTATTGAGATATCCTTCCAGGCGATGTTTATTTGAAACCAGGCGATTGCTGACTCCCAGGTATCCGATTCGCCGGTGCCCCAAATCAATCAGGTGATTAACAGCCAGACGTGCACCTGCCTGGTCATCCACTGAAGCTGAGAATATGAATTTACCTTCTTCTTCAGCTTCTGTATTTACCATAATAACCGGGATGCGGATCTGTTCCAGGCGGTTTGCATACCCGGCTCCGATGCGAGATGAGGCAACTATTACTCCATCCACCCTCCGCCGGCTGAATGTCTCGATAATGCTAATTTCTTCTTCCGGATCATTATTTGTTGTAGCCAGGAAAACACTTATACCAGCTTTCTTTGCCTCTTCCTCGACCCCATGTACGACATCAGCAAAAAAAGGATCAGAAATTGTGGTGATTACCAAACCCACGGAATTCGTTTGATGTGATTGAAGGCTTTGGGCTAATGCATTAGGTGTGTAACCCATAGAGCCAGCAATTTTTTGGATCTGAAGCCTAACCTCTTCACTTATCAGGGTACTATCATGCAAAGCACGAGAAACTGTGGAATAGGATACTCCAGCTGCTTTAGCAATATCTTTTATGGATACCCGATAAGAAAACGGCATAAAGGTTTATCCTGGAAATCCAAAGAGTTGAGGGCTGTCTATTTATTTTCGCTATTAACCATCGCTAAATGAAGTTCATAACTTACATAAAATAGACAGCCTATTTTCCTTACAATCCTATTGATCGCAAAAACTCACGGTTTCTACGGGCACTTTCCTTTGGTTCACCCATTCCTGGCAAGACATCTTGTTCGACCAGGATATACCCGGAATAATCATGTTTGTTCAACCAATTCACAACACCTTTAAAATCAACGCAACCTTTGCCCAGCTCGCAGAACAGTCCATTTTTCAATGCTTTGATATAGTCCCAGTTTTCGCTGCGGGTTTTTGCTGCAATCCCTGGTTCACAATCCTTAAAATGAACGTAGGAAATTCTATCCTTATAACGATCGAAAACTGGTCCGAGGTTACCGTCCGACCCCAAACCATCTTTTCCACTACCAAAAACATAATGGCCGGTGTCAAAGACCAGGTTGATCAACTTGGAATCAGTGTTTTCCAGGAAGGCATCAATTTCCCATGGTGCTTCAACATAGCCAGCACTATGATGGTGGAAAATGGTAGGTAATCCGGTTTCATCCTTAACCGCCTTGGCGATATCTTGAACACCTTTGGCAAATACTTTCCATTGAGCAGCGTTCAAACCCATCTCTTTTGTGGCTCTGCCTGCGTTTAGATTTCTGTCTGGTTCGGATGTATTGTCGTCAGCGAGAATGATGTAGGGTTTATTATCTGTTGAAGCTGCCAAAAGACGAGCAATCTTTAATACTTCTTCCCGGCCGGCTGCATGAGCTTCTGCTTTTTTGAATGCGCATTGAACATATGCTCCCAGCATTTTTAACTTACGGCTTTCTATTTCCTTCCGCAATGCCGCTGGTTCAGTGGGCATGAAACCCCAATCTCCGAGTTCTGTTGCGGTATAACCAGTTTCAACCAACTCGTTCAGCATCTGGGTATATCCAATCGGATTAACATCCAATCCTTCAAACTCCAATGTGCCCCATGAACATGGTGCATTACCAACTTGAATCTTCTGCATTTTAAACTCCTATAGATATATAAATTTTTGATGAAGGTCTATGTCCAGGTTTTCACGATTGACAATCTACCTTCTTTGGTTGCATATTATTACAGGTTTTCAGCAAATTAACAATTATGATTCTCTATCTCCAGTAATCAGATCAGCAATATCATCTTCTGATAATTCTCCTTTAAAATATGTTCCAACATTACGTCCTTGCCGAATGATCGTATAACTATCTGCAACCATATAAACATGGTGAACATTATGAGTGATAAAAATAACTGCCAACTCTCTTTCTCGTGCATTGTCAATATATGACAATACTTTTCGAGTTTCTGCAACAGATAATGCAGACGTAGGTTCGTCAAGAATTAACACTTTTGCCCCAAAGTAAACACCTCTGCCTATGGCGATCGATTGGCGTTCACCACCAGATAGGCTTCCAACCCGTTCAGATGCAGATCGAATTTCGATACCAATATCATGAAGGGACGTTCTGCAAATATCTTCCATACCCTTGATATTTAATAACTCCACTGGGCCGTATTTCTTCACCATCTCCCGTCCCAGGAAGAAATTTCTCGATATACTCATGAGGTTGATTAATGCAAGATCCTGATAAACAGCCTCAATACCAATTTCTCGCGCTTGCTTTGGCGAATTGATCCAGACAGGTTTACCATCGAAGTATATTTGGCCGGAAGTCGGCTGATGGACACCCATCAATACTTTAATGAGCGTTGATTTTCCTGCACCATTATCGCCCAGTAAAGCTCTGACCTCACCTTTCTCGACTCCAAAATTTACCCCCTGCAAGGCTGTAATTGTGCCAAATTTCCTTGAAATATTTTCCATCCAGACCAATGAATTTCGGCTGTGTTCGATTTTGTTCTCAACCATTTTATCCATCTCCATATCCTTAGGTCTATTACTAAGCAAGGCTAATCATTTTCTGTTGCGCAGATAATTATTCAATATGGCTGCGAGTATGATGGTAACTCCAACAATCGCTTCAAAATTATCAGCCGGTATGAAAGAAATATTCATTAATACAACACCTGTCCGAAGCATACTAATGATCAATGCACCTACAAGGGCTCCCCAAATACTACCAGCACCACCAGTGATCAAAGTTCCGCCAACCACGGCTGCAGCGATCGCAGAAAGATCCATTCCATCGCCTGAAGCAACCCTAACCGTATAATATTGGCTGAATAGCAGGATCCCGGTTACACCTGCCATTAATCCTGATATTGCAAAACTGGCAATTTTTACTCGCTTAACGTTGACTCCCTGTCCTAAGGCAGCACCAGCGTTTCCTCCAACAGCGAAAACATGGTTGCCAAATTTTGTCCTGGCGAGGATAATTTGAAAAATTATAGCGAGGAGAATTAACCAGATTAACGAATTTCGGAAATTGGATTCATTGAACAAATTATTTAATATATCCAGGCGTCCATTAAAAATATTATAGATCGGTAACCGATCAATTGTCTGCAGCATGGTTCCAGCAGTAACTACCCACAACATTCCCCGATAAAAATACTTGGTTCCCAATGTCACAATGAATGAAGGAATTCCTGTCCACACAAGAATTACTCCATTTAATGCTCCTAAAAGGGTGGGCACAATAAGCGCGAGGATGAAACCTAAAAATGGCTGTCCAGCCATGGATAGACCACCATAAAGATATCCTCCAACAGCCAATGTCGATCCAACTGAAAGATCAAACTCACCTGAGATCATCAGTAAAGCAATTCCTATAGTCAGGGCACCTGTTAAAGTGGCTGCATTAATAATTCCCGAGATAGACCTAAAGCTAAGAAATTTTGGAACAAACAAAGATAATAAAATAAAAATTACGACCAAGACCGCCACCGGTCCAGCCAGGGTTGACTCAGAAAATAATCGCCTGATTCTTTAAGATCCAGGAGTCAGCTGCTCTCATCGATTTTCACCTATGATAATGCATTATAAGGATTGACCGGGCAGGTTTGATACCCACCCGGTCAAATTTTACTAGTTTTAGCGGTAAGTTCCAGCTAATTTTTCAACTATTTCTACATTGGATTTGTCTACAAAACCAGGGCCAGTGGCAGAAATGCCAGTTGCCGGTGTGATATTGTAGCGGTTAAAGAGAACCAGATTCATTACTGTTCCATATCCGATCAGGTATGGCTGTGCATCCATCACGAATGTAGTTACGCCGTCTTTGATGGCTTTCACACCTGAGGCACTAATATCAAACGAAGCGTGAACAAAGCTACCTGGTGTAAGGCCTGAGGCTTCAACGAAGGCATAGAAAGGTTCTGATCCACTCGGTCCTAGGGTAAGGTATGCATTGACATCAGGATTGGCGGTATAGTAGTCACTGATTGTCGTTTGAACCTGGGCAGCGTCTTCACCCTTTACACCTAAAACTTCGGCTGGAACACCTTTTTCTGTTAGAGCATCTACGAAACCTCTGCAGCGTGCATCCAAACCAGAGTGACCAACCTGGTGGTTGATACAGACACCTTTGGTCGCACCTTCATCCACCATGCGTAATCCACCGTAGTAACCTTGGACATAATCCTCAGAACCCCAGAAAGTCAAATATGGAATTCCATCTTTTTCTGGTCCAAGACCGGTATCATATGTAACCACAGGAATGCCTGCATCAATTGCTTTCATGATCGGTGCTTTGAACAAGACATTGTCCGTGACAACCAGACCAATTCCATCTGGTTGAGAGGCAACTGCCTGATCAATTAAAGCAGCGGTCTTTTCAAGATCAAATTTATCCGGGCCGAGAATAGTGACTTCGACACCCATCTGGGCTGCAGCTTCGACCATACCTTTTTCGACCACACACCAGTATGGATCATAAGCGCACATTGCATGTTGAACCATGATCAGTTTTACAGGTTTATCAGGTTGGGTTGTCTTCCCAAGCATATCGGCAGTTATAAAACCTGGGCCAGTGGCTGTTACTGGAAGAGCGGGAGTGATACCATATTTCTTGTTTAAGCTCAGGTACATTACCGCGCCGAAACCCTGGAGGAAAGGTTGTTGATCTATGGCTGCCATGGTTGTGCCATCTTTAATCTTTGCTTCGATTTCCGGGCTTAAGTCAAAGGTAATATGCTTGAAGTTTGTTACTGCGCTGGCTTCTACAAAAGCATAGAATGGATTAGCGCTGGATGGGCCAAGTGTCAAGAAAGCATCCACGTCTGAATTGGCGGTGTAGAAATCACCAATGGTGGTTTGAGCCTGGGCAGCGTCCTCACCTTTAACACCCAATACTTCTGCTTTTAATCCTTTGTCTTCAAAGGCTTTAACAAATCCTTTGCAGCGAGCATCCAAACCAGCATGGCCAACCTGATGGTTGATACAAACACCACGGGTGGCACCTGCAGCGATCATTCGAGATCCGCTTTGGAGACCACCTTCGGTTTCATCCATTCCCAGGAAGGTCATGTAAGGGATACCGTCGCCAATAGGACCTTTCCCGGCGTTGTAAGCAATAACCGGGATACCAGCAGCGAGTGCCTTCATGATCGGTTCTTTAAACAGAACTGCATCTGTCACAGTCAACCCGATGCCATCTGGTTGTGCGGCAACTGCCTGATCGATCAAAGAGGCTGTTTTTTCCAGATCAAATTTATCTGGACCAAGAATGGTAACATCAGCACCCATCTGTTTTGCTGCTGTTTTTATACCGTCCTCAACCGTGCACCAGAATGAATCCCAGGCGCAAAGTGCATGTTGAACCATAATGAATTTTAATGGTTGATCACCGGCTGGTGCAGCAGGGGCAGCAGGAGCAGCAGGTGCAGCGGGTTCAGCAGGAGCAGCAGGTGCAGCTGGCGCAGCGGGTTCAACTGGAGCGGCCGGAGCAGCAGGCGGTTGACAGGCAGCGAGCATTAAAGACATTACGACTACCAATGCTAACAAAATGTTTAGTTTTTTCATGTTTCTTCCTCCTCAAAAAGTTACAAAAAACATCAATATACGTTTTTCTTGTTAACTCGATACTCAATTACCGTCTATTTTTCTTCTCATCACCTCCCATTATTCTAATTCTGGTTTATTTTTCTTAACTACTTTTTCCAAGGTACGTATTGCTGATCACAGAAATTATGATGATCAGACCAATACATGCCTGAAATACCTGGATGGGTATGCTCATCAGCACCAATCCTTGATCCAGCATCTGCAATAAGAAAGCTCCAAGAACAGCACCCAGGATTGTTCCAAATCCACCTGTTAACCTTATTCCGCCAATCGCACTCGCTGCGACTGCAATCATCTCGATGCCGTCACCTCGCAGCGGATCCACGCTTAACCTGTATGAAAATTGAAGGACACTTGCGATTGCAACTAGAAATCCAGTGATTGTGAAGCACATCACTTTTACATAATTCACGTTTACGCCTTGGGCTAATGCAGCACCCGGTAAACCACCCACAGCAAAAACCCAATTTCCAAATCGTGTACGCATCAATACGATGATAAAAATGATTGATAACAAAATAAACCAGATGATGTCTGTCCTGAATGCCTGCACATGAAATATATTATTTAGAAAAGTGAAGTCACCATTTAGAATTTTAAATATGGGTACATCCGGTCCTCTATAGGATGCGAAACTTCCTCCACCAACAGCTCGAACTATACCTCGGTATGCCAGCATAGTCCCCAATGTAGCAATGAATGATGGAATGTTCGTTTTGGTAACAATTATGCCATTTACAAATCCCAGGAATGTGCTAATGATGAGGGCGAAGAGGATTCCCAATATGACAGGCAACCCGGAATTTAGGCTAATTGCCAACACATAGCTCGCCAAAGCAAAATTTGATCCAACAGAGAGATCAAATTCACCTGAAACCATTAACAAGCCAACACCAATTACGATAATACCAGTAATGCTACCGAAGGTTAGTATGTTTCCAATTGCCAGTGGGGTTAAAAAATGAGGAGCAAAGAAACTAAAAAAAACAAAAAGGAGGAGAAAACTTATCAGGACAACAGCTTCAGGAATATAGGATAAACGATGACGTGCTGCAGCGATTCTATCAGCAATAATTCCCATTATCACTCACCTCAAGATTGATGACTTATCTTATGACCTTGGAAAGGAAAGTTATTCCCATTATTCAATTGTTATGCAAATGTTTGCATAACATAAGTTTAGCAAATGTTTTCACGGTAAGTCAATACCTAATCTCATAGAATTCAGAACAACCATGTTATTTGTATTTGGTCCCTGATCCATTAACAGTGAAGTGGTTATTGGTTAATTATCTATCAAATTTGAGTAAATTGATGACATCCATCAGGCAGGTATCAAATAATTCCTGCATGATCGCATCATCCACCTGGTATTTGCCACCAAACGACCCGTCTCCATATTTAGCTCTGGTCTCAGCAGCATTAAGAACACCTGTGAAAGATACACCCGGTTTTTCTCCGGTGGGAAGATCAGCAACGCGAGTAAATGGGAATGCTTCCATCCAACTGGCATGTTCAGGAGCTAAGTGATACTTTTGCGCCAGATCCTGAACACCATTAGATTCCCACCAAGCGTACCAACTGAACTTCAGCTCAGGAAGCGAGTTAGCCAACTCAACAAGTTTTGTCCTTACAATATTATTCCCACTATGTCCATTGAGTATGAGAATTCGCCTAAACCCTGTTTGATATAGGGAACCAAGGATATCCGCAACGAATTGGATATAGATTTCACTTCGGATGCTTACTGTACCCGGATAACTTAGAAAATATGGTGAAACACCGACAGTAATTTCCGGTGCGATGATCACATTCGATCTTGCAGAGGCGGCAGTCAGCCAGCGCAAGAGGGATTTTTGTATCGGTTTGGAGACTTAAATACCCATGCTGTTCACAAGCACCTAATACAACAATGATCCTGTCTTCATTTTTTAAATATTCTTCCACATCCATCCAGTTTAATTCACTGATCCGCATTTTGGTTCACCCTTTTCCTTTTGATTTGTGCTGCACTAACTAGAAGAACACCTGCCAAGGGAATAGGGATGGAACAACAAACCAATTTGGAATTCCCACCACCGCCTCTGCCACTTTGTATCTCATCTGTTTTTGCTGTTAATAATTCCGGCTGAACGGTTGATTCTAATGTCTGGGTCTTCAGTGCTGGTTATTTCTGGTTCTATAGTAGCTTTATCCAAAACTATATCCTCTTGGGGTACAGTTGGAAATCTAAACCCGCCATCATCACTGGTGATCCAGTCAGGATGGGTATCAGAAATATTCTGCAATTGATAGTATAAATCTTCGTTTTTTGGGTCAATTGACCAGGCTGCCGAATATTGAATAAGCATTTTCTGGATAAGGTTCATATCCGGGTCAGAATTGTAATATTCCGATTGCCAAATCAAATTGGCATAACCATAGTGCCAAATAAACTGATCCGGTGCTAATTTTACAGCCTGATCAAAAGCATCCAGGCTTTCAACCAATAATTTGATCCCTGCAGGATCTTCCCTTACCCATGGTTTGGAGTACGAAATGGACTTGCGCAGAGCTTCAGCCAGATCCCCCCAGGATTGTCCATTCATTGGATCATCTATTACTGCTTGCCTGCCAGCCACAACCTGGGACCAGATCACAGGTTCTACCAGGGTCACATGGATATTTGATTCAGGTGTGGGTTCAAGGTTAGTAAAAGAATAAACAGCATCGTTGCCTGTGAAGATAAAATCTTTAGTCGCATCATCCAGGAGGAAATTCTCGGCACTTGCTTCATAAGGAAGCCTTACAATGATTTTCCTTCTCCGATCGTGTCTTTCCAGCCTGCACCAGTCTCGAGGATATATCCAAACTCAGCGAAAGGTGAATACCCGGTCGCTTTGACTTCGTAAGTTACATCGATATTTGTAATTTTATCCGGGGCAAACGATACCGGGAATGCAGCCCATTTTAATGGGGTTTGATCGTAATCACTTGGATTTTCTGTCGTTGTCTCCTTATAATCCAAAGACATACCATCCACTTCTACACGAAAAGCAACCAACTCAGGCTGATTTCCAAATCCATCACCAGACCCGGAAGGGATCATTAATGGAAAGCGTACATCCATTTTCTCAATCTTCATTCCGGTATTTTTCATCTGAAAACTGGCGGTCACTTTTGCCCAATCGCTGACACCCCATACATCTTGTGAATCAGGTAGTAAATCTGGCTGAACCTCAATGACCACTTCCTCTGAGATCATACTTACATTGGTCGTTTCTTTACCGGGCACAAGGTTTGCTCCCGTGGGTTGATCCGGAGGTGCAACATCTGCATGAACCTCAATTACCGTGAAGGTAGATAATAGGATTACCAAAACAGAAAAAAGGCAAATCATTTTCTTGAATAATGTACCCACCATGACCTCCTGTGAAAGTTCATTATCATTATAGCAAACTCATAATTAAATCAAAAAAGCAGGTAATTCCTGCCTTTTTGATTTCACACAATTCCAGTAATCAACCTTATATCACAATATTCACCAATCGTTTGGGTACAACAATTACCTGCCTGGGATTTTTACCATCTAGCAGCTTTTGCACCGTCTCACTTTCCAATGCCTTCTTCTTCGCTTCGTCATCAGTTATATTGACCGACACAGTGATCCGATCCCGCAGTTTTCCATTTACCTGGACGACAAGAGTAATCTCTTCTTCTGCTGCTGCAGCCATGTCTACTTTTGGCCAGGATTGTTGATGGATGGAATATGGTTTTCCCATCTTCATCCATAATTCCTCAGCGAGATGAGGTGTCACGGGTGCAAGCATCAATGAATAGATCTCAAGAACTTCCTTCCATTCCGGGCTTACTGATGCGCCAGCCTGTTTTGCCTTAACCATTTCGTTCATCAATTCCATCAACGCTGAGATAACTGTATTAAATTCCAATTGCTCGAAATCCCTGGTCACAGACGCGAGGGTTTGGTGCAATTTTCTGCGCAAATCCCGTATCAGCTCTTTGGATGCCATTCCTTTTGGAGCCGGGTCATTGTATAGAGCCCAAACCCTGCGCACCCAACGGGCTGTTCCTTCAATTCCGGTACTCGACCAGGGACCACCCTGGTCCCATCTTGTGAAGAACATCAAATATGCTCTTACTGTGTCAGCCCCATATTGCGCAACCAGTTTATCTGGAGCGATCACATTGCCTTTACTTTTACTCATTTTTTCAGAATCTTCACCTAAAACCATTCCCTGGTTCCTTAAGACAAGCATTGGCTCAGTGTCAGGCAATATCCCCAGCGAATGTAATGCCTTATGAAAGAAACGGGTATAGATGAGGTGCATATTCGCATGCTCAATGCCGCCTGTGTAAATATCCACCGGCATCCAATATGCGTATTCCTTTGGATCAAATGGTCCTTCGGTATATTTAGGAGATAAATAGCGCAAATGGTACCAGGAGCTGCACATAAATGTATCCATGGTATCAGTTTCGCGTTCCGCCACTCCACCACAGTTCGGGCAGATCGTATCCTTCCAGGTAGGATGCAGTTTCAATGGACTTTCCCCGGTTGGCTTCCATTCCACATCGTCCGGCAGTAAGATTGGTAGTTGGGATTCTTCTTCAGCTACAATTCCACAGGTTTCGCAGTAAATGATCGGAATTGGAGCTCCCCAGTATCTTTGCCTGGAAATTAACCAGTCACGTAATCGGTAATTGGTGGATGCTTTGCCAACACCCAGTTGCTCCACATAGTGGATGGCTTTTTTGATGGCCAGATCAGCAGGTGTTCCTGTCAGTTTTCCTGAATTGACCATTACCCCGGCAGCCGGGATCGCTGATTCCATTTCTTCGCCTTTGATTTGTGGTACTCCTTCAGGCTGAATGACAACTTTAATGGATAATCCAAACTTGCGTGCAAATTCGAAATCCCGCTGATCGTGCGCTGGGACAGCCATGATTGCCCCGGTACCATAAGTCATTAAGACATAATCGGCTATCCAAACCGGAACTTTTTCCCCGTTCATGGGATTGATCGCATATCCGCCGGTAAAAACTCCTGTTTTCTCCTTGTCAGTTGCTTCACGCTGGATATCTGATTGCCTTAATGATTGTTGGATGTATTCATTGACCTGGTTACGTTGCTGTGTTGTTGTTATTTTTTTGACAAGTGGATGCTCTGGTGCGAGCACCATGAATGTTACTCCCCATAGAGTATCCGGGCGGGTTGTAAAAACTTCAATCTGATCGCCTGATAGCGTCTTAAACTTCACCAAAGCGCCTTCCGATCTACCGATCCAGTTGGTTTCCAGGGTTCTTACCCGTTCCGCCCAATCTATTTTTGAGTAATCCAACAATTCATCCGCAAATCTGGTTGTCCGGAAGAACCATTGATCCAGATTCTTTTTAATAACAGGTGTTCCACAGCGTTCACAATGTCGATCATCCCCCCACACCTGTTCCCTTGCCAGGGTTGTATTGCAGTTCGGGCACCAGTCGACTGGAGACATCTTACGATAGGCCAGGTCGTTTTTGAAAAACTGAAGAAAAAACCACTGAGTCCACTTGTAGTACGACGGGTCAGAGCTGATTGCCTCCCGTCGCCAATCAAACATGGCACCCATTGTTTTAAACTGAGTGCGCATTTTTTCGATATTGGCATAGGTCCAGGTTTTTGGATGAATATTCCTCTTTATGGCTGCATTCTCAGCTGGAAGGCCGAATGAATCAAAACCCATCGGGAAGAGGACATTAAATCCCTGCATTCTTTTATATCGGGCTCGCGCATCAGGGGGCATCATGGCATACCAGTGCCCAATGTGCAAGTCTCCGGATGGATAAGGAAGCATTGTCAAGGCATAATATTTTTGTTTGTTCGGATTTATATCGGAATCGTAAAGACCATCGGCTTCCCACTTTTTTGCCAGCGTGGTTCGATCTCTCCCGGATTATAAAAATTGGTTTCAAATGGTTCGGTCATTCGTACTCCTTCTCAATAATGGTGGTAATCGTAAAACTTGATACAACCATTATGAATATTATTAGTCGTGAATCCTATATTAAATTTCTTAAACAAAAATCCCCGTCCATTCAGGGACGGAGATTATCCGCGGTACCACCCTGTTTGTCCACTCTCGCGGACCACTCAGGCTGCTATAACGGGCATTCCCGGTGCTGACTACTTCTTCACCAGCACAGCTTGCTCAAATGAGCAACAGGCGAGTTCTGCCGTTCTGTGCTCCGTTACACATTATCAAGATTTCACCATTGCTCTTGATTCTCTGCCGGATGACATACTACTCCTGTTCTGGCTTTCTGTGGACCCAGAGAGATTCGAACTCTCGACCTTCTCAATGCCATTGAGACGCGCTCCCAACTGCGCTATGGGCCCAATTTTCTTTTATATTGCACTGCAGTGGACCTGGAGGGATTCGAACCCTCGACCTCTTCAGTGCGATTGAAGCGCGCTCCCAACTGCGCTACAGGCCCTTATTCAGGGTGGATAGATTTTACCCTTCGGATAAAGGAATGTCAAGCAAATAATAATAGCACGAGGCAATTATTCCAAATATAAAAAAATTCAATTTTGGTATTTTGTACCCGAAAAATGGATAACATAGTATATGTTAAAATGAGATTAGTGATTTTCGGAGGAGATAATGGATTTTAAAGACCACCCTTCAAGGGGTTTGATTAAATACCTGAATATTATTCTCGCCTTACAAAGCCTGGCATTATTATTCTTTTTATTATTCGATATTAGTGAATCAAAGAATAACTATTTCTTATGGTATTCAAAACAAAGACTGATATTAATCCTCGTCTTTTTCCTTATTACAGCATTACTTGTTGGTTTTTTCTTGATCCAATCCAGGGCAAAGGAAAAGATAAACCGTATTTTAACAACTTTTGTAAATGGAAATTACCTGACAGTACTCGTTATTTTCTTTTCAATTATTTTATTATCGATCGTAATTCTTTATAGCATTCCTAAAAACATCATCCAGTATGAATATCTGGTTTACTATGATCGCTTACAACCTGTTCTTCTTTTTATATCATTTTCAATTATAGAGACCATTATTGCATTGTATTTATTTCGAAATAACAAAAGCTTTTACCTTAGCTTTAAAACCATTTTCAAATCGCGCATAACCCTCATCTTCATATTAACATTCCTCTTTTTCTTCGTGATAGTTGTAACAGGATTAGGGAATCAGCCTGATCCATTAAGCTGGAGACAATTAGGTTCTCCATTATTAACTTGGCAAATAATATTTTCAGTCTTTATTGGATTAATCTATGGGATATTTGAATCAAAATTTGAAATTTTAAAGAAACCGAAGTATGTAGACCTTATCCTGGTACTGGGTATATTCATAATTGCAGTTTCCTCATGGTTAAGCCTACCACTACAAAAGGCGTATACTGCCCCGCTCGTTCGACCACCAAATATGGAAGTATACCCATATTCAGATGCCCTTTTTTACAGTTTGTCCGCAGAAAGTGTGTTGTCAGGTTATGGCATATATGGATCTACGGTTGTCCCACGGCCATTGTTCATTACTGAATTAGTTTATATTTTCGCATTGGCATCCGGTGATTACACCCGAATAATCGCATTACAAACACTTGTCCTTGCTTTAATCCCGATACTACTATTTTTAATAGGTAAAAGCCTTTATGGAAAGTCGCTTGGTATTTCACTTGCGTTACTATCAATATTCAGGGAATATGATGCGATTCGATCTACCCCATTCATACCTGTTTCAAATTCCAAATTGATCTTATCAGACTTACCTGCACTATTGGCTTTCTTAATATCTGACTTTGTTAATCATTAATTGGGTAAAAGGCGACAATCATCAAAAGCATTACCCGATTCTTATAGGGGGAATGATGGGCCTAATGACCCTTATTCGAACCCAATCCATTATCCTGCTGCCGTTCATTTTGATAATTGCAATAATCAAATATCGCACAAATTCTCACTTTTCGTGGTTAAGAACTCAGGATTAATAATCCTTACACTTGTGCTCACTATCTCCCCCTGGCTAATTCGTAACTATAATTTAACTGGTCAACTTATTTTCGATCAGAAAGAACAAACCGATTTTGTTGCCTCCCGCTATGCTGTCGACACTCCACTAGACGAAACCGATACGGAGGGAAGCAACAACCTCTTATTATCTGTTACGTCTTCCGTCATTAAATCACCTTCTTTCTTCATCTCATTTCTGACAAATCATTTCATGAGGAATGTGATCTGTACTCTCATGGTTATACCTCCCATCCTGAACGGAAATTCCCTTGAATACTTATTCAAAAATATGGATTGGTGGAGCACGCGGTCATTAGGGTTAAGCCCGTCAGAAATTTTTGGAATGCTTTTAGTTTTGATGGTAATTGTATTTGGAGCAATTCGATTATTTAAAAAGAATGGTGTCTCAGGTTTACTACCCATTTTTCTGTTTATTGCCTACAACCTGAGCAATGGTCTGGCAAGAAATTCCGGGGGTAGATACAATCTTCCCATTGATTGGGTTGGTTACACCTACTTTTCAATCGGTTTATTATATATTTTTCAATCAATTTATTTACTCATCAGACCCAAGAGTAATACAGTTAGTACGATTAATCGTATCCAAATTCCAAATCGGAAAGACACTTTAGGAAAAAATTTGGCTTTTGTTTGTCTTTTTGTTTTTATTAGCAGCCTAATCCCAATTACTGAAGCTGTATTTCCGAAGCAGTTCAATACAATAACTAGTGCTGATGTCAGTAGTATTATCCAGGGAAATCCGCAATTATCGAATTATGTTGATCAATTAGTTGTTAACCCTACCAAAAGTATCATCCATGGCAAAGCGCTTTATCCCAGGTTTTATCTTTCCGGCCAGGGAGAACCTGGTTCTGCCTGGGTTGCTTATTCAAAACAGCAATTTGACCGGATTGGATTTCAAGTTTTATATTCAGAGGGACGATTCGATGCCATTTATTCCACGAAGGATATTCCCGAATATTTTCCTAATCGGAGTGAGATAATACTGATTGGAGATTTTCAAACAGCGTATATTGGAAATAGAGCAGAGAAATTCTTTGCCCCAGACCTTATTCTATTTCCAAATACTGACCCATTAATCTACTATTCAGCTCAAACATTACCTTAATAATTTATAAATAAACTTACAGGAAAATCTGTCAATATTAAGAATACTTATAGAGTATCCGGCTTTAATAAAATTCCACTTCAATTCCGATTTATTGAATCACACTATAAGTGATCTATCTTAAGCCGTTTTGCTGCCATTAAAAAAGGGTTCTTACATGAAGAACCCTTTTTTGGCATTATTGCATTGATAGAGGAACCGACTTCTCATCAAAATTTTGAATACAAAGTGCCTACTGCCGGTAGCATTATTGTTACTTCAATTATCCGATTATTTCACCAGTGATCTTGCAAGTACAACGGCCTTGCTGGCATCCGGTGAATAACCGTCTGCACCAATCTCTCTGGCATAATTTTCTGTGAGTGGAGCACCACCAACCATCACTTTCACCTGGTCTCTAATCCCCGCTGCTTTTATCGCATCGATCGTGATTTTCATGTTTGACATGGTGGTCGTCAATAATGCTGACATGGCTATGATGTCTGCGTGAGAATTTTTTATCGCTTCAATGAACTTCTCAGGAGAAACATCTGTGCCTAAATCCACAATCTCAAATGCAGCTCCTTCGAGCATCATACTCACCAGGTTCTTCCCAATGTCATGCAAATCACCTTTTACGGTTCCAATGACTACCTTTCCCAGAGGTTGATAGTTACCTGAAACCAAATGAGGTTTTAAAATTGCTAGTCCAGCTTGCATCGCCCGTGCAGAAATCAACATTTCAGGGACGAAGTATTCTCCCTCTTCGAATAATCTTCCAACTTCTCCCATTGCCTTGATCATTGCTTCATTGAGAATACTGGACGGATCAGACCCAGCTGCAAGGGCTTCATTGACTCCTTGTTTTGCTCCTTCTGCGTTTCCTTCGAGAATACTATCAAAAATTGGTTGATATTTGGCTTCCATATTCACAGCACTCCTGACCTGATGAAATTTAATATGAGCGCAACTCTTTATACTTATTCCACATTGCTATAATATTATCTACCGCTACATTTGCTTGTATGTTATGCACTGCAGCAAAAATAAATCCACCGTTAGGCTTAAAATCAATTATACGGTTCTTGACATCGTTGTCAACCTGGAAAACTTGTGGATTTGAACTGCCAAATGCCCCCTGGGTATCAACGCCTCCACCCCAGAATGTTATTGCGCCACCATACTCTTTTTTAATTCTGAAGAGTCCATTCCTTTTGCATTCACCTGAACAGGATTTAATATATCCACACCAATTTCGATCAGGTCTGGAATAAGCGGCCTTATTGCTCCGCAAGAGTGAAAGAATAGTTTTGCAGAAGTCCTGTCTTTAATAAACTGGAACAGTTTTTTATGCCGCGGTTTTACAATTTTTCTGTAGGAATTTGGGGAAATAAGCAAATTAAACTGACCAGCCATATCGTCGGCTTCTATGATAACATCCACGTTATCCCCTGCTTCTCGTAGAGCAATCTCCCAGTATGCTTCTTTTAACTCAACGATTTTATCCAGCAGGTATGCAAGTGCAAAATCATTTTGGGCAATATCCAAATAAAAATCTGAATAACCTCGTAACCACGCAGCCATTTCGACTACTCCAGAACAGAAACCATGCAATGCTACTGCTTTACTTTCATTTACCGCATATTGGTTTGCTTTCTTATTCATCCCGATAAATCGAGTGCGGTCCGATGGATCTGGCCATGGAAATGTTTTTAATCTTTCAATGGATAACTCACCCTGGAGGGGATGCGAAAACATATCATAATAAAGTCCATTATCTATTGGCTTCTTCCAGCCAATTCCCCATTCGTCTTCGATACAGGAATATCCATCTGAAAATTCTTTAATGTCATACGAAAACCCTTCCGGACTCCCTGACAATACCGGGCGGACATCACATTCCAACAGGTTGAACATGTCCTCATCCACGAGGACATTCTGTTGAAATATATCCATGACCTTAGGTATGACAGCAGGTAAACCCAAAGCCACTCGAAAATTGTTGTAATTGAACCTGCTTATACTGGTTAACCCGGTTCCACCAAAATCAAATGGAATTCTATCCGGTTCTTTATGGTCAAAGGCGCACTTTACTCTCTCCCTGGAATTCATAATCATTCCTTCCATTTATCCAATTATGATGAATAACAGTCGGTTCAATAGAGAAGTGAATCAGGAAGTCGGCTTGTGGTACGCTTTTTTCCTGGTTTTCTTGTTATTCATTTCAGATCCAATTCGAATTCCAAATTTAGGCAGTAGGAATCTGTGCAAGAATAAAACTACTATTGCAAAGCCAAACGCTATTCCAAAAATTAGGAGGGAACTGGAAAGGTCATTCATTATTCTTGGGTTGATCAACATCACAATCGCAAGAGTGAGCATTAATGATCCACCGATGAGCTTCAGGATTCTCCCGTGTTTTTCTTCTAATTTACTGGCTTTCAATGTGACAACGACCGTTCCAAATATTACCATTTCATCCAGTTGGTAAATAGCCATATAAAGGATTAGTAATAAAACAAAAGTAGATGTAGAGACATTATGTGCAGTCAATAGATTTGTCCATAATACGGGAAATCCTGCAGTGCATGAAAACTCTACCAGAGACACACCGGCTGCTAATACAATAGTAGCTCCCGCCAGACTCCATATGTTATCAGTGGAAGCCAGAACGTTTCGCATTTTCTTTAATATGCCGGTTTTATTTTTATCTGAGATGGTAAAGGAAACACCTTCCTTGTACCAGAAGTAGTCCTTAATATTTACGATAGCGAAAACAAATGCGACCAGGGCAACAATGACCTGGATCCAACCTACAAAACTGATGATCTTCAATACACTGAAAAGGCCGGCTATAAACATAGCATAAATACCCGCGGTTACGGTAAGGAATATAAGGCCAATGATTAGGATTTTCCTTCGTGAACCGGTGTGTATCACCAAAGCCATTAACATGGATAAAACCCAAATCGAGCAGGGGTTCACTCCATCTACAAATGAAATCAACAGGGTGCTGATAGTGAGTGATTGCGCATTAAGGTCAATTGCTCCGAAAATTGGTACATTTATGATATTGGATGCCGGATCAAAAACCGGTGGAACAGGGGTGATTGTCTTATCGATCCCGGATTGTCCATTAATATCAATTATTCCCTCTCCTGAATCCGGGCACCCAGTTACTAAACACTTTGCGACAGCTGCCTGCATCTGATCCTTGATGGTATCGGTAAAACCAACCCAATGTTGATCACCGATAAAAGTGGTTGGAACTCCGGTGGGTTTGAATCCGTAAGCCTCAGCCATTTTCTCCATCTTCACCCGGTTGGGTTCATCGTACCAAATTTCGAATGCCCGAATCTCAATGTTAGGATTTTGTGCAGCCATTTCTTCCAGAAAAGGTTTTTCTTCCGCACAGTGGGGGCAGCCATCTCCCCAGAATAAATAAATGATCACTTTATTCGTTGAGTTGGATTGTGCATAAACAGAATAGAGACCTACACCACCCAAAATGAATGAAATAATTAATGATAAAAAAATTGTCCTGCGGTGATGATATAACGTTGAAAGCATTATTCCTCCGTGAGACATAGAAAATCTCAATGATGTCTATTTATATAACAGACTGATGCAATATTATCAAAGAATTATTAATTTTATTAGAGAATGTTGTCAATTGATTATGTATACATAAAAACCGCAATCATAATATTGCGAACATTTCTGCTTCCATACTATCCAATCATAACCCATGAGGAAAGAGGATATAAGAGTTGATAAATTTACTTCGTTGGGAATCTATCAATGACCTTTCTCTGGATCGAGATGAAATCTCTATACATTTGGTCCGACAAAGATCGATTTTCTTCTTTAGGGGAGAACACAGTCTGGAATTGAATAACCCGGGATGCATCCTCATATGCCAAAAACCCCAAGCCTATCGCAGCGATTAATGCTGCTCCCCGGGCATTTGCATTTCCAGGATCACTCACCTGCCGGATGGGAATATTTAAGATGTCTGCAAATATCTGACACCAAATTGTTGATTTTCCTCCACCGCCTGCCATATTTAAGCGATTAAAATTTTCTGCCAATTATATTCTGTACAGGATCCAATAATCTGCGGGTGTTTAGTGCAACCCCCTCCATCACAGCCCGGACGATATCTGCACGCGTATGCTGTGTTGATAAGTTATAAATTACTGCATGGGGGTAATAACCTGATCTTTGTCCGTTCACGCCTTTCAGCCATGGAAAGTATATTAATCCATTGCTGCCTGGCAAGGTCTTCGCAGCCATTCGATCCATGATCTGAAAAGTATCCTCGGGTGGTACAGAACCACTTAATTCATCCCCCGGAAAAAATACCATATCCCGCAGATAATTGAGGTTGGCAGTCGCAGCTGGCTGGTTGGATGAAAGCAAATACTTACCGGGGACATTGGATTGGTTTACCTGGATTCCCACTTTTTTTCTTCGAGGGGGTTCAGGAAGGTGAACCGCAAACCAGGAAGATGAACCCAGGTAATAAAACGGTTGATAATCATCAATCGCACCTGATCCAAACGCAGAAGTGGTTACTGCCATGGCGCCTGCAACCACTTTAATTCCAGTAGGAAAGTGAATTTGTTCCGCCACTTCTTGCTTTAACTCACCAATTACAGCAGTGTTCGGTACGATCTCGTTTGCTTTTTCTTCATTGAAGCCACGGTCTCGCATTAAATCCTGACTGAAGACCTCATAGACAAGGTTTCGAGAATCTTTAATCCATTCAGTCAGGTCTGAATCCGGTGTTGAAACCAATCGACCAGTTAACTTGCAATTAATATAATCCAGAATATTGATAAATTTATGGGTCTGCTTAAAAATATCAGGATACAGATCACGGAAAAGAAGTAGTTGGATGGCAGGTTCTTCTGCTCCAGGATATGCCTCCCCCTCATGGATCTTTGCCCAGCGTTGAATTTTCTTTAGATCGTATGCCCGCAGAAGATTTCCAACCCTTGAAAATACTATAACTATCTCTATCAGTCTGCCAGTCATTCCAAATTACTGCATTCTTAAGGGCATCCCCGTTACTATCAACTGGGATCAATCCTTCACACAGGCTTGAACAACAGATAGCGACAATTTGACTATGGTCAAAGTGGCTTCTTTCCATTGTTTTCGAGATTGTAAGGATCAAAGTAGACCATAACTCTTCCGGATTTATCTCAATACCGCCAGTTACCGGGTAATACAGGGTGATCTTATTGAACTCCGAATTGATAATGGCCCCTGAAATTGATACGATAGAGACCTTACAACCGGCTGTACTAATTTCTATTGCGAGGATGAGAGGATCTGAATTGTAGGCCATTGATTAATCCCGTTGGTTTTATGTTCTTTTAGAATCCTTCATGAATAAAATTACTCCTGAGCTGACTACCAATAATGCCAGGCTTAAAATCAAAGCTGGCAGAAAATCGCCATTTGCTGTTTTCATAGCTTCCATTATATACACAAATACCACAGATGCCTGCCCAAAAAGCTGGATCAATCCATTTGATGTTCCCTCAGGTGTCGGGTAGGTAATTTCTGCCACATATTGC
Source organism: uncultured Chloroflexia bacterium (assembly GCA_963709535.1). GTDB lineage: Bacteria > Chloroflexota > Anaerolineae > Anaerolineales > Anaerolineaceae > PNON01. Next base: position 91,013 of record CAVPWY010000011.1, on the reverse strand, counting down.
ATTCCAACTGGACCAGTACTGATCAGAAAGAAACCAAACATGAAAGCGGAAATGAACAATATGAATTGAGATTGAGCAAATGCTACACCAATCAATCCGGGGATGGCACACAGCAATCCCAGAAGGATGTAAGGTGTTCTCTTTCCATTTCGATCTGAAAAATTCGGAATAACCACCGCCCCCAATAATCCTCCTCCCAGCATCAACGCTCCCATTGTGCCTGCATCCAGTGCTGAAAATCCCCTTGGGCGGACAATATTTTCAACCCAGGTGGATATCCCATTAAATATACCCATTCCAATAAAGAAAATTAAAAGATAAAGCCAAAAATCTTTCACTCGCAATGCGGATTTTAATCCATCCAACATCAAAGATCTGGTTTCCATACCAGGTGGACAAGGTTCAGTAGGCGGCTTGTCTTTGGAAAATACAATGAAAGTCAATGCTGAAAATGCTGCCAAACCACCATATATAAGCTGAATGTGGATTATGGACATTGTTTCCACCAGGATAGGTGTTAAAACCATACCAAGTGCTGTCCCTACCAAACCAGAAAGGGTAACCATCCCGACAGCAGTTGCTCTTTCATTAATACCAAACCAATTTGCAGCAATTTTTGTCCATGCATTGAGAAAAAATGGTTGAGCTGCTGCGATTCCAATTGTACAAATAAGCACCATTGGATAATTATTTCCGATTAGGCCGCGAGCTAATCCAAAAATGCCCATGATCACGGCTCCAACACTCACCGATCTTTTAAAACCGATCGTGTCGATTAACCAGGATACAGGGATCGATAGAGGAAGAAATGCGATCATGAAAGACATCGCCAAAAATCCGATTTGCAGATCTGACACATGATAGAATTTTGCGGCAATACCGGTGATCGGTGCATAACTGATCCATAGGATTTGGATGGTTAGGTTAATCAACATAAATACGGCTAAAACTAGCCACCGTGTTGGATATAGCTTGAAGTTATTTTCAGTGGACAATGTTCCTCCTGATTGATGTAAATTGAGAGATGAATAAGGATATATTATTGTGGAAATACCACTAATTAATAACCCCGCATATACTGGAAAGAGGTGATGAATTGCCAAACAGAAATGACCTGCTAAAAATGAGGAGGGCTTACTTGGAAGGTTATTCCCAGCGGAAGGAAAAGGGAAACGGAAAAGTGACTTTACGCGCGACCGCTAAACTCGTGAAAGATGCATTCCTGCAGGGCAGGATCGGACGATTTCACTTTGAATGCGATGAACCACCCTCACGCGGTGGAGACGACAAAGCTCCCAGCCCATTGGAATATTTTTTGATCGGCGCTGCTTTTTGACTGCTCTCGCAGATGGTGCAGTTTGCTCCATTATATGAAGTAGAAATATCAGATATGGATGTCGACCTTCGAGTTGAATTTGATGATGCAGATAAATATGATCTTCCGGGTCCAGGAGCGGCATTTCAGCGCGTTGTTTACCGCTTAAAAATAAATAGCCGTTCCATACACGAAAATATCCAAAAACTGGTTGATCATGCAGATCGCGGCTGCCATGCTGCTCAATCACTTCGTCAACCTGTTCCAGTCATCCATGAGACCGAAATCATTCCAAACTAATTAGGATTACTACTAGTCACTATAACCGCAACCGGAGGATGGTTTGTGGGTTATTCCATAATATCAATTAGAAGGATTCAATTCATGGAAGATGTCGCAATTCAATTAACAAGGGTTTCCAGCCGTATTACCAACCTTGATCAGAGATTGGAAGAAATACAATTTAATTTGCACCAATTAGATAAGCCAATTTCGGTTAACGAGGTAAATAACAAGCTGACACTATCCACTACCTATCCATCATCGGACAATTTCCACAATATATACTGCTCCTGTATATTTACCTGATTTCCTGGGAGATGAGGCTTTTAAATCAACCTATGGAACTAAGTACTCCCTATACGCTGGATCCATGGCTAACGGTATTTCCTCTGAAGACCTGGTGATTGCATTGGGACGAGCTGGGATGATGGGATCATTCGGTGCAGGTGGTTTACTTCCAGACAGGATCGAAAAAGCAATTCAAATCATAAAATCATCCCTGCCCAATGGACCATATATATTTAACCTGATCAATAGCCCAAACGAACCAGCGCTGGAAGAAAAAACTGCTGAGCTTTATATCCGCCAAGGTATCAATGTAATCGAAGCATCAGCTTACCTTGGATTGACCGCCAACCTGGTTTGGTACCGCGCATCAGGATTAAGTCAGGATGATAAAGGAAATGTTCTCATCTCCAACCGGATCATAGCAAAACTCTCGAGAAAAGAAATCGCGAAACGTTTCCTGGAGCCGGCACCCGAGGAGCTACTTAATCGCCTGGTTCAAGCTGGGAAGATTACTCCAGAGCAAGCTCTCCTTGCCAGGATTGTTCCCATGGCAGATGATATTACAGTCGAAGCAAACTCAGGTGGGCATACTGACAATCGCCCACTCGTAAATGTACTTCCGGCTATCATGAAATTGCGGGATGAAATTCAAGGGAAACATGGCTATGCGCAAATTGTAAGGATAGGTGCAGCCGGCGGAATTGCTACACCAGCATCTGCCTTTGCAGCATTTATGATGGGTGCTGCTTATGTTGTCACAGGTTCGATCAACCAGGCGTGTGTTGAAGCCTGTGCCAGCGAGCACACCCGTAATCTCCTATCCCTCGCAGAAATGACTGATGTCGCCATGGCTCCCGCCAGTGATATGTTCGAAATGGGAACAAAAGTCCAGGTATTGAAACGCGGGACGATGTTTGCCATGCGTGGACAGAAATTATTTGAGACCTACACCCGATATGATTCTATAGATGATATTCCATTAAAAGAACGGGAAAAGCTCGAGACTACAGTATTTTTGCAGAGTCTTGATTCCGTCTGGCTGGAGTGTTTAAAATTCTTCACAGCCCGCGACCCCCGTCAGATCGAACGAGCCGAGAAAGATCCCAAAGCGAAAATGGCTCTTATCTTCCGCTGGTATCTGGGGTTATCATCCCGCTGGTCAAATATTGGCGAAAAAGGCCGGGAAATGGATTACCAGATCTGGTGTGGACCAGCCATGGGGGCATTCAACGATTGGGTGAAGGGAACATATCTTGAACACGCTCAAAACCGGGCTGTTGCAGATATAAATCTGCAAATCCTAACCGGGGCTGCATATATGTATCGCATCCGTATACTCGAAGCCCAGGGCGTAAAGTTTTCACAATCTTTAACTCAATATATTCCAGAGAAGAGTTGTTAACAGTATGATTTTTGGTGGTGATTGAACAATAGTGGGTATATTATCCCACCGGTCAATCTATATTAGATTTCGCTGTTGGTCCACAAATCTGATGTATTTTGGTAAAAAAATCTATTTGATATTCGTTACCGGTTTTGGTCGGCATACTTCCACCAATAATATGTCGCGATTATTCCCAACACACCTGTTATAAATACGATCACAAAACTTAGAGGAGGTAATATGGCTTTCCCCTGAGCAAATAAACCCGGCACAGCCCAGGGAAAGGTCTCACCCCACCCGGCTACGGCCATGATATTCGTTCCCATCAACATCAAGACGGCAACACCCAATGGCAGCAGGTAACCCCGCCCAATGCTCGCAATAAGCGCGAACGGGGTCGAAACCACCATCACTAACAGAGCTGTTGTCACCAGGTGAATGCTCCCATCAATAATTACATCTGTGAGAATACCTGGGAGATTGATCAATGCTCCCACAGTCAAACTGAAAACTAAAATTACAAGGGTCAACATAAATGACCAGATAGCAATAACAATGAATTTTGCCAGGATAATACTTGACCGTTGGATCGGCACAGCAAGCAGGTCTTTTAAGGTTCCATCCACGAATTCTCGCCCAAATACCCAGCTAACGACCAGAATGAAGAAAAAGAAGCCGCCTGCAGCGATAACCAGGGAAGTCAGCCCGATGTAGGATGCCCAATCTGTTGCTGCATAAGCAACCAGATCTGCTTTTAGCACTGACCAGCCCAAGTTTGTGAGAGATCGCTGGATTTTTGGAGGCGAAAATCAAGAATCCCATACCCAAAGGCATAAAAAGAGAGGCAAGAGAAGTCCACAAAGGCATCCGTGAGCGGATCGCCTTCTTTATTTCAATCCAGATCATATCATTAAGGTTACGCATTCTACGACCCTCTTTCCATTCCTACCAGCCTGAGGAAATATTGTTCCAATTCTTCTTCCTCAACCAATAATTGAGTAGGTGAAATTCCTGCGTTGACAAGCAGGCTGTTAATTTCATCCGGGTGTTCTACAGCATATTCAGAAATAAGCTCGATCGTTCCACCCGGTTGAATTTCCACGGATTGTCCTGCAGCGATCAAAACGCGCTGGGCAAATTCAATATCCCTCACCTTCAACAATAAATGTCTTTTTCGATTCCGCACCAGCTCATCAGTATTAAACTCCTGCAATAGATGCCCATTGTGGATGATCCCAATTCTATTTGCAATCCGTGAGACTTCTGCAAGAATATGACTTGACATAAAAACCGTTACTCCCTGTTCACGGGTCAATTCCAATAACAGTTCCCGTAATCTCCACAATCCCCGCTGGATCCAATCCATTGGCTGGTTCATCCAGGAATAGCAGTTTTGGACTATGGATTAATGCTTTGGCTAACCCCAGTCGCTGTGCATTCCCTTGAGACAGATTGCCAGTGCGTCGTTTTGCATACTCTGTCAATCCCATTCTTTCGATGATTTGATCTATCGCTTCCCGAGGAGTTCCGGGGTGTAAACGGCGTGTGACCTCCAGATTTTCCAAAACTGTTAATTCAGCATAACTATGCGGTATTTCCACAAGGTAACCCACCGATTCCCAGGGTTCACGCATACCAAGGTGAATCCTGGTATTTAAAACATTGGCATACCCGGTGGTAGGTTTGATCATCCCTAATAACATGCGAATCGTCGTTGTCTTTCCAGCGCCATTCAAGCCAAGGAAAGCGTATATTTCACCTTCAGCTACTCGCAAAGAAAGATGTTCGACAGCCTTAACATCCCCATAGCTCTTACCAAGATCTTCTGTTTCAATGATTGAGTTCATAATAGTATTCTTACTTTCTTCAACACCATAGAATTGATATTTTTCATTCGATCGTTTTCAATTCGCCCAGGCAGTATGCTGCAATAAGTTCTAAGAGGGTATCGAAAGAACTATTCATATTCTCTTGTTTCAGGTCATCTTTATGCAGCATTGAAATTACCAGTGGATAGAATAATCCTATGATTTGTTCGGGTTGCATTTTTATGGGTATACCTTCATTTCTGCATTTGATAATTAATTCGCTAATAAATAAGTTATCGCTTGCCAAATGTTCTTGAAGCTTTTCCACAGGTACTCTTCGAAAGAGCAGGTCAGAATCGCTTCCAGTGAGAAACCGCAATATGGGCAGGGTTTCAAGTAGAGAAAAAGCCTTCTTAAAAATCGCAAATAAGCGAGCTCGTGGTGTTTTCCCTGTAGTCTCGATTGCAGCCAATATTTCCTTCCGGGCACGTAATTCGACATCCTCAATGACATCCATAAACAGCGTTTCTTTTGATAAGTAAAAATTGTAAAACGCACCTTTTGAAATCCCGGCTGCTTTTGCGATCTCCTCGATATTGGTTTTTCTCAATCCATAAATAGAGAAAAGTTTATATCCCTGATCGATAAGTCGTTTTCTGATCAGATCATTTTCCTGGTCGGTAAATCCTTTTGGCATAGACTATCCTATACTGTGTGACTATATATGTTTATTAGTCATATAGTATTATACAATTAATTATTCAAAAGGACAATACCTTTATTAACTCAATGCCTGAATTGCTAAATATATACGGATATATTTATGAAATTTGAAAATCGGTGCAGACCTGTATTTGTTCACATGATCACTGATTGTTTACTAAAAACCATCACTGAGTGACCAATGTTATCCAATTAACTCTAAATTGAATCTGGAATTCATTCGCTATAGATTTATTTCATTCAATCGGATTGGAATTTCTTCCGGGATGCAAATCGTCCGGATAAATCCATCAATTTTCTGCCAGTAAACATTCATATTTAAGTTCATCTTGTTTTCCAACTTAACTGAACAGGAATTCCATCCTGTCAACCTTGATGAATCATCTGAAGGAATTATCTCCACTTTCCTGGTATCGATGGATAAACCCAATCCCAGGGTCTTTAGAACGGACTTCTTTCGCACTCCACACCATGGTTGTGTATTCTTCTTTATCGTTACCATCCAGGATTTGATATCGTTCAATTTCCCGCGGGGTAAAATAATCCTGGACGAATTCCAATGAGCGTGCTTCGATTTTCTCCAGGTCCAATCCAAATATTAATTCTTTTGAAGGGGAATACCCGCAAAAAACATATCCATTACTATGACTGAGAGAGAATTTCCCCTCCAGGCGGCCCTGGCCAGATAATGTAAATATATGGCTGCCCCGTTTCTTCTTTTTGTATCCGGATATCGGGAAAATATAATTTCTCACCTTTCAATATGTGCTTGATCATTTTTTTTGAAATAATACGACTGGAGATCCACTCAAATTGTCTTTTTATCACTTTAAATCGGGAATATTCCGCTTGTTCTTCTAAAGAGAAATACTTATCAAGTAATTTCGGGTATTCCAATTCTTCATTGCCCATTCCTGAGTACGAATAAAACAGATCGATCATTTAGTCCCTATTCTGTTGACAAATAGTGAAATCACATATACTTGCCATTATTTTATTAATAACACCAATTACTGCATTAACATCTACAATATTGGTTTCCATTGTATTCATTATAAATAACTTAGGCGAAAGGCTTATTTTGGAATTCATAAGCCTTTCGCCCATATATATTTATTAGATCTGCAATCTTTTAATTCAGCAATAACGCCTTCATTGGTTCGATCAGACCCGGGATCTGCCGCATAAGGCAGCGGAGCGGTTTGGTAATTGGACAACTCCAGGTATAAATGACCTTTGGCATCCACAACGCGGGCATCAAAGCTGACTTTTCCATCTTCCATAAATGGTGTAACTTCAGCGAAGATCGGCTCCCCATTTACCTTGCGGGGATAGATCGTCAATGTTCCTATGGAATGTGGAAGTGCCATGGTTCCAGTTGCTCCTGCTTCCCACAGTCCGGCTGTCTGGAAACAAAGCTCCACTAACAATGGTGTTGATATCGATGATCCATTATTTGTCCCGGATGGCAGGTTCTTTGCCAGCCGTCCCATCACAAAGTTGCCGGATTTTTGTACGCAATCCAGTACCTGGAATGAAGGACCATGAAAATACAGTTTATAAATATCCTCAGCACACACTGTTACATCGTCACCCCAGACCGGGAGTTGGAGAGACACTTCTGGTGATAAAGGTTTTTGGGTAAGAAATATCTTGCCTGTGAAATGCAGCATGTGCTCACGCTGGCCATTATGCCTTACCAGTTCGGATTCCAGGGTTGCATAAACCACCAATCCTTCTGCCTGCCTGACAGCTTGTGCTTTCCATTGGATGTGCCTGGGTAGATTCTTATAGAATTTGAATGGTGTCAGGAACTGAATATCTTCCAGGTGGTCAACCACGAAACTGGACTTTTCACCAGCCAGTTTACTGGCAATATGCCTGGCTGCAACTGAAAATCCTTCGATACCGATCACGCCCGGCAAAACAGGTATTCCATTCAGAGCATGATCCCGCAGGAATGGCTGTTCATTTGGATCCAGGACCGTTTCAAGGGAGAAGTCCTGCTTGTACTTCAAAACTGGTAAGGTGACTAAGCATAATGTGCTCCGGATTACCAGCTCGTAAGGCAGCATCTGCCCTGGCTACATCCAAACCTATATTCCCGGATTTTCCGGATTCCAGTGCTCCCAACGAAGCAGAAACGACAATCTCTCCACAAGTACCTGTGGTTAATTCATCTCTGACATATGCGCTTGCATCCTTCGGGTTCATCATTTCGATCCCTGCCCGCTGCATCATCATGGGAATACTTCCTCTGCTTGCCATTCCCACTTCTCCCCAGGCTCCCCAATCGATTGATATTGCCTGCATTCCATCATATTGGGTCGGAAGCCAGGCAGCAGTACTTACTTAACATGTCGTTAGCTGCGCTGTAATCCACCTGCCCTGAGTTACCAAATCTTCCTGCGACCGAGGTAAAGAATACAACCGAGGATGGTAGTAAATTGGTTTTCTCCATTGCCTTGAACAAGTTGAAGAATCCATCAGCCTTTACATCCATTACCTGGTGAAGTTCTTCAGTGGTTTTCGATTCCAGTTTTCGGCTTTTTTCCACACCCGCAGCGTGGATAAAAACACCCACTTTCTTCGTTCTTTGTGATATTTGACCTAATACGCTCTGGACAGAACCTTCGTCCAGGACATCGCATTCCAGGTATTCTGCCTCGCCACCCGCAGCTTTTACGGCATCCATCAGATCTAAAGTGGATTTGGCACGTTCCAAAGCTGCCACTTTTTGTTCCACTGCCACAGGTGTGGCTTTTTGACCGGCAGCAGAAAGTAATTGCGAAAATTCTTCCTTTAATCCCTCCCGGTCTGCTTTTAGCTTTCCTAAAAGAGCATCGGATTTCTCCGGAAGTTTAGTCCTGCCCAGTAGATAGAACTTGCCTTTAGTTGATCGAACCAGGTCCATTAATACCGGTGCAACCACTCCAGCAGTTCCTCCACTGACAAGAAATACTGTGCCTTGCTCCAGAGGTTAGGTGATTAACGTTTTTAACGGGCTCATCAACCAATGCTGCACTATATCGGAGGTCTGCTTCCCAGCCAATTTCAGCTACTGATGCGTCGTGGAGTGTTTCTTCCAGTAGCCGGCTTGCGACCAAAGTCGCAGACGCCCCTGCTTCAAAATCCACTGTTTTTATGAGTACATCCGACCGCTCCCTTGCCAGTGCTTTCGTAAATCCACTGATTGCACCCCCCATCGGGTTGACTGGATTTAATAATCCCAGTAAACCACCCATTCTTGTTCCCGTCAGCAGGAATGCTTTTTCAGGGAGGACTTTCATCAGGTCGAATAGAACTTCAACCCGTTGATGTATGGCTGACTTCCAGGTACGTAGATCCAGTTCCTGCCAGTCAGGATCTGCGTCCAAACCGGGAAGATAATATACTCCCTGAACTAATCCACTTTCAGACCAGGCTTTAGATTTTTGGACAGCATCAGCTCCATCCACAACCAGGACTTGTGCTCCCCTTGTTTTTAATTTTCGTGCAAGCGCGTCAGCGATTTTGCTGCTGTCTTTTACGATCACGATTCTGCTGACTTCATCAATTTCCACTGCAGTGGGAATACATAAATCCAACCTTGGGCGCAAAACGGGTTTTGGAATTCGCCGGCGAATACTTGGCGAGTTTGGGGACACACCAAGTAACTCAGCCAAGGCTTGTTCTTGTCCTACTAGCACTTAAAACTTTCACAGGAGCCACAATTGGTAGTTCCACTGGTTTCAGATTCTCAACGACAAAACCGATCACTTTTGATAATGTGTTGTATTCCGACAAACGCAGGTCTTCCCGCCGAGGAATACTATAATGGGTCCGGATCGCAGCGAATAATTCTGCCTGTTTGACTGTGTCTATTCCAAGATCGGCTTCAAGGTCCAGTTCCAGATCCAACATTTCGACCGGATAACCAGTTTTCTCACTGACAACACCCAGAACATGTGCCTGGATCTCTGGGGAAGTATTTTCATTTGATTTGTTTTCAGCGACTGATGATTCAACCATTTGTGTATCTACTTCTGTTGTTTGCAAAGAAACCAATTTTTCAGCAGATGTTTCCTCCACCGGAGTACCAACAGGTTGATGGATGGTTGTTGTGCCAGATAGCAAATTGAGGTTTTCGGATACAAAACCGATCACCTTGGAAAGTGTATTGTATTCCGATAAACGGAGATCTTCCCGGCGAGGGATACCATAATGTGTCCTGATCGCTGCGAAAAGCTCGGCCTGTTTTACAGTATCGATGCCCAGATCGGCTTCCAGATCCAATTCCAGATCCAACATTTCCACCGGGTAACCGGTTTTCTCGCTGACTACCTCCAGGACATGAGATTGAATTTGTGCATTATCAGGGTTTCCAACTTGTTTTGTCACCAGGCTGACTTCTGGAACGGTTGGCACCTGTTCGATGACTACTGCTGGTTTTGTTGCGGTCGGTGTCTTCGCTTCAATAGCAGTTACGTTTTGAGCTGCCATCACCAAGTCTCCCGCAACAGCTGCCCATAAAGTTGGTCCCTGTCCATATTCCCAGGATGACTTGATGGGTTCTAATGGAAGGCTCACCCTGATTCTTGATGCGCATTGTTCGTTGAACTACTTCAAGCTCAGCCGCCTGATAACCGGCAGCAGCAGCCATCCAGGCTGAATGTTGGTTATTATTGATACGCTCCCCTTCACCTGGAATTTTCCGGTACAGGGTCATTGCGATCTGAGAACCAAATCCAGCTCCCAGACGTAATGAAAATTGTGGGTTATATAAGCCGCCTTTTGAAAGGTTCAAATCTCCCAGTTCGGGATCAGGTTCAAATCCTTCGCCGATATGGGCAATTGGGGGCACAATTCCTGTTTCGAGGATCTTAACTGCCACCACATCTTCAATTCCAACTCCCATCGTATGTCCCGTAAAACCCTTGGTATTGGCTATGATGACCTGATTCGCATCTTCTTTAAATGTATCCCTTAGAGCATGGATCTCTGCACTGGCGCTCCCACCCCGAGCTGGGGTATATGTTTCATGGGAAATAAAAGCAGTGCTGGCGGCAATGGCACTCCGGTTCAAACCGAAACGGGCTTCAGCGACAGACACAAGTCTATCCATAACCTGTCCGACATGTTTTACATCCAGCCGGGTACCATGGAATGCTGAATTGGCTATGACTGTGGAAACAACCTCACAAATTCCTCGTACACCACGTTCACGGCAGGCATCCTCGCTCTCAATGACCAACGAAGCTGCTCCCATGCCCATAATTAATCCATTGCGTCGTTTATCAAATGGAAGTGCTGCCTTGCGTACATCCCCTTCAATGGTTGCAGCTCCACTGGCAAACATACTGGTTCCAATCCACTGGACCAGGTTCGGATTTGTAACATCGTCACCAGCAATAATAACCACCCGCCGGCAGCGGCCTGCCCGAATCCAATCCTCGGCTACAGAAACGGCGTGGGTGGTTGTAGCACAAGCTGCATTGACATGGGTTACCGGGCCTTTTGCGCCTATGTATTCTGCGAATTGCGAATGTCCCATGGAAAGGACGCGGAAAACAAATCGCCGGTCAAAGTGATAATTCAAGTTGACGATCTGCTCTTCCAGTTCGCTCTCCCTCTGTTCCAATTCCCGGATAAGGGAGGATTCCCCGGAATATCTGAGTTGGAACATTAAGGTTTGAAGTTGATCCAATTGTGCAGAAAGTACCTGGTGTTGTGTGAACTTTTCAGATTCCTCTGCCATTCGATCCAATCCAGGGAAGGCGGAACAAAATATAATTCCCGTTTCATCCTGCATTGACTCTGGTAATTTCCATCGATCGGGTAGGAATGTTCCACGGCTGGTTTTTTTATAATTCATTACCAATGGGATACCTGCATCTCGCAGCGCCTCGATACCTGCAGCAATTGCTAATTGGGTGGAAATATCCAATGCCTCCACCCGTTCTTCCGGCACACCGAATTCCTGGATCAGGTCAAACTCACCTCTTTGGCCTGCAAGTTTTATAGTCTGTTCGATATCATCAATTTCCTGCATAACAGCCCCGGCATCACTCTTTACCAACCGGGTAACTTTCTTTTCGACCATTGACTTGCGAATTTCAATCGAAAGTGTATCTATACGCATATCGCCATGCAAGATGCTTTCAATATTTCTGTCGTCAAAGACATTTCCGTTGGTTCCAGGTAGTCCCAACCCGGCCCCACTAACAACGACGGAACCCGTGAGAGGTAAACGTCCGTCCTGAAGAATTGGCTGCGTTTCTGGCTTAACTGGTAATTCTGCAGAAACTGGTCTGACGGAACTTTGTTCTGTAGAACCTGTCACACTTCCACCAATTCCCGCTGCATATAAACCACAAAGCGCTTCATTAAAGCTGGCTTTACCACCTTTACGAGGGTGGTTTGTCGAAAGTAAGGCAACACCGGATTTTTCTTTCAAGTTGTCAGAAGCCAGGGAATTTAGAACCCTTTTCGGGCCAATTTCAACAAATACCCTTCCACCCAGGTTATAGAGTGTCTTCATACTTTTTACAAATTGAACAGGTGAGGCAACTTGAGCAGCCAGGAGGTCAACGATCTCATCTTTCGTTGTCGGATAAATATCCCCGGTGACGTTTGCAACAATTGTCCGCGTTGGTGGTTGGATCGTCATCTTTGCAATCACTGCTTTTAACGGAACACTGGCTGGAGCAACTATCTTCGTGTGGAATGCATGGGATACAGGAATTTTAACCGCCTGGAAACCATCTGTTGTGAATTTTGTTATCGCTTCGTCAACTGCACTGGTTGCACCACCAATGACAGATTGAATTGGGCTATTGATGTTGGCAATGACGACATAACCGTTGATGGAAGCCAGGACTTCTTCCACCTTTTCCAATGGAGCAGATACTGCCGCCATACAGCCGTTATCTTCCACCTTGATCTTGGTCATTTCGCTTCCACGGGCACTGACAACTTTTAATGCATCCGGGAAGCTCATTACATCGGCTGCAACCAGGGCAGCATATTCACCCAGGCTGTGTCCGATCACCATATCCGGCTCAAAGCCATATTTGTTCATTAACCTGAGCAAAGCCACGTTTGCTGTCAGCATTGCAGGTTGGGTGATGGCTGTATTTTTTAAGTCTTTTTCTGCTTGGGCAAGAGCTTCATCATCACCTTCAACATATATAAAGGAAGTAAGTGACCTGCCGAGGATCGGAGTCATTACTCTATCAGCTTCATTAAATGTATCAGCCACAACCTGTTCGGTTTTGTAAAGATCTCGCAGCATATTTACGTACTGTGAGCCCTGTCCCGGGAACATGAAAACGACTTTTCCGGGATTTCCGCTTCCACGGTAGATACCCTGAGCTTGTAATGCCTGCCAGGCATTTGCTGCATCTGAATTCAAGGGCAGATAATGCTTTCTCGCATCTCTTAATTAACTCAGCTTGGTCAGAATAATCGATTGCAATGCGTTCAGATTTTTTTACTTGGTCAGCAGGAGGACAGACAGATGGGGGTATTTTTCCGGTTTTAATATCGGAAATGGCTGAAATTAATCCTTTTTGAGGTTATTCCGGTTATTTGCTGAGAGAAAGAATATTCCCTGGTAAGGTTTTGGTTCACTATCTTGAGATATGGAAGGAACGTCTTTAACCAATGTTACTTGAGATAATTTCTCAACTGGTTTTTCGTCAGCTACTGCTTTATTCCCTTGAGCAAGTGAATCAGTCACAAACCCGATCACCTTTTTTAGGGTGTTATAGTCAGATAGCCGTAAATCTTCCCTGCGGGGAATGCCATAATGGGTCCTAATAGCTGCAAACAATTCTGCCTGTTTGACTGTATCCACACCGAGGTCCGCCTCCAGGTCCAGTTCAAGATCGAGCATCTCAGGGGGATATCCGGTCTTTTCGCTGACAACAGTCAGTACGTGCTTCTCGATGGCTGCAGCATCTACTGCAGCACTGATTGTGACTGAGGAAACAACTTCAGAGTTCATTACAGCTGCCATTGGAGTTGGAACAGGTTGCATTGCTGGAATATCAGCCCGGGAATTCGCAGGCTGTGGAATGGCAAAGACTTCAGAGGTATTTGATAAGCATACCCGGAAGATACTCTTCCATAACAACATGGAAATTGGTGCCGCCAAATCCAAAAGAACTTATACCGGCTCTACGTACTTCACCCGGATTAACCTCCCAGGATTGTGTCTGAGTATTCACATAAAAAGGCATGTTTGAAAAATCAATATTCGGATTCGGTTTATCGAAATTCACTGAGGGTGGAAGTGTGTGGTGGAATAACGCAAGGGTGGTTTTCAGTACCCCTACCGCGCCGGCTGCAGCCTTCAAATGGCCAATGTTGGACTTCACTGATCCCAGTGCAACTGTTCCATTTTTTACACCCATTGGTCCAAAAACTGAATTTAGGCTTCCGACTTCAGTCACATCTCCAACTTTGGTGGATGTGCCATGTCCTTCGATCAAACCAACGGTTGCCGGTGATACTCCAGCATCCTTCCATGCACGTTCTATGGCGCGCACCTGTCCGAGTGGATTAGGGGCAGTAATGCCTTTTCCTTTACCATCTGAACTCCCGCCTATGCCGCGGACCACCGCATATATTTTATCTCCGTCTTTTTCAGCATCTTCGAGACGTTTAAGAAGGTAGACAACCGCACCTTCACCCATGACAAAACCATTTGCACCATCAGCGTAAGGTCGGGACCCGTCTGCAGATAAGGCTCCGATCTTGGAAAATTTAACATATGATTCCGGTCCCATGCTTCTGTCAATTCCACCAGTCAGGACTGCATCAAATTTATAGTCCTCCAAACCTTCCACTGCTGCCTGTAAAGCCGCAAGGGAAGAGGCACAGGCAGCATCTGTAACAAAGTTGGGGCCGCTAAAATTAAATACGTTTGCCACCCTGCCTGCAATTATGTTGGAAAGTTCTCCCGGCATGGTGTCTTCGGTAATGTTTGGGATTCGAGCCCGGATTCCAGCCAGCATTCCATCCAGTAGAGATTTCCGGATATCTTCTGGCAGCTGTTGGAAATTGGGAATTGATTTTAATACATCGAGATATTCAGGTGCATAAATTCGTAAAGTGGATTGGTAATGGCCTTCACCTGCGTTCGCATTACCAAAGATGACCGCAACCCGCTCCGGGTTCAGGGTTCTGGTTGGATAACCATAATCATTTAGTGCCTGGCTGCTGGCCGCAATCGCCCATTGTTGGGTGAAATCCATCATCGATAAAACTTTTGGTGGGATAGGCAGCCCCAATTTGAACGCATCCAACTGATAACCTTTAATATATGCGCCAATTTTTGTGTATGTTTTGTCAACCGCAGATGGATCTGGATCATAAAAAAGTGCAGTATTCCAACGATCAGCAGGTACATCTGTGATCGAATACCGCTTATTGACGATATTCTCCCAGAAATCAGGAACATTAAAAGCATCAGGTAATATTGCCCCCAAACCAACAATTGCAATTGCTCTATTTTCGGTCATGGCATTACTCCTTCGGTACTTTCTTATTTTTGGTGAATAGCAGCATTGAAACAACCTGCCAGAAAACAATTTTCAGGTATTTTAATTTTGAATTGTGATTATCCGATAAAAATTACTGGTATGGCGTTGCCTTCTTATGTGCTGCCAATATTGGAAACCCAATATGTTGTATTCGACTCTATACCTATCAAACCCCCCTTAATGAAAAGAGTTGCGAATGAGTTGGATGATTGTTACATGAGTTTTCAATGAATTTCAAAATTGGGTATTGACAAAAGGAAAACCTTCCCTATAATATAAATTGTAACCGGTTACGGTAACGGTAACGGTATCAGTAACGGTAGTGGTTACGAGAAATAATTACAACCTATTATTCCTCAGATTTCTATTGAAACAAAAATACTTTCCGGAGTTGAATGAAAATCACAATCGATGAAATTGCTGAAATGGCGGGGGTTTCCAAGACTACAGTTTCCCGTGTTCTCAATAACAAACCGGATGTAAAACCGGAAACAAGGGAACAGATCCATAGTCTCATTGCCAAATACGATTTCAAACCAAACGCGATGGCAAAAGCTTTTTCAATTCAAAAAAGTCACAGCATTGGGTTAATTATTCCCCACGAAGCAACATACATTTTTTCCAACCCATTTTATGTCGAGGTCATGCGTGGAGTTTCCACAGAAGTGGATAAACTGGGATACTTTCTTTTTCTCTGTTATCCACACGATCAGAATTACATGGATATTTATAAACAGAAAAGAGCCGATGGCTTCATCCTAATGAGCCCTGGATCCTTTCACCACAACATCATCACCAGTCTCAACTCCATTCAAGCTCCATTTGTTTCGACTTCTTTTGTCCCTGATGAAAAAGAAATGGTGTATGTGGATGTTGACAATTACAAGGGTGGCTTAATGGTGATGGAGCATCTTCTTGCGCTTGGACATACCAGAATTGGTTTTATTGGTAAACCCAACTTGACCAGCAGTATCGAAAGATTGGATGGATATAAAGACTCGCTTACAGAAGCATAATATTCCATTCGACCCGGAATTGGTCCGGGTTGCAGAAAATGCTTCAATTAATGGTGGGGCTCAAATAACTGTTGAATTGCTAAACATAAATAATCCACCAACGGCAATCTTCCTGGTCAATGACATGCTAGCCATTGGAGCTGTCCAGAGCCATCCAGGAAAAAGGTTTATCGGTTCCAGGCGATATTTCCATCGTCGGTTTTGATGATGTTCCGCTGGCTGAATGTGTCAATCCCCCTCTAACCACAGTTCGACAGCCAGCCTTCGAAAAAGGTGTCAAAGCTGCCAGGATGCTAATTCAGATTTTGGAAAAGAAAAAGTCACCCAAATCGCAAATATTGGATGTTGAACTGGTAATTCGTGGAACAACGGGTCCAGCTCCGGAGAAAAGGTAGATCATGTCTGCTGCTAAATATCGCCATTTTGGCTGTCGTATCACCGATGAATTGGTCTACAAAGGTATGAAGACCATCATCCTGGAGAACAATTTAATCCGTGTGGGGGTACTGGTAGACAAAGGTGCAGATATTTTTGAATTCATTTATAAACCCACAGATACAAGCTTCTTGTGGGAATCCCCTCAGGGTTTGGTCGACCCCCGAAAAGTCACCCCTTCCATTTCCAACTCAAGCGGAGCATTCCTTGACTCCTACCATGGGGGTTGGCAGGAGATCCTGCCTGGTGGTGGTCCGGTCAATTACAGAGGAGCCGAACTAGGTCTGCATGGTGAAGTAACCAACCTGGGTTGGGAATATGACATCCTGGTTGATACGAGTGATGAAATTTCTGTTAAGTTTTCGGTGAACTGCATCCGAACACCATTCAGGATTGAACGGACCATGCGTTTACTGAACAATAACCCTACCTTATTCATCCAGGAAAAATTGACCAATCTCTCACCGGATGAACAGGAATTCATGTGGGGGCATCACCCTGCCTTTGGCGCACCTTTTTTGAAAGAAGGCTTATCTCTGATCGTTCCTGCCAAAAAAGGTGTTGTTCACTCTCCAATTTTTGCCCCGAGTGGAATTTTAGAGCCGGGAATGGAATTTTCCTGGCCGAAAATTGAGCAAAACAATTCCACATTGGATCTGTCAATGACTCCTGGGCCTGATGCGGGATTCTCAGAATTGATTTATTTGAAAGAGTTAGCAGCCGGTTGGTATGCTGTGCTGGACACAAAAGAGAAAATTGGTATCGGTTTATCCTGGGACCTGGATATTTTTCCTTATCTCTGGTTCTGGTGTGTATATGGGAAATTCCCCGGTTATCCCTGGTGGGATCGTGTCTATTGCCTCGCTCTGGAACCGTGGTCGAGTATTCCCAACAATTTAAATGAAGCAATTAGTTCAAACCGACAAATGAAAATTAAAGGAGGTGGTTCAATAATCACAGATATGAGTGCAACTGCATTACATGGTTACTCTACAGTAAGTGAAATTCAAATTGATGGAAAAGTAAAATAACTTAAACCACGAATCAAATTCAGGAGATTAAAGATGAAAGTCACAATGAAAGTTTTTTCGATCGTTATTTTAGCAGCAATGTTAATGGCAGCTTGTACCCCGGCAGCTCCTGCTGCTCCAGCTGCACCAGCTGAACCCGCTGCCCCTGCTGCACCAGCTGAAGTATTGTATGCTTACTCACAGGCTGAACTCGTAAATGCCTGGCGTGTAACAAATCAGAAGGATATGGAAGAACAGGCAAAAACCGCTGGTGTCAAACTCGTAAGCATTGACGCCAACCAGGATGCCTCCAAACAGCTGGCTGATATCGAAAGCATGCTCGCCCAGAAACCAGCCTGTCTCATTGTCTCCCCACTCGAATCAAAAGCTTTGGTTCCAGTTGTAAAAATGGCCAACGATGCCAATGTTCCCCTGGTAATCATAGATCGTACCATCGATGCTACACCTGGTGATGGAATGTACAAAACAGAAATTACCCAGAGCCACAAGTTATCTGGCAAGTTATTAGCTGAAAAGACCGTTGAGCTGCTCACCAAGAAGTATGGCGAAGCCAAGGGTAATGTCGTTCACGTACAGGGTCTTGCCGGTGCATCACCTGTGATCGATGCAAACGCTGGTTGGGACGAAGTTATGGCAGCATATCCGAATATTAAAGTCGTCGCGACCTCTGATGCTGGTTTTACAAAAGATGGTGGAATGAAAGTCATGGATGACTTCCTTCAGAGATTTCCTGCTGGCGAAATTGATGTAGTTCGCTCTGATTACAGTGATATGACCATGGGTGCGCTCGAAGCCATCAAGAATGCCGGACGAACCGAATTACTTGGTTTCGTAGTTGGCGAAGGCGGCCATTTCAAAGCGATTGAAGCTGTTATCGCCGGGGAAATAGCCCGCGAAACTCAAACACCTCCATATTTTGGCGCAAAAGCTGTTCAAAGCTGCCAGGACATTTTAGCTGGTAAAACCGTGGAAGCAAAACAACAGGTAGATATTAAAGTCTTTGATCTGGACAAAAAAGACGAAGCACAGACTTATCTTGACCAAATCAAAGCTGCAGGTCTTGAATTCTAAACAGTAATAAATCGGTTCTTTAGGAAGGGATCTGATAGCAGCTATATAAATAATGTGACTTACTCCTGAGATGGTTCGTGGAAAACAAAAGACCTTCACCGGTCTACGCAAAGGCTCAGCCGCCCCACGAACCACCAGGAAGGTCAAAATAATTATAGCACTCTCTCTTCCCTTCCTTTTTATTCAATGTTAGGAGTTTAGATTGACTGACCAATCTCCAATCCTTTCTCTACGACAGGTAACAAAATCATTTTCCGGGATCACCGTTCTCCATGAAATGGAACTTGATCTCTTCTGCGGAGAAGTTCATTGCATCGTGGGTGAAAATGGTGCCGGGAAATCGACTTTGATCAAGATCATGTCTGGTGCTTATCAGCCTGATAGTGGAGTCATCACTTTTTCAGGTCAATCGTTGAAACACCTCACTCCTCGTTGGGCCAGGGAGAATGGTATTAATACGATCTATCAGGAAATCGACCTGATACCTGTATTGAATGCGGCTGAGAACATTAATTTAGGTAATGAACCATTACAGAAAAATGGGAATATCGACTGGACTTCTCTTACCAATAATGCTGCCAGGATCTTAAAGGATATGGGAGCTGACCTGGATACCACTGTTCCAGTTCAAACCTTGAAAGTTGCGCAACAGCAAATGGTTGCGATAGCAAAAGCTTTATCGTTAAAAAGTAAAGTCCTCATTCTGGATGAACCTACAGCTGTTTTTACAGGTTCCGAAATACAACTCCTATTCAAAATTATTCAGAAATTGAAATCGCAGGGAATTGCGATTGTTTACATCTCGCATCATCTGGAAGAAATATTTGAAATTGGTGACAAGGTCACAATTCTCAGGGACGGCCATCTTGTAAAGTCCGGCCTGGTATCAGACTTTGATAAAAATTCATTAGTGAAAGCCATGGTTGGCAGGGAAATTGATTTTTCTCTCAGGAATAAAAACGAAAAGATCGGTGAAACAGTTTTATCTGTAGATAATCTTTCGTCAGACGAAGTAAAAGATGTTTCTTTCAAACTTCACCGTGGAGAAGTCCTGGGAATTGCTGGATTGGTCGGAGCCGGAAGAACCGAAATGGCGCGATTAATCTCGGTGCCGATCCGAAACAAAAAGGAAAAATTGAATTAAAAGGCCAACCAATCAAGAATCTTACTCCAACTAGCGCGATGGCAATTGGAATTGGAATGTTGCCTGAAAGTAGAAAAGAAGAAGGTCTGGTATTAGGCAGGTCAATGAGTGAGAATATCGCTTATAGCCTGGTGCAAAAATCATCCAAATTCGGTTTTGTTCCCTGGAAGAATATAAACAAGAAAGCAAATGGATTAATCCAGGCATTAAATATCAAGCCCAATAATCCCAACATCCAGGTAATGTACATGAGTGGTGGTAACCAACAAAAAGTGGTTCTCTCCAAACTTCTAGCTGCACAATGTGATGTATTGATCCTGGATGAACCTACTCGTGGTGTTGATGTAGGTGCCCGGTTGGAGATCTATAAGTTGATGAATGATATGAAATTGGATGGAAAAGCCATCCTGATGATCTCATCCGATCTACCTGAGATACTAACCCAGGCAGACCGAATCCTGGTTATGTCCAAAGGAAAAATGGTTGGTGAACTGACAGCAGAAGAAGCCACTGAAGAGAAAGTTCTGAAATTAGCCTTACAACTGGATGGCGGTGATCAATGAAACCCACAAGGCTCTCTTCCAAATTAATTCCCTGGATCGCCAACAACAGTGCCCTTGTAGCGATGATCTTCCTGTTTTTAATTGGCAGCATTTATGTCAAGAATTTCTTAACCATGCAAAACTTTTCGGGGATCTTTTACCAGTATGCGATCATTGGTTTTCTCGCGCTGGGTCAACTCCTGGTAATCCTTACTGCAGGTATTGATCTTTCGCAGGGATCCCTGGTCGCTTTTACTTCCATTGTCGTCGCCTTATTGATGCAAAAGTTTGGGATTGGTATCGCGGTGACCGGAGGATTGTTGGCTGCTACCGCGCTGGGATTAGTCAACGGATGGATGGTGTCGCGAACCAGAATTCCTCCATTCGTTGTCACCCTTGGTATGCTTGGTATCGCCCGTGGTTTGGGGCTGGTTCTTTCTAACGCAAAACCCATCTCAATAGAAGTCGAAAGCTTCAATAATTTCGGAAGGAGCGCTGTTCTCGGAATACCAGTATCTGCGATTTTACTGGTAGTAATCTCGCTTCTATTGGCTTTCTTCCTAAAGTACAGAAAATCAGGGCGTTATATTTATGCCATAGGAAGCAGCGAAGAGAGTTCCAGGTTATCGGGTATCGATGTGAAGAAGATAAAATTGCTTGTTTATGCTGCTTCAGCATTTCTAACTAGTATTGGTGCAGTAATGTGGACAGCCAGGTTGAATTCAGGTTCACCCGATCGGTGCAAATGGATATGAGATGGAAAGTATCGCCGCCGTGATCGTAGGTGGTGGTAACCTTTTCGGTGGTGTCGGCACTGTGGGTGGAACATTGATCGGTATTTTACTCTTTGGAATGATCAACAGTGTATTAAACCTGGTTGGAATATCACCTTACTGGCAGGGTACGATCAAAGGTGTTCTTATCCTGCTGGCAGTAGCCCTCAGCCAAATTCAACGCTTGCGCAGAAATAAAGGTGAGGCATAATGATGACTACCATAAATCGCTTTTTCTCATCGCGAAGCTATGATACAAAATCCATTCTAAAGATCCTTTTCATTCTGATTGGATTGGTGGTCTTCGCTTCGATTTTTTCCAAAGGTATTTTTCTTCAACCGCGTAATTTTGTAAACCTCATCCTGCAAAATTCCGGATTGATCATTGTCACCATTGGGCAATTGCTGGTGATTGCAGTCGCTGGAATCGATTTGAGTGTTGGCGCTGTTATGGCAGTCTCCAGTGTTCTTGTTGTCCTTTTTCAGGATTATGGATTGGCTGGTGCATTTGCAATAGCCCTGGGCGGATCCCTTCTTTTCGGTTTGGTAAATGGCGTTCTGGTTACATTTATTCGTCTGCCGGCATTTGTTGTCACCATGGCTACTATGCAAATCGGATATTCAGTGGCGAAATTATTAAGTGATGCAGCAGGGAGTCGGGGTGGTACTGTCTATACCAGTTTATTGGGTTCCGAATTACCCACCGATTTTACAGCTTTTTATAAAACCCCATTCCTGGGTATTCCCCAGCCACTTTTCATCTGTCTGGCATTCCTGATAATTATTGCCATCTATTTACGCAGCAGCAATGGGCATTTCATTTTCCCGGTAGGTGGAAACGAAAAAACAGCTTACCTATCAGGAATTCCGGTTTGGATAGTAAAGATATCAGCTTATGCACTATGCGCAATTTTAGCTGGAGTTGCTGGAATTTTATTTGCCTCCCGGGTGGGATTGGGAGACCCCCAGGCGGGAACCTGGATCGCATTAGATTCGATTGCTGCTGCATCTATTGGTGGGGCCAGCCTGTCAGGTGGTATGGGAACCATTCTGGGTACATTCTTTGGTGTTGTGATCCTAAGTGTATTAAATAATATTATGAATCTATTAGGCGTTCCCCCAACGATGCAGCCGGTGATCAAGGGAATTGTGATTTTACTGGCAGTGTATTTGAATACTCGTCGAAAATAAATATACAAGAAGGTGCAAGATTGTCTATTAAAGTTGCTTTAGCTCATGTTACAGACAGCAGATTAGCTATTTTCTCTAAACGCGAACCTGCTGTAAAAGAAGAAATCCAATCTTTGCAATGGTTGGGAAAAGAATATCAGGTCATCGAATCTGATGTATTGAATTCCGTCAATGATATCGAATCCTTTGCGGAAAAGGCGAATATTTTTGGCGCGCAGTCCCTCATTATTCATGTTCCGATTTGGGCAGACCCTATATTCTCAATCAAACTCCATAACCATATTCCGGTTCCAGTATTATTATTAGGAAATAACCGCCCTGACACTTCCAGCCTGGTTGGAATATTGGGTGCCGGTGGCGCATTGGACCAGGTAGGATGTCAGCATTATCGGGTATTCGAACACACATCCGAAAAATCCTTAAAAATGGTCCATTCTTTTATTCGGGCATGCGGAACGATCCATTCCCTTAAGGGGCAGACATTAGGCCTATTCGGTGGTAAAAGTCTGGGAATTTTCACAGCAAATGTTGATCCAGCCCAATGGCAAAAACTCTTCGGCGTTGACATTGAAATTTTAGATCAGCATGACATCATCTCTGAAGCTGAAAATATACCCCTTGAACTTGTTGAGCATGAAAAAAAATGGCTTACCGAAAACCTCGGAAAAATGGCTTTCAGTGGAGCATTCACTGATTCGACCTTTGAAAAGCAGATTCGAAGCTACCTTGCTACAAAGATCCTGGTCGATAAGAATAATCTGGATTTCGTTGGAGTAAAATGCCAACCTGAGCTAAGTGACGGATATGTCACCCAATGTATAGCTCATATGTTAATGAACAACCGGTTTGACAGTAATGGGAAAAAAGAAACTATCATTCATGCCTGCGAATCGGATGCAGATGGTGCCCTCACCATGCAGATATTACATTTACTTTCCGAAGGTAAATCGGCCTCCCTGGTTGATGTTCGCTGGTTCGACGAAAAAGAAAAAACCTGGACCCTGGCAAATTGTGGTGCGATCGCCTGTGAATTCTTTGCAACTGATTCTGACCCGATAGGGTTAAAGCAATTGGAGGCTACCCAGCATGTCTTCGGAAAAGGCGGCGGTGGTGCTTATCCAGGTGTGGTTGCCCCCGGGAAAGGTCACACTAGCCAGGCTATGCAGAAATAATGGTATCTACTGGATGGCGATCATTCTGGGTAATGTAGAAAGAAGAAATCGTTCAGACCTGGCGAAAACTACTGCATCCTTCCCACAGGCATTCGTCAAAACAAATGCAGGGATTGATTTTGCAGAAGTTTACGGCTCTAATCACATTCACATGGTTCAAGGTGATTTTACCGAAGAACTCATTATCTTTTGTAAATTAATTGGTATCGATTGGCGTATTTGGAATTAACCTGGAGGAATTGCCATGCTGCAGGAATTCAATGGATTCTGGAATAGAATACTTCGCATCAATCTTACGAATGGACAAACTGAAGTCGTCCAGTTGGATCCGAAACTATTCCGTGTTTACATGGGTGGACGAAACCTGGCGTTGCACTTTTTACTAACCGAAGTACCACCAGAAGTTTCTCCATTGAGCCCCGAGAATAAATTATTGTTTATGACTTCTGTCGTCACAGGAGCTCCAATTTCTGGACAGGCAAGGCATACAGCATCAGCAATTTCTCCATTAACGGGCGGTCTGGCAGATTCTCAGTGTGGTGGTTGGTGGGGTCCGGAATTAAAGTTTGCCGGATGGGATGGAATAATCATTGAAGGCAGATCCCCCGACCAGGTTTATATCAACATTATAGATGATCAGGTGGAAATAATATCAGCCGGTCAACTACATGGAAAGGAAACTGCTGAAGTCCAGTCCATATTAAAATCACTCCATGGCGATAAAGCAAGGATCATGCAATGTGGACCAGCCGGGGAAAATCTGGTCAAATATGCAAATTTAACCGCAGACTGCCGCCATTTTCATGGTCGCGGAGGGCTCGGAGCTGTCATGGGCAGCAAGAATTTGCGGGCGATAGTCGTGCATGGATCGAATCGGAAGTTGCGCACTGCCAACCCGGAAGATCTTGGCCAGACCGCAACCTGGTTTGCCCGAAGTACAAAAGTATCTCCCGCAATCACTCTTCATCATGAACTGGGCACCTCCAAGGGAATTGTTCCAGTAAGTGTTGGGGGAATGCTTCCCACATACAACTTCCAGGATGGGTCTTTTGATAGGGCAGAGGGAATAAGTGGTGAAACCATGAAACGCGAACTCAACGGGAAAACAGAAACTTGTTTTGCCTGTGCTGTTTCCTGCAAGCGTTCCGTGGAAGGAGAGAAAGGTGTTTTCAAAGTCACCCGGGAATATGGCGGACCAGAATATGAAAGTATTGGTCTATTAGGCTCGAATTTAGGAGTGGGGGATATCACTGAGGTTGCTTGCTGTAACCAACGCTGCAACGCCTTGGGATTGGATACAATCTCGACTGGTGTAACTTTATCCTGGGCAGTGGAATGTTTTGAACGTGGATTACTTACGACAGATGACACCTCCGGGATCACGTTGAAATGGGATGATGCTGAAACAAATCTGAACCTGATCGAAATGATCGCCCAGCGGAAGGGATTTGGAAACATACTCGCTGAAGGATCGCGTGGTGCAGCCAGATTGATCGGTCGAGGAACTGAAAAGTATTCCATTCAAGTGAAGGGTCAGGAATTCGCAAATCATGAACCCCGCGGTAAATGGGGCGTAGGTCTGGGATATGCAGTTTCACCTACTGGCGCTGATCACCTTCAAGCTGCGCATGACCCCTGGTTTAATAATCCTGGCGATCCTACTTTGGAACATAACTGGGTGGATCTGACTGACCTGAGCTATACCGGATTTCTGGATCCAGTTCCAACAGAAGATCTGGGTGGTCAAAAAGTTCGATTATTCACCTATTTACAATATATCTGGGGGGTTCACGATGTATTGGATTGGTGTATATTTACTGCGGTTCCTGAGTTTCGTGCATTGAGTTTGAACCAGTTGACGTCTATAGTTTCATGGATCACAGGTTGGAAGACCAGTTTATTTGAGGTACTCAAAGCAGGCGAACGTGGTGTAACCATGGCGCGGGCCTATAATATCCTCCGCGGATTTACCGCTGATGATGATAATTTGCCCGACCGAATGTTTGAACCCCTTCGGGCTGGTGCGCTAAAAGGACATAAAATTGATAAACCTGCTTTTATGAAGGCATTAAACTATATTACGGAATGATGGGATGGGATCAAAATGGCGTCCCGACCGAGGCAAAGCTTGAAGAATTGGGTATCGGTTGGGTTTATAATTTACTCAAATCCAAACTTACACTGGAAGAATAGTGTTGATAAGGTATGGTGTTTGAAGTGAAAGTAAGTGTAAAATTATACGGAACTTTACGCAGATTATCGCAACCAAGCACACCAGGATTATGGATTGGTGAGGTGCCAACAGGATATAGGATTTGCGATCTATTGGATCAATTAGGAGCAGGAAAGTACGAAGCTAACGCTGCCAGCATGAATGGCGAACCTTGCAGCCTGGAAGCTGAAATAAGTAATAATGCACAGATCATCCTTGTCACACCCATGGGTGGCGGATGATCTTGGAAATCAAATTCAAAGGAGCAATGAATTATGAATTCAAAGTATTTAGGTAATTTACATGAAATGGTAATGACCACTCCAACCCAATACTGGAATGATTCGTGTTCAGTGGAAGAGCTGACCTATGCCATTGAGCGCGGTGCGACTGGGGCAACCAGCAACCCGACGATCGTTCTGGGAGTGTTGAAGAAAGAGCTGTATCTCTGGGAAGACCATATCAAGAAAACCATCCAGGAAAACCCGACCTGGTCAGAAATTGAGATCGCCTGGAAAGTCTTCGAAGATGTAACGGTGCATGGATCAAAGCTGCTCCTCCCGGTGTTCGAACGGGAAGGCGGAAAGCGCGGCCGCTTATCCATTCAAACAAACCCGGCAGCTTATAGAAATTCCAAAGCAATGCTTGATCAGACCTTGTATTTCAACAGCCTTGCGACCGAATATGCAAATTAAAGTACCTGCGACCAAGGCAGGTATTGATATGATCGAAGAAGCCACCTACCAGGGTGCCAACCTGAACGTAACAGTCAGTTTCACGGTACCCCAGGTTATCGCAGTCGGGGAAGGGATTGAACGCGGGCTAAAACGACGAGAGGCTGAAGGGAAAGACGCCAGTAAAATGTCCCCGGTGGCAACTTTAATGGTCGGACGAATTGACGATTGGATCAAGGTAGTTGCAAAGCGAGATTCAATTGATATCAATCCGGAATACCTGGAATGGTGTGGTGTTGCCTGCATTAAAAATGCTTATAAAGTATTCAAGGAACGAGGGTATCGTACCCGCTTATTGCCAGCAGCTTATCGCAATTTCTACCATTGGACCGAATTTGTTGGTGGAGATATCACCTTGACCATTCCTTACGAATGGCAGAAGAAATTTAATGATGCAGATATCAAAGTTACTCCCCGCATGGATATTCCGGTCGATGCCAAGATCCTCAATGATCTTTACACAAAAATCCCGGATTTCCGTAAAGCATACGATGTGGATGGTATGAAACCAGTAGATTTTGATTCATATGGAGCCACAGTACGTACCCTTCGTGGATTTATCCAGTCCTGGCATGATTTTGTCGCCTTGATCCGTGAATATATGCTCCCAAACCCCGATGTAAAATAATAAAATTGTTAAATAATAAAGTTGTCCCAGATTTTCCGGGATAGCTTTATTGATTCTCATGAGAAGGATTAATCAACTGGCAATCAATTTTATGGCGCAGAGTATATCTCAATTATTTCGAGGAAAATTATCTAAAGTCTTACAAAGAATGATATTTTCCAAATCGTAAGTTATAAATAAATATTGTGCATCACTCATATTTTTTTATATTTCAATCATATTATCGCCTCACACCTTATTGTAAATATGTTTCGAAATTTGCATGGTTCGTATATAATCTATTAAATACATTCCCTATTATAAAAAGGAGCCATTGCCATGTTACATAAACCCGTAACTCCATCAGGAAAAGATCCTGCTGGACCTTATAAGATTCGTTTAGGTATCTGGATGTTTTTTGCATATTCCCTTTTCTATGCAAGTTTTGTCGCAATCAACCTACTTTATCCTTTGGCTATGGCACGATTATTTTTGCGGGGTTAAATCTTGCGACCGTTTACGGTTTTGCATTGATTATTGTGGCGCTAATAGAAGCCCTGGTCTATGATTGGCTTTGCCGAAAAAAAGAAGCACATTTTGCAAATATTGAAAAATTAAATAATTCAGGAAAGGCTTAATCCATGGCCATCATCGTATTTCTCGTCTTTGTAGTTTTTGTGATTGGTCTTTCCCTTTATTTAGGCAAAAAGACAAAAACTTCCAGTGCATATTACGCTGCGGGTGGCAAGATTCATTGGGGTGTAAATGGTATTGCTTTTGCTGGTGATTATCTTTCGGCGGCTTCATTTCTCGGAATTTGTGGCATGATAGCCACAGTTGGTTATGATGGTTTCTTATATTCCATTGGTTACCTGGCGGGATGGATTGTAGCACTTTTTGTGGTGGCAGAACCATTAAAAGACTTGGGAAAATATACCTTTACTGATGCAATTGATGCAAATTACAACTCAAGTGGTATCAAGTTGACAGCTGCCATAAGTACTCTCGTGGTTTCCATCTGCTATCTCATTCCACAAATGGTTGGAGCCGGCGTTTTGGTGGAACCATTATTGGGTATTCCGCATGCCTGGGGTGTGATTATGGTTGGCGCAATCGTGATTACCATTGTAGCCACTGCCGGCATGGCCTCCACGACATATGTGCAGTTTTTGAAAGGTTCTCTGCTTATCATTTTTTCCACTGTTCTGGTAGGCGCAGTTGTTATCAGGGGTCTTTCAACTCAACCTGACCAAGGTGGTAAAGTTGCGTTCTACGAATATTCCCATCTCGAAGCGACAAAAACAGGAGCACAAATTTCGGTAACCGAATCTGGATGGAATGTTGTAGAACAAAAAGAAATCAAGGGTGGCTTGGAATTTGTTAAACTTGAGCACAATGGCGTTGAAACTTGGTGGACCGTTTCTGTAAAGGATGGAGCCATCTCGCTCGAAGAATCCCAATCTGTGGTTATTAAAACAGATGGTAAATGGATAAATGGCTCACCCGCATCAGCCACCAATCAGCTTCGCCAGGTTGGCAACCTGAATCAAATAAAGGGGGAGACAAATGTCAAGACAGGAAGTCTTTCCATTTTTGAATTTTTGTCCAGCTATAACTGATAAAAATTCAACAATCCAAACATGGAAGACAACCAGTTTTGTAGATGCCGCTGGGGAAAAGGTAACTGTTTACTATTCTAAAAAGTGACTGGTGATCGGATCATGCGTCCAGGTTTTAAAGTTTAAGGTGGAAGGCACCTGGCTTGAGAAATTGGACTTCCTCTCTCTTATGCTGGCTCTATTCCTAGGAACTGCTGCACTGCCCCATATCCTTATCCGATATTACACTGTACCAAGCCCAGCGAGCGCTCGAAAATCCACTATTGTAGCCATTGCTGCGATTGGATTTTTCTATATATTGACTCTCTTTATGGGTCTCGGAGCTATGGTAAATGGAACAATCAATCCTGCTGATAGCAATATGGCCGCACCCTTCTGGCGCGCTCATTTCGGACAGTTGCTCTTCGCGATTATTTCGGCTATTGCTTTCGCTACTGTTCTGGGCACTGTAAGTGGGTTGATCGTTGCTGCTTCTGGTGCAGTTGCGCATGACCTTTTTGATCGCTATTTTAAAATCAAGATGGATGACCACCAAAAAGTCAGGGCAGGAAAGATTACCGCTTTTGTCATTGGAGGAATTGCTATCCTGCTTGGTATTCTCTTCAAAGGTATGAATGTCTCATTCCTTGTTGGCCTGGCATTCGCAGTAGCCGCTTCTGCCAACCTGCCAGCAATCATCATGCTGCTATTCTGGAAGAAAACAACTTCCAAAGGGATCGCTGCTTCGATCGTGGTCGGCATCGTTTCCTCTTTAGCTTTGATAGCCTTTTCTCCAGAGTTATACACACTGTATGGTCTTAACCCGCTGGATGCACCAATTCCACTAAATAATCCTGGCATTGTCTCCATCCCATTAAGTTTTGTAACCCTTGTATTCGTTTCCCTGTTGACACAAAAAGCTAAAGCATAAAGAGGTTTTCAAAGGCCGGATGTTAAGATATTAACATCCAGCCTTTATAATAAGAGTGAACCATTGAGTATGCTTGATAATTCAAGAAAACTAATATGACCCTAAAGTGTGAATTGACAAGGGAGAACATCACGATCCACATATTGATTAATGAGTAAGTAAATTTATTTCGCACTTTTAATTTGCTGAATGCAAGCAATTATATAGAGCCTGATTATGAATAATTCCATCCTGGTTAATTTCCATTGCCATACAATTTTTAGTGATGGCGAACAGACTCCCGAAGTCCTGGCAGGAAATCTGGCAATAGCAGGTGTGCGATATGCTTCACTTACCGACCACGATTCGATTGAAGGATTACCTCGTTTTCAGGATGCGCTTAATAAACGCGGAATAGCTTTCTCTACCAGGTGTTGAATTGACCACCCAGTATAACGGGCATGAAACGCATTTACTCGGTTATGGTTTCGACCAGGAGTATCCGGAACTAATTACTTCTCTCCTTTCTTTGCGTCAGGTGAGAAATTTGGAAGTGCATAGCATAGCTGGTTCATTACGCAATGCTGGCAATAGCCGACCAAATGATAAAAGTATATCCACAGTGCCTAGTGCTGCTCCGCAAGGTTTTCTGGAAATTGGGGAAGCCATCGCTCTGATTCATCGTGCGGGTGGATGTGCTTTTTTAGCTCATCCACTCATTCTTGAACCCGATTTGGGGAAATTAGATGTCTGTATCGGGGAATTAAAATTAAAACAATTGGATGGAATTGAAGCGATTTATGCAGCGTTTTCTGAAAAAGAGCAAAACAGCTTGTTGTTTTTGGCAAAAAAACATGATTTACTCGTTTGCGCTGGAACTGATTTTCACGGAATCAATGGAAATTTCAGCCATCTCTATGGAATTGAAATTCCCCGGGAAAATTGGAATGAATTTCGAAAGGCAGTTTTTTCAAGTTCTAGTTTTTAAGTTGAACTCATCAAATGGTACAAATTCAACAATTAACCCAGCAAATTCTAATGTTGATCAAATTGGAAAACCTCATCATTTTCAGCGCCGCTCTTATGCTCTGCGAATATTTTTACCTACTTTAATTGCTATTTCCCTTTTTTTGGGGGCAATTTGGGTGTTTATACTGCCTTCTTTTAAACAAACATTGTTGGACCGAAAACGCGATATGATTCGCGAATTGACCAATTCTGCCTGGAGTATACTGGCTTCTTATCAACGTGATGAACAAAATGGCATACTTACACGCGATAAAGCGCAGAATCTGGCTATAGACCGCATTCAAGCTTTACGCTATGGCCCAGAAGGAAAAGATTATTTTTGGATTTAAGATATGCAACCACGTATGATCATGCACCCATATCGTCGAGGATTTAAACGGTCAGGAATTGCTTAGTTTTACTGATCCGCGAGGAGCACATATTTTCGTTGAATTTGTTAATTTGGTAAAACGTAAAACCGAAGGTTATATTGAATATGTATGGCAATGGAAAGATGATCCTCTACGTCTGGAGCCAAAAGAATCGTATGTGAAAGGATTCACCCTTGGGGATGGATTATTGGAACAGGTATTTATATTGATGATGTAAATCAGGAAATCGCGCGCATTGAACAAAGCCTGATCAATACGTCTCTTGCTATTTCTGGTGCTATTGTTCTACTGCTTATATTTGTCCTTCAACAAAGCTTACAATCGAAAAAGAACGCCAGGAAGTTGTTGATAACTTACATGAAACAACCGACGATACCACTCGCTGGTCGAAGCCACCAATGAAGGCACCCTGCTTGTTCTCGATGATCGTTGTCGGTATGCCAATCTTACATTTTTAAATATGGTCGGTTATAACGATCACCAGTTGGAGTTCCTGGAACTGGCTGATCTTTTACCACAAGATTTGGATAATGCAGTCATTTGGAAACAATTCCAGGGAGTAAATGATGAAAAATCGGTTATGGGTGAAGCACTTGAAGGATATTTAGTACGAATTGATGGAAGTCATATTGAGTGTATTTTGACCCTCAATCCCATCGATATACGGTGGACAACAAGGTTTCATATTGCTTGCCAAAGATATTACCCGTAAACCTGCTTCAATTGACAACGATGGATTGGCCCAAGCAGTGCTATTCCATACCTTTTGGTATCTTCCGTGCACGAGCTACACGGCGCGGGGTCTTTCTGGAAATCAACCCTTTATGGGCGATCCCTTATCCCTCAATTATCTGTCATTGATGAATCACAACCAGCCTTGGCTGATTTCTTTTCTGACCCTCGTGAATATGATCAGGTTTTCCAATCCTTGCTCAAAGATGGTGAACTTAAAAATCATATCCTTCACGTTGAAAACAGAGATGCCACTACCCGTTTTATTTCCCTTTCAGCAGTCCTTGTCCACGATGATAATAGCCAACCAGCTTACATTTCCGGACTGATGGAGGATGTTACAACTACGCGCAAGTTGGAAGCTGGGCGTGAAGCTTTTAATTGAAAAATTGCAGTCTTCGCTTTTATTCTTACATGAACCTATCGCTAAGTTGGGACGAGATGTTGTCATTTGCCGCATGGATACAAGCATCGAACAACTTTCCCGTACGATGACATCACGTATGGTAACTGCTGCACTGGTGGAAAGTGAGGACTCAATAATCATTGGTATTGTCACAGATCATGATCTGCGTGCCCGTGTGCTGGCTGAAAACCTTGAACTCAGCACCCCAATCCATACTATCATGAGCGCACCTCTTATAAGAATCTCAGAAAATGCCCTTGTGTACGAGGCACTTATTCGAATGGAAGAAAAAGGTGTTCGCCACCTAGCAGTTGAAGACCAGGATGGCCAGATCATTAGTGTGATTGACAGTAAATCATTAATTCAGTATCAGCGTTATGGTCCGATTGTGCTCTCTCGTGAAATATCCCAGTCCAAATCACCAGAACAGGTGGCACTTTTTTGTGAACGAACATCATCTTTGGTTAATGCTCTCTTGGAAAGCAGCGCCCGCCCACGTCATGTAACAAATATGTTGTCTTCAGTTTGTGACATGGCCACTGAACGGTTAATTAATCTTGCTTTGGATGATCTTGGTCCTCCTCCTGTCCCATTTGCATTCATTGCCATGGGCAGCCAGGGGCGAATGGAACAAACCTTGGTTACAGACCAGGACAACGGCATCATTTTTGCGAGTGCTTCAAAATTCTGATTCAGAAAAGATAACTGAGTATTTCCTTAACTTGGGATCACGTGTGTGTGAAGGATTAAATCAAGCGGGTTATGCTTACTGTCGTGGTAAAGTCATGGCCAATAATCCTCAGTGGTGCCGTTCTTTGCCCGAATGGCTTTCAGGTTTTGACGAATGGGTAAGTAAATCCGAGCCACAGGAGATTATTGACCTAAGCATTTTCTTTGATTTCCGAACAGTATTTGGGGACCCTGAATTGATGTTTGAAATGCGGCGGCATATCCACGTCACCTTATTTGATAATCCAGCATTCTTCCATCATTTGGCTCAAAATGCACTTATGTTTAAACCACCTTTCCGATTGCTAGGTAATTATTTATTTGAGCGGGGGGTCTTCAGAACATGTTAGTGAAATTAATTTAAAAGATTGCCATGATGCCATTGGTTAGTTTTGCTCGCCTGTACTCGCTTAAAATCAAATAAATAAGAAACTCATACCCTAGAAAGAATAAATCTTTAGCGGAAAGAAACTTAATCCTTACTTCCACCCGGGATGAGATTATTGCCGCTTACGATTTCCTGATGCAACTACGATTTAAAAACCAAATTACAGCTATCCAAGCTGGACAATCTTCCCACAACAATATCCAACCAGGCAAATTGGGTTACATGCAACAGGAATTGCTAAAACAAGCCTTTGCCCAAATTGCAGCAGTACAAAAGAAAGTCAGTTATGATTTTCTTGGAGGTTTATAAGCATAAATATGATAGAGTCAATTATTTTTCTGGAAGTTAACTCGTAAATGCTCACCAAAAAGCAACCCCAATCAATTGGGGTTGCTTTTATATTTCTTAAAGTCACAATAATATTAATCAACTGCTAATTCGGCTATTGGAACCATAACCTTTTCAACCTGCGGCTGAGGTGATTTGAGAAATATCATTAATACTGCGGCAACAACCAACATAATAGCAGACAAATAGTATGCATTGGTGTAGCTGCCAGTAGCATCTTTTATTGCACTTGCCACCTGGGAAATCATGAAGCCTCCAAGCCCCATGCAGTATAAACAATACCATAATTCATGGCAAAATTCTTCGGACCGAAGTAATCTTTGGTAATAGCCGGGAAAACGGCAAGATTTGCTCCATAATTAGTCCTACAAGTACGACCAATCACAATAATTACCGGGATGTTCGCCAGACGAGACCCTGGACAGTGACTGGACATACGAAGACAAGTATTGCCTGAATAATAAATGCTATTGTCACATTACTTTTCGACCAAATTTTCGGATAACATTCCATATAAGGACTCGACCGCCACCGTTTCCAATCGCCAATGCAGAAACAGCTATGGCACTGATGGCAGGTAAGCCAACCTGGTCCTTAACAATGGAAGCCAGGTTACCGATCACCATCAAACCAGCTCCTGAACCAAACGCGAAAGCGATCCAAATCAGGTAGAACTGCCATGTGCGGGCCGTTTCACCTGTGCTGAAATCTGTTTTATTTGAAGCTGCAGATTTTTTACGGAGTGCTTCCGGCGGGAATATAGCCAAGTCGGTGGAAATTTGAGTAATTGTGCAAATGCTACAACAACGATCAGCATCCCTATACCCATATACAGCATGGTGGTCTGCAAACCGATGGATTTGATCAATGTTCGCGCAAGAGGTGCCACCCATGCACTGCCCATTCCAAAACCAGCTACTACAATACCTGAGATCAGACCAGTTTTTGAAGCAGGAAACCATCTCAGCGCAGCCGGGCTGGCAGAAGCGTACACAAAACCAATTCCAGAACCCAGCAGAACCCCGAAGGTGAATGTAAATATCCACGGGGATGTGGATAAACTGGAAAGGATGACACCAACCCCAGCTAAGATTCCACCAATGGTCACAACCACTCTTGGCCCATACTTACCCAATAATCTTGCGCCAACCATGGTCATAATTGAAAAGACCACACATGCTACTGAATATGGCAGTGATTTTTGGGAATCTGCCCATCCCCATTCAGCGGGGATATTTGCCTTGAAAACACTCCAGGCATATAAAACACCGAGTGCCAGTAATGCAGCCGTTCCTGCTGTTGTTACAATCCAACCTGGATTCTTCGTTGTATCCTGTGATGTTACTTTGTTGATCGTCATTATTGAATATTCTACCTTTCACAAATAAGATAAGGGTTGATGGCAGCTTTATAGTTTCCACTGTTAAAGCTGCGAGATTATAAGAGATTGTCTGACAACCGTCAATATGTCAGACAACACCAATTTATATGTCGATCGTCAAATGTATGCCGCATATGATTGTCTGGGCTGACTTTTCAGATGTTTATACCTAATAGATGACTGAACGAATATCTGATCATTCCAATAGAAAACAAAAAGTCCATCAAAAACGTGGACTCTAAGATAAATGGTATTCGATAATATTTTAACTTTATGGATTATCCCTTTACAGCTCCTGCAACCACACCTTTGATGATGTACTTCTGGCTGGTCAGGTAGAAAACGACAATTGGGATGATGGCCAGCACCAGCATCGCCATCATGGCTCCCATATCACGGCTTCCGTACCCGCCTTGCAGGTATTGAACTGCAATCGGGATGGTCTTATAGGAGTTACCGATCACAAGGTACGGGAGAAGATAATCATTCCATACCCACATGGTATTCAATATTGCCACAGTTATACTAATCGGTTTAAAAATTGGGAATACGATTAAAAAGAATAATTGTATAGGGTTACAGCCGTCGATCGTAGCAGCTTCTTCAATTTCGTGTGGAATTCCTTTAATAAAGCCGCTAAATATGAACACCGACAATCCGGCTCCAAACCCGAGGTAAATGACGATTATTCCTATCGGATTATCCAAGTGCATTATGTTCGCCATTTTTGACATGGTAAACATCACCATCTGGAATGGCACGATCATCGAAAAAACCATCAGAAAATAAATTACTGAGCTTAGTTTTGATTTTACCCGGGTGATACACCATGCAGTCATGGATGTAAACAGGACGATGGTACCAACGGAAAATACAGTAATAAATAGTGAGTAACCGAAAGCGGAAAGAAACCCGGTTTTTGCTATTCCGTTTATATAATTCTTTATTCCGGCAAATGTTTGAGCAGTGGGTAGTGCAAAGGGGGTGTCAGAGATAAAAAATCTGCCTTTGAAAGAATTCATCAGAACAAGAAAAATTGGGGTTAAAAATAATATTGCCAGAATACATAAAAAAACAAATAGTAGAAGATCCTGAGTACGATTTTTTGCATTCATCAGCTTTCAACCTCCCTCTTTCTGGTTAAAAGTAACTGCAGCATTACAATGAGGCCGACAATTAAGAAGAACATGACAGCTTTTGCCTGACCTACACCTTCAGAACCAACCCTGCCATAAAAAGTATTGAAAATATCAAGGGCCAGCATGGCTGATGCTCTCCCCGGAGCGCCTGCGGTAAGAGCCAGGTTTTGGTCAAAAAGCTTGAATGAATTGGTGACCGTCAGGAATGTACAAATGGTAACAGCCGGCATTACCATTGGAATAATAATACTTCTTAGTGTTTGCCAGGAATTTGCACCATCAATTTTGGCCGCTTCGATCAATTCTGTTGGGATTCCCTGGATACCGGCAATATAAATGATCATCATGTATCCAACCATCTGCCAGTTCATCAGAACAACCAACCCCCAGAAGCCATAATTTGCACTGAATGTTATATCAACCCCAAATTTTATGAGTACTCCATTGATTAGTAACTGCCATATATATCCAAGTACGATTCCCCCGATAAGGTTCGGCATGAAGAACACTGTTCGAAAAGCATTGGTACCTTTTATTTTTCGAGTGAGAAGCAAGGCAAGCAAAAATGCAAATACATTGATTAGTATAATGGAGACTACTGCAAACTTTGCAGTAAATATTGCAGCGTTTAAAAAGTTTTTATCATCTGAAAAAGCGAGAATGTAGTTACCGACCCCCACCCAATGCGAATTGGTTACTGTTGTGAACTCGGTAAATGAAAGATAAATACCTAAAAGAAACGGGATCAGAAATGCAATTAAGAAGGCAATGATGGTCGGGAGGGTAAAAAACGCATAAAACAATTTTGGCATTTTTTGCACGTTAATTCTCCTGCCTTGCAGAATTTTCTATACTATGAAATTATAACGCACCCCGCACTATATTAATAGTGCGGGGTGATTAAACCTTCAAAATCTAATCTTTACTTATTGCTTTCAATCTTCCACTGGTCAACAACAAGTTGTTTCACAGCGTCCCATTGCATCGTGCCCTGTGCATACTGCAACAAGGCTGCGCCAAAATTGTCTTTGAATGTCTGGTTCGGGAATTTGACAAAATTCCATGCGACATTGTAGAGGTCGGTGTTGCTAGTGTAGCGGAGCACTTCTTTGGCCAAAGGATCTGACGGTTTCTCATTGTCGGCAAATGTGTCGAATGGTGCAATGAATTTCAGATCATTGGTAACGAATGCTTTACCTGTGGGGCTGCTGAATAGCCAGTAGATGAAGTCTGCAGCAAGTTTCTGTTTCTCTGGTGAAGCCTGTTTATTGATGGCGAAGAAGTTTTCAGTTCCAACACTAATCGACTGTTTTTCCTCACCAGCCATACCGTTATAGATGGGCAGGAATTTTACATCTTCTGCTTGGACTGTATTTCCATCAACACCAGAGATCTGACCCCAAGCCCAGTTGCCGTTTTGTACCATTGCAGAACGACCCAAGGCGAACTCTGCCATGGAATCATCTACGCTTTTACTGCCAAGCAACTTGGGATCTGTAACAGAGTTATTCAGATACAGATCAAAGATATTCTTGAAGTTATCTGAATATTGGAATTTGATTTCCTTTGTTGCATCACTTGCAAGGCTAACGTTGTTATCCCTCCACTCATAAAAAACAGGGACATTGGCAAGATGTGTCTGCCAGCGCCAGTCTTCACCGGGCTTTAGTGAAGTGGATGAAAATACACCTTCAATCCCTAATGCTGCTTTCTGAGCAGTCATGTCTTCAACAACTGCTTTGAGCATAGCAAAATTGTTGACTTCATCCATTGATTTTGCTTTGGCACCAGGTAATGCAAAATACTTGGTCATGATGGCATTGTTGTAGATGATGCCATACCCTTCAACCACATATGGAAGTCCATATACACCATCACCATCGGTCACAGCCATGGTCTTATCGGTTAGGTGCTTATACAGCTCAGTGTCTTTTAAATCTGCTGTGTAATCCTTCCAGGATTGATAACCTACTGGACCATTGATCTGGAATAATACTGGTGCATCTGCTTTGGCAATTTCTGATTTTAATGTTTGCTCGTAAGTTCCTGAAGCAGCAGTTACAACTTTAAGCGTATTACCAGTCTCTGCCTTATAGGCATCTGCGATCTTTGCATAAATTTCAGCAACTTCCGGCTTGAAATTCAGGTAATAAACTTCTCCAGTTGCAGCGGGTGCAGCGGGAGCAGCGGGTACTTCGGTGGCTACTGGTGCAGCAGGAGCTGCGGGTGCAGCGGGGGCAGCAGGTGCAGCTGGTGCTGCGGGGGCAGCGGTAGGCGTTGCGCAGGCAGCTAATACCATGGATGCCAGAACAAGTACTGCGGTAATTCTCCACAAATGTTTCATTTCTTCCTCCAAAATTTGGTAATAAATCTATTTGATTTAATTAATTGACATTACAATACGAAATTTTTCTCTACCACCTCCTCATGCGAATCCATAGTAGCACTATACTGTCTCCCTTTCAACAATGCTCAATGGTAACTGTATATGCTGGATGGTTTGGGAGGGATCTGTCAGCCTGGAGATCAATAGCTCTGCCCCGATCCTTCCAGATTCATCCAATGGTTGATGAACTGTTGTTAACCCGAAATATTCAGCCATGTCGATATCATCAAACCCTATAATTGCAACGTCCATGGGAACTCGAAGGCCGAGTTTTCTGGCCTCCTTGATCAGTGCGATTGCTTGAAGATCTGTGGCCGCGAAAATTGCTAATGGCAACCCTAACTGAATTAAGTCTTCCAATAGATGCGCAGGTTCCATGGCATACTCCTGACAATACTCTTTCGGAAGATTAATCTTTGCTTCCTTCATAACTTTGTTATACCCAGCCATTCTTTTAATTATTGGATTCACCCCAAATAATGGCTTTTGTTGTCCTCCAATGAACGCTACTCGCTTGTATCCTTTTTCAATTAGAAAACGCGTTGCGAGGGATCCGCCTTCTTCATCATTTATTTCCAAAGTGGTGAAGTTCGGATCATTAAATTCAATAACCACAGTTTCGAGTTTATTCTCAAGAAGTCGTAGCGCAATTGTGGAATCAATAACTTGTGAGACAATGATCAATCCATCTAAAGCCTTATGCATGGGTAAAGTATCCAAATAACTTTTTTCACGCAACTTGGAATCGACTGGATAGATCACCATTTCATAATCGTGCTGGTTGAGGACTGTTGAAATTCCCCTTAATCTTTGCACAAAAGAGGGGGCTGTAAAGAAAGGTATCAGAACCCCAATTCGCCTGGTTTCTTTAAGCGCTCTGGCTCGTGATTCTGCTTTGGGTACATATCCCAGCAAATCAATAGCCTTCATAACTGTTGTTCTGGTTTTGGAATTTACTCGTAATGGAAAATTTAATACTCTTGAAACAGTAGCGATACTCACGCCTGCTTCTCTTGCTACATCATAAATGGTAGGGGGCAAATTTGGCATTTATTTCCAATATATTGTAACTACTTTTATGTAAGCTCTTACATTATATAGTAAATAATATTCAGAGTCAATATAGATTTTGTATAACATTCATAATTGCTGAGAAGACCTGGTTTGAGCTACCTTATGGGCTTGGTATACCATTTAAATGATACTTTGTAGTGGTCACAGATTTCATCCGCCACCAGTGGGATAAGGTTAATCTATCCTTAGACATACTTATATTTCAGCCCCTGGTGGTAAGATATACAATGTATGATATTTTCTTATTTACTTTCAAGAAATAATATTTTTCCGGGGTCATATTTTGTTGCCTAATTCCAATCCACTCATTCAATTACTTGAAGTGGATAAAATCTATAAATCTGCTGCAGGGGATTTTTCTGCCTTAAAGAAAATCTCGTTGGAAATCAATGCCGGGGAGTATTTTGGCATTATCGGCAAATCCGGGGCTGGAAAATCCACCTTATTAAATATGATCACCGGAGTGGACAATATCTCTTCAGGTGAGGTGATCGTGCATAGTAATGGCGATCCCGTTTCCATACATTCATTAAATGAAAACCAATTGGCACTTTGGCGTGGAATCAACATGGGGGTGATTTACCAATCCTTCCAACTCTTGCCAATGCTGACCCTTCTCGAAAATATTATGCTTCCCCTTGATCTTTGTGGCACCTTTAAAAAGGGAGAAAGTAAATCAAAAGCATTGGATCTATTACATCTGGTTGAATTGGATGAACATGCCAATAAATTACCTGCTTATATCTCGGGAGGTCAACAACAGCGGGTCGCTATAGCGCGAGCTTTAGCCAATGATCCACCAATTCTTGTAGCCGATGAACCTACAGGAAGTCTCGATTCTGTGACAGCAGAACATATTTTTGAAGTCTTCGACCATTTGTTATCCACCGGAAAGACTATCATCATGGTGACACATGATAACAGCCTCGCACCTCGTTTTTCCCGGCACATCCAACTGCAGGATGGGGAAATCGTTCCTGCTTCTGTAATAGAAGAAACAAAAATGGATGCCAAAAAGAAAAGATGGTGGCAAATATGACATCCCAGGGAAGGTCGATCATTGACCTTAAAAAGGTAGTCAAAACCTACAAAAATGCCGCAGGCGAATTTCAGGCTTTAAAGGGAATTGACCTTACTTTGTACCAGGGAGAATTTGTTTCCATTATTGGAAAATCGGGAAGTGGAAAGTCTACCTTGCTCAACATGGTTACCGGAATAGATTTTCCCACTTCCGGTTTGGTCCATGTCAATAATGTGGATATCTATTCCATGAATGAAAGCCAACGGTCGCTCTGGCGTGGGAAAAACCTGGGTATCGTTTTTCAATTCTTTCAGCTTCTTCCTATGTTAACATTGCTTGAGAATGTCATGCTCCCGATGGATTACATTAACTACCTAAGTTTTGATGAACGCCCAAAACGCGCCATGGAGTTGCTTGACATGGTCGGACTTGCAAAATTCGCAAATAAACTCCCGATCGCTGTATCGACCGGCCAGCAACAAAGCGCAGCGATTGCCAGATCGTTAGCGACTGATCCTCCATTGATCGTTGCTGACGAACCGACCGGTAACCTGGACTCCCGTTCGACCGATAATATTATCCAATTATTTGAGCAGCTTGTGGAAGAGGGTAGGACCATCGCTATGGTTACGCATGATCCATCCTTAACTTCAAGAACCTCGAGGAATATTGTTATTGCTGATGGGCTACTTATCAATGAATCCATCGTTCGAGCCTTTCCATTGTTGACTCACAAGAAGATGTTGGAAGTGACCAAATTATTGGAATTCGCTTCTTTCGAACCGGGTGAGACAATCATCAAGAATGGAGTCCACATAGATACTTTTTCTTAATCCAGTCTGGGGCAGTCGAGGTCGTCCTTCAAGGTTCAAAAAAGGAAGATATCACCATCGCAAGGTTGACCCCTGGCCAATTCTTCGGTGAAATTGAATTGATCCGTGGTGGAAAAACAATTGCGAACGTACGCGCTGGTCCAGAAGAACCGGTTAAATTGGCTCTCTTACCAGGTGCCAAGTTTAATGACCTGTTACAACAATCCCCCCTCACACGGGAAGCTCTTTCACAAATCGTTCAGGATAGGATTTAGGAAAATAGAATGTCGGACAGGCGCAGATCCTTCCTCGGAAAACTATTTGGAGGTGGAAGATAATGCGTCCACGTTGGCGTAAGGTGATCCACGACCTTGTAGACAACAAGATGCGCACCTTGCTTGTTGTATTTTCAATTGCTATTGGAGTTTTTTCCATTGGGGTGATTGCTGGTGCATACGCGATCATATCCAACGACATGAGCGCGAGTTTTGCTGCGAATAACCCTATGAATGTTGAGGTAAGGACGGGTTATTTTACTGATGACCTGATCGATACCATCAAAAGTATGAATGGGGTTGCAGAAGCTGAAGGCAGGAATATATTTACGATCCGGGTCAGGACTCCTGGCAGCGTAAAGTGGATGAAATTTAACTTTGTTGCAGTTGATAATTACAAAGAATTGACGATTAATCTCTTAAGGAAAATATCTGGTGAATCGGAACCCGGTAAGGGAGAACTCCTCCTGGAAAAGAAGGCAACAGCCAAAATTAATGCCCCTATTGGGAGTGATCTTGAAATTCAATTGGAAGACGGGTCAATTAAGAAGTTTAAAGTTACCGGGATAGTACAAGATCAGACCACCTCTGCCGGTGATTTTCTGGCTGCTCCATTTGCGTACATTTCCATGGATTCCCTGGTTTCGTTGCACCAACCAGACGAATTCAACCGGTTGTTCATTGTCGCAACAGACAGTAAGAATAATGAGGACCATCTGCGGCAATTATCAGCTGATCTCAAAGACAAAGTTGAAAAAAATAATATTGCCGTCATCCGTACCCGGACGATGAAAACAAATGAACATCCATTGGGTTCCACTGTCCAGGCTATTCTGGGAATCCTTGGCGCATTGGGGATTTTAATACTATTCCTCAGCAGTTCATTAATTGCCAACACCCTCTCATCTCTACTAAATCAACATTTGCGATTTATCGGTGTGATGAAACTTGTCGGGGGCAGAGAGAATCAGATCCTCGGAATGTACATTGTTTTGATCTTAATTTTCAGCCTCATTTCTTTGGCAATTGCTATACCATTGGGTGGCCAGGGTGCATATGCCCTTTCAGCATTTATTGCCGATAAACTAAATTTCTCCCTGCTTTATTACCGGATCATTCCGCTTGCACTCTTGATCCAGATTATAGTCGGATTAGGGATTCCCCTCCTGGTGGGTTTGAACCCGATCATTAAGGGATCGAAAATCAAAATTCAACGTGCATTAAGTAATGATCTGGTTCAAACAGAGACTTCCAGCAATCAGGTGCTGGAAAAACAACACCCATCTGAGACATCACTT
This sequence comes from uncultured Chloroflexia bacterium, assembly GCA_963709535.1. GTDB lineage: Bacteria > Chloroflexota > Anaerolineae > Anaerolineales > Anaerolineaceae > PNON01. Next base: position 47,861 of record CAVPWY010000011.1, on the reverse strand, counting down.
CAGGGTCGGATTAATCATTTCTTTTCCAAACGCGGAATCCATTTTCCCCGACCGATGCTGATTGCATTTCGAAATATTTTTAGGCGCAAAGGAAGATTGATCCTGACCCTTTTTACATTGACAATGGGCGGTGCAATTTTTATCGCAGTGTTCAATGTCCGGGTGACATTACATGATTATATCGATCAGATCGGAAAATATTTTACTGCTGATCTCACAATGGATTTTAATCAACCATACCGGTTGGACAAGGTGGAGCTTGAAGCTCTTAAAGTCCCGGGAGTTGTGAGGACTGAAGGCTGGGCATTTGCCGAAGGAGAAGCCCTCTTTCCGGATGGAACCACAGCAGACAACATGGTCATCCTTGCCCCACCCGCAAGATCCACCCTGGTATCTCCTATCCTCATCTCAGGTAGATGGCTTCAACCGGGAGATGAAAAATCGCTCACCTTAAGCGAGAACATCCTTGATAAATTTCCAAACCTTAAGCCAGGTGAATCCATCCATATGAAAGTAAACGGCAAAGAGGATGACTGGTTGGTGGTAGGAATCTTTAAGTTCGTTGACCAGGAGGGGACAATTGCGTACAGTACTTATGAATATATATCCCACCTTGACTCACCTGGCCAATAAATCCTATTCCTTCCGTGTGGTCACATCCAGCCATGATCCTGCATTTCAGCAGTCGATGAGTGAAAAACTGGATGAACACTTTAGGGCTCAGGGTTATAAATTAGAAGAAGCCCAAACCGGCAGTGCCAACATTAAAAACCGCATCAGAGAATTCGGATATCCTGGTCACTTTCCTGTTGATCATGGCGATCCTGACTGCTTCGGTAGGAAGTATCGGCCTTACAGGTACCATGAGTATGAATGTAATGGAGCGGACGCGAGAAATTGGCATTATGCGTTCCATTGGAGCAGTCGATAAAGTCATCATGCGCATGGTTATTCTGGAAGGTGTAGTGATTGGCGGAATATCCTGGCTGCTCGGAGCATTGTTATCATTCCCGATCACTTATATGCTCGCATCAATCGTCAGTTTGGCTGTCTTCAATTCACCGATAGACACAAAAATAACCTGGGATGGATATTTGTTATGGCTCATCGTAGTATTAGTGCTATCTGCCATTGCATCCATCCTGCCTGCCCGCAATGCGGCTCGATTAACAATCCGCGAAGTATTATCCTACGAATAATTGAAAAAATTGGTAATGGATCAGAAGGAGAAACAAATGAAAATAAAACCGGTATTCTTCATAACAATACTCATAATGATTGGATTAACAGCTTGTACACCAAAAGTGACGCCAACTCCTGAACCTTCATCTGAGTCTTCACCCTCAGCAATTGTTGCCGAAGGTCATATCATCCCGGGAGATAACCTCTACCTGGCATTCCAAACCCGGGGTAAAGTGGACAAAATCCTGATTAATAAAGGGGATACCGTGAGAAAAGGGGACATCCTGGTTTCTCTGGCAGATCGTGAGAGCGCTCAGGCTGCTTTAGCGACAGCGTCCCTTGAACTGGTCTCGGCACAACAAGATCTCGATTCACTGAATTGAACAGCTGACCTGGCCAGGGCAGAAGCTCAGAAGGCTTTTAGTGATGCACAAACTACCCGTGCAAAAGCCGCCAAAGATTGGGAAAAATTTGACCTCGAAGCTAATGAGGATGACATTATTGAAGCTGAGTCTGATATCGTCACATATAAGGATGACCTCAAGGATGCCCAGGAGAAATTTGATAAATATGCCAGCCTGGATAAGGACAATTCCAAAAGAAAAAGCGCAGCTGATGATTTGGAAAAAGCCCAGGAAGATTACAATGAATTGATCCGGAAGCTGGAGAAACTGGTCAACAAACGGGACTTATTAAAATCCGCTCTGGATGCTGCGCTTGCTGTCGAAGCTGAAGCAAAACGAACCCTGGAGAATACTCAGACTGGTGCAGATAAAGATAAGCTTGCCATTGCTTCTGCCCGCCTCGATAATGCCAAAGCCCAATCATCTGCTGCCCAACACAACCTGGATCAATTCGATCTAATAGCACCATTCGATGGGATGATCGTGGATACCAGCCTGACTGCCGGAGAATGGATTGGACCTGAGAAGTGGGCTGTACTCATTGCTGATCTGAGTCAATGGTATGTGGATACCAGCGACCTGACAGAACTGGATGTCGTAAATGTCAGCATTGGACAATCAGTCACTCTATCTGCGGATGCCCTGCCGGATTTGACCTTTCAGGGAACGGTGGAAGAGATCAGCCAGGCACCGGAAAATAAAGGCGGCGACGTATTATATAAGGTACACATCCTCATGACTGACCCGGATCCACGTTTGAAATGGGGAATGACCATGCAAGTAACCTTTCCATAATAATGAGGTAAGAAAATGAAAGTCCTCTTTATCGGTGGTACCGGCATCATCAGTTCAGCCTGCAGCAGTCTTGCAGTTCAAAATGGTATCGAGTTATACATGCTTAATCGTGGTCAGTCCTTTCGCCTCCCTCCTGAGGGGGCCAATTTATTGAAAGCAGATATTCGAAAACCAGAGACTGTCTCTGAAGCCATCAAAGGAATAAAATTCGATGCGGTAGTGGATTGGGTCGCATACACCCCCGAACAAGTTCAAGATCGATCTAGGTCTTTTCAGGGGAAAAACCAGCCAATATATTTTTATCAGTTCCGCATCGGCCTATCAGAAACCTCCATCCAAAGTACCCATTACCGAAACCACTCCTCTTGATAATCCGTATTGGCAATACTCAAGAAATAAAATTGCCTGTGAAAACTTCTTATTGGAAACCTATCGCAATGAGAAAGTATCCGATCACCATTGTACGTCCTTCCCACACATATGACCGCTCGTCCATACCCATCCAAGGTCGGTGGACAACGATCGATCGAATGCTTCAGGGAAAAGAGGTGATCATCCATGGAGATGGCACTTCACTTTGGACTTTAACCCACCATGCTGATTTTGCCACCGGATTTAACGGTCTGCTGGGAAATTCCTCTTCGCTGGGAGAAGCCTATCACATCACCTCAGATGAGTGGCTTACCTGGAACCAAATTTTTGAATCACTTGCGGCAGCCGCCGGTATCAAACCTAAAATAGTCCATGTCCCTTCGGAAGTGATCAATAGTTACGATCAGGATTGGGGTGCCGGTTTGCTGGGAGATAAAGCCCATTGTGGTATTTTCGACAATTCCAAGATCAAAATACTGTTCCAGGATTCCACGCAACTACCCCATTTTCACTCGGCGCAGAAGAGATCATAGCCTGGCATAAAGCAAATCCCAAGTACCAGGTGATCGACAATCAGTTCAATGATCTGTGCGACCGCATCATTTCAGCTCAAAAGAGAGCTTATTCATCGTAACTCCATTTCACTCAAATACATAAAAATAGACGCTTTTCAAGTGTCTATTTTTTATTACTTCTTGTAAACCTGTTATTCCGTGGAGTTTACTTTTTCACAGGGTCGATCTTTGCCCAGGTGTCCCGCAATGGAACAGTGATATTGAAAACAAGGTTTCCCGGTTTTGAATCCAAATCCACACAGAAAAAACCTTTTCTTTCAAACTGGAATTTTTCGCCAGTTTTTGCTGAAACCAGGCTCGGTTCCAGTTTACACCCGGTCAACACCTCTAATGAATCCGGATTCAGATAATCGAGGAAGGTTTTTCCCTCTTCTGTCTTGTTTGGATTAACTTCTGTAAACAACCGGTTGTAGATTCGTAACTTCTGCATCCAGTGCGTGTTTCACAGATACCCAATGGATGGTTCCCTGCACTTTTCGCCCATCCGGTGCATATCCTCCACGAGTCTCCGGGTCATAAGTACAGTGGATCTCTTCCACCTCGCCAGTCTGCGGATTCTTCACGAAGTCCTCACATTTGATGATATACCCGTAACGCAGCCGAACTTCTTTACCGGGAGCAAGACGGAAATACTTGGGAGGAGGCAATTCTCTAAAATCGTCCTGATCAATATAGATTTCCCTGGCGAACGGGACTTTGCGAGACCCGGCGGATGGGTCTTCGGGGTTATTGATCGCTTCGATCTCCTCCACCTGCCCTTCGGGATAGTTGGTTATGACTACCTTTACGGGATGAAGAACTCCCATCACCCTGTTTGCGGATACATTCAACTCTCCCCGCACGAGGTGTTCAAGCAGTTCGATCTCGATCATGTTCTCTTTTTTTGCTACTCCGACCTGGTCAATGAATGTACGCACTGCTTTCGCCGGGTAACCGCGCCTGCGCATCCCGCATAAAGTTGGCATGCGCGGGTCATCCCACCCTCGGACAAATCCTCCATCCACCAGTTGTTTCAAGAATCGTTTGCTAAGGATGGTATATGTAATATTCAGTCTGGCAAATTCGATCTGGCGGGTGTGAAACAAACCCAATTCTGTGATGAACCAGTCATATAACGGTCGATGATCTTCGTAAGCCAGGTCGCAAAGGGAATGGGTCACCCCTTCCACAGAGTCGCTCTGCCCATGGGCGAAATCATACATCGGATAAATCGGCCACTCATTCCCGGTACGATGATGGGCAGCATGGATGATGCGGTACATGGTTGGGTCACGCATATTGATATTGTTGGAAGCCATATCGATCTTTGCACGGAGCACCCGTGTACCATCAGGGAATTCTCCTGCCCGCATGCGTTTGAACAGATCGAGGTTTTCCTCTACCGAGCGCAAACGGAAAGGACTGTCCTTTCCCGGTGCAGTCAATGTCCCGCGGTATTCGCGGATCTCATCTGCAGTTAGATCATCCACATAGGCTTTGCCTTTTTCGATCAGTTGGAGGGCGAATTGGTAAAGCTGCTCAAAGTAATCTGATGCGTAGAGCGGACCTTGATCTCCCCACTTAAACCCGAGCCATTTTATATCCTCCTGGATTGCATCCACATACTCAACATCTTCTTTCACCGGATTTGTATCGTCGAAACGCAGGTTGCATACACCGCCAAAGGTTTCCGCCATTCCAAAATCGATGCATAAAGCTTTCGCATGACCAATATGCAGGTAACCATTGGGTTCTGGAGGAAATCGGGTTTGGACATGGTCAAACCGGCCTGTGCGAAGATCCTCTTCAATGGCCTCTTGAATGAAATTAATATTCGGTGTTGTGGTCAGGTCGTTGGACATATATTTCTCCTGTTCAGGGTAAAAACAAACGCCCTGATATATTGTTCAGGGCGCTTATTCCAGAGGCTGAGGGCAAAGGATTCGAACCTCTATATACAGATCCAGAGTTTGCAGTCCTACCATTGGACGAGCCCCCAGTGCTTTAACAGGGTGAATTCTATCATTTTCGAGGCTTTATGTCCATAGGAAGATCATCAACATCGACACCAACTACGGTCCACTAACCACCGGGTTTCCCTCGGCTTGCCATTGAGTGACCCCGCCGGCCATGCTTGTCACCTGGGTAAAACCGGCTGCCAAAAGAATTTCCCTTCCCTGCTGCGACCGGTTTCCAGATCTGCAAACCACCAAAACTTTTGCATCCTTAGGAACTTCATTGCTTCTTGTCTGTAATTCACCCAATGGAATTAATGTTGCTCCTGGAATATGGGCTTGCTCCCATTCTTCCGGTTGGCGCACATCCAGAACAAAAGCACCTGCATCACGAAGCGTGGCTGCTTCCGCTACCGATACTTCCGAAGGGAGTGCTGTTGTTTGAGTTGGGGCTGGTTTTAATAAAAAATAACCGGCAGCTAGAATAAGTACCAAGCCTATCAATATCAAGAACCACGATGATTTCAGATTTTGCTTTTTTGTTTTTTCCATTTTTTCCTCACTTTAAAATCTAATTATTAAATCAGATGAATATTATTCAGAAAAGTCACATAGATCAATCATAATAAGCTGTCATGAGGTATCTGTCAATTAATCGATATTTTTCGATATTCCTGGCAGACTTTACACTTCTTATAGTTATTTAACAATAGTGATTGTACAATAGATTTATAAGCATAAATTATAGATCTAGAGGAGACCATCCATGTTAGTTGGCGAACGAATGACAAATCTTGTCTTGACAGTATCCCCTGAAGAATCAGTTCAGGAAGCATTGGTAAGCATGCGCAAGGAACACATCCGGCGGTTTCCGGTTGTGGATAAAAAAGGAAAGCTGGTCGGGATCGTCTCGGAAAGCGATCTTCTCAATGCATCCCCGTCAGAAGCAACTTCCTTGAGTGTGTGGGAGATAAGCTACCTGGTGAGCAAGATCACCGTGGAACGGGTGATGACGAAAGACGTGATCACAGTGACCGAAGATACACCCATCGAAGAAGCAGCCCGTATCATGGCTGATAAAAAGATCGGTGCACTCCCTGTCATGAAGGGAGAGAAACTGGTTGGAATTATTACTGAGACCAATCTATTCCGCATCTTCCTTGAACTCCTGGGAGCCAGATGTGATGGAGTTAGGGTATCTTTTATCGTGAAAGATGTACCCGGTAAATTTGCAGAAATTGCCTCAGCAGTGAGGGATGTAGGTGGAAATATTGTGGCTTTCGTAAAGACTGCTGGCGACGCCCCGGGATATGGACAGATCACGATGAAAGTTCAGGATGTTCCCCTGGAAAAATTGAGTAAAGCCATTTGGCCAACTTTGGAAAAAGTGATCGATATCCGGTAGGAAAATAGGACCCTCTCCATCAGAGAGGTCTTTTTATTACTACAAATTTATTCATTGATTGTTTAATGTTGTTCTGCTTGGCTACCAAAGATCCAGATTCGAGCTATTACCTATATACTACTTGGCCTTCTAATTTGTCCATCCCCTCACGGTAAACAAATGCCCATAGAACCAGTGAGTAAAGTCCGGTTAACATTCCCCCTATGATGAGTAAGAATGGGATCAGGCACCAGAGCACTATACTCATATATAGGACATAATAAACCATCATGAGTAATAGTGAATAAACCATACATTAGCGTTGTTGCGATGAGGAAACCACCAAAATTTAGCTCTAAAAACTTTCCAATATTTTCCTATTTCAAACCCACCCTTAAAGGAGTTAGCTGCAATCGTCTGGCACCATGCGAGAGGAAGGATAACCGACAAGACAATGGCAAATATCATCACCAGCAGAATGATCAAAAAGAAGAAACTCATGATTCCGATCATGATCAGGGCAAGCCGTTCCACCTTCCACTACCTGTATTCTCCATCCAGGGAATACTGAAGATCATGAGGCCGTAAGCCAATATTCCAGCAAAATACAATATCGACAGTGGTAATGAATATATAAAAGAAACACCGAATAAGCGAAAACCATCCCCCAGTAATTTGCCCCAATCCTGCCATTCCGGTAAAGTTGGTTCTTCACTTTTCACAATTACCCGCTGCATGATCTGGTAGAAATAACCATAGATAATCAGTCCAGGCAGGATAGGAATGATAAAACTGGCAAATAGTATTCCCATGCCAATCAGAAGCTTACTTTTCCAGCGTGGATCTGCGAACGGAAACGAAAAAACCTTACGAATGCTTGATGTTGAAAATGATGTTGACAATTTACCCTCCCTACTTTAGATACGTTATTTATAACAAATATCCCACTTTAACGGAAATACTCAATCGAAGAGAAGACTTTTGCTACCCTATAGAACCTTGTAAATACGCTTTGGTCCGTTCCTGTTGGGGGTTTTCAAATACTTCTTTAGCAGGTCCCTGCTCGACTACATCACCCATATACATATAAACCACGTAATCTGCCAGACGGCGTGCCTGCCTGAGCGTATGTGTCACCAGAACGATGGTGTATTTCTCTTTCAGTTCTTGCAGCTTTTTCTCAATATGCTGGGAGGATATGGGGTCCAGAGCAGAGGTTGGCTCATCCGCCAGGATCACTTCAGGCTCGAGTGCCAAACCACGTGCAAGACACAAGCGCTGCTGTTGGCCGATGGATAAAGCCGTCGCGGGGTCATGCAGTCTTTTTTGGACTTCTTCCCAGAGTCCTGCCATCTCCAAATAGTGCCGAATGATGGGTTTCAGGTTGCGGCTGTTGTTGATGCGGTGAATACGCAGCCCATAGGCAACGTTCTCATAAATGGACATGGGTAGGGAATAGGGACGCTGTGCCAATAAACCGATTCTTGTCCGGATCTCGGTCACATCCACATCCGGGTCATAAATGTTCTTGCCATCCAGTAAAACCTGCCCGGTGATCACAGAATTGTCGGTCAATTCCAGAAACCGGTTCATTGTACGCATCAAAGTAGTCTTCCCGCAGCCTGAAGGGCCCAGGATCGCTGTCACCTGCCCCCTGGGAATATCCAGGCTGACATTGTTGATGATCTGGGTGCTGCCGATCTTTACATTCAAGTCACGAACATTAATATGATATTCCATAAGATTTCCTATTTAACCGAATACCTGGATAATCTGGACGCCAGCCAGCGGGATACTATACTGATAACAAGTACAATAATGGTCAATACCAGCGCGGCAGCATATGCCCGCTGCTGCACTTCCGGGAAAGGTGTTGATAGTTGGAAGAAAACCGCCAATGGCAGTGAAGCTGTCGGATCCATCAGTGAAGTTGGAATTCGATCAGTGTACCCGGCAGTAAACAATACTGAAGCAGCATCTCCAATTCCCCTTCCGAAAGCAAGCATGGCTGCTGTGATCAATCCAGGCATCATCTGCGGCAAAATTACCCGTAAAGCAGTTTCGATCTTCGTTGCTCCCAAACCATAAGATGCATGTTCAAGGTCCCTGGGCATCAAACGCAGTACTTCATCCATCGACCGGATCATGATCGGGAGTTCCACGAGAGCCAGGGTGACAATACCAGCCAGTAATGAAGCCCGCATCCCCATTGCCAGCATGATCGTAAAACCGAAGGCTCCATATACAATGGAAGGGATCCCCCACAATACATCCAGCGCAGATCTGACTACAATAGCCCATTTTGAATTTCGTCTGATATATACGTTTAGTCCAAGAGCGATGGGTAAACTGAACAACAATGCCAAAATCGTTCCACCACCGGCAAGATAGAGGGATCCAATGATCGCATTCAGGATACCGCCCTCTTTTCCGAGGTAGAAACCACCTTTCGGTACCTGTGAAACCATTGCCCAATTCAGGGAAGGTGCTCCCTTAATAACCAGGGTGACAAGTATCCAACCGAGGCTTCCTGTCACCAATCCCAGGCTGATATACATAAAGAACTTGGCTATATATTCTTCTATTCGCCGGCGGGAGATCTTTTTCATTCCTGAGCCTTCCCGGTAACTCTTCTTAAAGATGATAGCAGAAGATACATTAAAAATTAAAACAATGATCAATAATAGCAGGGCAGATCCCAGCAAAGCCGCATCATAAAGCGGAATGGACATCATCTCACCATAATTATTTGCGATCAATGCGGGTAACGGATACGCCGCATCAAGTATGGACTTGGGAATAACGGGATTATTACCGATTACCATAAGCACTGCAATCGTTTCACCAAATGCCCTGGAAGTACCGAGGATAACTCCGGCAGCCAAACCGGAACCAACCCTGGGGAAAATGACATAACGCACGGTCTGCCAGCGTGTAGCCCCGACAGCGAGAGACGCTTCGTGATACCCGCGCGCAACAGTATGCATTACCTCATATGACACAGCAATAATAAATGGGGTGACCATGACTGCCAGGACCAAACCACCCGCTAGTATGCTGTATCCGGTTGGATTCTTCGATTGAAAAAATGGAATGAACCAAAATGTTTTTTCAAGGAAAGGAGATAAAGTGTTTCCCACCCAGGGGACGATCACCAGAACGCCCCATAGGCCATAGACTACTGATGGAATCGCCGCCAGTATATCAATAAGTGGTTTGAGGATGGTCCTCGCAAGAGAGGTGGCATATTCAGATAAATATATGGCACACATGATACTCACCGGGGCAGCGATCAACATGGCAAGAATTGTGACCCAGAGGGAACCCGCGATGAAGGGAAGAAAACCGAATTCTCCCTCAGATGGCCGCCAGACTTTACCTAAAAGTAGTTCAAAAACGGATTTTTGTTGGAGGATAGGCAGGGACCTGACGATCAACACAACCAGAATGACAATGAATAACACGATTGGCAGGAAGGTTAAACATTTAAAGAGAAGCGATGCTCCTCTTTCCTGTCTTTTACGGGAGACCAGTGTTTTACTGGTCTCCCTATTGGTTGGAATAATATTTGTCTTTAAATCTAAATCCATGATTATTTCAATTTACTTTTAGATTCTGCCAGTTGATCGGGTGTCAAAACTATATACCCGGCTTCTGCAACATACTGTTGGCCATCAGTTAAAATCCATTGAATAAATTCTGCAGTTGTTGCTGTAGGTTTACCTTTGGTCACCAGATAGAGCGGTCGCGCAGGTGGAGAAGGATATCGCCCTGTGCTTATTGCTTCCACCGCCTGTGCCTGTGTGTCCAATACTTCATCCGGATCAACAGTACCATTCTCATTGATATCGAGGGGTACTACACCAGCACCATTCACTGGCTTTCCACTTTTCAGGTCGAATGCATAATTCAGGTTATTATACCCAATTCCGAGCGGATCTTTGATAACAGCTTCAAGAACCCCTGGGTCAGCATTGACACCAATTCCCTTCAATTCTTCCTGCTTCTTGCCGCCCACATATTTTACCCACATCTCGCCTGCACCGCATGCATCCGATCTGGTGAATACATGAATTTCATCAGTGATCTCAGGCTTTCCCAGAGCTTGACCCCAGGTTGTGATCTCACCGGTCAGGAAGATTCCTGAAAGGATTTTTTGAGAAAGTCCCTGCTTTAAGATATCAGCCAGGTATGGGTTGCTGGCGCTGACTGTGCCAAATACTGCATCACGCGTTACTGCAATTCCATAAGCACCCTGGTCCACTTCTTCCTGGGCGACTTCACGGGAAACCATGCCAATATCCACAGCACCTGCCAGAGCATCTGACATCCCTTTGCCTGCTCCACCTGCTGATACATCAATGAGGACATTGGGGTTGGATGCCTGGTATTTTTCAGCCCATTGAACCATTAATGGGTAAAGTGCAAAAGCGCCGGATACTGAGATCTTTTTCTGGTTCTGCTGTTGACCTCCACCACCACAGGCGGTAAGAATTAACGAAAGAACCATCACTACTGCAATAACAGAAAATGCTTTCTTATTCATTTTTATCTCCTATTACGGGTTAATTTTAGTTACACCCCTGTGGACGACATCCGCCAGGGTCTTGTGATCGAGAATATCCGAAATCGCGTTGCGAACGTCAAACATGACACTACGCAGCCCGCAAGTGCTCTCATCCGGGCAGCTGCAAGGTTCGTATGCCATCTGACTGACACATCGAATAGGCGCAAGTGGACCATCGAGCAAACGGATGATCTGACCCAGGGTGATCTGCTCCGCCGGTTTTGCCAGGTAGTAGCCGCCATTCACACCCATTCGGCTGCTCACCAGACCGGCATTTTTCATGGTCAGAAGGATCTGCTCAAGGAACTTGATTGGGATATTCTCCCTCTCAGCAATTTCTTTGATCGGCATGTGGCTGCGATCCTGCGTCCAGGATGCCAGGTCGATCATTGCCCGTAAGGCATATTCTCCACGTTTGGATAATCTCATATATTGATCACATTCACATAAATGTTCTACAATGTCTATTGTTTTAGTAGAACTTTCGATAGTATATCACAATCTATTTCCATAATTCAAGTACTGAATTATGGAAATATTCATTAAGATTATTCAAGGCTTCCTCCAAGTCCATACCATACTACTCACTACTCACTACTCACTACTCACTCTACCACTAATTACCTCTTTCAATTCTCCATCCTCCATTCTCCATTCTCCATCCTCAATTTCCAAATTCTCGTCAAATAAATCTGTTACAATCGTTATTAATGAGAAACAAATTCTTGTGGTTGCTGCCACTTGTACTTTCATTATCTGGACTTATCTTAATCGGTATATTTTTATATCAGCCGGTTACGATCATTGAAAACAATTCGACAATAACCATTCGCAACCCTGCCCTTACTGTAAATTCGTTGTTACGTGTTTCCGGGATTAGCTTCTATTCTGGCGATATCGTTTCTCCTGGACTCCAATCATTATTGTTGGATAATCGTCCGATCAAAGTTCAAAACACATCTACGATAGCTCTTTGGATCGATGGTCAGCGTATTTTAGTTTTCAGCACCGAAAAATACCCTGCCAACCTTCTATACCAGTATGGGGTAAAGCTGTTCCCCGGTGATATTTTGACGGTCGACGGCAAACAATCGTCACCGTCGGATACATTTCAGATGTTCCGTTACCATACGGTCCAATATCGAAAATGGCAGCCTGATAATACGCCATCCAGGGTTGAAGCCGAAATTTTACCTAATAATATTGGTAAACTATTAGCTCATAATAAGCAGCCTTTGATGGGTTTGGATTATTCGGTCCCTTCTGAAGAACAACCGCTATCCATTGATCCAGTACAAATCCAACGTGTGTCAGACACTTTCCTCCTTGAACAGAAAGTACTTCCATTTACATATCAGACTCAGTCAGATAACCAGGTTGAATTGGATCAACAGATCGTGACCCAAACAGGCGAATATGGCCTGGCAGTAGATTTTACCAGGATCCGCTCAGTAAACGGTTTGGAGGCTGGTCGAACAACCATCAGCTCTACTATTATACGTCAACCCCGGGACCAGATTTTGAGTTATGGAACAAAAGCCTCAGTTGAAACAACTGGATATTGGTGGAACAACGATAGAATACTGGCGGGCAGTATCCATGTATGCCACCTCATATTCACCTTGCCGATTGGGTATACCAGGTTGTTCTACCGCAACAGCTTCTGGAGCGAAAGTGGCGAAGGGGATCGTGGCAGTAGTCTACCGCTGGTACGTAAACATGCGCGGGCAGCAGGTCTATATTCCCGGCTACGGTTTTGCGACCATTGCTGATACAGGTGGAGGAATACCGGGTAAAGCCTGGATAGACCTCGGTTATAGTGATGAAGACTATGAAATCTTGGGCACAATGGGTCACTGTATATTTCCTGGCACCCATTCCGGCCAATATTCTATATGTGCTGAACTAGCTATGACCCAAGGTTCAGCACCTCTTCTCCCTTTGAATATTCCCGCCATCCTGCGCCAGGCAGAATTAAAACCATCCCGGGGACTCGGTCAGAACTTCCTTTCGGATGACCGGATCCTGGAAAAGATCGTTTCATTATCAGAAGTTACTGAAAATGATGAAGTGCTTGAAATTGGACCCGGCCTGGGGAGCCTTACCCGCCATCTCGCCCGATCTGCCCGGACGGTAACAGCTGTGGAGATAGATAAAAAGATCATCCCCATCCTTTCAGAAATTCTCAAAGACTATGCGAATGTCAATCTGGTATGTGGCGATATTCTTGAACAGGATACCGGAATATTAGGCCTACAAACCGGATACCTGGTTGTAGCTAATATTCCTTACTATATTACATCAGCGGTCATCAGGCACTTGCTTGAAGGGAATATAAAACCGGCTCGAAATCGTTCTAACTGTGCAGCTGGAGGTTGCCCAGCGAATTTGTGCCAAACCGGGTGACCTGAACCTCCTTGCATTAAGCGTGCAAGTATATGGTAAACCCCAGGTCATCATGCGCATTCCGGCTGGGGCATTTTATCCTCCCCCAAAAATAGATTCTGCTGTGGTCCGGATAGATCTTTTCCCGGAACCCTTCATACCCACCAGTAAACTCGATCGGTTTTTCTTACTTTGCAAAGCCGGGTTTGGTCAAAAACGAAAAACCTTACGCAACAGTCTCTCCCATGGGTTAGGAGTGACAACCAGGCAAGTGGAAGAAAAAATGGCGGCAGCTGAAATCGATCCTGGCCGCAGAGCTGAGACTTTAAGCCTTGATGAGTGGAAAACCATAGTTGGTGTTTGGTAAGTAAAATTCGTCTGTTAAACATAAAAGTATCCCGCTTATCAAGCGGGATACTTTTTAAATGTAAGAGTAAAAGCTAATCTACCTTTTCAAACCTGCTGCCAGGAGTATTACAAACAGGACATTTCTCCGGTGGTGTACCTACATGAGTATGTCCGCAAACCGGGCAGACATAATACTGAACATCTTCCTGTGGTTTATCCAGCATTTCCAATGCTTTTTTATATAATTGTTCGTGGGTTTTCTCAACTTCCATCGCCCAATGGAAAGATCTTTCGGCTTTTGCATCCCCTTCAGCCTGAGCATCAGCAATAAATTCAGGGTACATTGTGGTCACTTCATAATTTTCGCCATTGATGGCTTCTTGCAAATTGCTTCGAGTATCCTTGATGCCATTTAATACCTTTAGATGATTCCCTGCATGAACTGTTTCTGCCACCGCTGCAGCTCGAAAAAGCTTGGCCACTTGTGTATATCCTTCTTGCTCCGCTTTTTTGGCAAAGTGAAAATATTTACGCGATGCCTGGGACTCCCCGGCAAATGCCTCTTCAAGATCTTTTTGTGTTTTACCCATTTTTTCCTCCAATAAAATAATTAAATATCTTTGTGGTATCCAGGCAATTTCCAAACATTAATTGCCGCTTCTGCTTGAATTTTAAACGACATCTTCGATTTCCCAATTTTTCGATCCGCAAAATAGAATGGAATTTCTTGATAATTGCAGCCAACTTTCCAGGCAACATACAGCATTTCGACCTGAAAAACATAACCGTTCGAGCGAATTTTGTCCAAAGACATTCTTTCCAGTAGTTTTCCATTCCAAACTCGAAAACCACCGGTCACATCCTTGACTGGCAAGTTGAGTATGGAACGAGCATAAAAATTCCCAAATCCTGAAAGGAACTTGCGCCATAATGGCCAGTCTTTATCAAGACTTCCACCCTCAATGTACCTTGATCCAATTGCCAGGTCAATGCCATTCTGAACTGCAGCGACCAATTCTACCAGTTTTTCTGGAGGGTGGGAAAAATCCGCATCCATTTGACCGATCAAATCGTATCCATTAGCCAGCCCGTATTGAAAACCTGAGATATAAGCCGTCCCAAGGCCGAGCTTCCCAATTCGATGAAGAACATCGATCTGCCCAGGGTTGTCTTTCTTAAGTTTTTCGACGATCTCTCCTGTACCGTCCGGGCTGTTATCATCCACAATGAGTACATGCAGATCCTCAATTGGGAGTAAAAATAAAGCGGAGAGCATAGGTTGTATATTCTCCGCTTCATTAAATGTTGGAATAACTACCAGCAACTTCAATATTCCTCTAACCTAAATAAGTTTGGATAATTCTTCTGCCGCCCGTCGCATATCTAAAAATATTAAGCCCAGTTTGGCATGATCTCGAGCGAGGGCAGTCAAAACCGCATCTTCCCCGATGGACATAATGATCACGTAACCAGCATCGCCTTTGATATAGACCTGATTCAATGATCCCCTGCCTAATTCGCGGGATATCTTTTCGCCTAAACCTAGCATGGCAGCTGCCATAGCAGAAACCCTATCTTCTTCAACATTTTCAGGAAGGGATGAAGCTATTGTCAATCCATCTACACTGACAATGGCAGATCCCTCGATGTCAGGTGAAGAAGACTGGAGTTCACGGAGCCGATCAGCCATAAGTTGGGTGCGTGATTTTGTCAATTTATCGCTCCTTTTAATAATTATCATTGATGCTGCTAATAAAAATTGTAGATTAGCCACCCCTTAATGTCAAGTTAATCCAACACTTAACATGCGGGATTATAACAAACTTACAATGACGCCAAATTTTTTTGATACAATATAGGATACTTAGCTGGAAAGCGCAATGGAAGATGTTTTATAGGAAAAAATTATGAGAAAGATATTCTTAGTT
Organism: uncultured Chloroflexia bacterium; assembly: GCA_963709535.1. Taxonomy (GTDB): domain Bacteria; phylum Chloroflexota; class Anaerolineae; order Anaerolineales; family Anaerolineaceae; genus PNON01. Next base: position 31,987 of record CAVPWY010000011.1, on the reverse strand, counting down.
ATTTTTACCGGTTTACTCTTAACCTTAAGCCCGCATTCCGTAAAGGCTGATTCTGTAGCTCAATTGGAGCCTTATTCCGGTGCACCTCTCTGTTTTCCGGGAGTGTATTCTGGAGACCAGCAATGCATGGCATACGGACCATCTGAAACATTGAATGAATGGGCAAAAAATGGATTAACCTATCCGATCAAAGGGTTACCTGCTTATACCCTTGATGAAGAAATAACCAAAATGCCGTATTTATTTGCCAAACTTAATGTAAATCCTGAAAATCCCGTGAATACCTTTCCTTCCCTGGATGCCGCAGTAGCGAATGATGGTCCTAGTGGAAGCCTTCCGCCGGGAGCAACACGGTGGGTGGCTTACAATGGCAGTGCAGATGTAAATGGAGGGCATTATGTCCAGCTGGCTGAATCTGGTGAATGGCTAAGGGCTTCCCCCGCAGAATACACCCGTTTCAGAGGACTGGCATTTTACCGTACGCCTGATAATGAATTTGGATGGCTTGTGGATATTGGAAACAGCCGTACCGGACCAGGGTTGAATTATCCAAATACAGGAAAGACTTATTATCGCAATACACTGGTACAGGTATTCGCTATTGCTAAAGCCAACGAAACCGATTGGTTCCAGATAGGTATAAATGAATGGCTCGAACGCCGGTACATCCGAATAGTCCAAATCAATACAACTCCGCCCCAAGGAGTTATAGGTAACCGTTGGATTGAAGTCAATCTGTTGGAACAAACTCTTGCTGTGTATGATCAAAGTCAGCTTGTTTATGCCACGATGATAGCAACAGGGGTCGATCCATTCTTTACTAAACCGGGTCTCTTTCAAATTCAGGTTAAGAAAGATACCGAAACCATGACCGGATCGTTCACTTCTGATAAATCCGATTACTATTCTTTTGAAAAAGTGCCCTGGACAATGTATTTTGACGGTGCCCGTGCTCTACATGCTGCATACTGGAGAACATTATTCGGGTACGCACAAAGTCATGGATGTGTAAATTTATCCCCCGGGGATTCCCATTGGCTGTACGATTGGGCAAACGTTGGTGATTGGGTGTATGTCTGGGATCCATCCGGGAAGACGCCAACCGATCCAGCAAAATACACCCAAGGCGGGGCTTAGCAACTTCATATATGGATAGACTTCACTAACAGGAGATCGGGTAGAATACCGATCTCCTGTTATTTTTTTGTTATCACTTTTATTAGCTCTATGAATTATTTCGATATAAGCGATTTTTGATTGATGATCCTCAAAGGTTAATACAAATTAAGGATATAGTTTAAGGATGATACTGGAAATGGCAACATCCTTACCGTTACGGATATCCACCTGGTGCATGATCAATCTAACCCAGGTGGCCTTGCTAACCTTGTAAGGCAAGTCTAATTCAAGAGATTGGTATTCAAGTGAAGGTTGGACAGCATTTTGCGAAACATAAGAACCAACCACTTTACCAGATTGATCTACAAGTTCTATGTAAATGGTACTGGCAGTCCGTGTGCGGGTTATTCCCCTAATTTCTACTATTCCATGGCGAATGCTGTTGCCGGGGTATGGCGCGCGCAATGTAAATGGCTCCATTAAGTCCAAAGCCTCTGCAGGATCTGCCTGTCCTATGGAAAGGAGCAGGATATCCTCGGAGGACAGAGCTATGATCCTGCCGTTTTCATCCAGTGTAAAAATTGTCAATCGGGCAGCTTCTGCCACTCCTGAGACAGTGATATCAAAACTCTCATCAATTGTCGTTCTTCTTCCATTAGCATAATGGAAAATCCAGGTTTTTTCCAGGATTTTTCTATCATTTTCGCCGGTTAATTGCATATGGACATTTCCACCGGAGCCTGGAATAACAGCTGCCAGTAGGTTGAAAGGTGTGGTAATTTTAGAATATGATGCAGGATTGAAGATCCGCACCGGATTATCCTGAGGAATAGGCGTTGGAGGTATTGCTGTTGGTTTTGGGGTTCTAGTCGGAACCCTGGTCCTTGTAGGTGCTTTCGTGCGAGTAGGAGTTTTAGAAGCCGTGGGTGTATTTGAAGGGGTTGGTGATTGTTTGACTTGAGTTTTTGTTGAAGTCGGATTGTTTCCCAATTCAGATAAAGAAACTTCTGGAGTACTGCTTGCGATTGGAATCTCAGCAATTCCTTGAGTTGACGATATTAAAGTATCTTGAATTAGGGCCGGACTACTTTGAACAATCTCAGGGAGAGAGGGATTAGTATTGGTCTGATCTCTTCCATCTGCACAAGAAGCAGCAGCAAAAATATAAATAATACACAGAAAGAAGAAGTTCCTCCTTCGCTTACCAATAATAATTTTTCTGAATTGCATAGCTTAATGAGATGTATATTTAGTAATCGTATCCATTAAAGTTTGTAATTGTACTGGTTTTGTTAAGTAATCCTGAGCTCCAGCAGCCTGGCAGACTAATGCATCATCCAGGCTTGCACCTGCTGAAAGAACAATAACAGGAATTGATTTCGTTTTTTCTTCCTTATGGAGCAAACCGAGGACCTGAAGACCATCCATATCTGGCATCATCAAATCCAAAAATATCACTTCCGGGTTTTGTTCCTCAGCTTTTACAAAACCATCTGCACCGGTTCTGGCTAAAATTGCCTGATGCCCGAGTAAACGGGCAGCTTGTCCCATAAGTTCTAGGGTAACAGGGTCGTCATCAACAAAAAGTATTCTTGGCATAGGTCCTCACAGTCGGTATCATGCAATCTTCATGCCTAACCACTAATTTGGACGTAATCTCCGGGGATGAAATCAATTCTTACATTACATCCCCGGATTAGTGCCATACTAAAGGTTATAAATCTCAGAATATTTCTTTTTCAAGTACCGCAGATATGGTTCCGGAGTGATCTTTGAACCTGTGATCTTCTGAACCATATCTTGTGGATCAAATTTTGCCCCGTGCCGATGGACTTTTTCCCGCAGCCAGGATAATAGTTCCGAAAAATTTCCGGATCGAATATTGGATGGTAACGCTGGAATGTCTTCCAGGATCTTTTCCCATAATTGGGCAGAAACCAGGTTGCCCAGTGCATAGGTTGGGAAATATCCAATATATCCCGAAGACCAATGAATGTCTTGCAAAACACCTTTTGCATCATTAGGAGGTGTGATTCCCAAGTAATCTTTCATCTTTGAATTCCACGCATCTGGCAGGTCTTTGACGGCAAGTTTGCCTTCCATTAATGCGATTTCTAATTCAAGGCGCAGCATAATATGCAAATTATAGGTTGCCTCGTCTGCTTCAACCCTTACTAATGAAGGCTCAACTTTATTGATCCCTTTATAAAATTTCTCAAGTGGAACGCCAGCAAGATGTTCTGACATAAGCGCCTGATAGCGGGGATAGAAAAATGTCCAAAATTCACGTGATCTCCCCACCAAGTTTTCAAACATGCGGGATTGAGATTCATGGATTGCCATGGATGCACCTGTGAAAAGCACTGAACGCCTTAAACTTTTCACTTATACCCTGTTCATACATTCCATGACCTGCTTCATGCATCGAGGAAAATAATGAAGACACACCATTATTATTTAAGAATCGGGTGGTTATCCTGATATCCCCATATCCGAAAGTAGTCGTAAATGGGTGAGCAGCTTTATCCTGGCGTCCATTTTGCCAATCATAACCAAAACGAGTGATGACATCCACGCCAAATTCCCATTGTTTTGATTCGCCATAATCCTGCATGATGAATGAATCATCTACCTGGGGTTTCTGGCTGATCTCTTTTATCAGTTTTACCTGTTCTTCGCGTAATCTGGAAAATATCGTTTTTACTTCTTCCGTTTTTAATCCGGGCTCGTAGTCATCGAGCAATGGATCGTAAACGTGATCATATGGAGCAAAGAACTCAGCATATTTCCGCTTTAGATCTACAACTTTCTCCAGGTGTGGCTGGAACTTGGCAAAATTAGATTCGGTTCTCGCAGCTACCCAGGCATCTTGTGCCATAGCGGTCGCTTGTGCATATTCAGTCACCCATTCAGCGGAAATTTTAGTTTGCTTCGCATACTCTCGTGCAGTCACTTTAACCAGTCTTACGTCATCCGAGTTGGGGTCCTTCAAGGAAGTAGTTCGACTAAGGCCATCCAGTAATTCTCCAATTCGGGGAGATGTGAACTTATCATGGGTGATCCGGGCAAGTGTTGAAAGCTGCTCACCTCTGCTTTCAGAACCACCCGCAGGCATGTAAGTCTGTTGATCCCAACCCAACACAGCCTGGGCGCCAACAAGATCAGCAACTTCAGCCAGGATATCTTTTAATTCCTTCAACTTTTTATTCATATTGTCCTTTATCTAAGCCACTTTCCAACGGAGAGGTTGTCCATTTAATGCACGAATGATTTCTGTAGATATATCATAAGCCGCTCTTGCTTGAGCTTCCACGGTTTGGGCGCCAACATGAGGAGTAGCAATTACTTTTGGATGACTTACCAGGTCGGTTAATCCTGGTGGCTCAGTTGTAAACACATCCAGGGCGGCACCAGCTACCTGACCGGAATTCAAGGCTTCGAGCAGTGCAGCTTCATCGATAACACCACCCCGGGCTGCACAAACCAGATAAACGCCTTTTTTCATTTGATTGAAACTGCCTGAATTGATCATGCTTTTTGATTCTGGTGTGAGGGGAATATGCAGCGTGATCACATCTGCACGTTTATAAAGTTCATCTAAAGATACAGGCTCGGCTCCCCTGTTTTTGATTTCCTTGCTTTCAATGAGTGGATCATATCCAACCAACGTCATTCCAAAAGCTGCTGCTCTTGCACCTACTGCGGCTCCAATCCTACCCATACCGATGATTCCAAGCACTTTTTCATTAAGTTCAGTGCCTTCAAATTCCTTTTTTAACCATTTTCCTTCTTTCATCGAGTGGTCAGCTCTCGGAATTTCCCTCACTAGAGACAGCATCATACTCATCGCAAGTTCTGCAACAGCTACAGTTGTTGCCATTGGAGAATTGACAACCGTAACACCGGCAGATTTCGCAGCCTGCAGATCGATGTTATCAACACCAACCCCAGCCCTACCGACAACTTTAAGCTTTTTCCCTGCATTAAAAACTGCCGCGGTCACTTTTGTGCGGCCGCGGACAATTAATGCATCATAATCACCAACAATGTTTAATAGATCTTCTGCGCTGATCCCACTTTTATTATCTACCTCAATGGACTGCCGCATTAACGATTGTCCATTTTCTTCCAATCCATCTGTAAGTAAAACTTTGTAACTAACCATCGTTCTTCCTCCAGTCTGTATTTTGAAAATTTTATCCCCAGGTTAATTCTACCCGATTTTCAAAAACTGGAATCAGAATGAAGGATTATTCATATCTTAATGCTTCGACCGGTTCAAGCGCAGCTGCGCGGTTCGCAGGATAAATCCCAAAGAATAGACCTACTGCGGTGGAAAAGAGTGTAGCCATGATGATCGAATTTACACCTACATTGGGTGTAAAAGGTGTTCCGCTCGCCACAGCCACTTTGCCTACAATGAGCGCTATTAAATATCCCAATCCTATTCCTACAATGCCTCCAAGAAGGCTTAATAGGGCTGATTCAGTCAGAAACTGGACGAGAATATCCCGCCTTCTGGCACCGAGGGCTTTGCGAAGCCCGATCTCACGTGTTCGTTCAGTTACCGAAACCAGCATGATGTTCATGATGCCAATTCCACCTACCAGCAATGAAATTGCTGCTATTCCTCCCAGGAAGATCGTTAGTACCCCGGTGATTGTCTGTGCAGTTGCCACGAAATCCTGCTGAGAAAAAACAGTAAAATCATCCTCCCCAACTTTTGTGCGGTGGCGCTGGCGAAGTATTTGTGCTACTTCATCCGAAGCTGCCATCACTGTGTCTGCACTGGTTGCCTGCACCAGAAGGATATCGACTGCCTCGTGATTTGATTTTCGAATCAACCTCGTTTGAGCTGTCGTAAAAGGTATCAGTACAACATCATCCTCGCTGCCAAAACCACTGCCCCCTTTCTTTTCCAGTACGCCTATAACTCTAAAAGGTGCTCCTTCAATCCTTATTATTTCTCCTGTGACGCCTTCCGCTTGTCCGAATAACTTGGTTGCCACATTATTTCCAAGGACAACCACCGAAGCATTTCCATTGATATTTTCATCGGTGATGTAACTACCTTCAAGCAATGAATAATTACGCATCGTCTGGTAGTTGGGTGTGATTCCTGTCACAGTTGAATTTGTCTGTTCAGCACCAAATACTACTTTAACAGATCCATTGATCGCTGCAGAGACATCTTCCACTGAAGGTGCCTGGAACCTATCCAATAGTGCCTGCGAATCAGAGATGGTTATCGGTTTTGGATTACGTATATCGACATTTTGGTTGCCTTCAAATACGAATAACAGATTGGTCCCAATTCCACTGATCGATCCGGTGATCGAATCCTGAGCTCCCTGCCCAACAGCCAACATCGCAATGACCGCAGCGACCCCGATGACAATACCGAGAATGGTCAAACCAGATCGTAATTTGTTGGAAACTAAGCTTTCTAAAGCCTCAATGATAGCCTGTCCAAGGTTCATGCTGCCACCTCCACCTGGCCATCTTTTAATCTAACCACCCTTTGCGTTTGGGAGGAGACTATGGGATCATGGGTTACGATAATAAGTGTCGTTCCTCTATCCCGATTTAGTTTTAATAATAATTCCATTATTTCCTTGCCCGACTTGGAATCCAAATTCCCGGTTGGCTCATCCGCCATGATGATGGCTGGATTATTGACCAGGGATCTTGCAATTGCCACTCTCTGCTGTTGACCGCCGGATAATTCAGTAGGTTTATGCTTCACCCTATCGCCCAATCCAACCAGTTCCAGCGCTTCACGTGCCAATTGACTTCGACCCTGTTTGATACCTGCATACCGCATTGGTAACTCTACATTGGCTAATGCTGTTTGACGGGGAAGAAGATTAAAATTTTGGAATATAAACCCGACTTTTCTATTCCGGATATCCGCCAGTTGATCATCCCTTAAATTGGATACCTGTTCACCATCCAGATAGTATTCACCTTCAGTCGGGTGGTCCAGGCATCCCAGGATATTCATAAGTGTTGACTTTCCTGAACCGGATGGACCCATTATGGCTATCACTTCACCACGATCCACGCATAAGTCCACCCCATCCAGGGCGTTCACTTCCATTTCTCCCATTTTGTAAATTTTCTTTAAATTGTGAGCAGAAATCACGCAATCAGCCATGATTATCTCCTCATACCCTGGGGAGGACCACCCGCGAACATATTTGTAGGAGGATTAAGGACAATCAAGTCTCCGACCTTAACATCACCTGAAATTAACTCGCTGGTAGTATCTGAATTTGCGCCAAGTTCAATTGTTGTTTCTGTAGGAACACCATTCTTCAAAATATAGATAACACGCTGCCCATCAACCAAACGAACAGCACGGTTCGGAATCAAAGTCACGTCAGATAATTGGACCACAACAATATTGACTGCAGCAGTCATTTGTGGCAGAACGAGCTCATCTGCATCTGACAATTCAACAGTCACAGTAAAATTCACAACTCCCTGGTTGGATGTCCCTACCCGAGCAACCGATGTTACTTTTCCACTATACTCTTTAGAAAGAATTGCATCGAACGATAAGGTTACATCTTGGCCAAGTTTCACCCGGTTGATATCGATTTCCGAAACGTCAACATCCACCAGGAGATGACTGAGATCATCCACCATGAATGCCTGGCTGCCAGCAGAAACAACATCACCCACTTTCACGGGAATATCTGTAATTGTCCCTGCGAACGGGGCTGAAATGTATTGCAAATTGATTGTAGCCTGCGCTGCTGCAACCCTGGCTTCAGCAGCAATGATATCTCGTGGATCCGGTCCATTCTTTAGTCTATCCCACTCTTTCTGTGCATCTTCCATTTTGGCTGTTGCAACAGCAAGTTTTGCATCCGCTTCATTGATCTCTTTTTCAGAAGCATCACGTTTCCCCTTTCTGATCCGGGGTCCCAGCGCAGTCATCTTGATGTATTCATAATTGATTGTAGAATTCAAGTATTCCCTATCCTGCAGCCTGTCTTCGTAATCTTTTTGAGCATTTACCAGGGCCAACTCCGCATTTGCTGCAGCAAGTTTGGATGTTTTTAGATCGTCCAAAGATTTCTGAGCAGAAACCAAATCAGCTTCAGCTAAAATTATATTTTGTGATAATGAAGTTTTGTTCAATAAAGCCAAGACATCCCCGGTATTCACTTTATCACCGATTTTGAAGTTTACTTCTGATACAGTACCGCTCGTCTGCCATACAAGCCAGCCAGACTGATTGGCATGCACGGTACCTGTTGCGCCAACAGTACCGGTTAGCTCACCTTTTTCCACCACTAAAGTTTGAAAGGTGGAAGCATTCTGCTTTTGAGCAGCCTGGTATCGAATAAAAAAGAAAGCTCCGACAGCGATAACGACGATGGCAATTCCTATGTATAGTAGTTTTTTCTTCATTTTGCTTCTCTCTTGTGTAATAATGATTAGGTGTCCTAATAATATCACAGATTATAATGGACGTTAATAATATATACGTAAATTTCAATGGAAAGGTTTTACACTTGTTATAAATCAATTGGATAATAGTATGCGTTTTTTCAAACGGGTATTCCGGTTATTTTTTGTCTTGTTTTTCCTGTTGATCACAGTCCAAAGGAGCAGTTTACCGTCCACAGATCCGGTGGAAAATATTCGCCGTTTCACCCGCCAAATTGAATTCGATTATATTACCTGGACATTGGATGCTTTTGGAATAAAAGTATATGAATCGGCTATAAATTATCCTGATCTGGTAAATGTGGATACCCAGCATACGCTGATCGAAGAATATATTTCGATCATCCGTGAGCTGCGTCAGGTTAACCAGGATCTGGTCACGATTTTTTCGGATCCTGCGATCAAAGACCCGAAAACCGAATCGGATATTCTTGTACAAAAAAGAGATTCCCTGATTAAACAGGTCAATCAAGTTGGTCCGGCTGCAGAGAGCATCCTTCAACGTCAAATTTCTTCAGTTTTGTATGATCTCCATTTGACAACCGCCGGGTCGCCCATTCCTTCCGTTTTATACCATTCTTCACCACTGCCGTTTGCCCTCATCGTCTCGCCCCGTGATGTCATCCGGCAGGATGCCAACATCTCCATAATTCCCGGGATTACTATTGAACAAATGCTCTCATTGGAAAATAATGTCTCGACCAGCTTAAATGTCTCTGCCCTGGTGGAAGAGGTAGGCGGCATCGGTACTTACCCGACTATGGTGCAGGAAACGGATGATCTGAACTGGCTGGTGGAAGTGATCTCGCACGAATGGATCCATAACTACCTGGAACTCAGGCCTCTGGGTATAAATTATGATACAACACCGGAACTGCGGACAATGAATGAAACAACTGCTTCCTTGTCCGGGAAAGAGATCGCCAGTGTAGTGATCGCCCGTTATTATCCAGAAAGAGTCCCCCCTCCGCCTCCGCCGCAATCACCAACTCCACCCCCGGATGCGAACCTAACCGAACCTGCCTCACCGCCGGCTTTTGATTTCCGGGATGAAATGCACACCACCCGTCTTCAAGTGGATGAACTGCTTGCTGCCGGGAAAATTGACGAAGCAGAGACTTATATGGAACAACGCCGGCAGTTCTTATGGGACAACGGCTACCAGATCAGGAAATTAAACCAGGCGTATTTTGCCTTCCATGGAGCTTATGCAGACGAACCGGGTGGAGCTGCCGGTAATGATCCCGTCGGCCCGGCTGTGAGGGCATTGAGAGATAAAAGCGACTCCCTTTTTGATTTTATCAACCGCATTGCCTGGTTCACTTCCTTTGACCAACTCCAACGGGCAGTTCAATAGAAAAACATAACAAGTTAATCAAATCCGCCATCAGGGAATCCACCCTCACTGCCCAGGTCAGGCATTTGTTTTTCGATCTCTTCCGGTGATTCCCCTCTTTCCAGCCTGCCAACAACTTCATCGAACTCTGGCGGCATGGGTTCACCGGTTTCACTGCTCATCTTCCGCATCATTCTGCCCATGGATTCGGGATCCTGCCCCATGCTTTCCAGCATGGAAGGATCGGAAAACTCATCTGCCCGACTCTCGTTTGACCGTGCCACCCTGATCCGGCCGATTTTCCTTTGGACTTTTGCACTCCCGCAAAAGGAACATTTTATTTCAGCTTTTTCATATTCCGAAAAGCTGAGAAAAACCTCAAACCGTTTTCCACAGTTCAAACACCGAAAATCATAAGTGGGCATCTACCTTTACCTCCAAACTGGATTGTCCAGAACAGATTATAATCAGCTATTGAAAAAATGGAATACAATTATGAAACAAACTTTATGTCAGACAGGTGCTCATGAATAGTGAACCCATATCCTTTGATGTTCTGCATCCCCAACCTTTCCTGATCGTTATATCGGGGCCTTCCGGCGTTGGAAAGGATTCCGTTGTGAAGGAATTGCTGCGCAGAAATGACAGCATGGACTTTGTAGTCACCGCTACATCACGTGAAAAAAGGGAAAAAGAACAGGAAGGAGTGGATTACTTCTTCATCACAAAAGCAGAGTTCGAGCGTATGATTCGGGACAATGAGTTTTTGGAGCATTCCCTCGTCTACGATCAATATAAAGGAATCCCTAAAAAACAGGTCTTAAATGTTTGGGCAAAAGGTAAAGATGTGATCCTGCGCATTGATTTTCAAGGTGCAATGAAGATCAGAGGATTGTTCCCTGAGGCTTTAATGATCTTCCTGCTGCCAACCAGCGAAACTGAACTACGGCAGCGCTTGATGGACCGTAAAACAGAAACCCCCGAAACAATTGAGCTGCGTATGGCCACCACCCGTAAAGAGATGGAAAGCATTTCTATTTTTGACTACCTTGTTTATAACCCGCAGGGCAAGTTGGAAGAAGCCGTGAGCAACATTGAAACCATTATTAAAGCAGAACACCACCGTGTGGTACAACGCCAGGTAAAAATATGAATTTTGATCAAAATCCCCCTAATAACCAGCCATCATCAAGTATAGACAACCAGTCTCCGCAAGAAATCAATCCACCTCAACCTCGTGTTCAAGTCCGCTTCAATGGCAGCAAACCTGTTGTCATCTATATTATTCTTGCGATCACGATTCTGGCCTATCTTTTTCAAGCAGGAAGTAAATATTTAACCGGAATTGATTATGGTTTTGCCCTGGGTGGAAAGGTTAATGAATTGATCACTGCAGGTCAATACTGGCGCCTTTTCACACCCATGCTGCTGCATGGCTCGATCATCCACCTGTTATTCAACATGTACGCGCTGATCATACTTGGCCGCGGTCTGGAATTCAATTTTGGCAGGCTGCGTTTCATCTTATTATATATTTCAGCCGGATTTGCCGGGAATGTGATGTCTTTCATCTTCTCACCCAATCCTTCCCTTGGCTCATCCACAGCGATCTTTGGATTACTGGCAGCAGAAGCCGTGTTCGTTTTCCAGAACAGGAAGTTTTTCGGGGGTCAGGCCAGGAAGATATTGATCAATTCTGCCACAATTGCCGGTGTGAACCTGGTTTTGGGGCTGTCTCCCGGCATCGATAACTGGGGGCATCTTGGCGGTTTATTGGGCGGTATCATCTTCACCTGGTTTGGCGGTCCCCTCTGGGAATTAAAAGGGCTGATGCCGAACCTGGAAATTGAAGATCAGCATACATCCAGCCAGATCTGGTCTGGACTTGGTCTGACCATGTTATTTTTCGGAGCACTGGTGCTGGTAAAGCTTATTTTCCTAAATTGATCCATTAGGGCGCATTTGGCTCTGGTGCCTGATACCGGTTTCTGTCTACAAACTGTTTCATCAGTACTGGATCGGGTTTGTCAAACTTGAGAATGCGGCCCCAGGAGGTCATCGCCAGCGGAATATTCATATCAGTCCACGGGAAGGCAATTAATTTGGTGCCTCCCGTTTCATCCATCGCCTTTTGAATAGTCTGTTTCAAAGCAGTGCAATCCGTGTTTGGAACCTGGCAGTTGTACCAGAAGATCACATAACCGTGTTCCAGGCTGTGAACCAGGTAACCCTCTGGATACCTGGGAAGAGTAGCCAGATCAGATTCCTGGTAAAACTTGGCTGAGAAATCTTCCTCAAAATGATTACCTCCAGCAGGAGGGTTTGAATTATACGGACCGGGTTGGGTGTCTTCAGAAACATGGTCAGCAGATTGAATTAATACCTCTTCTCCAAGAAGCCCTGTAGAACCGGGGGATTTGTTTACGGCAAGCACTATGATCACAATAACTGCAATGACTGCCAGGCTAATTCCACCAATGGTCAATATTCTACGTTGTAATTGTTGTTTCTTTAGGGCTTCGCGCTTTGCCTGCCGGTTTGAATTCTTCATAATTCCTTCTTTACGCTTTCTTTGTAATTTTCTTATAGGTCTAAATTGGTTTATTTAATAATTGATTTCTTTAATATTTGCAATTTCAATATCGTACTTGTTTTATAGTATCCCGCCTGTAATCCTTTAGTATAGCTTCTGTATAGGGCTGTTTCAGTATCTGCTCAAGAATGGGATTGAAATATTGAGCTAAATAATACATATGATCAAGCTATAAAAACTATAATTACTATCCCATCCTTCCATGGCTGATTTTTGATATATTCCACATGGATGATTACATCGTAAGAATAGATTAAAAAGAAACTCCCCGTTGCCGGGGAGAGAATGATCGTTCAACTCTACTTGAATTGTTCCGCGTAATGGCAGGACACCTGGTGCCCTGGTAATAATTCCCTCAGCTCCGGTTCGTTGACTGAGCAGTCTGCTTTGGCGATCGGGCAGCGCGGATGGAAACGGCAGCCGGATGGCGGATTGAGCGGGCTGGGAACATCTCCCGACAGGATCGTGCGCTGCTTCTTCAATTTTGGGTTTGGCACCGGGATGGCAGACATTAACGCCTGTGTATATGGATGCAGAGGTTTCAAAAATAACTGTTCCCGAGAGGTGATCTCCACGATCTTACCCAGGTACATCACTGCCACCCGGTCGGAGATATGCTCCACCACACCCAGGTTATGGGCAACGAAAAGATAAGTCAGTCCCATATCCTTCTGAAGCTGCTTTAGCAGATTCAACACCTGCGCCTGGACGGATACATCCAGAGCAGAAACCGGCTCATCGAGAACGAGGAATTTTGGATTCAAAATCAATGCCCGGGCGATACCTATGCGCTGCCTTTGTCCGCCTGAAAACTCGTGCGGATAACGCACAGCATGGTAATCCTCCAGGCCCACTTTACTCATGATGGATAAAACCATCTCAAATTGTTCCTGGTTCGTACCGATGCGATGGATCTTTTAATCCTTCAGCGATAAAATCACCGATCGGCAGACGCGGATCCAGCGACCCGTATGGATCCTGGAATACGATCTGCATATTCTTTCGCATCTGTTTCAGCTCTTCCCCTTTAAGGGAAAATATATCCACACCATTGAAATCAACTGTTCCGCTGGTCTTTTCCAGCAAACGGATGATGGTATGCCCGACGGTGGATTTTCCACACCCCGATTCACCGACCAGTCCCAGCGTTTCTCCTGCTTTGATATCGAATGAGACTCCATCTACGGCTTTTACGTGAGCCACGACCCGCTTAAAGACTCCTCCCAGGACTGGATAATACTTGACCAGGTTTTTTACTTCAACCAAATTCGGGTTACTCTTTACATCAACATTCATGGATCGATCCATCCTGTTCAATGATTACCATTAATTATTCCCTGCTAAAGGAGCTTTATGACCTTCTCCGTCCTGGTATAACCAGCAGCGTGTCAGGTGCCTTTCGCCATGTGTCGGACTTAGCTCCGGTTCCACCTCTGTGCAAATTTTCAATCCATATTCCTCGCGGGGGATACATCTCGATGCGAATCGGCAGCCTTTGGGCAGGTCGATCAAATTTGGCACATTCCCCTGGATCGTATCCAGGCTGGCCTTGATCTCTCCCATAATCGGTACTGAAGCGATCAATCCGCGTGTATAAGGGTGCATCGGGTTGTCAAATAGACTGATTACATCTGACATTTCCACGATCTTCCCGGCATACATGATCGCCACTCGGTCTGCCATTTCAGCTATGACACCCAGGTCGTGGGTGATGAGGATCACCGAAGTATTGAACTTTCCACGCAGGTCAGAAAGCAAGTTAAGGATTTGGTGCTTGAATGGTCACGTCTAGCGCAGTAGTCGGCTCATCCGCAATCAGGAGCTTCGGATTAAGCGCCAAAGCCATCGCGATCATCACTCTCTGTGCCTGACCACCTGACATTTCATGCGGGAAAGCGGTTGCCTTTTTTGCTGCATCCGGAATACCCACCAATTTGAGCAGTTCCACAGCTTTATCCGCTGCTTCTTTTTTGGTGATCTTTCCATGGATCTGGAAGACTTCCTCAATTTGTGATCCAATGGTAAACACAGGATTAAGGCAGCTCTGCGGCTGCTGGAATATCATCGAGATTTGCGCCCCACGGATATTCTGCATTTCCGTTTCATTCATTTTTAGCAAATTTTTGTTTTGGAATAGTATCTTGCCAGCCACGATCTTTCCGGGTGGTTCAATTAATCCCATAATTGAGAAGGATGTGACACTTTTACCACAACCAAACTCCCCCACCAGGCCAATGATCTCACCCGGGTATACTTTAAAATCCACACCATCAACAGCTTTAACAATACCTTCATCGGTATAGAAATAAGTGACCAGGTTCTCCACTTCCAGAAGTGGGGTATTCAAATTTTCCACTATGTGTACTCCATTATTCTGCCGATCGTAACCTTGGGTCGATCGCGTCTCTGTAATCCGTCACCCAACAAATTGAATGAAAGGACAGTTAACATAATTGCTATACCAGGATAAAAAACCAGATGAGGGGCAGTAAATAACTGGTTGCGTTCGCTGCCCAACATTTGTCCCCATTCTGCCAATGGAGGTTGTGCCCCCAAACCAATGAAGGATAGGGCAGCTGCATCCAAAATGGCAGTTCCTATACCCAGCGTTCCCCGTACGATGAGCGGTGCAATGGCATTTGGCAGGATCCTTCCAAAGAGGATATGGCTATGATTGCCGCCCAAAGCTTTTGATGCAGCAACATATTCGTTTTCCTTAACGGATAATACACTTGCCCGTACCACCCTTGCATAGGATGGAATCGAAACGATGGCTATGGCTAGCAGCGCATTCTGCAATCCCTTTCCAAGCACGGAAACAATCGTGATCGCTAAAAGTAAGGAAGGAAATGCCAGCAGAACATCCAAAAAACGCATGATCAGATTATCAACCCAGCCGCCAGTATATCCGGCTATGGCCCCCAGGAGAGTTCCAATGATGATGGCTACTCCGACAGTTGAAAAGCCTACAAACAGGGAGATCCTTGTTCCGTGAATAATTCGGCTGAATTCATCGCGTACATTGCCATCTGTACCCATGATATGCTCAGGCTGATCTGCAGGGCATCCTAGCAGATGTATACATGGTGCCTGACGTTTATCCACATTTTCAAATCCAATAAGTACCTGGTAGGGACTGTAAGGTGCAATGACATCTGCAAAAATCGCTATCAACAGGAGAAACCCCAGTATCACCATTCCAATAATGGCTGAACGCTGGCGCATGATTCTTCGTAAAGTCAGCCGCCACAGGCTGTTGGACCGGTAATCTTTAACTGTGTTTTTATTAATTACGGTAGTATTGACAGCCATTCGTGCTACTCCAATCGTATGCGTGGATCAATAAAGACGTACGATAGATCCACCAGTAGATTAACGAATACATAACCAGTTGCAATTACGACTGTAAAAGCCTGGATGATCGGATAATCACGTGCAGTGATCGCTTCGTAGAGAATTCTTCCAACCCCTGAAAGACCAAATATTGTTTCGGTCAGTAATGCCCCTGCAAATAAAACCCCAACCTCAAGACCAATGATCGTGATGATGGGCAGCATGGCATTGCGAAGGGCGTGTTTTAAAATGACAAGGTTTCTTTGCAATCCCTTTGCCCTGGCAGTCCGGATGTAATCCTGCTTCAATACCTCCAGCATGGAAGAGCGGGTCATCCTGGCGATGATCGCCATGGGAATGGTCCCTAACGCCAGTGCTGGGAGGATCAAATGCTTTACGCTATCCCAGAGTACAGCCCAATCTCCGGTGATAATGCTATTAAAGACGAGAAAATTAGAGAAAAATTGCAGCATGTAATGGCCGAATGATTCAGATAAATACGGGAGATTCCATAATTCATAGAACGGTATCGAGCTGATACCAGCGGTAAGGCGGCCTGTCGGTGGCAGCCACAAGAAAGTATCTTTCAAAACCAAAGCAAAGAAGTATGCCAGCATCAACCCCAACCAGTAAACCGGCATGGAGACACCGATATTCGAAATGACCATTACAACCACATCCAGTGGAGAATTTCGCTTTAGTGCTGATAGGATCCCCGCCGGTATTCCGATCACACAGGCTATCAATAAAGCGAACATTCCAAGTTCGATGGTAGTAGGCAATCGTTCAATTAATATTAAAGTAACCGGCCGGCTGAAACGAATGGATTCACCGAAATCGCCCTGCAACATTTTCCCCATAAAAACTGCAAATTGAACCGGTATCGGTTTATCCAACCCGTATTGTTTCGTAAATTGCTCGCATACTTGTGCTGTTGCTTTCTCGCCCAGCATAGCCTTGCACGGTTCTCCCGGAATCATTCGGGACAGCGCAAAAGTTACGATCAGGATACCAAAAATGACAGGAATAGCCAGCAATAAACGACGGATAGTGTACTGAATCATGATGATATCATTTCATTCACATTAACGAAACATGACAACGCGGTGTGCAGCAATTATTATGTCGCATACCGCGTTGTCAAATTATATACTACAAAACAATTTCTCTACTACTGTGCAGGAGCATTGATCAATGAACCCCAGAGGGTGGTCATATATTCAAATGCACCCGTATTACCTTTGTGCAGCGGGTTGGCTGCATCGAGAGCAACAGCAAAGGATTGAACAACATCACTAGCATCCAGTTTGGAACCATCGTGGAATTTCACACCATCACGCAGGTGGCAGGTGTACACAGTCAGGTCTGCATTTGGATCACAGGATGTAGCCAGTCCTGGTAGAACCTCTGTTCCACCAACTTTGAAACTAAGCAATGATTCTAGAACCTGTTCACAGGCACGCAGTGATTCTCCATCTGTCTCATCAGCACAGTACAGAGAGATCGGTTCAGCATTCTGCATCCAGACGAAGGTATCACGATCACCGGGCTTGGCTACAGCAAAGTATTCATTGCCAAGCGGGCTGGCTAGAGCGCCTTCAACATCGGCGCGGAAAGCAGCAGCGGAACCGGCATGCGAGACGATGATCGCAGGAACATTTTCCTTGATCGCATTATTGGCAGCTACATAGAAAGGTTCTGCCGCTTTAGGATCAGCAAGCTGGGCACCTTTCTGCAGGTTCTCATAGATATCCGGGTATGGAGTACCAAACTGTGATTGGTTTGCACCAAAGTGGTAATCCAGGAAGTTGGTGATATGAGGGTAATCACCGGTCCAACCCAATAAATGTACACCGCCAACATCTCCGGCTGCAGTCGCTTCAATAAAAGCACCTGATTCCATCACTACGATCTCAGCAGTAACATTCAGGTTTTCTTTTAATTGTGCTTGAATATCAGTGGCAACGACACTCGGTTCCGGGAGGTAACCACGGACTACGTCACGCATGGTGATGGTTGTTTCGAATCCATCTGGGAAACCAGCTTCGGCTAAGAGTGCTTTGGCAGCGGTAGGATCAAATTTATAATACTCGTCACCTACACAGCCGTTTGGAATGGAGCAGGGTGTAAAGTGAGACGCAACTGTGGAACCCTTGGGCAGGAAGTTATCCACAATTCGTTGGCGATCAATACCCATGGCAAACGCCTGGCGAACTTTGACATTGTCAAATGGTGGGTGTGTATTGGTCATGCCGATGTAGAAGATATTCAATGCTTCCCTGGGTTGGAATTGTAAAGTTGAATCAGTCTGGATCTTCTCAAAATCATCGGGGGTAGGATTGTCGATACCATCCACTGTTCCAGCTTGAAGTTCAAGCAAACGGGCTGCACCTTCTGCTGCCCACTTGAAGACTAAAGTTTTAGTCTTGGCTTTCTCGCCCCAATAGTTGTCGTTTCTAGTGAAGGTAATGCTATCTCCACGGGTCCATTTCTCTACAGAATATGGACCTGTTCCAACCGGTGCTTCCAGAATTTTGCCATCCATCATAGCGTATTCTATGTATTCTTTCGGTTGAACAGCGAATACAGAGAATGCAACTTTTGGCAGGAAAGCTGGGTCAGGGACACACAGGTCGAATTCTACGGTGAGGGCATCCAGGGATTTGATTTCCTTGATGATTCCACCGTAATCACAATTCGGGGCTGCAACACTCAATGGAGCATATTCTTGCTCTTTATAGGGCTTGGCAGCTGTTTGTCCCGGGGCACAGGAAGTGATCACCATGCTCAAAACAACAATAACTGCCATCAGGGTAAATAATGCTTTCTTGTTCACTTTTCTCCTCCGTAAATATTCTTTAAACTAAATGAATTTGAATTGAAATACTATAATCCTAACCTGTTTATGACGATTAGGTTCACCTCCTTCACCTTTGTTCACTTGTACTTTTTATGTTTGCAGTATTATACAACGCAAATTTAATAATACAACATTTTAAGAATATTGTTACAGTAATTACCACGTCAATTCTATAATTATAGTTTTTTTCAATCAAAGAGACATCTTTATTGACATCGAATTACTGAGATGGGGGTTAATCTTTCCAGAGTGTCTGACTAGGTGTATACTCAAACCTTGAAATTCCATTCCTGGAGGCTAACAAATGAAAAGAGCAGTCAGTATTAGTATTGGATCATCGAAACGTGATAAAGCAGTTGAAATCGAACTGCTTGGTGAAAAAATCAGTATTGAACGCATTGGCACCGATGGAGATATGGAAAAAGCTGCTCAGATGTATCGGGAATTGGATGGGAAGGTTGATGCATTTGGTGTTGGTGGTGCGGATCTTGGGGTCTTGGTTGGGGGAAAATGGTATCCTATGTATTCAGTGCTATCGCTAACCAGATTTGTAACAAAAACCCCTGTCTTGGACGGTACAGGACTAAAACACACATTGGAAGCAAAAGCTGGACCTGCTCTCGAAAAAGCCCTTGGTGATAAGATCCAGTCACGAAATGTTTTTGTTGTCACCGGGGTAGATCGCTGGGGAATGACAGAAACTTTTTCGGATCCGAAATATAAATGTATTTATGGCGATATGATGTTTGCACTTGGTATTCCGAAAGCCTTGCATACAATCAACTCCCTTAAAACGATGGCCGCGATCCTTATGCCTGTTGCGGGTAGAATTCCATTTAAATGGATATATCCAATAGGTGAAGACCAGGAAAAAAGAACACCCAAATGGGAAGAATATTTTGACTGGGCGGGTATTATTGCGGGTGATTGCCATTATATTACCCGATACATGCCAGAGCGGATGGAAGGAAAGATCATCGTCACAAACACCACTACATTGGATGACATGAAACTTTTCAAGGAAAGCGGTATTCAATATGTGATGACTACTACCCCTGTTCTGGATGGAAGATCTTTTGGAACGAATATGATGGAAGCCGCCATTGCCGCTGCCATGGGTCGGACACAGCCTGTGGACTATGCTCATCCAGGCGATTATTTTGATGTCCTGGGAAAAGTAGTTGATAAGATCGGTTTTGAGCCGCAGCTTCAGGAGTTAAAATAATGGATGTCCTTATCACAGCAGGTGGTACCCCCCTGCCAGGCGAGCTTTTATATAAATATACACATGGAGCTCCAAAAGCGATGCTGAATATCGCGGGTAAACCAATGGTTCAGTGGGTGTTGGATGCAGTCAGCCATTCCAAACATGTAGACCATATCGTTCTGATAGGTTTAACCGAATTGGGTGGAATAACATGCCCAAAACCTTTGACTTTGCTCCCGAACCAGTCAGATATGCTGGCTAACATTATCACTGGAATAAAGCAGGTGAGCCGTTTAAATCCATCAGCTGAACATGTTCTATTAATAGCCTCCGATATTCCTGCGATTACGACCGAAATGGTTGACTGGCTCATAGATATCGTCGAAAAAAGCGATGCAGATATTTTTTACAATGTAGTCACCCAGGAATTAATGGAAAAAAGGTATCCCACTTCAAATCGAACATATACACATTTGAAAGATTGTGCAATTTGTGGTGGCGATATGAATGCAGTCAGGGTGGATATGGTTGATAATTCTTCAAAACTATGGGTGGATTTGATCGCAGCCCGGAAGAATCCATTAAAACAGGCATCCATTCTAGGTTTTGATCTGCTAATAAAATTATTCTTCCGTTCAGCCACCCTGGAAGAAGCCGCAAAGATAATCAGTCGCCGGCTGGGAATAAAAGGCAAGCTCATTCAAAGCACATACCCTGAAATTGGCATGGATGTCGATAAACCTCACCAATTAGAGATCATGCGAGAAGATTTAAGCCGGGTCGGGATATCTTGACATTACTTAACCTCATTCAAAAAGACGAAGAGTTATCTCGTTCGGTACGCAAGCTTGAAGGCCATAAATGGATCAAACCATTTGCCGTGGTTTTTGCGCATTCAGGAGATTCCTGGTTCTGGTTGGCCGGGCTGATTTTGGTGGTGATATTCGGGGAAAAACCTGGAAGATCTGGGCATTGATCCTGAGTGGAAGCATCCTGGCCCTGGCTGTATTTGTCCTTTCCCTTAAATTCATAATTCGACGACGCAGGCCTGAAGGAGAGTGGGGGCAGATCTACCGTATTACAGACCCGCATTCATTCCCATCCGGACATGCCGCCAGAGCTTTCTCGCTGGCAATTCTAGCTATGGGATTAGGTCCCGTCTGGTTAGCCTGGCTGCTCGTCTTTTGGGCTCCACTTGTTGGTCTGGCCAGGGTGATATTAGGTGTACACTACCTGTCGGATGTGGTTGTTGGTTTCTTAATCGGCATCATTTATGGACTTATTGTGATATTACTGCGACCGGTTTACCTGCCGTACATAATTGGCATTTTGAATATATTCCAGGGATAAAGATTTATTATCAGGAAATGTTCATCCTGCCTGCGAAATAGCTTTCCCCACTAATTGATCCACTCTTTCATTCATTTTATTCCCTGCATGGCCCCGCACCCAGTTCCAATTGACCGGGATTTTTTGCGTTATAACGTCCAACTTCATCCAGAGATCCTGATTCGCCAACGCCCCACCCTTGCGCTTCCAACCTCTTTTACGCCAATTGGGCAGCCATTCTGTGATACCCTTTTTCAAATATTCCAAATCAGTAAAAACTTGTGCTTCTGACCCGTTAGAAAGTGATTCCAAAGCCTTGATCGCAGCAGTCAATTCCATCCGATTATTGGTGGTAAGTGGTTCCATTCCATAAATTTCGACATCTCTGCCCGGGTAACGAATCAAAGCAGCCCATCCGCCTCTGCCCGGGTTTGGAACGCATCCTCCATCTGTGTAAATGACTACTTTCATGATTTGGTTTTCTTTACTTGCGATACTCTGAATACGTTTTATTCATTTCATCAATTATGGCGGGAATCAGATCAATTGTGGTTTCAGGCTGGAAAAGTTGTCGAAATCCATCGCCTAAAATTGATCTGGCAAAAATCCAATTTGATGATGACGGGGAATCACCTGCATCTACTGTCATAAGCCGCAGAGATTCGATTAATTGGGGTTCATTTCCAAAATTGACCAGTTGATCTATAGCCATTTGGTCCATTGGAATAGTGAATTGGTTCGCACCAATATAAGCCTGATGTTCAGGTTTCATCATCCATTGGATGAACAGCCAGCCTGCCATTTGCTGCTCTTTCGTTTCTGCTACCAAACCAAAGGAATATCCTTTGCTTACTTCATTCGCTGAATCGGAGAATCTGTGGATAGGGAATGATTGACCACTCGTCCGTCATCTTCAATGCTTTCATGTGGACTGATCATTTCAGGTAATTCTGAGCTTAATGCACTGACAAATAATGCTTGCCGATTAGTAAAATACGGGATCGGGTCACTATTTTTTCCCAGCCAGGCATATCCAAGGTTCTCCTGTTCTTTCAATTTAGTAAACATCTCCTCAACGACTGGTTCGGAAAAAACGTTTTCGTGATCGTTGAAATCAAAATCCGTTCCCATCCACGCAAGCGCTGTCTCCGGGTGGATGTCTATTAACCATCCTCCTGTTCCCCGCATCGCTTTTTCCTGGTGAGAAATATTGGCATCAAATGCTGCTTTTGTCTGTGCCGTGAACTCAACGAATGTATCAGGAGCCGTATTGAAACCCAGGGATTTTGCCCAACTCTGGTTGTATAAAAGGATCATGGCATCTCTTTGTGCTGGTATCCCAATCAAAGTCCCATTACTGGATAGATTATCCCAATTTTCCTGCTTGATACCTTTTTGTTGATCCCCGGATAAGCCAATGATCGGGTCAGACAGATAACCAACAAGGTTGGTCAATGGCTTTTGGGCATCCATGGCAAAAAGCAGATCTGTCTCGCCCATGACGACATCAGGCCGATCTGCAGCCGCATTAGTTTCTGATAGAGCCAGTTCCAGTTGATCATCAGTAAAAAAAGCTTTTTGAACTACCTTGATCCCATCCGGGTTGTTCGCATTGAAATCATCTATAAGGATATTGATCACTCCGCTGCTGCTCAATGGATATGAATGCCAGAACTTTATTTCTTTTCCAGTAGCAATCTGTCTGGTTTCACCCAAAGAAATAATGGGTGTTTGAGAGGGTGCGGGTGTAACGATTGGGGTTATGGTAGGTGGCAGGCAGTTCTCGCCAGCACATACAGTCGCCTGGATTGTTGGTAGTGGTACGGGGGTACAACTGGAAAATATAAATGGTAAAAAGCTGCCAAGGAGGATAATTTTCTGTAGGGTCAGCTTCATAACATACAATTATACAAGAATAAGGGGAACAGGAATAAATACCAGGAAGAAAAGAATGAGTGCAACAACTCCTAAAATTTTCCTTTTATTATCCAGCGGAGTTATTTGATCAAGAAGTTCTGCATGCGACCGTGCCAAAGAAAAGTATCAACACAACCCACAACCACCAACCATTCCAGATCAAACCAAGGCCACCCAGAATAACGATGATCACAGGCAGGATCCTTTTCGCCCATTTCTGGTCAAAAAGTACATAAAAAATATGCCCCCCATCCAACTGCCCGGCCGGGATCAAATTGAGGGAAGTCACTAATATTCCCGCCCAACCTGCCCATGCGACCGGATGCAGCATTACATCGACGCCTCCCAGGGGTAGAGGATGCCCAGTAAAGAAGTATTTGATCCAGTAATATGTATTGGAGATAGACCACCCATTGTTGCCGGTTCTGGAAGCAACTTGCCGAAGGTGATGTACTTCAATAAAAGATAAATGATCGAATTTCCTTCGATCTGGAATCCCTGGCCAGCCGGGAAAGAAGTGGGGATCTGCCCTACTTTTGATAACGCAAGTCCGATCAACAAAACCGGGACTGCAACGATAAATCCGGCAACGGGTCCGGCAAGACCGATATCCAATAAATGGTTTCGATTGCGGGGAATCTGCTTCATTTGAATGAAAGCCCCCATCGTACCAAAAGCACTGAATGGGAAAGGAATGAAGTAAGGTAGTGTTACTAAAGTTTTGTGGTAACGGCCTGCGAAGTAATGGCCAAACTCATGTGCAGATAAGATCGCCAGAAGACTAATCGCAAATGGGATGCCGTCGGGTAAATGACGAATCATATCCAGGGCTAAAGGAATAAAACCAGTATCGACGGGACCATTATATGTGAATATTACCCCGCTGATGATGACAGAAATTAATGTCAAAATAAATAACACCAGGTTTACAACCGGGCTTCCGATTTTTAATTTGGGAGCCTCTTTTACCAGGTAGATCACCTGCTCACCAGATTCCATTCTGAACAATGGAGTTAATCGGTAGCTTGATAAGGCAGAATGCAATTCTTCATATGCAGCGGCGGAATCATCTGAATATAACTTACCGGTAAACTTGACTATGTAATGATCGCGCTGTGTTCCAGTGGAATAACTTTGAATTGCAAAAACTTTTGCTATGATCGGGTTATAGACTTCTGTTTGGTCCAGCATTTATCCTCAATATTAATAAAAAAGGCGGGAATGGATGGGTGTCGAACCCACAGCGGCCCGCAACGCGACCCGCCACCGGTTTTGAAGACCGGGGAGCCCACCGGAACTCAACCACTCCCGAATTAAGGATACCCTACCATTCCTGCTTTGGCAAGCAGCCGTGTTAGTTTTTTCTGGAATTTTTCAGATTTGTTGATAACCATACCTTTGGAACAGCATCTCCTCAAATTATCAATTTATGCCTATATCACCTATTCGAAAATCCTGATTATTATAGTTATATTAATAATTGGTTAAATCGTATTAAAAACCCTTGCATTAATACAAAAAGGACTTATACTCATTTTTTGGTATTAGATTATTATCAGGAGTAAACAATAATGGATGAAATTAAGATGTACGAAACGGAATCAGAAGAAAGCGACAAACCTCCCAGTAGTAGGCCGCGCCCAGTCAAGAAATGGCGGGTCGCCATCGTAGCTAACGTAAAGGGGGGGGCATCACTACCAACAAATGGACCCGAGGACGCCGGCGCGGAGTTTGACAAAGAAGAGACGATCGATGCAATTCGAGCAGCGATCAAATCGGATGGTCATCACACCGTATTTATTCCAGCGGATATCAACTTACCAAACAACTTGAGAGATGTCGTCCCTGACATCGTTTTCAACATATCTGAAGGTCTTGGCGGAGATGGACGTGAAGCCCAGGCTCCAGCAGTGTTTGAAATGATGCATATTCCATATACTGCATCAAGGGTTACTGCCAATGCCATCGCCCTCGATAAGACTTTAACCAAACGAGTTTGGCGTGATGTTGGATTGCCAGTAGCTCCATTCCAGGAATTTGTAACAGGTACTGAACCAATTGATCCGTCACTCAAATACCCGGTATTTGTTAAGCCCTCTCGAGAAGGTACCGGTATGGGGATGGGAGCTTCATCCATCTGCAGTAACAGCTTTGAACTACGAGCCAGGATAAAATGGGTTATTGAAAAATATAACCAGCCTGCCCTGGTGGAAGAATACCTTTCCGGTCGCGAATTTACAGTGGGTGTGCTGGGTCGCCCGGATGGCAAACCATACAGCCTCCATCCTCAGTACTACCAGGAAGATGGATTCCATCGTATGCCTGTCCTGGAAGTGGACAATTCCAGATCCATCACCCCCGGTGTCTATGGCCACGATGCAAAAACACTGGTTGTCGGTCAGGAAGGCGTTCCGGATTTTATTTGCCCGGCAAAAATTTCCGCCTCATTCGCCAGAACACTCCAAAACCTTGCCATCCGTGGACATCAAGCCATTGGTGCAGTGGATGTTTCCCGCATCGATTTCCGTTGCAATAGCGCCGGAAAACCATACTTGTTGGAGATCAATTCCTTGCCAGGTTTATCCCCCGGATTCAGCGATCTGTGTGTGATCGCCAATGCAGAAGGAATATCGTATCGCAACCTGATTTTGGAAATTCTCTACCTTGGTGCTTCCCGCTATGGTCTCGTTGAGAAAGCCAGCGAGGTCCAGGCGGAATTGGAAGTATTCATTCCGTATTCACATTCACGAATTCAGAGGCAAAAGACCTCGATCCGGCAGCCAGCTACATTACGAGCCAGATCGCTGCTCCGATAGAATAATATAAAAAACCTCACTGATGAAGTGAGGTTTTTTTATTCATATTTAACTTGTCATTTCGAGTGAAGAAATTCGGTGAATTTCGAAACGAGAAATCTAATCTTAGGTACAGGATTTCTCCTCACTTCGTTCATCGAAATGACATATAAACTCCCTCTTCCAGAGGGAGGATTATTATCATTTGTTAATATTCATCGAGTGAGAAATTCGGTGAATTTCGAAACGAGAAATTAATTTAAATAGGATTTCTCCTCACTTCGTTCGTCGAAATGACAACTGTCTTGATTTTCCAAGTGAGGGGATTTTACGAAGTGTATCCTGATGAGCTTTAAGAAAAAAAGAGGCGACGAGGGGATTTGAACCCCTGATGAGGATTTTGCAGACCCTTGCCTTGCCACTTGGCCACGTCGCCTAAATAATCGGCTGATACAAACGGAATAACTACAATCCACTTGTATCAGCCTTGATCATCTGAGCGGGCAGTGGGACTTGAACCCACGACCTTCTCCTTGGCAAGGAGACGTTCCACCAACTGAACCATGCCCGCAATTTACTGCCATATGGGTCTTGCTGTTGGTATCCCATGTTGTGTTCGTCATTTACAACGAACGACCGGATTATACTCAAAACAATTTAATCCGTCAACCTTATTATTTATGCTTTTCTAAAAACTTATATCCCGCACAAAAAAAGACACCCCGCTTAATGGATGTCTTATTTTGTGCCGAGACGCAGAATCGGACTGCGGACACTGCGATTTTCAGTCGCATGCTCTACCAACTGAGCTATCTCGGCCAGCATCCATATTGAATGCAGGCGTGATTTTAACAAGGTATCCCTTGATTGTCAAGCTTTGGGTCTCCTCCACCCTCAATGATGAAAACCTAGATTATAAAAAGGTTGGAAGAGAGGTTTCCATCCCAAATTCTTGTAATAAATACTGGTCAAAACAAGCTCAATATTAATCCTGTTATCCCAATTACGAGAGCTATACCTATTCCATAAGGTAAAGTTTTCCGTAATACCAAACCCTCTTTACCTGCCATATTCACAGTACTGCATCCAATGATCAATTTTGCGGGAGCGATCATACTCCCCAATGAACCTCCAGCGGTTTGCGCAGCAACGAGAATGACCGGAGAAATTGCAATTATGGCAGCTACGTTTTTTTGAAGCGAAACAAATAAGACATTTGAATTTGAATTACTACCTGTAGCAAAGGACCCTAACATTCCAACCAGAGGAGAGACGATGGGGAAAAATCTACCCGTCAGATCGCTTAGTCCCTGGGCAATCAGAAAGGTCATTCCAGAATGATCCATTACCATTGCCAATCCAACTGTTGATATTATTCCAATTGTGGCCGGACCCGCCGATTTGGCAGTATCCTTGAAGGCTTGAGCAAAGGTATCGGAAGTAGCCACCCGCAGTTTTCTAAAGAAAATAAAGCTGGCAAGAATTGCAATAGAAATCAATGTTGCAGGGTACGCGAACCAGCGAAAAATTTGGCCATATCCTGCCGGGGTAACATATCCTAGCAGGGTGGAAACTTCCGGGAATGGATATTCCATAAAATCGGGAATAGAACATCGCGAATCGGTCCATTAATAAAGATCAGCAGCATTAACACTACCAAAAATCCATAACTAAAAAACGTGGCAATTAATGGGTTGGATATGGGTAGTCTTGGATTATTGACAGATGACTTTTTGCTGATAATCATACCCAGTACTATATCCGGAAACAGCAGCACCAAATGCGGATAAAGGAATTAATCCAATAGCTGCCAATCCATACTGGACCATTGCCATAAAAATCCCGATGATGATGACTTCTTTCCACTTTCTTATTTCTCCCAGTACTGATGCGACAGCTAATCCAGTCAGAATGCAGGCAATACCCATCATGAGTGCAATTGTCGGAACAAGGACCATTTCTTCCAGTCCGGAAATACCAGTAAGCACCTGCATGACCATTCCCATATTGCCTAGGGATACAGACCAGGTATTCCCTATTGCCGAAGCAACAACGGCAATAAGGGGAGATACACCCAAGCCAGCAAGCATGGGTGCTGCAACTGCAATGGGTAACCCAAATCCTGCAATCCCCTCCAAAATACCTGTGAAAGCCCATGCCAGTAGAATTTTTAACAAGGTTGGGTCAGGAATTTTCGTTTGCAGCCATTGTGTAAGCGCAGAAATTCCGCCTATTCTATTATTGTAGTTGTAGAGTAATAAAGCAGACCAAAGAACGAGTAATACATAAATTGAGAATATTATTCCTTTGGCTTGAGAAACCCAGAAAACATCAAGAGATAATCCAAAAAATAAGCTGGCTATGACTACTGAAAATAACCAGCTTACCGTACCAGCCAGCTTTCCACTCCACTTAAATATTGTCAATAAAGCAAGTAAAAGAATAATAGGGGCTGATGCCAGGAGGTAATTCATATATTGATAGACCTACTTTAAAAGGATTAATAATTCTAATGGATGTATTAACAGTTTTCCGGCTGACCAATAGCTGCTTCAATCCCTCTCATTTCAGGGAGTACCATTTGTGTTTTCATCCGGAACCGGTGTGGGGACATCGATTGGCTCACGAACAAGATTGAGTTTTGCCTGGTATTCCTTGATCATTTCCTGGAATGCGGGATCATTGATCAGGTTATTCAATTCATACGGATCTGTTTGCAGATCATAGAACTCACTAATATCTCCCTGCGTTTCAGCATAGACGTATTTTCCAGTATGTAAAGCAGAATAGAAACCTCTTGGCGGCCATCCTTCTATCAATAAACTGTCACGCCAGGGGATAGTCTTGTTCAGAAGACCAACCAGGGAAATCCCGTCCATGGGTAACCCTCGTGGTTTCACTTTGGATAATTCATAGATGGTCGGCGCAATATCGATATTGGCAACCAGGTGATCATCAATATATGGTTCTGGAATCAACGGAGGGTAACGAATGGCAAAAGGTACTTTTACTGCTTCTTCATAAAAACTATTCTTGGATGAAATTCGGTGTTCTCCCCAGAATTTTCCATTATCGGACATAAAAAGTACAAAAGTATTTTCCAATTCCCCTTCAGCTTCAAGTGAATCCATCAGTGCTCCCACAGCACGATCCAAAGATACCAGGGAAAGGATCTGGTCTCGCCGAAATTTATCAATGGCTGCGATTTCCTTCTCATCCATTAATGGTTTTTTCTCCAGCCAACCCGGCTTATCTGATACATCTGCTTCATTAAAAGAAGGAGGTCGGTAGGGTTCCAGGTCGGTATACAAGTTTTGATCCCCCACGAACGGTTCTGCTGAAGCGTGGGGTGCTATCGGGGTATATACCAGGATCCAGGGTTTATTTTGCCCTAGAGCCTCTTTAACAAACTGGAGTGAATAAGTACCCAGAATGTCTGTTATATAACCCAGATGTGTAAACCAACGTCCGTTGGAATTCAAAACCGGGTTAGTATAAGGTGATTCGCCTTTGAAGTAAGACACCCAGAAATCATATTCCGGGCGGGGGTCGCCTTTCCATGTATTAAGATACTTGCCCACCAGACCGGTGAAATAGCCTTGTGCATGCATATCCTCGATAATAGTCCGGTTGAGGTTTTCTTCAAAATTAGTTCGTACTAAAGTATCATGTGCATAAGCACCAGTCAGGATTCCAACCCGTGAAGGACAACATAACGGAGTAGTAATATATCCATGTGTAAAAGTCACTCCCTGGTCAAAAATCTTTTCCTGTGTTTGCGGCATATATTGCATGGTATCAAAGCGCTGGTCGTCAGTGATAATGATCAGAAAATTGGGCCGATTATCAGGGAACACTTTTTGGACAGCATGTTTTATGGTCGTGCAACTTTGCAACACCAGGGTCATGACCATAAAAAGGCCAATGATTGACGCGGATCTTCTTTTCATGTAATCCTCGACTATATTTTTCCGTATTTGTAGATGATTATACTTGTAAACTCTTCAGCTAATTTGTATAAAACCGAGTTATCAGTGAATATCCTTGACATCGGGATAATGTGAAGTAAAATCATATTCAATATTATGAATATGATTAACGAATCCGACAAAAACGACCTCCCTGGAATATCAAACACAGTTTTTCAAGGTTCTTGCCCACCCAGCCAGAATTTCCATTATTAATATTTTGCGGGATGGCGAACATTGCGTTTGCCATATGGAAGCTTATCTGGGTTTACGGCAGGCATTTATTTCCCAACAACTGGCAGTATTGCGTGAAGCAGGCATCATTGTTGATCGAAGGGATGGATGGAACATTTTCTATCGGGTAACTAACCCCCAAATTTACGATCTCCTGGATGCTGCTAACAGGTTGACGGGTATAGTTATAGATGAAACGATTAACCCCAAGGTTAAAATGCAGCTGTCCGCATTGTAATCCTAACGGTAACACATAATTAAATAACGGAGGATAAAATGATGATTATCAAAGTACTTGGTTCAGGTTGTGCAAATTGCAAACGCCTCGAACAAACAACCCGAAAAGTAGTCGAAGACCTGGCAATTGAAGCAGAGATTGTGAAAGTTACTGATTACACTGAGATCATAAAATACCCGATATTATCAACTCCAGGACTGGTTATTAATGAAAAATTAGTCTCTGCCGGCCGAATTCCAAGCGAAAAAGAAATATCTGGTTGGCTGACTGCTTAAAAAAGCTTTAAAGTGGATATTATCTTATCCACTTTTTTGGGGGCTTAATCTTATTCAATTGTTTGAATATTCTAGGGTTTTATATAAATCAACCAATTTCCCAACCAGTCAGACTTCCGCAAATTCGTCTTTATATATTCCTGGGGTTCGTTGTCGCCGCCTGGTTTGCAGCATACCAGATCATCCAACCACTTTCGAATTGGATCACCTACTCTGTATTGCGGTTTGAGGCTCGATCCCGCCTGGGTAATCGATCGCATTCTTTCTATATGATGTCCCTAAAATTCTTTTACTTCTATCAGGAATGATCTTCCTGATCTCGATCCTGCGGACTTTCTTCAGCCCTGAACGCACCCGTGCATTATTGGGGGGAAAACGACAGGGAATTGGCAATGTTTTAGCTGCTCTACTTGGCATCGTGACCCCATTCTGTTCGTGTTCAGCAGTACCCTTGTTCATCGGTTTCGTTGAAAGCGGCATCCCCCTTGGGGTGACCTTTTCCTTCCTTATCGCCGCACCTACTATTAATGAAGTAGCGATCATCCTGCTTTTTGGACTGTTCGGATGGAAAGTCGCAGCCTATATATTGTCTCTGGTCTGATCATCGCAATTCTCGCTGGTATGGTGATCGGACGGCTCAGACTGGAACGATATGTAGGATTTTGTGTGGAAGATGCAATCTACTGGAATGATCGAAGGAGAGAAACTATCCTGGTCTGATCGACTTCATCGTGCCTGGGAGTCTTAGTGAAAGAAATTGTGGGCAAAGTTTGGTTATATGTGGTGGTAGGTATAGCTGTTGGGGCCGGTATTCACGGATATGTTCCCGAATTAGCCCTGGTTGGGATCATGGGTAAGCAAGCCTGGTGGTCAGTTCCTGCAGCAGTATTATTGGGAATCCCGCTATATTCCAATGCTGCGGGAGTCATCCCCATCGTTAGTGCATTGATGGAAAAAGGAGCTTCTCTGGGCACAGTATTAGCATTCATGATGTCTGTAGTTGGGTTAAGCCTGCCTGAGACGATTATCTTACGACGGGTACTCAAACCACAATTGATAGCTGTATTTGTTGGTACTGTCGCTATTGCAATTATCATCACCGGGTATTTATTTAATTTGATTATCTAACCTATTTGGATTACTCTGAGTTATATGATAGAGTATTTTGATAATTCACCAAGGATTACCGAGGAAAGTAAAAAAAGTAACATCAAGAGGTTCCTAAATCCTGTATGCTATGGAATTTATTGGGATAAACCAGGGACTACAAGTTAACCGATCGGGTAACATCGGGAAAACATATTTTATTAAATGAAAGATCA
>CAVPWY010000010.1:0-11669 GCA_963709535.1 uncultured Chloroflexia bacterium | reverse complement strand
TGGGTAGCTCGCCGTCGTGAACAGAGTGGCCCCTCCTACCTCCCCCAAATGTTTTTAGCATTTGGGGGAGGTAGGGCGGTGGTGAATTAAGAGTTCTTTCCTTTTGACAAAGACCCCGTCACAGGTTATACTTTGCCTCGCGACGCTCTCAGTCGAGGGCGTTTTTGAGTTGCATATTCCTTGTTCCATGAGGGAGAAACAAAGACATGAAGATCGTTTGCACCGGTTCTGTGGCATATGACTACCTGATGTCCTTTCCCGGCTATTTCAAAGATCACATCCTGGCAGACCGTTTGGATAGCATCAGTTTATCCTTTCTGGTGGATGCCATGGTCAAGCAGCGCGGTGGCGTGGCTCCGAATATTGCCTATACCCTGGCGTTGTTGGGTGCCAAACCCGTTCTCCTTGCTACCGTCGGTGAGGATTTTGCCGATTACCGTGAATGGTTGGAATCCAACAACATCCACACTTGCGGGGTAAAAGTCATCCCCGCAGGATACACGGCCTCATTCTTCGCCAATACTGACCTTTCCAATGCGCAGATCGCCAGCTTTTATACCGGAGCAATGGCCCATGCTGCTGAATTGAAAGTGACCGAACTGCCGGGCAGCAAACCGGACCTGGTGGTGGTATCACCCAATGATCCGA
The DNA here is from genome assembly GCA_963709535.1 of uncultured Chloroflexia bacterium. GTDB lineage: Bacteria > Chloroflexota > Anaerolineae > Anaerolineales > Anaerolineaceae > PNON01. Next base: position 11,021 of record CAVPWY010000010.1, on the reverse strand, counting down.
CCGCGATGCAGGCTTACCCGCGTGAATGTATGGCCGCCGGTATTCCGTACCTGTACGATCCAGCCAGCAGATCGTCCGCCTGGATGGACAGGTCGTACGTGAGGGTGTCCTGGGTGCTGAATTGCTTTTTGTCAATGAATATGAATATGAACTGCTCCTGCGTTCGACACATCTTACCGAGGCCGAGATACTTAACAAGGTCAAATTCATGGTCGTAACCCTGGGAGCCAAAGGTGCGACAGTCTACACAGATGGCAGGCAGCACCAGATCGAATCCTTCCCGACCGATCAGATTGCTGACCCGACCGGCGTTGGGGATGCTTTCCGCGGAGGATTCCTGCGCGGATATCGCTGGGGCATGGGCTGGGTCACATGCGGGCAGATGGGTTCTCTGGCTGCCACCTACTGCCTTGAACAAAACGGTCCGCAAAACCACTTTTATACACTAGAAATTCATTTATCGCTACCGTCAGCCTTTGATGACCATGGTGCATTGGATTGTTTACTTTCAGAAATTCATGGATACGGAGAAAATAATGGCAAATTACATGTTAAAGATATTAAGCCTGGCGAAGGCGGCCATCGGCGCATCGAGTGGGCAGAACGGGAAATGCCCGTTCTGCGCCACATCAATGAACGGTTTGCCAAAGAACAACCATTGAAGGGCATGCGCATTTCAGCCTGTTTGCATGTCACCACCGAAACAGCCAACCTGATGAAAACCCTGCAGGCTGGTGGCGCCGATGTGGTTCTGACCGCATCCAATCCGCTTTCCACCCAGGATGATGTAGCTGCTTCACTGGTTCGCATGATGAGATCCCGGTCTATCGCCATCAAAGGCGAAGACAATGTCACCTATTACAAGCACCTCAACGCCGCGCTGGATCACAAACCGCACATCACCATGGATGATGGCGCCGACCTGGTCAGCACCATGCACAAAGACCGCCGCGAACTGCTGCCCGACGTGATCGGCGGCACCGAAGAAACCACCACCGGCGTCATCCGCCTGCGGGCCATGGCTGCCGACAGCGCCCTGAATTTCCCCATCATCGCCGTTAACGATGCCATGACCAAGCACTTCTTCGATAACCGCTATGGCACCGGTCAATCCACCATGGATGGCATCATCCGCGCCACCAATGTGCTGCTGGCTGGCAAGGTCTTCGTGGTTGCCGGCTACGGCTGGTGCGGACGCGGTTTGGCTTCGGCGCGCGCGGCATGGGCGCACAGGTCATCGTGACCGAGATCGACCCCCTGGCAGCTCTGGAAGCAGTGATGGATGGTTTCCGGGTCATGCCGATGAATGAAGCAGCCAAGATCGGCGATATTTTCGTCACCCTCACCGGCGATATCAACGTGCTTGACGAGCATCACTTTGAGGTGATGAAAGACGGCGCCATTGTCGCCAATTCCGGTCATTTCAATGTGGAAATCAATATCCCCGCACTGGAAGAGATGTCTGTCAAGAAAGAAACTCGTCCGCCCGTTTGTGGAGGATATCACACCAAAGATGGCCGCGATATCTTATCTGGGCGAAGGCCGCCTGATCAACCTCGCCGCCGCCGAAGGTCATCCCGCCAGCGTGATGGATATGTCCTTTGCCAACCAGGCACTCAGCGCGGAATATATGCTCAAGAATGCCGACAAGCTGGAGAAGAAAGTCTATTCCGTACCGGAAGCAATCGACAAAGAGATTGCTCGCATGAAACTGGAAGCCATGGGCATCAAGATCGATACCCTTACCGAAGAACAGGTCAAATACCTGAACTCCTGGGAAGAAGGAACATAAACCGGTCTGTTCCCTTATAAACGGACACGCCGCAGAGCAATTCTGCGGCGTGTTTATTATTAAATTGGTTTTGTAATGTGAGTTATTGCACAACGAAATCAATATAGATCACATCCCCGAATGCTTTACCGGCCGCGTTGAACGCCTGCCAGGCAGTCCGGTAACCTCCGGCAGTTTCGGTGCTTTCAGGATCATGCGGATCGGGGAACGCTTCCCGATCGGGCCGGGAATAACGGTTGACTGTCTGGTGAGCCAACGCGTCACCGGCGATAATGCGCAGGGTGTATTTATCCGTCCAATCACAGGTGCCATTGTTCCGCACCTGCCATTTTTTCTGGAGTTCTTCCCCCGGTTTGACGACTGTTCCATCGGGGATGGTGATGTCATCCGAAAAAGATAAGACATCAACACAATTGACCTGGGGAGTAGGGTTGGATGCAACAGTAACAACTATCTTCGTCGGTACCGGGATTTCAGTCGGCGGAATAAACCCGGCAACCGCAGTCTTGGCAGTACTTCTTTGGCAGGCTGCCAGCAAAAGACAAATGGCCAGTGTGAGAATCGGGCTTTATGGTGGAATGATGTTGGATGCATGACTATTTCTGTTGATATCAATCGTCTGAGACGCTGCCATCATCCGGGCTGGATGTGAATGGCATCGGCAGATCGCCACCCAAAGCACGTTCGCGCACAGCCAGTTCGATCTCGTTGCACAATTCCATATTCTGGCTGAGGAACTCTTTGGAGTTTTCGCGGCCTTGACCGAGACGGACATCTCCATAGGAGTAGAAAGCGCCGCGTTTAGTGACGATCTCAAGTTGGGTACCCAGATCGATGATATCACCCACCTTGGAGATACCTTCGTTGTACATGATGTCGAATTCCGCGGTGCGGAATGGGGCTGCGACTTTGTTCTTGACCACCCGGACGCGCACGCGGCTGCCTGTGATCTCTGCCCCGGATTTTATAGCCTGGATGCGGCGTGTATCCAACCGGACTGAGGCATAGAATTTTAGTGCCAATCCACCTGGGGTGGTTTCGGGGTTGCCGAACATGATACCGATCTTCTGGCGGAGCTGGTTGGTAAAGACGACCGCAGTCTTCGTCTGAGAGATGATGCCGGAGAGCTTGCGCAGCGCCTGGGACATTAACCGGGCCTGCATACCCATACTGGCATCGCCCATATCGCCTTCAATCTCTGCCCGTGGAACCAGAGCGGCCACAGAATTGACCACCACGACATCCACGGCACCGGAGCGGACCAGTGTCTCTGCGATCTCTAGCGCCTGTTCGCCTGTATCCGGTTGGGAGATGAGCAAATTTTCCACATTTACACCGCATTTTTGGGCGTATGCAGGATCGAGGGCATGCTCCATATCAATATAGGCTGCAGTACCACCCGCTTTCTGAGCTTCTGCGACAATATGCTGGCAGACGGTCGTTTTCCCGGATGATTCAGGGCCGAAGATCTCGGTTACCCTGCCGCGGGGAATTCCACCGATTCCAAGTGCGATGTCGAGGGAGAGAGAGCCGGTCGGGATGCATTCAACTGTCATCTGGTGAGCTTCGCCAAGCCGCATGATGGATCCTTCACCGTATCGTTTCACAATATCGGATAATGCTTTATCAAGGACTGCTTTTTTTGCATCATCCATATTGGATGACACAATTGGAAGGGGTTGGTTGAGCGTCTTTTTTGCCATCTCTCTCTCCATCTAATTGAATATTTGATATATAAGTTCAAATGTAATTATAGCACATGTGTTCTGATAGTCAAGGAGCAGGTGTTGCCAGTACCGGTGTAAAGACAGGATCCTGTTTTATTAGGGAAAATCCATTCTCACCTGCGTAAGAGATCATCGTGATCTTCCCGGGTTCTATCTCAAACTTACCATAATAATCATGTTCTGCATAATTAATCCGGATACGATATTCCCCGGCAGGGAGATCGCTTAGGACAAGGTTTTCCTGGAAGTATTCGTCAGGATTGACAACCTGTGGGCCATAAGACCGGACCACCCATTCATGTTCGTTGTAAAGAGCATAGACACGAACCTCTTTGTGGGTGAGATTCTTGCCTTTCTTATCCGTTATTCTTCCCACCAATACGCCCCAACCCTGTGGGGGAGCCATCCACAATTCCGGATTCCTTGTATCAAAGAAATAATTCCTGCCAAGTCTGACCTCAAAATGAAGATGAGGTCCGGTTGTAGCACCGGTTGCACCCACTTCACCAATTTGATCACCGGCATTTAACTGTTGGCCATCGATGACATTAATGGCGCGCATGTGAGCATAGATCGTATAAAGACGATTCCCGTTGAGGCCAAAATCATGCCGGATGGCTACTGCCAGGCCATAAGGGTCGCCTGTATTGCCCTTTACAGAAAAAAGACCGTATCCAACCCATACCACTTTTCCGCTTGCAGCGGCGATAACTGGTGTACCCGTCGGTGCATCAATATCCACCCCTGTATGGACGATACTTGGACCAAAGAATACGCCTCCATACCGGTAATCCGCAACCGGCCAGTTAATTTCATCAGCAGCGATTGGCCGCTGAAAGAAAAAATGATCGTGCTCGCCTGCTGCCCATGGTACTGGATATAAGGGTGGCCGCCAGGCGGAAATGGGAGCAGGTCCGGGGGTTGGAAATACGAGATCTAGAATTTCCGGACTACTGTAAAGTTGGGTACTTACCGGAGTAGGGGTTATTGATTGGTCAGGTGTACCTGAAGTTATTGTTGTAGTGAGATCGGGAGTTGGGGTAGTTGTTGATGTAGGAGATATCAATTGATCCGTATTAAGGGATTGTGGCTGTGCTCTTCCAATTATTACAGGTGAAAATGCAATACTTCCCATGAGGAATGCGGCAGATATGGCAAGTGATAGTTTCAATGGTTTTTTCATCTCAGGGGATGGGTGTCCAGGTAGGGCGTAAGGTAGATGTGGCGGATGGCACAGGAGTATTGGTTGGAGTAACTGACTTCCGGGGTTTGGGCGTAATGGTGGGTGTCGCAGTTGGTAATTCAACAAGGGTTGGTGTAATAAAGATCTCCTGTGGATATAATTCAAGCATGGCTGCTTTCCAGGATAGTCCGCCATTGTTTATAAATAGGTTGAATTTGGCTGCCGGATAAAAGGTAAGCCAGTTGGAAAGTGCTCCAAGGCGATCCCAGCCATACCTTCGGGCAATATCAGTGAAATCCACCCAGTATCCACTAATATCCGATTCTGATAGTTTTCCACCTTGTTCATATGCCGCAGTGTCATTATTGAATTGGCTATTCATATCCCATGCCCGGAAATGAATGGGTTTTCCCATTGAACCATCCTGAAAAAGTGGTCGTATATAGATTTGCCAGTAAGTTTGATTACCAAATCCTTCTTTGACCAGAACCATCCAGCCAACATTCATGGGAATAGTATTTAAAGCGAAAGCCCTCCCGGAGTATAGCCAATCCTGTGATCTATCAGGTTCTGATGTTTGCGACAATGGCAGGAAAGCAGACTGAATGTTTGCGAGGACATCCCAACCAGTTTCGCTGATCATCCGGTTCCTGAAACTCTGAAAGGACTTATCAACCATGTCGTGGAGAAATGGGTATTCCAGGTTGATACCCGGTATTGGCACCAAATTGAACCTGCCAGATTCAGCGACCGGTGTAAGTTGAACCCGGTAAGCTGGTTCATCAACAAACTGTTGTTTTGCCTGAACCCATGGATTTTGCAGCCAATCCGGTGGATTTTGTTTCCATTCGATCCCGGTTACATTACCGGATAATACAAACGGGGCCATGGCCATATTTCCAAATTGAAGTGTGTATGCTGTTAAGTAAGTGCGTAAAGGTTGTGCAAGGGAGCAGAATATCACCTGACTATCCGGACTTCAGGCTAATTGGTCTCCCTGGCCGATCATTTTAGGGCTTTGCTCTGGCTTTGAGGGTTCCCAGGTAAAAATGGTTCTATTTCCATCGAGTTTTGACGAAAAGGCTAGTTTCGTCCCATCTGGTGAGAATGTAGGATGAGCAGGAGTATCCAGATCAGCAATCGGGAGAGCATTGTACTGGCGCTGATCATCAGATATGCTGATCATCCACAATGCCGGATCACCGGAAATGTTGGAGATATAAGCAATCGCCTTGCCATCAGGAGACCAGGCTGCATCATAATTTGAAAAACTGCCAAAAGTGATCTGTTTGGTTTCTGCAAATTCCTTAGAAAGATCAACGATCTGAAGTTGAAAGTAGTTTTCCAGGTAAGATTCGATCAATAGTTGTGTCCCGTCAGGTGACCAAACCGGATGTCCATCGTATTCTGCTGTGTCAGTCACGGGAATAATCTGACCAGAGGATAAATCAAGTATGTAGATATTCCAGTAACCATTTTGTTTGGAGCTATACGCCAGTTTTGTTCCATCCGGGCTAAGGGAAGGTTGAATATCGTCCCAGGGGTGAGCAGTTAAGCGGAGAAATCCTGGTAGTCCGGGTTGAAAACTATATAAATTACTGTACCCATCTTTTACCATGGAAAACAGGATCGTCCCTTGTGATAAGCTGGACCCGCTGGGAAGAATGGCAACCGGAACTTCTGGTGCAGCTTGTGTGGGTTCCGGAGGAATAAGAGTGGGTATTGGGGTTTCTGTTGGCAGGATGACCGGTAATTGTGTTGACTGCGGAATAACCTCTTGAGGTTTAGCAGGTGGAGTAATTTGTAACACAAGGAAAATGATATTGATAATGATCAATCCTCCGGCAATAATGAAAAGCCAGGATGGTTTGATTTTTGTCTTTGGCAACTTAAGATTTTTGAAACCAGTAAATTGAATCCCGGGCAGCTTGATATTCTTGAGGGATTCAAAATGAAGCTTGGGAAGTTTAATTTTACGAATAAATTTCATTGAATATTTTTATTTACAAGATAATTAAGGTAAATTTTCCCAGGTGTTGAAAAATACCATCGGATCGATACGTACATATTTACCGCTGATGCGCCAGACACAGTAATTGATATTTTCTTCAGGTGTGGCGGCGGTATCATAATAATTCATTGATGCAAATTCAGTACCACCTGGACCCCAACGCATTTCCAAATGCAAATGCGCATTTCCGGACATACCTGTGTTTCCCACCTTGCCGATGGTTTGCCCGCTCGAAACTATATCACCGACGTTTAAAGGTGAGGGTTCCAGCATGTGCCCGTACAATAAGTAGATCGATTCAGGTTTCACAGTCCATGTTTCCCCTTTTAAACTGGTGCAAAACTGCAACCGCGGATTGTATGGATTTGGAGTTATCTGGAGAGGGGGGAGAGCAATTTGAGTAACTCCGGAGGGAATGTATCCATTCGTGTTTCGATGATGATCAGGTTCCCGTAAGGTTTCTTTTTATTTATAACAGCAGCGACCTTCCCATTTAATATGGAGTGGATCGGTAAACCAACAATCGTCGTGAGTTTCCCGAAATCATAAAACGCAAAATCAGTACCATGATGACCGTCATCCAATTCTGGTCCGGTTTGAAAAAACGGTTCAGAAATGATCGACCTCAGATCATTCAGTTGAATATCTTCAAGTGGTGATGACACTTTAAAAAGGGAAATAGGATCCATGGTGGGAATAATTGTTGGAGATGATGTAGCCGTGGGAACCAAAGTAGCTTTACTCGGAACAGCAGTAATTGTCACCGGAAGAATTAATCGAGGTTCTTCTGTGGCTGTTGGCGGCACCATTGGTGAACATCCAGCTAAGATGAAGAGTGTCGCAAAGAGGATTAATTTGATTCGTTTCATAATAGTATAATTATTTGGTCTCTTTTCTAAATAATCCATATGATCTTTAGATGGATTATAATCAGGATACAATGCTTCGGAAATTTTACCTTATCAGCATCCTAACCATTATACTGTTTTCACAGAGTGCATTCCGTTCTCAGGTTAAGAATGCAGCTCCCAGCCCGTATGATCTGATCGCAGAGGTCAATAGCTACAGAGTGAGCATGGGTTTGTATGCTTTGAATCCGGATGCACAGGTGATGTCAGCTGCACAGGTTCATGCGGATTGGATTGTGTCCACCGGAAACGGAGGTCATACCGGTGCGAGCGGCAGCGATGAAACCATGCGGGTGTACTGGTCAGGTTATGGGGGAGGAAAATCCATCAAGTGTGATGAGGCGTGGGCAAGCACCTCTTCGGTAAGTTCAGCTGTTTATGAAGCCTGGTCAGATTGGACACACCAACAAGTAATGCTAAATGGATGGGGCAACAATTACACAGATGTCGGCGCAGGAGTTGCAGACAATGGTGATGGAACATATGTATTCATCCTGGATGTGTGCCTGGTCCAAGGTGGTTCATCCCCCGATTACTCACCCAATACACCAATTGACCCGAATGCAACACCCGATATGTCCAATTATATTTTCGGTGTCAGAGCAGCGACCCCGGCGCCGGATGGTTCGATCGTCCACATTGTCCTATTCGGCCAGACCCTGGCTACCATATCGGAAGCATATAAGATCACAGTCGATGACCTAAGGTCATTGAATGGGATGGCACCGGATAATACCACCATCTGGCCTGATCAGAAATTGTTGATCAAGAAACCGGAAGGCACACCAAGCGCAATTAATACTGTCTCAGTTTCAGGAACTCCCGGACCTGCTTCTACGTTGCAAGGCACAAATACGATGGCACCCACTTATACTCCACGTTCAAAGACAATTACTCCACTACCTTCTATGGGGATTAACAATATACCAGTACCAGTACGCCCCAGGAAGTTAGTCCAGCCAAGAATCCATCCAAACAGACCATTGGCATGGTATTGATCGCTTTGTGCGGTTTGGGTTTGATAGGCCTGATCTATAGTTTCCTTAAAAATAAACCGCCGGGGATCTGGCGGTTTATTTTCGCTGATACTTTTATTTAATTTTTCGGGCTTCCAAATAGAACCGTTTTTCTATAGCCTCACCCATTGAGAATGTTTTCCGGGGTAGAGCGCCATCCAGAATAACAGTTTTAAATAGTTCGGTTTTCTTCATTGTCGGAAGATAAAATCCGACATTACCGGGTTTTCTACCCAATTCAAAGACCGTTTCATCACCATGGACATAATCAATACAATCCGCATTCCCGACTTTTATCAGAGCATCCAAGAAGTCCTGCAAATTTCCAACCGGGAAATTTAATGGTTGGCGAACCAATTCCATAACATGAACTCCCGCTGGATCGATCAAGCCGATTTGCTGTACTTCCGAGGTTGATTGGGAAACAATGTCCTTTAACTGCTTTAAATTTGTTACTTTAGTAATTTTAACGTTGTCATTGAATGATGATCTTATCTTTTCGAAAATGTCAACTTTTACATCAAAGAAAACACGGTGAATCGGTTCGAATTCCAACCCTGCATCATGCACATTTACCAGTTCTACAAGAGCATAGCGAGAAGGGTGGACCATTCCCACAGAGTATTTCACCTTATCCCAAATTGCCTTTGCTGTTGCCAGGGAGTGATTTCCATCTCCCATGGCATATAGCAGCACATTTTGCTTACCTGATAAATTATATTTCGTCTTGAATCTCTGAGGATCAGCCAGACTGGTCAATCCATCCACGATCTTCTTTTCCAGAGGTAGATCTTTTACCAACCATCCGGAAATATGTCCACTGCCCAGCATCAGGTCGAAATCATAAAGCTTGGGAAGGTTGGCTTTACCTTCAGTTGCGGAACCAATAATTGTGTTTTGCGGGTCATCGATCAAAACCAGGATATGGGGAAGTTCCAAGGTAGCATTTTCACGGATCTTCATTCGAGGTGGAAGGCGGTCCTGAATTGTTCCTTCAGTCGGACGGATCAGGCTGGAAGAGTTTTTGTTATAATCGTATTTTTCAAGATCCAGGCAAACTAATAGCCCTTTGCGGGTTTTTCCAGCCACAGATCGTTCAATGTATATCATGCCTTCTTGTGGTTGAAGAATGCCTTGAGAAAGATACTGTTTCATTGTTTGGTTAATATTTACCAGTTTCTCAGCTTCTTCAGGTTTCCCCAAATATACTTCGGGGAGGATGAGCTGAAAGGTCGAAGGTGCATCACCGACAATAGCTTTAACCTGTTCCCAGTATTCTGGCTGGGAGGTAAATTGATCACATGCGATGACAGACCAGCGGGTGAGGTCTACGCCTTCACGAGGTAGATATGTTTCCGGTATTCCTATTCCAATATTATCGTATCTTCGCATGAATTTCCTCCAGATTTTTGTTTATTCTCTGAGTATAGCTGAAGACATAAAAACTAACAAATTGGAAAGGGCAGGTGAAATAAACTAATAAGATGGACAAAAAAACGTCACCCTTCTTACTTACAAGGATGACGTATGATGTTAAAGAATGAAATTACATATCAATCAGATAAGCGACACCAACAGTGCCGGGACCGGTGTGGGTGCCAATTACCGGGCTGACTTCGGTCATGATCGTTTCTGCCGGATGGAATTGTTGAACTAATTCGCTCATTAGTTGGTCAGCTTGTGAAGCAGCGTTCGCATGTAGAACGCTTAATCTGGAAATACTTCCACTATGTAGTTTCTCTGCGAGGAGATTTAACATCTTTTCTAATGCTTTACGTTGGGTACGGACTCGGGCGACTGGTTCAATTTTTCCACCATCAACAGTGAGAATTGGTTTTAGGTTGAGGGCTGTACCTAGTAACCGTGCAGCACCACCAATTCGGCCGCCGCGGTGTAGAAATTCAAGGGTATCCACCACGAAAAACACGCCAGATTGATCTCGGGCTTTTTCGGCGATAACTTTGCATTCTTGCAGAGACGACCCATTCTTGGCGCCGCAGCCATTAATACCTGGAATCCCAATGCCATGGAAGCATTCAATGAATTGACCAATTCGATGGGTTTTTCAGGCAGCATCTCTTTAGCCATAATGGCTGAGCTCATCGTTCCTGAGAGGTGGGAAGAGATCATTATTGCAAGAACTTCATATCCCTGGTCCAATAATCCGGAAAAAATATCCCTCATCGTTATTGGCGATACCTGAGAAGAGGAAGGCATTGATTTGGATGTTTGAAGCCGGGTATAGAACTCTGCAGGCTGAATATCGATCCCATCGAGATATGTTTTGTTGTCCCAAATCACGAGCTGTGGGGCAACTGTTATTGGATAATCCTTTACAATACTTTGAGGTAAATTAACCGTACTATCTGTAACGATCGCAACTT
>CAVPWY010000009.1:0-14167 GCA_963709535.1 uncultured Chloroflexia bacterium | reverse complement strand
GCCTGCGGGTGCATTCCGAGGATTCGGTGGGACTCAATCTGCATTTGCGGTTGAAAGCACCATGGATATGCTGGCTGAGAAGCTAGATATGGACCAGATCGATTGAGAAAAATGAATGCCCTGCGTGTAGGCAGTACCACCGGAACCGGACAGGTATTGCGGGACAGCGTGGGCTTGCTGGAATGTATTGAGAAAGTGGAAACCGAACTGCATAAACGGGTGGATCGGAGACCCGTTCGAACCGCGCATCTCCCCGGAAGACCCGACGAAGATCCGCGCCTGGGGGTTTTCTCGGCCGCATTCAAGAATACCGGGCTGGGGGGCGGCGCCACGGATCCCATCGGGTGCGGAATGTGGAACTCTATGCCGACGGCTCAGTGGAAGTGCGCACCTCTTCAGCAGAGCTGGGGCAGGGTTTATGCACTGTGCTGCGGCTGATCGTCGCAGAAGAACTGGAACTCCCGGCAGAGAAGGTGAATGTATTGCTTTCAGATACTGACCTGACCCCGGACGGTGGTCCAGACCACGGCTTCGCGGCAGACATTTGTTACCGGGAATGCCGGTTTGTATGCTGCCAAAGCATTCAAGGAAGCGGTGCGCGGGGTACTGGCGGAGAAGAACGATTGTGCTCCGGATCAGATCGAGATCGCCGGCGGGCAGGTGACAGTCTGCGGGCGAAAAATGACCTTCGCTGACGTTTATAAGGAATTCAAAAGCATCCACCGTGAACCCAAGGTTCGTTATATCTATACCGCGCCGGCCACCAAACCGCTCGGGCAGGGCGGCGATATGCACTTCGCCTTTTCGTTTGCAGCACAGGCCGTTGAGGTGGAAGTGGGCAACAACGCCGGCGAGGTGAAGGTGATGACAATTATTGCAGCCGACGATCTAGGTGCAGCCGTCGACCCGTTGGACTTGCCGTCCAGGTGGAAGGCGGCGCGGTGATGGGGATCGGCAACGCCTCTGACGGAAGCGTTCCTCACAAAAGAAGGAAAGGTGATCACCGACCGGATGGCACGCTACCGCATCCCGTCCATCGTCATTCACCTGAGGTGATCTCCTTCATCGTGGAGCATAAGGTTTCCACTGGACCATTCGGCGGAAAGGAGTGGGCGAGATCGTGAGCATCCCGACAACGCCAGCCATTACGAACGCCATCTACAATGCCACCGGATACCGGGTGGATACGCTGCCTGTGGACCAGGAATTGGTTGCCAGGCACATGCATCAGGAAAAGTTCGCACAAGTCTGATCCTATGAATGTAGAAAAGGATGTTCCAAACTGGCTGCGCTGGGCAAGAGAGCTCCATGCTATTGGGGGAGTCGGTTTGCTGTACTCGGAAAACGAGTTTGACCGACTGCGATATCAGCGGTTGGTCGATATGGCTGCTGAAATGATCAATAGCCATTCAGATATCCCGGAAGAAGAAATAAAGGTTGCCCTGGGTGCACAGGCTGGATATGTCACCCCCAAGCTGGATGTACGCGGTGCAGTCTTCATGAACGAACAGGTATTGCTGGTCAAAGAGGTCACGGACGGGTTGTGGTCGCTCCCCGGGGGATGGGCGGATGTGAACGAAGCCCCATCCCATATGGTGGAGCGGGAAGTGTTGGAAGAAACCGGCCTGACCGTGGCAGCCCGCAAGATTGTGGGGGTGTATGAAGCCAACCGCAACCGTGAACCGATCGAGGTATTCCATTCTTACAAACTGCTTTTCCTGTGCGATTATTTACAAGGTGAACTGCGGATCAGCCATGAAACTCCGGAAGTGCAGTATTTTCCGCTGGAAAATTTGCCACCGCTTTCCACCAACCGCACAAAGGAAAATTATATAATTGAAGCATACAGGCATTTTTGCGATCCTTCATTACCTACGGTTTTTGATTGAGAAGGAGGAATAGAATATGCTGATCACGAACGGAAATTTGATCACCTGGGAAGAATCGAACCGGATCCTTGAGAACTGGGGATTGTTGATCCAGAAAGACCGCATCGTTGAGATGGGTCCAACCAAGACCCTGGTCGAGAAGCATCCCAAGGAAGAACGACTGGACGCCAAAGGGCAGTATGTGATGCCGGGGAATATCTGTGCCCACACGCATTTTTATGGGGCCTACGCGCGTGGTATGGCCATTCCGGGTGCTCCGGCAAAAGATTTCCCTGAGATCCTGGAAAAATTGTGGTGGCCGCTGGACAAATCGCTGGTGGCAGAAGATGTATACAACTCCACGCAGGTTTGCCTGTTGGATGCGATAAAACACGGGACTACAACATTGATCGACCATCATGCTTCACCGTGTGCGATCGAAGGGTCGCTGGATCAAATCGCCAAAGCGGCGGTGGAGATGGGTGTACGCGTCTCCTGCTGTTATGAAGTGACCGATCGGGATGGAATGGAACGTTCGCATCAGGGTATTGGCGAGAACAAACGCTTCATCAACCGGCTTAAAAAAACGCCAAACGACCTGCTGGCTGCCTCCTTTGGAATCCACGCCAGTTTGACCGTTTCGGACGAGACGCTTGCCAACTGCCGCAAAGCTGCGGGGGACGAAACGGGCTTTCATATCCATGTGGCTGAACATGAGGTGGACGAATACGATAGTGTGGCAAAATCTGGTACACGAGTAGTGGACCGCCTTGAGAAGTTCGGTATATTAGGACCGAAAAGTATTGCTGTGCATGCGGTTCACATTGACGCTAAAGAAGTGGAAATTTTGGCGCGGACGAAAACCTGGGTCACGCACCAACCGCGTTCGAATATGAACAACGGGGTGGGGCTGGGTAATATCGAAGCTTTCCTGCGGGCCGGGGTGAACGTTTGCCTGGGGAATGACGGCTTCTCGAATGCCATGTGGGATGAATGGAAGACAGCCTACCTTGCACATAAACTCTGGAACCGTGATCCACGGCGTATGGGCGGGTATGATGTGGTCAAACTGGCTGTGGCGAACAATGCCCGGCTGGCGAATATGTTCTTCCCCAAAGCACCCATTGGGGTACTTGCACCCGGTGCATACGCCGATCTGATGTTTGTCGATTACCATCCTTATACCGAGATGACAGCTGGCAATCTGCCCTGGCATATCATTTTCGGCTTCAGCAACGCAGATGTGACGACCACCATCACTGCAGGGAAGGTATTGATGAAGGACAGGGTGGTACTCGTGGCAGATGAAAAGGAAATCGCCGCCAAAGGCCGGGAACTATCCCGTAAAACCTGGGAACGTTATCAAAAACGATTTAATTAATTTATTGAGTGAGGGAAAAAGTAATGACTGATGAAACAACCACGACCATACACACCATAGCCATCGCCGGGGGCACAGGCAAAGAAGGCAAAGGTCTGGCTTACCGGTGGGCTAAAGCCGGATACCGTCTGATAATAGGCTCCCGGGTGCTGGAGAAAGCTCTCTCTGCTGCGGATGACCTCAACCAGTTGATCAAAGGCGGGGTGAAAGTGGAGGGTATGGTCAATCAGGACGCAGCCAGATTGGCTGACCTGGTGGTGATCACAGTTCCATTTGCTGCCCATATACCTACGCTTGAAGGGCTGAAAGAGGAATTGAAAGGTAAGATACTGATCGATGTTTCTGTGCCCCTGGTTCCACCCAAGGTGACCAAAGTGCAAATGCCACCAGCCGGTTCTGCAGCACTCGAAGCGAGACAGGTATTAGGTGAAGAAGTTAGGATCGTTTCGGCATTCCAGAATATTTCCTATGAACACCTGCTCAATGATGAAGAAATCACCTGTGATGTTCTGATAACAGGTACAGATAAAGAGGCGCGGGGAATTGTGGTGAAGCTGGTTGAGGAAGCCGGCATGGTCGGCTGGGATGCGGGTCCATTGGAGAATTCAGTCGTTTCGGAAGGGCTGACATCCATTTTGATCGGCATCAACAAACAGTTTGGCGTACAATCCGCTGGAATCAAGATCACCGGGGTACCCGAAAAGTAAACCATTACGACCAGTAAGCACAGGATGAGTATTGAATGGCATTAACCCTTACACCACTGCAAAAAATTCCGTTGATCAAACCCGGTGATCCACTGGGTCAAATACTATTAACCAGTCTTGGCGAGAACCATATCTCATTACAAAATGGCGATATTGTGGTGGTGGCGCAGAAGATCGTTTCCAAATGCGAAAACAGACTGGTCAACCTGACCACCATAAAACCTGGCAAGCGTGCACTCAAACTGGCATTAGCTTCGGAAAAAGATGCACGTTTCGTGGAACTCGTTCTGCGTGAAAGCAAAAGGGTAATGCGTAAGCGACCCGGCACGATCATCGTGGAACATAACCTGGGTTTTGTGTGTGCCAATGCTGGCATCGATCATTCCAATGTGGAAGGGTCCTGGGGAAATGCAGATGATTGGGTGCTTTTGTTACCTGTTGACCCTGACCTTTCTGCAGAGAAAATGCGGGATTTCTTTAGAAAAGCGACCGGTTTGGAAATTGGTATTTTGATCATCGATTCACACGGCAGGGCATGGCGGTCGGGCACTATCGGCACTGCCATCGGAATGAGCGGTGTTCCCGGGTTCGTGGATTTGCGTGGGAAAGCAGATCTGTTCGGTTTCAAATTGAAGATCACACAGGTAGGTGCGGCGGATGAATTGGCTGCAGCAGCCTCATTGGTGATGGGACAAGCCAGCGAAGGAATTCCAGCAGTGCACGTTCGAGGATTCCCATATCCATTGAGGGATTCGGGAATCTCGGAGCTTATTCGTCCAAAAGATCTGGACCTGTTTCGATAGGGAGAAAAATTGAAGGTTGTAGCACTCGCTGGCGGTGTTGGTGGAGCTAAACTGGTGGAAGGATTGGCAAGGATCCTTGAACCGGCCGATTTGACCATCATTGTCAACACCGGGGATGATTTTCGTTTCAGTGGGCTGGCAATTTCACCAGACCTGGATACGGTTTGTTATACCCTGGCGGGCGTTGCCAACCAGGTGACCGGTTGGGGGTTGAAAGATGAATCCTGGAATACATTAGCTCAATTAAAAAAGCTTGGAGCACCCGCCTGGTTCAACCTGGGGGATAAAGACCTGGCTACGCATATTGAACGATCCAGATTGCTGGAGAATGGGCTTCCTTTAAGTGAAATTACCCGTTTATTTTGTGAAAAATGGGGAATTCTGCATCCTGTCATTCCGATGACGGATGATAAGGTATCCACCAAGATCTATGACAACACCGGGCGAAAATTGGATTTTCAGGAATATTTTGTCAAATATCACTGGGAACCAAAAGTCACAAAAATCGAATTCGAAGGCATCCAACACGCCAAACCTGCACCGGGGGTGTTGGAATCGATCGTGGCATCCGACCTGGTTGTTATCTGTCCTTCAAATCCATATGTCAGCATCGATCCGATCCTCAAACTTGTCGGAGTGCAGCAATTGTTATTGGAGAAGCAAGTCCTGGCTGTCAGCCCGATCATCGGCGGGCAGGCTGTGAAAGGTCCGCTTGCCAAAATGATCAAAGAATTGGATGGCAAGGAAGCCTCGGCGGACTTTGCTGCAAAGTTCTACCATGCAGAATCCATTTTGAATGGCTACATTTGGATATTGTAGACATGGAATTGAATTCACGAGATCGAACGCTGGGGTATAATTTGTAAAGCAGTAGAGACGATGATGCTCTCCACCAGAGACAGGGTACGGTTAGCGGAAGATGTACTGTCGTTGGGCCGACAAATGCTAAAGGAGGAGAAATAATCCATGAGTATGTGGGCGATCGTACCAGTGAAACCATTACGCCACGGAAAATCAAGGCTTTCCGGGGTGTTAACAGAAGACGAACGATCGGAGTTGAACATCTCACTCCTGGGTCACACCCTTGATGTATTAAATCAAGTGAATGAAATCAGCAATACCCTTGTAGTTAGCCGTGACCATGCAGTACTTACCATTGCACGGGAAATGGGAGCCAAGACAGTTCAGGAAGATGGTGCTCCGCAGTTGAATACAGCATTGCGCAGGGCGACTGTGATCGCACAGGTTTATGCTACAAGAGGAGTGCTCATTTTGCCGGCTGATCTACCCCTGATGCAACCATCCGATATTGAGGCATTGATTGCCATGGCAACCAATCCACCAGTGGTGGTCATCGCCCCGGACAGACACCACTCGGGAACGAACGCCTTGCTGCTCAGCCCATCCGGTTTATTCGACTATTCCTTCGGTCCAGGGTCATTCCAAAAGCATTGTGAAAAAGCAAAAAAAGCTGGCGCAAGGCTGGAAATCTGTTCCATCCCTTCGCTTGAATTAGATCTAGACTTACCAGAAGACCTGGAAATCCTCCGGAGTCTCGAAAAGGATATACCGGGTCTGAAAATCACCAGTAATTCACTTTATTAATGGAGGAAATTATGAAACAGAGAATGGCGCTTTACCTTCAAGACTCTCATGATCTACGTGACGGTCTGGAATATGTAAAATACGCTGAGAAGCGTGGATTTGAAGCTGTCTGGCAGGCAGAAAGTCGGCTGGTTCGGGATGCCATTGTACCCATGGCAGCCTATGCCGCGGTCACAGATAAATTAAAGGTAGGGTCCGGCGTCATCAATAACTGGACCAGGAATATTGGATTGCTGGCAGCGACGTTCCTTACATTGGATGACCTTGCACCAAACAGGATCATCTGCGGAATAGGTGCCTGGTGGGACCCGCTAGCGAAGAACGTGGGCATCAACCGCACCAAACCCCTTACAGCGATGAAAGAAACCGTATTGATCATGAAACGGTTATTAAGATATGGAAAGAGTCACCTTCCATGGTGATTTTGTGCATGTGGATGGAATTGAACTGGATGTCGTTCACGGCAGACGCGAACCCCGCAATGTTCCGGTTATGATAGGTGCAACTGGCGACCAAATGATGGAAATGACAGGAGAGATTGCGGATGGGGCAGTTTTGAATTATTGTGTTCCACCAGAATACAACTACAAAGCATTGGATCTACTGACTGCAGGAGCAAAAAAAGCAGGGCGTAAGCTGGATGATATTGACCGCCCGCAACTGGTCGTCTGTTCTGTAGATCTGGATCACGATAAAGCAATTGATACGACCCGTGAATTATTAACCCAGTACCTGGCACAGCAACCGCACATTGCCAAGGCTTCAGGGGTTTCAATGGATGTTGTTGCAGAAATCCAATCCATAATGGGCTGGCCTGCGACCCACGAACAAATCATGAAAGCCAAGCACCTTGTTCCTGAGGAGTTAATCCTGCGGATCACTGCTTCGGGCACACCGGATGAAGCACGAGCCAAGGTCCATGAATATGTAAATAACGGCTGTACCTGCCCCATCTTGTATCCAGTCGGCGGCGATGTGAAACTGCTCATCGATACTTTTGCTCAGAATTAGCAGAATGACAAAAACGAAACAGGCGACATCTCGTGAATGTTTTGTCTGCGGAGTGGAAAATCCTTCCGGCCTGCACATGCATTTCTACACCATAGCACCCGGAGAGGTTGAGGCACATCATATACTCACAGACCATTACCAGGGATATCCCGGGGTGGTACATGGCGGAATCATCGCTTCAATGCTGGATGAAGTCATGGGACGAGTATTCATGGAAGGTGATCCGCCCCGGTTCATGGTAACCGCTGAGTTAAAGATCCGTTACAAAAAACCGGTTCCTGTAAATACGCCACTGAAACTAAGTGGGCATCGGGTCAAGGACAATGGCAGGGTAGGACAGGCAACCGGTGATATCATCGGACCAGGTGGAGACATACTGGTGACAGGCGAGATCACCGTTGTCAATATGCCCGGAGAAACGATGAATTCCAGTGAACTTGAACAGATGGGTTGGAAAGTCTACCCGGAAATGGAAAGGACAGTATGATCACGGAATATAACAGACCTTCGACTTTGGAATCCGCGCTGGAATTATTAGCCCGGAAAACTCCGGTGACTGTTCCATTAGCCGGTGGAACGCTTCTCAACCGGAAAACGGATGCAGACTTCGCCGTAGTTGATATCCAGGCATTGCCATTGAAAACCATCCAATTAGATGGAAATACTCTGTGGTTGGGAGCAGGAATTAATCTTCAGGAATTGATCGATCACCCTGATGTACCTGCGATACTCAAAGAAACCTGCAGAAAAGAAACCAGTTACAATCTTCGGCAAATGAGCACAGTTGGGGGATGCATCGCCGGAGGAGACGGGAAATCCATTCTGCTTTCATTATTATTAGCCTGGAATGCACAGCTTGAAATTCAACCTGGAACTGAGAAAATCACAATCAGTGAACTCCTCCCGGTCAGAAAGCAATACCTTAAGGGAAAGTTGATCACATCAATCAGCATCAACACTTCAGTTAAGGTCACTTTTGAAACCATTACTAAATCTCCAGCAGATTACCCGATTGCCGGGGTATCCATGGCACAATGGCCGAATGGAAGAACCCGGGTGAATGTTTTTGGCTATGGAGAACTTCCGGTAGCCGCAATGGATGGAACATCAGCAATTGGTGCCGACCTGGCTGCCAGGAATGCTTTTGCAGACAGTAATGATATTCATGCCAGCAGTGCTTATCGGGAAAGCATCGCCGGTGTATTAGTGAAAAGATGCCTTGATAAGTTGGCAGTGGAGGTGAAATGAACCTCAAATTAAATGTTAATGGTAAAACTCTACAGGTTTCAGCAAATCCGGGGGAGACTTTACAAACAGTATTGCGGACAAACGGTTATTTTGGTACAAAACATGGCTGTGAGGATGGCCAGTGTGGCGCTTGCGCCATATTAATGGATGACCGTCCGGTAAATTCATGCCTCATTCTGGCTGCCCAGGCTGAAGGTCACAACATCCGCACGATTGAAGGGGTAGGTGTCCATCCCAACAAAGGTTGGAAAAAGAACGATGGTTTATCTGCTATACAAAAAGCATTTGTCGAGACAGGTGCAATTCAATGCGGTTTTTGCACACCTGCCCAGGTGCTGGCTGCCACCTCCTTGCTGGAGAAAAACCTTAATCCTGCTGAGGATGAAATTCGGGATGTTCTTTCAGGTGTATTATGCCGTTGTACTGGATACTTGAAACCTGTACAGGCTGTTCAAAGAGCTGCGGCATTTCTTCGCGGAGAAGTACCGGAACCCATTTACCCGATTGGGGATCAACCTGATATTTATATTGCTCCGGAGAGAATGGATCCAGGCCGTCCAGAAGAAGGTGTGACCACTCAAACGCAAACCAGCGTTTTCCCTAAAGTCTGGACCACTCCCCAAACAAAGACGTTTACGACAGTTGGAAAACCGGAAATAAAAGTCGATGCCATAAAACTGGTCCAGGGCAAACCAGCCTATACCGGGGATATCGAGTTGCGTGGAATGTTATACGCAAAAGTGCTGCACAGCCCGGTGGCGCATGCAAAGATCAAGAATATCGATACGACTGCCGCAAAAGGACTGAAGGGTGTAGCAGCAATTCTCACCTGGCAGGATATTCCACGGGTGGTCTATTCAACTGCCGGACAATCCGACCCGATACCTGGTCCTTTGGATGCTTTTTCTCTCGATAACAAGGTTCGCTTTGTTGGTGACCGGGTTGCATTTGTCGCTGCTGAAACACTCGAAATAGCTGAACAAGCGATCAAGTTGATCAAAGTGGATTATGAAGAATTGCCAGCGATCCTGGATAGCTCCCTCGCTATGGCAGTCAATGCAGCTATCCTGCATGATGAAAAAGAATATGTAAATTTTGCCGGCTCAAACCCGAAAAAGAATATGGCGGCTGAGATCCGGATCGATGTTGGCGACATAGAAAAAGGATTTGCTGAAGCTGATTTTATCGTGGAAGGTGATTATAAAGTTCCCAAAGTTCAGCAGGCGCATATCGAACCACATATTACCATCAGCTACTGGGATGAAGATGACCGCCTGGTACTTCGAACCAGTACCCAGGTACCATTCCATGTACGCCGTGTCCTGGCACCTGTGCTTGGACTACCGGTGAAACGTATTCGGGTCATCAAACCCCGTATCGGCGGTGGATTTGGTGGAAAGCAGGAAATCCTTATCGAAGACGTTGCAGCCCACCTGACGATTGCGACCGGCAGACCGGTCTATTACGAATATACCCGTGAAGAAGAATTCACATCTGCCCGTTCCAGGCACCCGATGAAAGTGCATCTCAAGACGGGGGTCAAGAAAGATGGGACGATCACAGCCAATGAAATGTTTGCACTATCAGATACTGGCGCGTATGGCTGCCACGGATTGACAGTCACTGGAAATACCGGGCATAAATCCATGGCGCTTTATGTCGGTGATGGTAAATACCGTAAAGAACCGAATATACGTTTTTATGCAGATATAGTCTATACCAACACACCTCCAGCCGGAGCCTACCGTGGATATGGCGTTCCTCAGGGATACTGGCCGGTGGAAAGGCATATGGAAATCATCGCACGAAAGCTGGGGATGGATTCCATCGAATTCAGACTAAAGAACGCCCTCAGGCCGGGCGAACTGCATCCCTTCAGCAATGCCTGGAGTGAAGGACGCGAACCACGCCCTGAGATCGTGAATACGGTCGGATTGGAAGATTGTATAAAGCAGGGAAAGGCTGTCATAGGATGGGATTCTAAATACGGCAACTCAGATTGGCACAAAGTGGTTGGCAACCCGCATTTACGGCGTGGAATTGGTATTGCTGCTGTGATGCAAGGCACTGCCATTCCCTACATTGATATGGGCGGTGCGTCATCAAAATGAATGAGGACGGTTCTTTCAATATGCTGGTCGGGGCTACCGACCTTGGAACAGGATCAGATACAGTATTAGCCCAGATGGCAGCAGAAGTATTGGGAATTCCTGTGGATGATCTGATCGTTTATTCATCAGATACAGATTTCACTCCATTTGATAAAGGTGCTTATGCGTCCAGTACAACGTATATATCAGGGACAGCTGCAGTCCTGGCTGCGCGGAAAGTGGCTGAGCGGGTCAAAGTACGGGCAGCTGATATGCTGAACAAACAGGATGCTTCAAAAGTGATCACTCCTAAATCGGTGAAATTGGCAGATTCGTGCGCAATATCACCTTATGGCCGAAGAATTACCATGGGGAGATTGCATATAATTCATTACACCACGAAAACCAGGAACAGATCATGGGTGTGGCTTCATATGCTTCACCTGTATCCCCGCCTCCATTTGCTGCTCAATTCGCTGAAGTGCTTGTGGATACACAAACAGGCCAGGTAAAGGTGGAAAGACTGGTCATGGCTGTGGATTCTGGTGTGATCATCAACCCGGTGACTGCATCCGGACAAATTGAAGGCGGGATGACACAGGCGCTTGGATACGCACTCACAGAAGAAATGACCTATTCTGACAAGGGTGAAGCGCTGCAAACGAATTGGAACGATTATCATATCTTCCGTTCAAATGAAATGCCGGAGTTGGAAACCCTGTTTATTGAAACATTTGAACCTTCTCATCCTTTCGGAGTCAAAGCAGTGGCAGAGTACCCATGGATGGTGTAGCACCGGCTGTCGGAAATGCAATCCTTGACGCCTGTGGTGCAAATCTGGTTGAAATTCCAGCTACACCTGAACGTGTTTGGAACGCAATTAAAGACAGGAAGAAAGAGCCTGGACAGATGAATTCAAATCAAGTTTATGTAATTGGCCATGTAAACCCCGACACTGATTCCATCGCATCAGCGATAGGTTATGCCTGGCTTCTGCGTGAACGGGATGGTATGAATTCGATTGCTGCCAGGGCGGGTGCGATTAATCCGCAAACGGCCTGGGTTCTAAAACACCTTGGACTTGAAGCACCAGTGTTATTGACCCATGCTTCTCCCAAGTTCTCATCGGTGATGTGTCGATTGGATACGGTCCTACCTGATCAGCCGTTAAGTGACGCCTGGGTCATCGCCAGCCGGACGGGCGGAGTGACACCTGTATTGAACAGTGATGGCACAATTTTTGGGCTGATCACATCCGGATCGCTTTTCCAATTCCTTTTGCGTGAACTTGGTGTGGCACAGCGAAAAAGGGATCTTAAGTCAGCGACTTGATGGAAATCCCATGCAGTGAAGTGGCTGAGCAGCAGGTATCCAGCTTCCTGGCGAGCGGCCGTATCCGTGATAGTTTGAACCGTATTTTACGGGAAGAGCGCGATGAATTCCTGGCAATAGATGAAGCCGGTAAATACGCCGGGTTATGCCGGCAGCGTGATATCTTAAACCCACCCAGGTTAAAGTTCATCATGGTGGATCACAATGAAGCCCACCGAGCACTTGGTTCATTGGAAGAAGCAGAACTGATAGAAATTCTTGACCATCACAGGTTGGGCAATCCATCGACGCATATTCCCATTCGTTTCAGCGTGGATGTTGTAGGCAGCACAAGTACCCTGGTTTCGAACGGGTAGAGGATCCGGCCTGAACTTCCCCCGGCGATCGCTGGAATACTATTAGCTGGATTATTATCGGATACATTGATCCTCACATCACCGACCACAACTCAAAGAGATAAGACTGCGGCGGATAGGATCAGTCGCTGGGCTTTTTCAGGGCGATGGTGCTATTTAGCAAGAGAATATACAGAGTTATGGCCAAAAAATATTATCTGCTGGAGCTGGTCTATCTTCAAGAACACCAGAAGAAATCGTGACTAATGATATGAAGATCTACCAGGCAGGTGGTTTCGAGTTCGCTATTGCCCAAGCAGAAGTCAGTGATCTGGTGGAAATTGAAGACCACAGGAATAGACTTAATACTGCCCTTGCGGATCTAAAAAACCGTAAAGGATTGGATTTTGCCATGTTAATGGTCACCGACGTCGTTCGCGGCAGCAGCAGATTACTATATTCCGATGTACCGCCCATATTAGATGGCCTGCCATATCCACCCCAACCTGACGGAACCAGAATGGCAGAAGGAGTGGTTTCTCGAAAGAAGCAACTTTTACCGGTAGTTTTGGGTCTTTTGGAGGAGTAAGTGAATATTTATCAGTCAATTCTGGAAATGCAGAGGAAAGGTGAGTCTGGTGCTCTATGCTCCATTATAGAAAGTCATGGCTCAGTTCCACGGCATACCGGCAGTAAAATGCTGGTGATAGAGACAGGTGAATTTATTGGTTCAGTGGGCGGCGGTGAAATTGAAAATCGGGTTATTAAGGAAGCAAAACAATCTATACTGGATGGAAAACCTCGTCGATTAAGCTACAATATGGTTGACCCTTCCCAGGGAGACCCTGGAATTTGTGGCGGCCAGGTGGAGTTTTTTGTGGAACCAATTTTAGCTCAACCTATGATACTGGTGATTGGTGCAGGTCACGTCGGTAAGGCAGTCACACATCTGGCAAAATGGCTTGGATTTCGCGTGGTTGTGTCTGATGACCGGGAAGAATTTTGCAACCCTTTAGTTGTCCCTGAAGCAGATGAATACGTCTGTTGTGCCATGTTGGATATTCCAAAAAAGGTCAAAATCAACAGCCAAAGTTACCTGGTCCTAACTACACGGGGAGTACCCATTGATACTCCCGGTTTGCCTGCTCTCCTTGATACTTCCGCGGCTTTTATTGGGATTATCGGCTCAAAGAAACGCTGGCTGGCAACCCGTAAGAACCTGGTCGGAACCGGAATTTCAGAAGAGAAATTGGATAAAGTGATCAGCCCGATAGGATTGGAATTGAAAGCTGAAACACCTGAAGAGATTGCAGTCAGTATAATGGCGGAAGTACTTAATGCTTCGCAATGACGCAAGTGGTGTACGAATGACGATGAAATCAGGAAAATAACTTCCGGAGGAAACATGTGGCAGAAATATATCATCCCAGCATCCATTGACGAAGCAATAAAGTGCCTGTCTGAAAACCCTGGAAAAGCAAGAATTATTGCCGGAGGTACTGATCTCATCCTTGAGATAGAAAGGGAGCAACGCAAGGATATAGAAACAGTGATCGATGTCAGCCGGTTATCGGGTTTCTCAGAGATATCCCAGGATGATCAGGGTGCGATCCATATCGGAGCGGGTGTGACCCATAATCAGGTGGTTTCCTCCTCATTATTAAATGAAAAAGCATTGCCGCTGGTATTAGCTGCCTGGAATGTTGGATCGCCACAGATTAGAAACCGTGGAACGATTGCAGGTAACCTGATAACAGCTTCCCCGGCAAATGATACGATCACGCCTC
>CAVPWY010000008.1:0-17724 GCA_963709535.1 uncultured Chloroflexia bacterium | reverse complement strand
AAATTCAAGTCCCACCTACCCCACCTTTTGTTGTAGGGACACGACGCCGTTGTGTCCTTTTGGTTATCCTGACAAAGTTCGAGAATATGATCGTACCAAAGTGGCATGTCACCAATCCTCCTGTCGGTGGAGGAGGCGATTTAGCCATAGTTGACACAAATAAAACCCGGAAATTGAAGAAGGAACTGTAGAAGAAAAGACTACTTTTAAGTTACAGATAAATCAATAAGGTCAGGTATAGATAGCTGGGGAGATTTTCGCGTGAAAATGTTACTCACCGCGACTAACTTGATCTATAAAATTCACCTGTTTTACTTCTACCCGCAATATTCACATTCTGGCTCATTCACATAATCTTATCTATTCACACATTTCCCTTGTAAGGGAATCACGCCAGCGATTTCCTGCCATTTACATGCAACTTTATACCTCAAGCAAACAGATTTCGTAGTATAAACCTCACATAATCCGACTGTGGGTGTCAAGGTCGGAGCGGGTGGAGGTGTGCGGACAGGCAGATCATCAACATCCACATTCAGGCTGCCCAGTCCAATCGCCACCCAACATTTGGTGCGCAGATACTGAGTATACAGCCAGTATCCGTCCGGACTGCGACCTTCAACATCAAGAATATCGCCTTTGTTCCATGCAGTGACCACATCATAGTCCATTCCGGGGCCGGACCTGCAATTGCTGTTCTGGTTGAGGACGAACTGCGGGGTTAGGTTCTTGACAGTGAAATCACAAACTCCTGATTGGGCTGGAGCAGTCCGGTCATCACCCTGCCAGAAGCTTTGTAACTTCCATTTTCCTATTTCATTCGGAATAAACAGGTCCTGGTAAGTTCCCTTCCGGGATGTGTTCACATTTATCAAACTTTTGAGGCCAGAGGGGGAGGTGAATTCCAGGGCGATCGGAACCGAATGGGTCATCGGATCCAGATCTCCTGTAATGGCGAAACCGCCTAGTTTTTCCATAAAATCGCAGGTCAGTTTGGAGGCCTCGACCACGCAGGTGCGGAATGAGAATGAGTTCACCGGCATAAAGACGTCGCCCACCAGAGCGGTGACTTCATTGCTTAACTCTTCGCAATCACCGGGTTGGGCATTGGCTGGTGGCATACTAACCAGTTGGACATTTGTTGTCTCGCCAAATTCGAGGATAATCTGCCCGGGATCAAATTGCGTGACCCAGTCCTTTTTGGCTATAGCTTTGATTTCCACCTTCTGGAGCCGGAACGGGATATTATACGGGCAGTTCTGAGATGTTACAAAGTGCAGGGTATCAATTCGCTTTAGCTCCAGGTTTTGCAGATTGCCCTGAACGCTCTCCATGACGATAAAATTCGGCATGTACGTTTCCATGGCAGTATTGTTCGAATGGCTGATCTCCCCCGCATAATCCTGGATCTGCACGGTCACTTGAGCAGAGGAATTTATTGTAGGTGTCCATGGAACATATCCGGAATATACCTCGCCTTCATCCAGGTGATCGATAACGACTGTTCCGATAAGTTTAGCCGTCCCCTGCTTGGGACCTGAACAGTCCAAAGTTGGTATCTGTATTTTTAGGGGTTGGGTGACAAAAATATCCACTTTTACCTGGTCGGCAGTACTGTATCCTGTATTCCGCACTTTAAATCCGATCCGGTTTTCGTGACCCACCCAGAATGGGTCTCCATAACCGGCAGGGGAGACAATATCACCCTCAAGTGAAAAGCTTTCCCCAAAGGGATACACATCCCATCCATTCATCTGGCTGTCGATCCAGATATCCCGGGACTTATATTTGATATTATCCGGTCCCGATTCCTCCCCGCCACTCTGAATATTTGAAGGATCCGGTGCATGGATATCCCCTCTTTCAGCTTTCACCTTGCATTTATATCCATCCTCCTGGGACAGATATGTAATGGTGATTTTCCTGGCCACATCCACGAAAGTCTCACCCGGCGCCAATGTGACGTCAGCAAAATCAATGCCCCCCGTGGGACTAACCACCTGAGCGATGCTTGATCCGACCGGTCGCCATGGGTCGATGTTGGTGATCAACAAACCCTGCTCGGGAATATTGAAGTCGCCGTTGTACTTCATGCGGCATTCAGCCATATACCCGGTAAAAGGAGTGGCAATGAACGGGATACGTAGCACGTTATTTCCAGGCAACTCGATTGCCTGCAGCGTGGTGGTGACCTGGCAGGCTCCATCTAGGCAGGGCATATCCGTAACAGTGGGAATCCACCCACAATTCAATTTTGACCAAGCGGAAAAATGGTTAAAAAAGGCATCATCAGCCATTAATCCCACGGTCCCATGGCAGGCCAAGCGTCCGTAAATCCGCTGTATTGATCCGGCACACCCAGAAGATGCCCCAACTCGTGGCTTGCCAGGGCGGCAAAAAGCTCATCACTGGAATTTTCACTTACATATAGGTCCCCGATGCTCACGCTGCCCGATCCCACGAAATAATTAGTTTCAGCGGGTCCAAAATCCGGAGGACCTTGCATACCTCTCGCCTGCCCTGATCTGCCATGGTAGTTGTGGACAATGATCAGGAAATCGTAGTCATCCAGGGCACTCCCGATGGCGCCGTAAGCCACTTCCACACCGTCTTGATGCAGGTCGGCAGTTCCCTGATTGTACTGAAAGATCTTGTGAGGCGCAACATACCAGCCATCTTCGCTATTAGGATTGACAATGGATGTGAAATTAATATGCACCAGATTGAATGAATTGCGATTGTAATAACTGGTTACAAGCGAGTTCAATATGTATTGATAACCGGAAGCTGAATGTCGTGGGGGCAAAATGAGAGCCTGGTCCTCAGGTGTCCACCATGGATCACATTCTGACTGGCTGGGACAGAAGGGTGGATTATGTTTCAAGAAGATGACAGCCGCAGTTTTAGTTTCACTGCTGTGAGGCATGAAAGCAAGGGTGCTGGTACTGAGCAGAAGGAAAATAATGAAAAAAGGAATCCTGGAGAAACGATAGTGGATATGCATATTGCCCTTCCTTATTCCTTGACTTACATGTCTGTTATTTAAATTGACAGGTGGACACGCTCCCATTTATACTGCATTGATGTCGTCGGCTGTGTGAGTTTCCCCCCATACTTTGATTCACCTGCTTTAATTAATTGTAACTAAATTATGGGACAGTGCAACAAATATGATTATTAATAAAAACCTATGAGATTGAGAATCCATATTTGGTTTATAAAGATAGCGTGGATAGAAATCTACAATATCCGCTTCCATTATTTTGATCTCGGAATACTTGCATAATTGGATGGGGCTTTTTAAAATAAGTAAGGACTCGATAATTTAAGTCCTTACTTGAACAAGTATACTTACAGAATCCTGATTGTCGTTTTTATTATGTAGTTGTTCTTAAGTTACGCCTTCTCTTTACCCAATAATTTTTCTACTCCTTTCTGGATAACGATGACCATTAATGTCACCAATCCGATTATTGCCAGGTTGGTCCCAATTCCGATCCACCCCCGGAAAGAACCGCCATCATGTCCCTCTCCTCTACCGCCGAAATTTTCATTTGTGGTGAATGTGCCTCCAAGTGGCGGCGATTGTCCTATCCTGGTTGAATTTCGTAATTGTTCATTCTGAATGCCTTCGCCAAATGATCCCGATTGGGTGGTTGAGGTAGCTGAATTATTGACTACCAGATAGATCCCTGCACATACGATCGCCGCGGCTAAAAGGATGAGTATGATTCTTGCGATTATTTTAATCATGTTAGCCTCTCAGTTGCTCTTGATCATCATTCCGAATTCTTACTGGAACAAGGGCAGGACGATTATTGGTCATATGTAAAGATGAAATAGGCTGGGCAATGTACTTTTTTATCATATTCAGTATCCATTTCCAGTGCAGCCCAACATGGAACGCAAGCATAGCCAGTGATATATTCGCAGACAGGGAGTGAACCATTCTCCAACTGTGATTTTCCGCCAGTTGAATATTGAGCGAAGGTAAAATACTGCGTGAGACCAAAATTCCGCTCATCATTACGGTTGTGAATGCTACAAAGAAGAGAGCATCCACCAGGAACTGCAACCTGGATGAATGGAACAGGTTCTTGAAATACCTGGCTGCAATAGTAATGATCCACCTCCAATGCAGCAGCAAGTGGACGATGATCGTTCCGGCTACTGCCAAGGCTTAACCACTCATGAATGGCTATTCCAGTTAAGTCCGGTTCCATGGCTATCAGAAACGCAGCAAAAACACCAATATCTAACACTAAGTTCGTTTTATTTTTCATTCTTATTTCCTCATACGTATTTTTGAAATTGATCGATGAGCTTAACGATCATCAAATAGAATAGTACCGATGAGTTACTTGTAACCAGTGTAAAAAATGTATAGATACTGTGAAGGTTTTTGCCCAACCTCAACCCGCAAAGTAAAATAATTACAACTTTTCTTTCCTTTTTGCGTAAATCAGGGTAGATACTAATATTCCTGCTAGTTCATGACAAGATTGGAAAGAAAAGATGAAAAAGACCATAGTATTTTGTATATTTTTATTAGGGACACTAATCCTGGCAGCCTGTGGTACAGCCAAACCAGATCCAACCGCCACTCCCGAAGCTCCTGTAATTGCTGAAGGTATGATCGTAACCGATGGTAGATTGGAGCCTGTTCGCTTTGCAAGCATGAGCTTTAACGCCAGTGGCATGGTTCAAGAGATCCTGGTGACAGAAGGCGATAAGGTTGAAGCCGGTCAGGTGCTTGCGAGGTTGGATAACATCGAATTATTGATCGCTGATGAAATAAAAGCCCAGGAAGCCTATTTATTAGCCCAACAGACTTTAAATCTTTCGGAACCGGAAGCTTTAAAAGACCTTGCCAGGGCGTATGAAACATTCAGGTCTGCCCAGCAGAAATTGGACGACTTTCCCATCCCCTCGGAATTTAACGGCAAGACTCCATCAGAGGCTGTAGTCAACACAGGCGAAAGCGTAGAAAAAGCCAGGGCAGCTTATGACCCTTATCATGGTTACAAGCAGACGACAAAATTCGTAAAGGATCTTAAACGCAAGCTGGATGATGCCTGGGCGGATTACAACCAGGCAGTGAAATGGATGAATTTGGAAGCCGATCTTGAAAATGCCCGCATTGAATTGGATCAGGCAAAAAAAGAGTATGACAATTTGGGCTCCTCCGGTTCAACGGATAACTCAGCGGCACGGGCTAAATTTGCGGTCGCTGAAGCGAACCTTGCTTCAGCGCGTGCAGCACTTCAAAATGCCGAGTTAATAGCTCCCTTTGCTGGCACAATTACCGGGGTGGACATTAAATCAGGAGAATCTGTTTCTCCCAACCAGCCAGTATTCACTATTGCCGATTTTTCAAGCTGGATTGTGAAAACAACTGATCTTACAGAAATCGATGTTGTGGACCTGGAGGAGGGGCAATCTGCGACAATCACTCTGGATGCCTTGCCTGACGCTCCACTTAATGGCGAGGTGATGAATATCAGCCAGGCATTCACTGAAGTTCAGGGTGATGTTGTTTACGAAGTGATCGTAAAGTTGACGGAATCACAACCGCAAATGCGGTGGGGAATGACCGCAGAAGTAAAACTTCAACGGTAATACTACCTTCGGGTATTAGAGTGTCTCACCAACCAGGAGGTGGAAATGTTTACCCTGCCATTTTTAAGCAACAATAATCAAAAAAACCACAACCATGAAGAATCCAAACACGACGATTATATGGTCGACTTGAGGGACGTTTACAAGTCATACAAAACATCCGCAGGTGATTACCCGGTATTAAAGGGAATTGATCTTCAGATCGGTCGGGGAGAGTTTGTCAGTGTGATCGGTAAATCCGGTAGTGGAAAATCGACTCTGCTGAATATGATCACCGGTATTGACCGGCCATCATCCGGCGAGATCAAAGTGAATGGTAAATCTGTGAACAGCCTTGGGGAAGGGTCCCTTTCGCGCTGGCGTGGTAATAATATCGGGATCGTGTTCCAGTTCTTTCAACTGCTGCCCATGCTTTCGGTGATCGAAAATATCATGCTGCCCATGGATTTCTGCAATACTTTTCCCAGGTCCCAAAGAGAGCAGCGCGCCATGGATCTGCTTGATCTAGTGGGCCTTGCTGACCATGCATACAAGCTTCCCACAGCATTATCAGGTGGTCAACAGCAGCGTGTTGCCATTGCCCGCGCCCTGGTCAACGATCCGCCGGTCGTAATCGCAGATGAACCTACAGGCAACCTGGATTCAAAAACAGCAGAATCTGTATTTGAACTATTTAATAAATTGGTCGCCGAAGGTAAAACCATCATCGTTGTGACCCACGACAGCAGCCTTGCCAAGCGCGCCACGCGTACCGCCCTCATCGCTGATGGCGAGATCGCCAATGAATATATGACGAGTGGATTAAGAAAATTGGATCCAGAAAAAGCGCAGGCTCTTTCCAGTAATAAACCGGTGCGTGTGTTCGATGCAGGAGCGCTGATCATGCAGCCTGAAACAGCCGAAGATCAGTATTTCCTGATCACAAAAGGTTTGGTTGAGATTGTTTTGCAGCGGTCAGATGCCGCTGATGTGATGGTTGCCCAGCTTGGACCCGGTTATTGTAGTCGGGAGAAGGCACCTGTTCCACGGTAAAGGACACGTAGCCCTCGCACGTGCGTCAGACCGCCAGGCAGTGGAAGCTGTCCAAATGGATGCCAAAACCCTCAACGGTTTTCTTGAACCTGAACTGAAATCCACCCGCTCCATCCCGGCGGAGGTGTAACATGGCTACCCGCTGGCGCAAAGTGATCGCGGACTTCTGGTCGAACAAGACCCGCACCATCCTGATGGTGATCACCATCACGGTGGGAGTGTTTGCCCTGGGTTATGTACAAAACACCGGCCGGATGATGGATGAGGACATGGATGGCGATTATTTGTCATCGAATCCAGCTGAGGCGACCATATATGGCTGGCCAATGGATGATGATAGTGTCAGGACAGTGAGTAAAGTACCCGGCGTGGCAGATGTCCAGGGGCAAAGCCGGATCATCGGTCAAATTCTGGGTGCTAACAATGTAAAGACCAGCATCATTGTCACGGGTATCGAATCACCGGCCGCTGTGCATGTCAACCGTTTGAAACCCGCGGACCCAAAAAGCGATATCCTGCCATCCTTGAGCGATCACGAGATCCTTCTCGATAGGTCTGCTGCCTTCATGGGGTTTCAAACGGGTGACCAGCTTGTCATCGAACTTCCCGATGGAAAGCATCGAACCCTTATTTTCAACGGCTACGTCCACGATGTGAATAACATCCCTTCAACCGTTGGAGGACTTGCCGGCGGTTATGTGACACCTGAAACATTGGTCTGGCTGGGTGGTTCCGAAATATACGATCAGCTACTTATCAGTGTCGATAAGAATGTAACAGATTTTGATTATGTGACCAGTGTTGCCCAGGCCGCGGCTGACCGTCTCAAAGACAGCGGCGTGAATATCGGCACCGTTTCTGTATATAATCCCGGCCACCACTTTGCCTGGGAGATATCTCAGGGCACCTTCCTGGTGCTGAATATCCTCGGTTGGATGACCGTCCTGCTCAGTGCAGTTTTGATCGTGAATACGATCATTGCGCTCATGACCCAGCAGATCCGCCAGGTGGGTATCATGAAATCCATAGGCGGCGGGACATCACAGATCCTCTGGATGTACTTTGTGCTCATCATCACTTTCGGAATCATCGCTCTGGGCATATCCATTCCCCTTGCAGGATGGGCTGCATACAAAACATCCCTGGGCGGATTCCTAAACTTTAATACCGGCGATTTCAGGTTATTCCCCCAGACCATCCTCCTGCAGGCTATTGTTGCCCTGGTCGTCCCGCTGATTGCCGCAAGTGTTCCATTGCTCAACAGCATCCGCAAGCCGGTCTACGAAAGCCTGAGCTTCAATGGCACGGATAATAAGAGAGTCGCCAAAAAAGCAGTCACAGTAGGAAAACGCCTGGTATCGGTCTCGCGCCCGATCATGATCTCCCTGCGCAATGCTTTCCGCAAGAAAGCCCGCATGATCCTGACTGTTGGAACCCTGGTATTAGGCGGGGCCATCTTCATCGCAGTATTCAACCTTTGGTCATCGTTCGATAAGACGATGGATGACGTCCAGGGATACTTCCTGGCAGATATCAATGTGAACTTCAACCGCGGCTATCGTTTTACCAAAGTCGAGGAACTGGCTCTCTCCGTACCCGGAGTTAAAAGCGTGGAAGGCTGGATGTCGACCTCGGGTCAACTGCTGAATGAAGGAAATGATACCAAGAACGAAATTGTTTTATTCGCTCCCCCCAGCACTTCAACATTGATCAAACCGATCATGACAGCCGGCCGCTGGCTTACGCCTCAGGATGAGAATGCGGTGGTGATCGGCAATCATACTCTGAAAATTCGACCAGATCTTACCATCGGCGATTGGATAACTGTAGAAGTGGACGGAAAAGACACGCAGTGGAAGATCGTAGGTATATACAGCATGCCCGGTAATACCAACCCGCCGTTGATCTATACCAACTATGAATACCTTGCTCCTCTGATCAATCAGTCCGGCCAGGTATATACCCTGCGGGTACTCACGAATCAGCATGATCCGGAAAATCAAACCAAAGTCAAGAAGGCATTGCAGGAAGTATTCGATAAGAATAAGATCCAGGTGGCACTTATCCAACAGGCTACCGAGTGGAAAGCACAACAGACGAATACCACCAACCTATTGGTGTACTTCCTGTTGGTTATGGCCATCCTAATCGCTATTGTTGGCGGCGTGGGTATGATGGGCACCATGAGCATCAATGTGATGGAACGCACACGCGAGATCGGTATCATGCGGGCGATAGGAGCATCTGACGGAAACATCCAGAAGATCGTCATTGTGGAAGGCGTCGTCATCGGTTTGATCAGCTGGGTAGCCAGTTTCATCCTTGCCATCCCTATCACATCAGTTTTGACTCTGGGAGTCGGAATGGCCGTTTTCCAGGCACCTATCCCCGTGGTGTATGGTTGGAATGGGACGGTTGCATGGTTGTTCGGAATGAGCGTCCTGGCAGTATTATCGAGCGCAATCCCTGCCAGACGTGCAACAAAATTGACGGTGCGTGATACACTTGCTTATGAATAATTGGCAGGGAGAGTCTCACCTTTGAATGGATCAAAGCCTCTTTACTTCGAATCTTTCGGCAATAAAGATTTACAAACGATAGTTTTTCTGCATGGCGGTGGAGCTGCCGGCTGGATGTGGAGAAAGCAGGTTGAAGCCCTTTCCACCCGCTACCACTGCCTGATTCCGGACCTTCCCGAACAGGGGCAGAGCGTGAACTCCGGGGCATTTTCAATGGAAGTGGCAGCAGATCTTGTGGCTGAATTAATCGGCAACCAGGCACATGAGGGAAAGGCGCATATCGTTGGCCTATCCGAAGGGGCTCAGGTGGCTGTTGCAATGCTCAGCCGTGACCCTGAGGTGATCGACCGCGCAGTGATCAGCAGCGCAATCCTTCACCCTTTGCCGGGGATACAGTTTTACACACCCGGTTTGATCAGAGCTTCACACCGCTGGTTCGTGGAGCCATTTAAAAACAATAACTGGTGGATCAAGCTCAACATGCAGTATGCAGCAGGAATCCCGGATGATTATTTTGATGATTTCAAACGCAGTTTTCAATCCACTACTGAAGATGGCTTTACCCATATGATGCTGGCTAATTTGCATTTCCGGCTGCCTTCAGGATTGGATCAGTTTCAAAATCCCGTGCTGGTGGTGACAGGCAGCAAAGAGTATAAGCAAATGAAAGAATCAGCCAGGGACCTGCTGAGTGTTCTTCCGCATGCTCACGGAGTGGTTGTGGATCTGGGGAGTAAAGCTACTTTGGCTCAGGAACATAATTGGGCATTGACTGCACCCGAGTTATTTTCAAAGACGATCACGGCATTTATTGAAGACAAGCCGCTGCCATCCGAACTAAAAGAATTCGTTTAGTTAGTATATTGAATCAAAAACAGGGAGGTGTTCATGGGCGCATTGAATACGAATACACTGATCGGCATCCTGGTCGTCCTGGGTTTCATCCTCTTTTTTGGCTGGATGATCGTTTGGATGGCCAGAAGCACGAAACAACAAAAAAAAGAACGAGCTGATATGGCTGCGATGCTTGGTTTTCAGCCAGTTCTCAAACCAGATTTAGTAAAATTAAAATCCCGCCTGGCTCATATCAACCCGAAACATGGCAGTAATTATAAGGAGTTAAGGGATGTATTTGTAAAGCACATCCCTGAGGGCGATCTATACCTGTATGACCTTTGGGATACCAGCGGAGATTCGTCGAATGTGATTCAAAACCGGGCACTGGCCCTTGTGGTAACTGAAAGACAATTCCCGCGCTTTGTGATCTCTGCCAGGCTATCCATGCCGGGCATGCTGGCACAATTGGCTAATAAAGTTCTCAGCTGGGCAGTCGGTTTCCAAATGACCATAGTTGATTTTCCGGAAGAACCAGATTTCAACGAGCATTTTGTCGTTGCCGGGAATGACGAATTGGAAGTTAGAAACCTCCTGAACAGTTCCATTCTTCATCGCATCAAGGGGTATAAAGGGATTTTCCTGGCTGGAGGTGGAGACACGCTTGAATATTCGCCACAATTTGAGAAAAATACAGGAAAGAAAGATATCAACTACCTTTCGACCCGGATCAATTCAGCGCTCGATGTCATGAGACTATTTATTGAATAACTGTTATTGTTATTATATTGAGACATACTACTTTCGGTGAGTTGTTATGAAGTAGAATAATTGAAACCGTAAAATTCATCAACAGGGAAACCAGGTATGAAATCAACTGTTGCAATTTTGAGAACAACTCCACTAACCATTCTGGCAGATTACCAGAGGCTCTTTGAATTATCAGGAGCCTCCAGGGTTATGGATAATCGGCTAACGACAATCCTTAAAGATAATATTACCTGGCACTTTCCGATGCCCGGAGCGAATACAACTCCCTGGCAATTGGAGGGATCCATCCTGGCTTTACGCAAGGCAGGTTTCAATGACCTGGTTTGCGTTCAGAATCAGACCGTGGTGACCAATGCTTTCAAGGGAGAAGATCTAAATGGTTATGTCCCGATCTTTCGACATTACAATCTGCCTGTGCGTTACAATTTCCGCATCGAAGATATGCAATGGGTGGACTATAAACCCAAAGCCAAAATGCTGGCCCTGGACCATATCTACCCGGAAGGTATTAAGATTCCGGATTTTTTTCTGGGAAAGAATATTGTCCACTTACCTACGATCAAAACCCACATGTACACCACTACTACAGGGGCCATGAAGAATGCTTTCGGTGGGCTGCTGAGCAAATACCGCCACTATACCCACACATGGATCCATGAAACATTGGTGGACTTGTTGGCAATCCAGAAGGAGATCCACCCCGGTATATTTGCAGTAATGGATGGTACGACAGCGGGTGATGGCGCTGGACCGCGGATGATCCGCCCGATCAGCAAGAATATCATTCTGGCTTCATCTGACCAGGTGGCGATCGATGCAGTGGCTGCCCGGATGATGGGCTTTGACCCGCTCGGAATTAAATATATTCGCCAGGCGCATGAACAAAAATTAGGCTACGGCGATCCACAAGATATCGACATCATTGGAGACGTTGATGCCGCCCAGGAAAACTGGGGTTTCCACGTTGGACATAACTCGCATAGTTTCCTGGCATGGCTGTCCTGGTATGGGCCGACGCGCTTCCTCCAGAAAGCCATCTTCCGTACACCGTTTGCTGTGGTTCCCACCATTATTGGGGAGATCGAGCAGGATTATATGTTCTGGCCGTTGAAATACCGGAGAATTGCCGCCAACTGGCGAAAGACAACAGATTGGGGAGCCTTATTTAATCAATACCAGCGGGATGGTTATATCGGGGGTGAATGAAAGGAAAGAGTGGACCGCGGCAAGGATTTCCCGCCACGGCCCAGGGTAGTAAATAGTTCTTATGATTTTAAATCGATCATGATGCCGGGATTTATGAAACCCTGCTGTTGAAGTGTGCTCAGTAAACCACTCTCGTCTTCATCAGACATGTTGGTGAGGTCATACTCGCTTAAAATGTCCTGCAAAGATTTTAGTGCTGATAGATTGACCCCGGAGCTTTTATTATTCCCCGCTCCCTGGGGTGGAGGTGGTGGCCCTTCGGGTTTCCCTTTTGCTCGCAGATCTTCAGCGTCGAACCCGGCTTCTTCGATGGCTTCCTTCATCCCGGGAGAAGGCCTGATGCCAGCCTCCTTGAAAGCCTGGAAAATGGATTTGGCATCTTCCCTGGTGACCTTTTCAGGATCATACCGTGATAAGATCGATTTAATCTGACTCTTCTGATCAGCAGTCAACGGTTCTGACTTGAACGACATTCCTGCACCCATCATTGAGCCCAAACCTTGAATTTGATCGACCATATACCCTTCCTTTCTTTTTTATATTAGTTATTGGACTATCTAAAGTATAAAAATAGTTTATGTAGAGATTATTTAGGCTGACTAAATAATTAAATAAAGCCAGATAAATTCCATGTGAAAGAAAATATGTAGAATTCCGGATATTGCAGTCCATAAATATGTAAATAGGGGAATTGTATGAGTATATAATTCATGTATTGATTTAGTATGAATTGTTGAAAGGATAATAAATGGATGCTTCTGGGCAAAGAAAAATAGTCATCATTGGGGCAGGGATCGCCGGTTTATCGATGGGGGTATATGCCCAATTAAATGGTTACACCAGCCGGATCCATGAAATGCACACCCAACCGGGTGGATTTAATGACTGCATGGAAACGAAAAGGATATACCATAGATGGCTGCATTCACTGGTTGACAGGTTCGAGCAAGGAATACGATTACTACCGTTACTGGGAAGAGATTGGCTTGATCCAGGGGCGTGAAATTTTTAACCCGGAAATATTCACCCGTTGTGGAAGGACGCAACGGGGAAGTATTAAATCTCTATTGCGATGCCAATCGTCTGGAGCAGCATTTAATCAGAACTGGCGCCGGAAGATAAAAAAGTAATCCATGAGATGTGCAGCGCTATCCGAGCATTTACAAAATGGAATCCCGGTATCGAGGGCAATCTAGGGGATACCATGAAATCTATCATCCCCATGGCAGCAGTTATGCCAGCTTTGATCAAATGGGGGAAGTTGTCGATGAAAGAATTTGCCACACGCTTCAAAACTCTTTCCTGCGAGAGACTTTTTCTACCCTTTGGTTCCCGGATATCTCTATGGTGGGTTTGTTAATCACCCTTCCATGTTTCATAGGAAAGCTGCCGGTTACCCGATGGGCGGATCTCTCCCTATGGCTGAAGCAGTTGAAAAACGATACCTGGAACTGGGCGGGCAGATCAATTACAACGCCAGGGTCGATAAAATACTGGTGGAAAATGGTAAGGCAGTTGGTATCAGGTTGGAGGATGGACTGAAGAACGAGCGGATATGGTCATCTCTGCGGCTGATGGTCGGGCAACCATTTTCAATATGCTGGATGGTAAATATGTGGACGAAAAAATAAATGACTTTATAACAATGGCAGGCCATTCCCTTCGCTTCTC
Organism: uncultured Chloroflexia bacterium; assembly: GCA_963709535.1. GTDB lineage: Bacteria > Chloroflexota > Anaerolineae > Anaerolineales > Anaerolineaceae > PNON01. Next base: position 4,072 of record CAVPWY010000008.1, on the reverse strand, counting down.
TTCATCGGATTGGGAGTAAAAAAGGAGATTCCCGAGTATTTTGGATTGACCTCCGGACTTACATTTCCTTTGAAGGATCCATTTGTAGCCGGTGGAGAGGTGGTTGATAAACTGGAAGTGATGATCTATAACTTTGATCCTTCCTTGGCACCAGCCGGAAAGACAGCTTTGACAGTTATGTTCCCCACCAGCTATACCTACTGGAAGGGTTATCGGCTGACCGTGAGAAATACGATGCCGAGAAGAAAGAGGTGGCAATGAATGTTATCCGGGGGTTATCCTCCCGCTTCCCGGGACTGGAAGCCGATGTTGAAATGGCGGATGTCGCCACGCCGCTGACCTTTGAGCGTTACACCGGCAATTACCAGGGTAACTTCGAAGGCTGGCTGCCAACTCCGCAGGCAATGATGAAACCCATATCCAAAACATTGCCCGGATTGGACAACTTCTACATGGTGGGGCAATGGGTACAGGCCGGCGGCGGGCTGCCCAGCGGGGTGATGACAGCACGTGAGGTCATGAAACGCATCTGTAAGCAGGATGGACGGGGTTTCAAAACGGCATAATATTTTTTGGGTAATTATGGGACAATTTACCATTCGAAAAGCATCAGCTGATGATGTGGATCACCTGGCGGAAGTATCTGCCCGGGCATTTGAACATGATCCACTCACCGATTGGCTGGTGGAAGACCAAAGTAATGCACTGCAAGCCGAACGGCAGATGTTCCTGGCTGAATGGCGAATTTCGAAGCGATATGACCTGATCTATACCGACTCCGACCGGCAGGGTGTGGCTGTATGGAAACCGCCGGGAGCCAGCGTTACGATTGGCAACCGCATACGCCAGGTCTGGTCCATGATCGGCTCCATTGAGCTCTCGCGGCGGATGCTGGCAAAGATCCGCCTGTTTCTGGACGTTGAGAAAGCCCGGCCAAAGGAGTCGCATTACTACCTCAGTTTGCTGGCTGTTGCTCCCGAAATGCAGGGCAAAGGGCTTGGAAGCGCATTAATGCAGCCAATTCTTGATCTGTGTGAAAGGGAAGGGATACCGGCTTACCTGGAGACAGAGACCGAGTCAAATGTGGGCTTTTATTCCAGGAAAGGTTTCACAATCCGACAGGAGATCATCACAAGTGATGGCAAGTCGAAAGTGTGGACGATGTGGCGGAAGTTTCCACCCAAACCGTTGTTGTAACCATCCTAAGGTATGCCTCGAAACACTCCATCCAATAAACCGGTTCATTTTCTAATTTATACTAGCAGGAATGCTACATAAGAAACCAGCATATCATTGCTATTTCAACACATTATGCCGGGGAAATTCGGATGGTATGTTCCCGCCGGTCAGGTGTATGTTGATAGCGCAGGATCTGTTCCTTCTGATCCAGTTCCCAGGTTCCATCCGAGACCTGTACCAGGCATCCATGCGGGTAATGCAGAACTGGAATGAAGATCTCCGTTGGTTCCGTCAGGTTATCAACGTGTTCGAATACATATTCCAGAGTGGATGTATCCATATCAAAAGTTAGATGTGCGGGAATACCAGCAGTTTTCTGTGGATAAGGTCGAACAACTGCCTTCATTGCCCGGCCGCCGTCATATGGGGAACCATCATACTTGCATTGGTCTGGCGAGAAAATGGAAAGATCTTCGTCATTCCACTGGTCGCCATGGTCATTTCTATTATCAGCAGTGTAATTCCACAGGGTGAAGTTGGCCAGGTTATCCTCAAGGGCGGTCATGGTGGCATCCATGGCACCTTCCTGCTTATTAAAATCTCCCGTTCGATAAGCCCGTTTATGATACATATCAAATGGGATGCCTGTTTCGCCGATCAATGTTGGAATATCCCCCATTTTATGGTTGAATGCCTGATCGTATCTGCGATCTGGTCACTGAAACAATACTGCACAGCCCGTTTACCCAGGACAACCTTCACGTTGCGGGTGTCCATTGTAAACCAATTCACAAAGTGTTTGGTAACTAAAGTGATGTCATCATACCAGTGGGCTGCATGAACAATGTTGCCCGATTCTTCTTTTTTCCAGGTTAATCCATTTTCTCCGGGCACCCCTTCTACAAAAAAGATCGACTCTGGTGCAACTGACCGGATCTCTTGAATAAACCGATTTAGGAATGGTTTGAAATAATCCCGGTAGAAATCCACTGGATGCCCATTCACACGGGAAAAATATTGCGGTTGAAGTATGACTGGTGTTCCAGTATTATCGAACCCCCAGACATTATGCTGCTGCCAAACATCCTTTGCACCAGTTAGCCAGGCTCTTTCGCGTTCGGGATTAAGCATCTTATTACCGGTTCTGACAAACCCCGTGAGCCCCAGGTCAAATACATCCACTTTCTGCGGGAAGCCTGCTCCAGCAGCCATTGCCTGAAATGCCGTAGGAGTTTCACCTTTTAATAGTTTTACAGCTTCCAACCGTTTGGAAATATCCGGCATGCCAACATACCCAGGTGAGGGCTCGTTCAGAGTGTCGTAACCGACCACGTTTGGCAGATCGCTCAATTTGAGGGCGACCTTTTTTATTGCATTTATATAATGACTTTGAAGAAATTCCTGGATCGGGATCCTTCCACTTTTAGTTCTGGTGCAAAATCATTCCCGGCAAAAAATAATGTGAACATGGTGGCAGCAGCCAGTTTATTGTTATTGGTCGGCCACAACATCCTGGGATATGGATCACCACATTCCTGGTGAGTGAATGCTGCCCCGGTACTGTGCAGTCTGGAAATATCAAAACCTGCCGCCTCCAGCGTCCAACCCGGGGCGCCATCACCTCCGGTAAAGCGACTCCAAACATCCTGGTGCGGGTCGATGAACATATCGATGCCATGTTCTGCGGCTTTGCTCACGACCGCATGGAGATAATCCAGGTATTCCTCATCGTAGATTCCGGGACTTGAGTGTTCTATGGCTTCCCAGGTAACCAGAAAACGTAAAAAATTGAAACCCCATTGTTTTAACCGGCCGATATGTTCATCTGCTTCGCTCAGCGGAAATGGTCGACCAACAAAGGAGACCGCCCGGTGATCATAAAACTTGTCCAAATTCCAGGTGGCACCATCTGGACTCAGGGGTACTTTTGAGCTTCCCCCCAGGTTTACACCCCGCAGCAGGACCACACGACCAGATTCGTCTTTAAAATTTGTGTGATCGGTATGTATCATGTCACCATTATAATGGGAATGGTAAAAACATACCCGTTCCATGGAAGAAGTGTTTTTTACCTAAGAATTAACTACTAATTTTTCTACTTTAATAATCGATTTAGTTTGCGATTATATCCCTTTTAGTATTCTGGGCAGGAAAATACCATAACCAACCGCCCACAAGAAGTTCATGACCACCCACATCACTACCGCAACCTAATCTGCTTTGGCCATGGTTCGAAAAGCGACTGCAAAGACCGACATCAAAATGGCAATTCCCAGTGCGATCCAGAGGTACATTTGAGCGGTATTATCAGTCCAACGAATCTGAATCTTGTGATATGCAAATATTGCGATAAATCCGAACACCAATCCAGAGATAAGAAAACTCGATATCGTTCCAGCAACAGATGAATTTTGGGTTCTTTGCATGTGTTTCACGGCTATTGCTTACAGGATCATTGTGACGACAGTGATCGGAAGGATCAACCAGATCAATTTTATAAATTCATTCACCATGGCATTTCTCCACAGTATTAAATTAATAATTCAATGTGGAATGATCACTAATAAATGGTATTATCTAAAATGCTTATAGAAATAAGTAGAAGATAAGCTTATAGTTTTGATTATTATATCCCTTTGGGGGGATGATACAAGAACTAAAATATGTCAAGCCAACTGGAACTTGACCAACAAACTTTGTCATAATTCCATATCACAAAATCAGGAAAAGGCGAATATAATTCAAGACAATTGCAGAAGGAGAACTATGAAAAGTCTGGTGATCTATGATTTGGTTTTTGGAAATACAGAAAAAATTGCCAATGCGATTGGTGAAGCACTGGAATCGCAGGCACTTTCGGTGAATAAAGTCTCTCCCGGTGATATTCAAGGCG
>CAVPWY010000007.1:0-18384 GCA_963709535.1 uncultured Chloroflexia bacterium | reverse complement strand
TTGTAAGGACACGACACCGTCGTGTCCTTTTGTCTCGTGAGATCCGCCCGCGAAGCAACCGTTGATCGTAGCAGCGAGGATGTCATCGCTATCCTGTCGACCCAACTGAACACGGTCAAAGCACTGACGAGATCTCGCGACAGGGGATAGAGATCTGCTCGGGACGGAAGGAAGAACTGGTCTCGGATGAGCGGGTGCAGAAGGCATACTTCGCCAGAGCAGTAGGATTACTGGTGGTTAGTGGTGTGAACACTCCGTGCTGCAGAATGGATTCTCCGGCACGGGGCTTTGTTACCTGGCCGAGCTAGACATATCTGGGGTTTGCGAATTTGGATGGTCCCGTTTGAAATTGGTGAGACCCCGAGGATTACAATGCAATAAACTCGGAAATTAGGTTTACTATGGATGGTGCGGGCGGGTTCTGGAAGAGAATGGAGTAACGAGGGGAAAGACATATTTCTAAATAGTATTTGGTCTCTATATTTCTGTCTGCAGAAGAACCTGAGACTTAGCAAGTTTTCTCAATAAGGATAATAACAAGTAGATTGGAAAAATCTAATCTTAGATCTTAACCAATCTCTGCATGAATTTTGCACTGTATAAATAGCCTGACGAAGCGAATCCTTATTCTATCATTTGATTATGAATGAAACCGTTAATAACATTACTAACACTATCACTAATAACACTCCTAACAATAATCATTTCTCAGATGGGCTGGTCGAGAAAGAGAGCAGCTTATTCCGAAGCTTATACCTTTTGGAAACCTGAAATTTACCCGTTACATCGAGCCATTCGCAGGGTCATCGGCCTTTTTTTTCAAAATTAGCACCTTCGAATGCAATATTGTCTAAGTGACATCAATTAACGAACTGATCTTGACCTATAAAGCAAATACGAGACGATCTACAGCCCGCTCTGAACATTCTCCATAATTTGGGAACTGGTAAGCAGTTCTATCTGAGACCTTCGGGCAAAGAGATCCAAACACATCACTAAATGCGGAACGTGCTCGCACGATTATACTGCTTAAACAGGTTTTGTTTTAATGGTTTTTCCTCACAGAGCAAATATGGATGGTGAGCTTAACGTTCCATATGGTGGTCGATCGAGGTAGATCTGGTCGAATACCTTCGGATGTTCATCTTAGCTCTTGTTCGCAATTATTAAAGAATCCACAATTGTTCAACTGCAAATTTGAAGAAGCTATCAATTGGCTCTAAGAAGGAGATTTTGTTTATCTAGATCCACCTTATAGCATCAATGCAGGAAAAGAGTATTGGTCGATTATGATTCTCGAAGTAAATTTAGCATGGAATTCGATGACAGAAACTTCGGGATTGGTTAGTAATACTGAATGAGAGAAAAGCTAAGTTTTTAGTTAGTTATGCGGAATCAGACGAAGCAGATTTCCTGAAATCAAGTTATAATTTTGAAGTGGTTAGCGTAAGGCGTAATATTGCGGGGTTTTCTTCTTTCGATAGAAAAAAGCAAACGAAATCTTGATTTTCGATAAATTCACAAAAAGCAAGGGGTTAAAGATGTTTCGAAAAAATCCTACTGAAAACGTCTCAACGAAGGCGGTCTCAATTATTCCTGCTGGTAATCTTCGCTTATTGAGTATTTCTGAGATAAAACCCAGCCAAATCAATCCCTAGAAAATTGTTTGATGATTTACCATTACGGAATTATTAGAAAGCATAAGAGAACACGGAGTACTTGTACCAATTACAGTTTTTCGAGTAATAGGGTCAAGGAACAATGGTAAATATCCTTGATGGTGAAAGGCGGTATCGCTGCTGTGCTGAGCTCGAAAAGGAAGGCATAGATATTAAAATCCCAGCAAACATCGTTGAACCACCTACAAAAGTAGCTGGTCTTTTATATATGTTCTCAATTCACAATTTGACGAGAAACAGTGGGAGCTCATGCCGACTGCACCAAGTTTTGCAAGATAACAACAGAAGACCTGGGCGAGACAGATGCTATAAAGTTGTTCAAGACTTACTGGTTTGAAGTGCGGACCTCAAATTGAAAGATGTAACATTTTACTCTGAATATCCCGTAAGAATTTCAAAACTGATCTTTACAACCAGTAAGGCACCCGCAAATGAGAATCCTGCAAATTTTTGGATTGAAGCACATCCCAGTGTTGGAATTATGCCGGACATTTACCAGGATACACACAAGACCCTTGGAAGAAATGACATCATCCGTAAGCTAATTTGAAAAATACAGAAATAAAAATATAAACGAGTGTTATACAATATTCGAGAGATCGAATGGAAGCTTTTGATTGAGCAGAAACACCCGATAAAAAAAGAGGCTGTAACCAATAAATTACCAGAACATATCCTCGATCCGTGCTCTTAGAAACCCGGGCTGCTTTTGAAACGGATTCCGTCATGGATAGCAAAACGATTCCAAACTGCCGTGAATGCTTGTGATGATTTTGTTACTCGGTTAGATCTGCTCGAAATTGGATTATGCACTTGATAAGAAAGAATTGTCAGCGGCATTGGAAAACGTTACATACAATACTAGTTGAGGAGCAACTTCTCGCAGAAATTAGCCGGTGAGGATGCGCCTAATTTTAATAATGAGGAAGTAAATGGCATTGAAGCTGGCATTAGTCTATGCTGCTACACATTATCAGGGCTTTTTTTACTATTCCTCAATTCCGGGAACTACAAACCTCAATCTGTAAACGTTTAAGAGTGTCAACAAAATGGCTAAACCAGTTTGATCGGAAGGATTGGCGTGATATTGTGAAATTACTTGAGAAAGTAGTTTATTTCTCTGACGAAAAAACCTCCGAAACTTTAAATCAAAACTAAATTCCTATTTGCATTTACAAAGCTAAGAGCTGATGGCGTAGATTTAGCTAACATTATTTATGTTCAGGTTGATGACGCAGGGAGAAGCAGTCCGGTAAGAGCTGTAATGTAATTCGAGATGGTGCCCTCCTTCTAGAGAAAGGGATGCAAATTTATCGACAGCAAAGATATATTAGGGTTGTCTAATTTGACTAACAAACTTGAGCAAGGGGCAATAATATATGTAGACAATTTTCCGGTTCCGGAGATCAATTTGGCAGATCCACGATTATTTACATGATTATATAATTGGGAATTTCTTTGAATTCTTTTTACTGCCATGTATATGTGAAGAAGCATATGAAGAAATGGATAAACGTGGGATCACGCGTATTTACGGATTCAATGACATAAAAAAGCTGATAGACCGATTCACCGAGAATCAAAAATCTTTACCGATACGAGAAAAAAGGCGATACAATGGGCCTTTGTAACAAGATTGATAAAAAGGGTGGTTTGGGATATAAAAGCTTAGCAACAATGGTTGTCTTCTCTCGAAATGCACCTACTTCTGTACCTCTACTTCTTAGAGGAAATATTAGGCAATCTCCACTTTGTGGTGGTGTATTACCTCGAACGACAGACTTACCAACAGATTTGAGGAATTAAATATCTTACATTGTAAGTAGGACGCTAATGAGGCGCGCCATTCCAATTTCATAGCTAAAGTTTACTACGTTTAATAGCAAGACAAACTGAAAGTGCTAAAGTCGCCTAGTACTATCATTTTCCCCTTATATGATCGAACCATCACCTGGTTTGATACTCTTGTCCTGAAAAATTAGGAATTCCCTAATTCTGGATGCATTCACTTTTATGTTCACCATTGTTTGTTTTGGTTAACGACTGAAATTCCCTTTCAATGGCAATCGAAAAACACCTTTATAACCATTGGTCCCAGCATATACAGCATTATCATATTTGATAAATGCGAAGATTCCGGGTACGCCACTAATGCCGCCTACCTCTTCCCATTGCCATTTCAGATCATCAATACAAAGGAATACTTGACCACCCGTTTGCACCTGCCCGGGACTCATTAATTATCAACACAGTCGTGTCGTTTCAAATTAGCAATAGCCCTTACAACTTTTCTTTCCCGTTTGCGTAAATCTGGGTAGATACACATATTCCTGTTAGATCACGACTAGATTGGTAAGAAAAAATAGAAAAGCCCATTTTATTTTGTATATTTATTTTAGTGACACTCACCCTGGCAGCTTGTGGTGCAGCCAAACCAGATCCAACCGCCACTCCCGAAGCTACTGTAATTGCTGAAGGTATGATCGTAACCGATGGTAGATCGGAGCCTGTTCGCTTTGCAAGCATGGGCTTTAAAGCCAGGGGGATGGTTCAAGATATCCTGGTGACAGAAGGTGATAAAGTTGAAGCCGGACAGGTGCTTGCAAGGTTGGATAGCATTGAATTATTGATCGCTGATGAAATTTAAGCCCAGGAAGCTTATTTGTTAGCCCAACAGACTCCAATCTTTCAGAACCGGAAGCTTTAGAAGACACTTGCCAGGGCATATGAAACATTCAGGTCTTTCCAACAGAAATTGGACGATTTTCCCATCCCTCGGACTTTAATGGCAAGAACCTTCGGAAGCTGTGGTCAGTACAGGCGAAAGCGTAGAAAAAGCCAGGGCAGCTTATGATCCTTATCATGGTTACAAACAGACGACAAAATTCGTAAAGGACCTTAAACGTAAACTGGATGATGCCTGGGCGGATTATAACCAGGCAGTGAAATGGATGAATTTGGAAGCCGACCTTGAAATTGCCGCATTGAATTCGACAGGCAAAAAAAGAATATGACAATTTAGGATCCTCCGGTTCAACGGATAACTCAGCAGCAAAGGCCAAATTTGCAGTTGCTGAAGCGAACCTTGCTTCAGCGGCGCAGCACTTCAAAATGCCAAGTTAAAAGCCCCCTTCACCGGCACAATTACCAGCGTGGATATTAATTGAGGAAAATTGTCCTCCAACCTGCCAGTATTCACCATTGCACATTTTTCAGTTTGATTGTGAAAACCATGATCTTACAGAAATCGATGTTGTGGACCTGGAGGAGGGGCAATCTGCGACAATCCTCTCAATGCCCCTCCTGACGCTCCACTCAATGGTGAGGTGAAGAATATCAGCCAGGCATTCACTGAATTCAAGGTGATGTTGTTTACGAAGTGATCGTAAAGTTGACGGAATCACAACCTCAGATGCGGTGGGAATGACCGCAGAAGTAAAACTTCAACGGTAATACTACCTTCGGGTATTAGAGTGTCTCACCAACCAGGAGGTGGAAATGTTTACCCTGCCATTTTTAAGCAACAATAATCAAAATAACCACAACCATGAAGATTCCAAACACGACGAATATATGGTCGACTTGAGGGACGTTTACAAGTCATACAAAACATCCGCAGGTGATTACCCGGTATTAAAGGGATTTGATCTTCAGATTGGCCGGGGAGAGTTTGTCAGTGTGATCGGTAAATCCGGTAGTGGAAAATCGACTCTGCTGAATATGATCACCGGTATTGACCGGCCATCATCCGGCGAGATCAAAGTGAATGGAAAATCTGTAAACGACCTTGGGGAAGGGTCCCTTTCGCGCTGGCGTGGCAATAATATCGGGATCGTCTTCCAGTTCTTTCAACTGCTGCCCATGCTTTCGGTGATCGAAAACATCATGCTGCCTATGGATTTCTGCAATACATTTCCAAGGTCCCAAAGAGAGCAGCGCGCTATGGATCTGCTCGATCTAGTGGGTCTAGCTGACCATGCATATAAACTTCCCACAGCGTTATCAGGTGGTCAGCAGCAGCGTGTTGCCATTGCCCGCGCCCTGGTCAACGATCCGCCGGTCGTAATCGCAGATGAACCTACAGGCACCTGGATTTAAAAACAGCAGAATCTGTATTTGAACTGTTTAATAAATTGGTTGCCGAAGGTAAAACCATCATCGTTGTGACCCACGACAGCAGCCTTGCCAAACGCGCCACGCGTACCGCCCTCATCGCTGATGGCGAGATCGCCAATGAATATATGACCAGTGGATTAAGAAAATTGGATCCAGAAAAAGCGCAGGCTTTATCCAGCAATAAACCGGTGCGTGTGTTCGATGGAGGAGCACTGATCATGCAGCCGGAAACGGCTGAAGATCAGTATTTCCTGATCATAAAGGGTATGGTTGAGATTGTTCTTCAACGGTCTGATGCAGCTGATGTGATGGTTGCCCAGCTTGGACCCGGTTATTGCGTCGGGAGAAGGCACCTGTTCCACGGTAAAGGACATGTAGCCCTCGCACGCGCGTCAGACCGCCAGGCAGTGGAAGCTGTCCAAATGGACGCCAAAACCCTCAACGGTTTCTTGAACCTGAACTGAAATCCCCCCGCTCCATCCCGGCGGAGGTGTAACATGGATACCCGCTGGCGCAAAGTGATCGCGGACTTCTGGTCGAATAAGACCGCACCATCTTGATGGTTATCACCATCACGGTGGGAGTGTTTGCCCTGGGATATGTACAGAATACCGGTCGGATGATGGATGAGGACATGGATGGAGATTATTTGTCATCGAATCCATCCAAGGCGGTCATATACGGCTGGCCAATGGATGATGATAGTGTCAGGACAGTGAGCAAAGTACCCGGCGTGGCTGACGTTCAAGGTCAAAGCCGGATCATCGGTCAAATTCTGGGTGCTAACAATGTAAAGACCAGCGTCATTGTCACGGGTATCGAATTACCGGCCGCTGTGGATGTCAACCGTTTGAAACCCGCGGATCCAAAAAGCGATATCCTGCCAACTTTGAGTGATCACGAGATCCTTCTCGATAGGTCTGCTGCCTTCATGGAGTTTAAACGGGTGACCAGCTTGTCATCGAACTTCCCGATGGAAAGCATCGAACCCTTATTTTCAACGGCTACGTCCACGATGTGAATAACATCCCTTCACCGTTGGAGGACTTGCCGGCGGTTATGTGACACCTGAAACATTGGTCTGGCTGGGTGGTTCCGAAATATATGATCAGCTACTTATCAGTGTCGATAAGAATGTAACTGATTTTGATTATGTGACCAGTGTAGCCCAGGCCGCGGCTGACCGTCTCAAAGACAGCGGCGTGAATATCGGCACCGTTTCTGTATATAATCCCGGCCACCACTTTGCCTGGGAGATATCTCAAGGCACCTTCCTGGTGTTGAATATCCTCGGTCGGATGACCGTTTGCTCAGTGCAGTTTTGATCGTGAATACGATCATTGCGCTTATGACCCAGCAGATCCGCAGGTGGGTATTATGAAATCGATAATCGGTGGGACGTGAAGATCCTATGGATGACTTTGTGCTTATCATCACTTTCGGAATCATCGCACTGGGCATATCCATTCCCCTTGCAGGTTGGGCCGCATACAAAACATCCCTGGGCGGATTCCTAAGGTTTAATACCGGCGACTTCAGGTTATTCCCTCAGACCATCATCCTGCAGGCTATTGTTGCCCTGGTCGTCCCGCTGATTGCTGCAAGCGTTCCATTGCTAAACACCATCCGCAGGCCGGTCTACGAAAGCCTGAGCTTCAATGGCACGGATAATAAGAGAGTTGCCAAAAAAGCGGTCACAGTTGGAAAACGCCTGGTATCGGTCTCGCGTCCGATCATGATCTCCCTGGAAAACGTTTTCCGCAAGAAAGCCGCATGACCTGACCGTTGGACCCTGGTATTAGGGGGGCTATCTTCATTGCAGTGTGTCAATTTGATTATTTGATAAGACGACTGATTACGTCCAGGGATACTTCCTGGCAGATATCAACGTGAACTTCAACCGCGGCTATGGTTTCACCAAAGTCGAGGAAGCTAGCGGCTTCCTTCCCGGAATTAAAAGCGTGGAAGGCTGACGTCTACCTCGGGTCAACTGCTGAATGAAGGGAATGTTACCAAGAATGAAATTGTTTGATTCGCTCCCCCAGCACTTCAACATTGATCAAACCGATCATGACAGCCGGCCGCCGGCTTACGCCTCAGGATGAGAATGCGGTGGTGATCGGCAATCATACTCTGAAAATTCGACCAGATCTTACCATCGGCGATTGGATCACTGTAGAGGTGGACGGAAAGACACGCAGTGGAATATCGTCGGTATATACAGCATGCCCGGTAATACCAACCCGCCGTTGATCTATACCAACTATGAATACCTTGCTCCTCTGATCAATCAGTCCGGCCAGGCATATACCCTGCGGGTACTCACGAATTAGCATGATCCGGAAAATCAAACCAAAGTCAAGCAGGCATTGCAGGAAGTATTGATAAGAATAAGATCCAGGTGGCGCTTATCCAACAGGCTACCGAATGGAAAGCACAATAGACGAATACCACCAACCTATTGGTGTACTTCCTGTTGGTTATGGCCATCCTAATCGCTATTGTTGGCGGTGTGGGTATGATGGGCACCATGAGCATCAATGTGATGGAACGCACACGCGAGATCGGTATCATGCGGGCGATAGGAGCATCTGACGAAAACATCCAGAAGATCGTCATTGTGGAAGGCGTCGTCATCGGTTTGATCAGCTGGGTAGCCAGTTTCATCCTTGCCATCCCTATCACATCAGTTTTGACTCTGGGAGTCTGGATGGCTGTTTTCCAGGCCCCTATCCCCGTGGTGTATGGTTGGAATGGGACGGTTGTACTGCCTGCCGCTTTGGGTATGAGCATCCTGGCAGTGTTATCGAGCGCCATCCCTGCCAGACGTGCAACAAAATTGACGGTGCGTGATACACTTGCTTATGAATAATTTGCAGGGAGAGTATCACCTTTGAATGGATCAAAGCCTCTTTATCTTGATTCTTCCGGGAATAAAGTTTTTCCGGGCGATAGCCTTTCTGCACGGCGGTGGGGCTGCAGGATGGATGTGGAAAAAGCAGGTTGAAGCCCTTTCCACCCGTTATCACTGCCTGGTTCCAGACCTTCCCGAACAGGGACAGAGTGTGAACTCCGGGGCATTTTCAATGGAAGTGGCAGCAGATCTTGTAGGCCGAATTAATCAGCGAGCAGGCACATGAGGGAAAGGCGCATATCGTTGGGCTATCCGAAGGGCTCAAGCTGCTGTTGCCGATGCTCAGCCGTCACCCGGAGGTGATCGACCGCACAGTGATCAGCAGCGCAATCCTTCACCCTTTGCCGGGGATGCAATTTTTTCACACCCGGTTTGATCAGAGCTTCACACCGCTGGTTTGTGGAGCCTTTTACAAAATTTAATTGGTGGATCAAGCTCAACATGCAATATGCAGCCGGAATCCCGGATGATTACTTTGACGATTTCAAACGCAAGTTCTCAATCGACCACAGAGATGGATTTACCCATATGATGCTCGCTAATTTGCATTTCCCTAACTTTCCTTCAGGTTTGGATCAGTTCCAGAATCCCGTGCTGGTGGTGACAGGCAGCAAAGAGTATAAGCAAATGAAAGAATCATCCCGAGACCTGCTAGGGTTATGCCGAATGCTCATGGGGTGGTTGTGGATCTGGGGAATAATGCTACTTTAGCTGAGGAACATAATTGCGTTTTACCTGCACCCGAGTTATTTTCAATGACTATCATGGCATCTATTGAATACATGCCGCTCCATCTGAATTAAAAAAATTCATTTAGATAAAAATATTGAATCAAAAACAGGGAGATGTTCATGGGAGGTTTGAATACGAATACACTGATCGGTATCCTGAGTCGTCCTGGGTTTCATCCTCTTTTTTGGATGGATGATCGTTTGGATGGCCAGAAGCACGAAACAACAAAAGAAAGAACGGGCTGATATGGCTGCGATGCTTGGTTTTCAGCCGGTCTAAAACGGACTATGTAACATTAAAATCCCGCCTGGCTCATATCAACCCGAAACATGGCAGTAATTATAAGGAGTTAAGGGATGTATTTGTAAAGCACGTCCCTGAGGGCGATCTATACCTGTACGATCTTTGGGATACAGAGGAGGGATTTGTCGAATGTGATTCAAAACCTGGCACTAGCTCTTGTGGCCACTGCAAGACAATTCCCGCGCTTTGTGATCTCTGCCAGGTTATCCATGCCGGGGATGCTGGCACAATTGGCCAATAAATTTTCATGGGCAGTTGGTTACCAGATGACCATATTTGATTTTCCCGAAAAACCAGATTTCAACGAGCATTTTGTTGTTGCCGGGGAAAACGAATTGGAAGTGAGAAACTTCTTGAACAGTTCCATTCTCCATCGTATAAAGGGATATGACGGGATTTTTCTGGCAGGAGGCGGAGACACGCTTGAATATTCTCCTCAATTTAGAAATACACAGGAAAGAAAGATATCAACTACCTGTCGACCCGGATAAATTCAGCGCTGATGTAATGAACTATTTATTGAATAAACGTTACCTTGCTTATTAGGGGCATACTCTTTTCTGGGATAATTATTGTGAAGTAACATTATTGAAAACATAAAGTCCATCAACCAGGAAAACCTGGTATGAAATCAACTGTTGCAATCTGAGAACAACCCCCCAAACCATTTTGGCAGATTACCAGAGGCTCTTTGAATTATCAGGATTATCCAGAGTTATGGATAATCAGCTGACGACAATCCTTGGAGATAATATCACCTGGCACTTCCCGATGCCCGGAGCGAATACAACTCCCTGGCAATTGGAGGGATCCATCCTGGCTTTATGTAAGGCAGGTTTCAATGACCTGGTTTGCGTTCAGAATCAGACCGTGGTGACCAATGCTTTCAAAGGGGAAGATCTAAACGGTTATGTCCCGATCTTCCGACATTACAATCTGCCTGTGCGTTACAATTTCCGCAAAGAAGATATGCAATGGGTGGAATATAAACCCAAAGCCAAAATGCTGGCTCTGGATCATATCTACCCGGAAGGCATTCAAATTCCGGATTTCTTTATGGGAAAGAATATTGTCCACTTACCCACGATCAAAACCCACATGTACACCACTACAACAGGGGCCATGAAGAATGCTTTCGGTGGACTGCTTAGCAAATACCGCCACTACACCCACACCTGGATCCATGAAACGTTGGTGGACTTGCTGGCAATCCAGAAGGAGATTCACCCCGGTATATTTGCAGTGATGGACGGCACGACAGCAGGTGATGGCGCTGGCCCGCGGATGATCCGCCCGATCAGCAAGAATATCATTCTAGCTTCATCTGACCAGGTGGCGATAGATGCGGTGGCTGCCCGAATGATGGGTTTTGACCCGCTCGGAATCGAATATATCCGCCTGGCGCATGAACAAAAATTAGGCTGTGGCGATCCAAACGAGATCGATATCATTGGAGACATTGATGCCGCCCAGGAAAACTGGGGTTTCCACGTTGGACATAACTCGCATAGTTTTCTGGCATGGCTGGCCTGGTATGGACCGACGCGCTTCCTGCAGAAAGCCATCTTCCGCACACCTTTTGCAGTGATTCCCACCATTATTGGGGAGATCGAACAGGATTATATGTTCTGGCCGTTGAAATACAGAAGAATTGCTGCCAACTGGCGAAGGACGACTGATTGGGGAGAATTGTTTAACGCATATCATCGAAAAGGTTATCTAGGTGAATGAAAGGGACTCACATGGAATCTTTCGAATAATAAAACCATGCTTATCATCGGGGCAGGGATCGCCGGTTTATCGATGGGTGTATATGCCCAATTAATGGGTTACACCAGCCGGATCCATGAAATGCACACTCAACCGGGCGGATTGATGACTTCCTGGAAACGAAAAGGTTATACCATAGATGGCTGCATTCACTGGTTAACAGGTTCGAGCAAGGAATACGATTACTACCGTTACTGGGAAGAAATTGGCTTGATTCAGGGGCGTGAAATATTCAACCCGGAAATTTTCACCCGTGTGGAAGGACACAACGGAGAGGTATTAACCCGTACTGCGACGCCAACCGTTTGGAGCAGCATTTATCAGAACTGGCTCCGGAAGATAAAAAAGTAATCCATGAGATGTGCAGCGCTATCCGTTCATTTACAAAATGGAACCCCGGGATTGATAACAATCTTTCGGATACCATGAAATCGATTATCCCATGGCTGCAGTTATGCCAACCCTGATCAAATGGGGGAAGCTGTCGATGAAGGAATTTGCCTCCCGCTTCAAAAATACCTTCCTGCGAGAAACTTTTTCTACTCTTTGGTTCCCGGATATCTCTATGGTGGGTTTGCTAGTCACCCTCTCCATGCTTCACAGGAAAGCTGCCGGTTACCCGCTGGGCGGATCGCTCCCTATGGCTGAAGCAGTCGAAAAACGATACCTGGAACTGGGCGGGCAGATCAATTACAACGCCAGGGTCGATAAAATACTGGTGGAAAATGGTAAGGCAGTTGGTATCCGGTTGGAGGATGGGACGGAAGAACGAGCGGATATGGTCATCTCTGCGGCTGATGGCCGGGCAACCATTTTCAATATGCTGGATGGTAAATATGTGGATGAAAAAATCACTGATCTTTATAACAATGGCAGGCCATTCCCTTCGCTTCTCTTCATCGGATTGGGAGTAAAAAAGGAGATTCCCGAGTATTTTGGATTGACCTCCGGACTTACATTTGCTTTGAAGAATTCATTTGTAGCCGGTGGAGAGGTGGTTGATAAACTGGAAGTGATGATCTATAACTTTGATCCATCCATGGCACCAGCCGGAAAGACAGCTTAACAGTTATGTTCCCCACCAGCTATACCTACTGGAAAGACCTATCGGCAGACCGTGAGAAATATGATGCCGAGAAGAAAGAGGTGGCAATGAATGTCATCCGGGGGTTATCCTCCCGCTTCCCGGGGTTGGAAGCCGATGTTGAAATGGCGGATGTAGCCACACCGTTGACCTTTGAGCGATATACCGGCAATTACCAGGGCAACTTCGAAGGCTGGCTGCCGACACCCCAGGCAATGATGAAACCCATCTCCAAAACATTACCCGGATTGGATAATTTTTACATGGTGGGGCAGTGGGTGCAGGCAGGTGGAGGTCTTCCCAGTGGAGTAATGACAGCGCGTGAGGTCATGAAACGCATTTGCAAACAGGATGGACGGGGTTTCAAGACGGCATAATAATTGAGGTAATTATGGGACATTTTACCATTCGAAAAGCTACAGCCGAAGATGTGGATCAACTGGCGGAAGTATCTGCCCGGGCATTTGAACATGATCCCCTCACCGATTGGCTGGTGGAAGATCAAAGTAACGCGCTGCAAGCCGAACGGCAGATGTTCCTGGCTGAATGGCGCATTTCGAAACGATATGACCTGATCTTTACTGACTCCGACCGGCAAGGTGTGGCTGTATGGAAACCGCCGGGAGCCAGTGTTACTTTTGGTAACCGCATACGGCAAGTTTGGTCCATGATCGGCTCCATTAAGCTCTCCCGCCGGATGCTGGCGAAGATCCGCCTGTTCATTGATGTTGAAAAAGCCCGGCCATCAGAGCCGCATTACTACCTCAGCCTGCTGGCTGTGGCACCTGAAATGCAGGGCAAAGGGCTTGGAAGCGCATTAATGCAGCCAATACTTGATCTGTGTGAAAGGGAAGGGATCCCGGCTTACCTGGAGACAGAGACCGAGTCAAATGTAGGCTTTTATTCCAGGAAAGGCTTCACAATCCGACAGGAGATCATCACCAGTGATGGGAAATCGAAAGTGTGGACGATGTGGCGGAAGTTTCCACTCAAACCGAAACTATAACCATCCCAAGGCATTCTCTGAAATTCTCCAGCCAATAAACTGGTTCATTTTCCTATTTATACTAGCGGGAAAGCTACATAAGAAACCAGCATATCACTGTTATTTCAATATATTATGCCGGGGAAATTCGGATGGTATGTTTCCGCCGGTCAGATGTATGTTGAAAGCGCAGAATCTGTTCCTTCTGATCCAGTTCCCAGGTACCGTCAGACACCTCCACCAGGCATCCATGCGGGTAGTGCAGAACTGGAATGAAGATCTCCGTTGGTTTCGTCAGGTTATCAACGTGTTCGAATACAAATTCCAGAGTGGATGTATCCATATCAAATGTAAGGTGAGTAGGAATACCAGCGGTTTTCTGTGGATAAGGTCGAACAACTGCCTTCATTGCCCGTCCACCATCGTATGGTGAACCATCATACTTGCATTGGTCTGGCGAGAAAATTGAAAGATCCTCGTCATTCCACTGGTCGCCATGGTCATTTCTATTATCAGCGGTGTAATTCCACAGGGTGAAGTTGGCCAGGTTATCCTCAAGGGCGGTCATGGTAGCATCCATGGCACCCTCCTGCTTATTAAAATCTCCCGTTCGATAAGCCCGTTTATGATACATATCAAACGGAATACCTGTTTCGCCGATCAATGTTGGAATTTTACCCATGTGATGAATTGAATGCCTGATCGTATCTGCGATCTGGTCACTGAAACAATACTGCACAGCCCGCTTACCCAGGACAATCTTCTCTGTCCGGGTATCCATCGTAAACCAATTCACAAAGCGTTTGGTAACTAAAGTGATGTCATCATACCAGTGTGCTGCATGAACTATGTTGCTGGATTCCTCATTTCCCCAGGCCAATCCATTTTCTCCGGGTACCCCTTCCACAAAAAAGATTGATCCTGGTGCCACTGACCGGATATCTTGAATAAACCGACTTAGGAATGGTTTGAAATAATCCCGGTAGAAATCCACTGGATGCCCATTAACACGGGAAAAATACTGCGGTTGAAGTATGACAGGTGTTCCGGTATTATCCAACCCCCAGACATTATGCTGCTGCCAAACATCCTTTGTGCCATTTTGCCAGGCACTATCGCATCCGGGATTAAGCACCTTTTTACCCGTCCTGACAAACCCGGTAAGCCCCAGGTCAAATACATCCACTTTTTGCGGAAAGCCTGCTCCGGCAGCCATTGCCTGAAATGCCGTGGGTGTATCACCTATTAACAGTTTTACAGCCTCCAACCGTTTGGAAATATCCGGCATACCGATATACCCCGGTGATGGTTCGTTCAGCGTGTCGTAACCGACAACGTTTGGCAGATCGCTCAATTTGAGGGCGACCTGTTTTATTGCATTTATATAATGACTTTGAAGAAATTCCTGAATTGGGATTCCTTCCACTTTTAACTCCGGCGTAAAATCATTCCCGGCAAAAAATAAGGTGAACATGGTTGCTGCAGCCAGTTTATTGTTATTAGTAGGCCACAACATCCTGGGATATGGATCGCCGCATTCCTGATGAGTGAATGTTGCCCCGGTACGATGCAGTTTGGAAATATCAAAACCAGCTGCTTCCAGCGTCCAACCCGGAGCGCCATCGCCTCCGGTAAAGCGGCTCCAAACATCCTGATGCGGGTCGATGAACATATCGATGCCATATTCTGCGGCTTTGCTCACGATCGCGTGGAGATAATCCAGGTATTCCTCATCATAAATTCCGGGACCTGCATGTTCTATGGCTTCCCAGGTAACCAGAAAGCGCAGAAAGTTGAAACCCCATTGTTTTAACCGGTTGAAATGTTCATCTGCTTCAATCAGAGGAAATGGTCGGCCAACAAAGGAAACTTCCCGGTGATCATAGAACTTGTCCAAATTCCAGGTTGCACCATCAGGAGTCAGGGGTACTTTTGAGCTTCCCCCCAGGTTTACACCTCGCAGCAGGATCACCCGCCCAGATTCGTCTTTAAAATAGGTGTGATCAGTATGTAACATGTCATAATTATAATGGGAATAGAATAATACCGAATAGCAGATAAAAAACAAAACCTCCGAAGGGTTACTAATTCGGAGGTTTTGCTAATGGAAAGTGAGAGTTATTCAGTACACTCTGCAACAACTACGTAATGATCGATCGGAATGCGCTCATCAGTGATGATCTTATAATCGATGAGCCCGCCAACTGGAATTGTGGTACCGGAAAAGTATTCATAATTCATATATATTAGTCTGCCATTGACATCATAATAATAGACTAGCACAATCGCGTTCTGGGTGGAATTTGATCCAGAATTCTTTGCCTGACCGGAGATGATCAAAGCTCCATTCTCCCTCACCAATTTATCAGAGATGACTGTAAAACTGGTGACATATTCTTGTGCTTCAAAATAGTGGACGCCAGTAGCTTTCAGACTGACTGCAGTCGATATTTCAGGATAAGACCAATTAAATCCACCTGACGTTCCCGGATCAATTTTATATTGTGTGGTGTAGATCGTATCACTTTTTAGGACATTGCCAGCAGAGTCGAGGACCTCGATATCGACTTTAGCCAGGTCGATGGCATTACCCATCTGATTTTCTATTTCGCCAACCACCTCGAAGCCATTGTATGATTGATATCCGACCAGCCTAATCTCCACGCCTTTACCATTGGCGTTTCCCACCATGGTTCCATTAATTACGCCATCAAGGGAAGTAACGGGCGTTGCCTTGCTTGCCGGTTGTTGAGGTGCAATAAGGGTAGCCGCCTGGTCGGGAGTTGACGAATTATTGCTTGGGGGTATGGGCTGGCTGTTATTGGTTTGCGCAGTGGTTCCGTAAGTTGGATCCTGGGTAATCCACCAATCCACCCAGGCATACACATCCGAGCCCAGGTTTTGACCGGTGACCTTTTTTAAACTTTTTTCAATCGGTTCAGCGAAAGAAGAGTTGGATTTCCAAAAATCGAGCAGGTCCGGGGTGTAAGGCAGTCCTTTTTTACCCAGGGTTCCAATCGTAAGAATGGCAAAATTATTACTGGGTCCATCCATGGATCGTAATGCTGCCGGTAAGATCGGGGCACCCCAAATCTTATACATGCCATCAGCAACCGACCACCCTGCCTCTTCGAGATAATCAGAACTGTCTGCACAATAAGATAAAGTATTCCGGCTACCGCGGTTCTTATTGGTTTTTTTTACCAATTTATTGGATCCTTGCTCAAGGGTTAATGCACTGTTCACATTCACGCCATCGTAACAGAAGAATGTGTTCCTGGTTCCATTTTGAACATATTTTTTCCCCGTCTGGTTCACATCCGTCACGATCAACAATGTTGCATCACAATCAGGCGCGGAGGATGGTTCCAATCCTGCTTCCACCAGCATACTGGATGCAGCCATATAAATTGGACCGGTATCAGGAATTTCTCCCTCATGGCTTGCGGCATAATTGCCGCTGTATTTTGGCTGAGCATCCAAACATACCTTGAGGATCGGATCACCTTTCCATCCCGGTATTGCCAGTGGCGGTTCAGGGAAATCAGTCAATATCGGAAGACCTGCAAGTGCAGCCGGGTTGGCAGCAGTCACTTGTTCTGCAGCCACCCACCCGGTGATTGATCCAGTTTAAATCTCCAGCCAGGTACTGTCTGTATTCAGTGACATGACGGTGACAAAATCACCTTCAGCAGCAGTACCTACAACAACATAAGCAGAGCCTGGACCTGCATGCAGTTTGATCGCACCAATGACATTCGCCTGAGGTAGAGGTGTGGCAGTTGGCAATGGCGTTGCAGTATTCGTGGCAGTCGGCACCAGGCTGGGATCACAGTTGGGGTGGAGGTGGAAACCTCTTCCTTGGGAACAGTATCAGTCGGATCCGATGCTGCAGGTGTTTTGGATGACGATGTACAGGCTACCTGGAGAAGCAAAATTACAATACCAACAACTAACAGTCTTGATAAGCTGTGACGGGCTTCCATGGACAACTCCAATGATATGTATTGAGTTGACTTGATTGGATTATAAGGCTGTTTCCACTTAAGTCCTAATTTAATTTCATATAAAAAGACCTCTTTTGTCAAAAGAGGACTTGAAAAAGACAATATTTACGTAATTGTAAATAATATTCTGAAGGAGGTATTCAGCCTTAAACTGGTATCGTTGAACTGGGCTGAAGATCCTTGGGAGGTAAACGCCATACCCTACTGCCCACAACAAGTTCATTACCACCCACATGGCTACCGCGACCCAATCTGCTTTGACCATGGTGCGAAAAGCGACAGCAAAGACCGTCATTATGACCGAGATCGCAAGAGCAATCCAAAGATACATTTGAGCGGTATTTTCAGGCCAACGGATCTAAATCTTGTGATATGCAAATATTGCGATGAATCCGAAAACCAATCCGGAGATAAGAAAGCTCGACATCGTTCCGGCAATAGCAGAATTTTTGGTACTTTGCATGTGTTTCACTGCTACTGCTTCCAGGATCATTGTGACGACAGTGATCGGAAGGAACAACCAGATAGATTTAATAAATTCATTTAGCATAATATTTCTCCGCATTGTTGTATAACGCATTCATTATGGAATGATCACTTATAAATGATATTTTTAAATGCTTATTGAAATAAATGGAAGATGAGTATATAATTTTGATTATAATATCCCCCTCGGGGGGATGATGCAAGGTGCTTATAATGTCAATTCAACTGGAATTTGATCCACATATATTCCATGTAACATAAACAGGTAAAGGCGAATATAATTCAAGACAATTGCAGAAGGAGAACCA
>CAVPWY010000006.1:0-6071 GCA_963709535.1 uncultured Chloroflexia bacterium | reverse complement strand
CTTATTGGTGAAAGCGTCAACCTGGAAGATGGGGATTTTCATCATAAACCTTTGCTCAAACATCGTGTTGGATGACTATTATAGACTTGACAGCGGTTCTTCACCGAACAATATTCTGGCGGGGGTGTCGGATTTAGTTCATTATACATAATATGCCTGGTTACATGATCGATCCTTTTTCCCGGTCTTTTGGAGACCGGTTAGTTTCAGGAATCGATCTGTGCAACACTCTGACATGATTACGGGAAATATCTCCTGCCAACTTCCTCTTCGTATTAATCAGGATGCAGGCATATAGTGATTATGATCGTCGCAAATACATTATTGCAGCCAGGATGTACCTCTTTCACGTGTATCCAACCGGAGGTCAGAATGGATATGCAGAGTAAGTTTCCCAAATTCAGATCTAATCATCATCGCAACATTTTATTTATGACCGCAGGATTAAGTTGTAAATTCCTATCCGGAAGCAGTACCCCGCGCAACCATTCCCGGCAGATCATACCAATACTCCAGAAGAGCCTCAGGTGACCATTCCAGACGGCTGGAAAGTGAGCAAGGATTCCACAGGCGCCTGCCAGGTAGCCTCTCCGCCGGACTGGCAGCTCGGGGTGGACTTTTTTATTGGCGTAGACAAGGTGAACCCCGGACCGTTCGAGATCATCCCGGAAAGTATCCACCTATGGGGGAGGCGCTCTGGAAAGATAATCCGGGCCTTCGGGGGCATTACTTTCAGGACCGGCGAACGTTGATGGTGGGCGACCTGGTCTGCTCGGTCTGGCGCATCCAGGCAGAAGTAGAATTTTCCAGTGAACAGCAAAAAGAAATGGATCAGGTTGGAAAAACTCTGGCGGTGCAGTGATGAGAAAACTATCCAGAACACTTGTTTCTTTTTTCCTACCGCCTTGTTGCTTGGATTGATGCTTACCATCGTGCTGGATTCACCCACACAAGTCTGTGCAACCTGCGGATCCACCATCCATGCAATAAGAAGTGAGCACACTGATCGTCAGACCAGTGACACCGTGAATGGCGTAACCACCGATACCGAAGAGACCACAACAAAAAGTGTCGTCGTTGGGGACAAGGGGGATATTTGCGACACTGATTACACGACTCACTTAAGAAGAACTCGGACGGCTCATCAGAAGAACATGTGAAAGCAGCACTGAGGATCCCGAAGGCTGCTATGAGAACGGATAGCTTGTGGAAGGGGGATTATTCCAGTGATGATGACACGGATGCAAAAGGGAACAGAAAGCGACACCACGAAGAGTTCTTTGAAAAAGACGGCAAGTGCACAAAAACTACTCGTGACTGGGAATGGGATGCAAAAGGAAAACTGATCAAAGACACAGGCTGGATCACAACCGAGGTTCCATGTATCGATACGAGCCTGGAAGTATGCTGGGGAGGTGGATTAAACTCAGGCGTTTTATCCGCCATTTGGGGGCCGGATACAGCCATAGTTCCACTCACAGTCAAAGACAAAACGTACACAGGACAGTTTACAGGAGACTGGAAGGGGAAATTAACCACCGATGCCTGCAATTGTTCGGGCACATTTCCGGTGACTATTGATGTAAAGGGTCAGGAGGACGAATTTAAAAAATATACTTCACAGTCACCATCAATAAAGGCGCCATGGTAAACTGCGTCTGCCTGGGGAAAAGCGGTGGGGTTACCGAACCAGAGAAGCCAGAAATATATAAATTTGAACTACTTGCCCAGGGTGGCTCAACGATAACGATGGACGATCCTAAAGGGGGAGTGACGAAGACCACTTTTACACTAAAGATGAAATGAACCTGATGCTTGCGTCTTATTAGGAGGATTGAATGGATGAACAGCTTCATTTCCCAAAGTTCAAAATAGCCATCATCGCCTTAGTTATCTTGAGTGCCGGGATAGGATGTAATTTTTTTTCCGGAAGCAGTACTTCAACTGTTCCAAAAGATCAAAACTCGTCACCGCCCAGCGACAAAGCAGCCACTTCCGACAACCAAAACTCGCCGACAACCCTGCCATCGGAACCGACCGCGACCGCGGTGACCATTCCCGACGGCTGGAAGGTGAGCAACGAACCCACGGGTGCCTGCCCGGTAGCCACGCCGCCCGACTGGCAGCTTGGAGTGGATTTTTTTATTGGCATGGGCAAAGCGGACCCGGTCCAACTGAAAATGCCCCAGGTCAATATCCACCAACAGGACTGGCTTTATGGGGGGTGGATGACAGCACCCAATTACCGGAGGGTCACTACTTCCAGATACGCGCCTCGAGGGTGGACGACGGGAAAGTGTGCTCTGTATGGCGCATCAAGGCGGATGTTGACTTTGCCGACGAAGAGAAAGAATTTCTAGAGCAGGTATCCGAGACCCTGCAGGAGGTGTAGTGATGAAAACGCTGACGCGGAAAATTTGGGTGTTTGGCACTTTCATGATTTTGGCGATGCTCCTGAGCGGAGCGCGAGGGTTGCCGACACGCGCACATAACGAGTGCGAGCGCAACACGACTTGGTACATCGGGAACGAATTGAATATGCGTCAAACGAGCGATACCGTTGGGGGGAAGACCACCACCACCCAGCAAATGTCCTAACGGTCCGAACAACACTCAAGCAATGGCGAGGAATTTACACTCCAATCAGTCGCATCAAAAAAACGCGGACGGCACCTCCCATGGGCACGATGATTATTCCTATTCAGACCCCGAGGGAAGGCTGCCACAATGAGGACGGTGAGCCACTGGAAGTTTAGATGTGCAGGGATGATGATAAGGATTCAGAAGGGAACGAAAGCGGCACCACGAAGAGATCATTGAAAAGGATGGCAAATGCATAAAATATTTCGTGACCTGGAATGGGACCGCAAAAGGTAAACTCATCAAGGATACGGGGTGGTTATACGGAAGTGCCCTGTGTCAATACCAGCCTGGAAGTGCGCTGGGCAGGCGAATTATACCCTGCCCAATGGACTTGTAACTGCTACTTATGGTCCCAACACCGCGGTGGTCCACTTGAGAAAAAGGGTGACACCTACACAGGGAAATTTGAATGAGAATTCGATGCCAAATTCACCGGCGTTTGCAATGGGACCGGTAAAATTCCCGGTGACTTTTGACGTAACTGCAAGGAAGTCAAATTCGGAGGACCAATGGACGAACTGGACTTTACCGTGACCAGATCGCATTACTTCTTATGGGATACCATCTGCCTGGGGTAGGATTGTTTAGCGGCGGATCAACCAGTCCAACCGTGACGAAAACCGATACATTTACCCTTCCAGCCGAGGATGGTGCCTCCATAACATTTACCAGTATAGGTACCCAACTGGACCTTTACGCTGAAGTGATCCTCAAATAATCAATATTCAGGGGTTTATGACTACAATATTTCATTTTGGGAGATGGAAACAGAAGATATTCATAATAAACCTGGGTCAATTTTCGACACGGGTAAAAACTACAAGGGATGTGCTGATTCTGCCGCGGGGAGGATGGAATGAAGATCAATTTGTACCGGATAGTCGTCATCGTCATAACGATTTGTCTGGCAATTTCTGGCTGCACGGGAGGGCAGGTCAATCCAACATAACAACACTTCCTCCAACCAGTTTGCCAACTGCGGGTGAAACAGAACCCGTAACTGCAAATACCGTAATGGTTGCTCCTTCTGTTGCACCCGTAAATACAGCCGTGGTTTCTCCTACTGCTACACCTCTACCGGAAATCACTTTAATAGAAGGTGATTTTTATTTCAGCATCGATGGAAAGCCTTCCTTTTTATTCTCGCGAAACCTGGCTGGCAACGAAATATCGCAATATTCTCAATTGCTCGACCTGACAAACACCGGCGGGAGCAAATTAGTACGGATTCAACTTGATAGTTTTGGTATGGGATATTCAAATACCGGGAAGGTGGATGAGGCCTGGGCTAAGAAACTGGGAAGTCATCTTTGAGAAAGCCGCATCCAATGGAATTTATGTGATGCCCGCGTTTAGTGCCTGGTATGACTGGAATGATGGGGAGGGTTACTCCGCCTGGAAATCAAATCCACTCAATGAGATGAATGGAGGACCAGCCAGGACATCAGGGGAGTTATTTGTCGCGGACTTACCCACCCAAAAATTGTGGATTGGCTGGATGAAAACGCTTATCGAACGCTGGAAAGGTCAGAAAAATATTATTGCATGGGAAATCTTTTCCGAAGTAAACATGGTTCCAGGTACAACGCAGGCTGAAGCAATTGATTTTGTAACAAGGGCTGCATCCATTATCCGTACCGCCGACCCTTTACATCGCCCGATCACCGCCTCACTGGCAGATTTTGGAGATTGGTCCGGTTTTTATCGCAGTGACGCGATAGATTTCATTAACATCCATCCGTATCCGGTTCCCGGAAATCTGGATACTACGATCATATCCGAAGTGCGTTCCATGCTGGCAAAATATCGCAAGCCGGTTCTGATCGGCGAATTCGGCTTGAGTTTCTTAACTCCGGATAGTAATCCGCCCACGCTGACAACCGCAGACGCGGGCTGATATCGGGATCAAACACGCCATCTGGGCGGCTGTGGTTTCAGGCGCAATGAATGGCCGCGCTCTCTGGTGGGAAGATGGTGTTGCCATTTATTTCCCGGCTTTGAATTTGCCCTTCATTCAAAAATATACTGAAGCAGACCTTCCAGCATCGAATTTCGTCTATGGTGTTGATTTCACCGGCTTCCAACCACTGACATCCACATCCACCTCTGCAATGTGGGGTGGTATAGTTGGAAACGAGAAAATGGTGCTGGGATGGTTCGGGACGCGAACAGCGAACCGCCGGATTGGAAGTTGCAGCCCATCATCTCGAAACAGACGGTCACCCTCACCGTTCCCGGGACAGCCGCCAAATGGCGAATTGATTTCTATGACACCAAGACCGGAACCGATATCGTCAGTTCCGCTGTTGTTACCCGGAAAGGCGAGAAGATCACTATTACCCTGCCGGATTTCACGGATGACATTGCCTTTAAAATGATTGTCCTAAATTGATATATATTGAGGATCCAGCTATATTTTTACATTCGAATACTAATCGAAAATACACCAGTTAAACTAAAACCAGATTCATGGGATCGCGCGACCTATTCCTGGTTATTCCGTTTTGGTTAGTGGATTATTGGAATTGAGCTGAAGCAGGTCCCATAAATTTCCATACAGGTCTTCAAAAACCGCAACCATACCATAGGATTCTTCTTTGGGTGGTCGGATGAATTTTATACCTTTGGAAACCATCTCGTTATAGTCCCTCCAGAAATCATCTGTGTTCAGGAAGAGGAACACTCTCCCGCCGGTTTGATTGCCGACAAAAGGCAGTTGTTCCGGTTTTGATGCTTTTGCCAGGAGCAGAGTAGTACCCTTGGAGTTTGGAGGGGATACCACCACCCAGCGTTTATCCTGTTCCGGTTGATAGGTATCTTCAATCAGTGTAAAGTGAAGTTTCTTCGTATAAAACTCAATAGCTTCGTCGTAATCCCTGACCACCAGGGCAATATGGACAATGGATTGTTTCATGACCACCTCACTATCCCTTAACGTACGACAGCTTTTCGGAGATCAGACCGTTTATTACCTTGAATATATCGACACCCCGGACATGTCCACTTTTGCCTGAAGCATCCATCCAGGTGTACTTCCAGCGCATCACACAACGAAAGCTGAGGCTAAAGATTTCCTCGATCTCGATATGAGCATGCGGGGATTTATGAAAAAGCCTTCCCAAAATTGAGTTACTGCATCCTTGCCTTTGAATTATGGCGCCATCTGGAGCCGGATTGGTTTTTCAAAAATGCAATCATCGCTCATCAACTGCATCATCGCTTTGATATCATGCCGATTGAAGGCTTCATTGAATTCGATCACAACGCGGATCGATGTTTCTAGTCGGGACATGCGGGCTGGACTTATATTCCTCCACCTCATTTGTTTGTGGCTGATTGGTTATTAAATCATTATATATACTTCAGTTTTATTGTATATAGCATGATGATAGATTATTTTGTGGCTATTTTGGGATTATGAAGATTTT
>CAVPWY010000005.1:0-21741 GCA_963709535.1 uncultured Chloroflexia bacterium | reverse complement strand
GCTGGGGATTGCAAACTCCTGTACCCGATGAAAACCATCCGGGAACACCCTTCCTCTTCGCAGATGATTTCCCTCGCGGACGGGGAAAATTCCATCCATTGGAATACCAGGCGCCCGCAGAGATGCCGGATGCTGAAGTACCCCCTCATCCTCACCACCGGCCGGGTCCTCGAACACTGGCACGGCGGCACACTAACTCGCGCCTCCAAATTGGATGACCTTTACCCACAGGCGTAAATGGAAGTAAACCCTGTGGATGCATTAAATTGGACTTGAAGGAGGGTGATGAGGTTCGGGTTTCCTCCAGGCGCGGCAGCATCGTCATCCAGGTTACAATCAAGGATAAGACCAGGGCTGGCGTTGTATTCAATTTCTTTTTTTCTTTGCCGAAGCTCAGCCAATATCCTTACCGATGACATAATTGGGTACCCACGCGCCCCAAGATCCCAGAATATAAGATCTGTGCAGTAAAGATCAACCTCATGGAATTATTCCGGAAGAACAGGCTAACTACCCAAAACATTCACTCCGGGGTAGGTACTAATACCTGTGTTCAATTTATAATGTATATTCAACATTAGCAATCCATGAACTGGATTTACTCCAGAGTTTACAGTAATATTCGAGCATCAGCCCCAAAAAATGGTTAATGATTCTAAGGGAGGTTTTTATGCACCAACTACCATTATTAATCAATATTACCCTGGCACTGATGGTGGCCTTTATTGGCGGGGTGATCGCCCGCCGGCTTGGGCTTCCCACCATTGTTGGCTACCCTCCTTGCCGGAATCGTCATTCGGCCATTCACACCTGGATTTGTGGGTGATATAGATACAATCCGGCAATTGGCCGAGCTTGGGGTAATTTTTTTGATGTTCGGTGTAGGTTTGCATTTTTCCTTTCAGGATCTTTGGCGGGTTCGCGACATCGCCGTGCCAGGCCATCAATCCAAACGTCACTGGCTTCAGCTTCTTGGTTTTGGGTTGAGCCAGACTGTGGGGCTGGACTGTATCACGGCTGGTTTGGTTTTAGGCCTGGCAATTTCGGTCGCGAGTACTGTCGTCCTGTTACGCGGGTTAATGGATAACTCCCTGTTGAATACCTCTCACGGTCAGGCTGCGGTGGGTTGGGTGGTTATGGAGGACATCCTTTCCGTACTGATCCTGGTTTTTATGCCGACCCTGGCGTCAAGCT
The DNA here is from genome assembly GCA_963709535.1 of uncultured Chloroflexia bacterium. Lineage (GTDB taxonomy): Bacteria > Chloroflexota > Anaerolineae > Anaerolineales > Anaerolineaceae > PNON01. The sequence goes on along the minus strand of CAVPWY010000005.1, from coordinate 20,547 downwards.
CAGGGAATTGATTGGCAAAACCTGGCCATCACGTTGGCCAAAGCGGTGCTTTTGCCGCGATCATGTTTTTTGCGGGCGTACGAATGATCCCCTGGCTGCTCGAACGTGTCACTCACACCCGTTCACGTGAAGTTATTTATTCTGGCCATATTGGCCATCACCCTGGGAACAGCAATGGGCGCTTCGGAACTATTCGGTGTATCTCTGGCGCTTGGTGCATTTGTTGCCGGAGCCATCATCAGCCAATCTCATTTGAGCCATCAGGTGGGAGCGGATGTATTCGCCTTCCGGGAAGCCTTTTCGGTGTTGTTCTTTGTTTCGGTCGGTATGTTAGTGAACCCGGCCTTCTTATGGCTAAATATGGGACATGTAGTTTCCTTGACCCTGTTGGTATTGGTTGGAAAAGCCGATCATCGTGATCCTGATAGGCTTGTTGTTTCCTCGCCCCGCCAGAACTTTCCTGGTCGTTGCGGTCGGGCTAAGTCAAATTGGTGAATTTTCTTTCATTTTAGGTCAGGGCAGGATTATCATTGAAAATGTTGAATGCGGATCAATATTCGCTGATCCTGGCAGCCGCCCTATTTTCGATCACCGCCAATCCGTTCATGTATAAATTATTACCATTTCTCCAGAAAACCTTGCGGCTCATCTCCGCTTTTTGGAAAAAATTGGAAGCCAATATTCCATTTCCCCCACTTGAAGAAGAACCGTTTTGAATCGGACATGCAGTGATCGTCTGATTTGGCCAGGTAGGGAACACCTGGTTGATGTTTTGGAATCACTAACCATACTATTACTGGTTATCGAAACGGTATCCAGAGCGCATCGCCCACCCTTAACGAGTGAAATATCCCAACTTTGTATGGTGATGCAAGGGAATTCTAAGCAATCAGCCATGCAAATTTGGACCATGCCAGTATCCTGGTGATTACCGTTCCGGACGAAACCACAACAATACGAATCGTTACCACAGTTGGTGGACTCCGGAAACCTGATTATTGATCATTGCCAGGGCGGCAACAGCAAAAGGCGTTCGAATATTAACCGAATTGGGAGCAAATCATATTGTCGATATTTCTTGTATCGGAGGGTGGACTGGAATTGATCCACCATACTTTGATAAGCCTGGGTTATTGATTCAAGAGTTTTCATCGTTATGCTGACCTGTCTGTCATTATCATTACGACTTCAATATCACTACTGATGAAGAGCACAGATCTTTACATGACCTGCTTCAGGCGATCAAAGGAATTGAGATTACCTGGTTGGAAATTGGCAATGATATTCTGATTGGAATATCACTGGCCGATGGAGTATCCGTTCAGAAACTGTAGTATCGGCGGTTGCGTTGGTCCGAAAGAAGCAGCTTATCGCGAATCCCAAGTCAATGACAATTTTTGAACCATGCGACCGTATTGGTGTGATAGGAGAAGCTGAACAACTCAGAGGTCCAGCCTGACGAGCCAATTCCGTCTTCCATTTCATGATCAGATTAAGAATTAAGCCGTGAGACTCTTTTTGATGTATGCTTTTAATTTAAATATATTTTTCTTAGTCAGAAAGCCGTGATCAACATCCACAGTATCAGTTGAACTCTGAAGTCGTTGGCCCCACGTCCACGTCGTCAAAACCATGCACCAGTTTCCCTTCGACCGGTATAAGTGAGCAGGCGCACCCAAGTGCCCTTGGGTGAAGCGCCGGTGACAATGGCATCGAACCGTTCTCCGATCCTGGATTCAAGCAAAAAGTGCTGCTGCGGACTTTTCAACCTGCCGTTCGACCTTGTTGGCGGCATTTTTCCGCCTCGGTGCAATGTTTCGCCAATATTTCGAGTTCCATCTTGCTGTATGGAGCTGGGTTCCGTGAAGTGCAGCTTTCAATAATCGTTGAGCCAGCAAGTCTGTAAATCGGCGGTTTGGGCTGGGGGAATGGGGGGACCCTCTGAACACAGCCAGTCCAAAATGACCCGGCGGAGTATCGCCCTGTAAGTCTGCCACATATTCACCAGCGCCTAATAATTTGATCACCACAAGTGACAGATCAGGAAACCGCAGCGGATCGGCAGCTTTTTCCTTGTCCAGAAAATTCTCCAAAGACTTCGCATCCGGATTTTCCGGGAAGGCTGAACCCATGCTCGTCTGCGATCTCGACGATGCGGTCCCCGAGCGTTTGGGAATGCGTACCACGCGCCGGATGGACGCGAACTTCCTTGATTCAAGGTAACGCGCCACTACCCCGTTGGCTGCGATCATGAAATCTTCAATGATCTCTTTCGCCCGGTTCTTCTCTTCCACCTCCAGGTCACGGATCTGGTCACCATCAAAGAGCGGTTTTGCCTCGATCGTCTCAAGGCTTAGCGCTCCATTGATATGCCTTAGACCCTTCATCTTCTGGGTGATTGAGTCTTCCCCATGTGCAGATTCTCAGCCAGTCCATCCACTGCTGACACTGCTTCCGGTGCATTGCCATTACGCTCCTCCAGCCAGTATAAGCAACACTGTTATAGGCGAGCTGAGACTTATTATGGACAATGGCCTGGTAGATACAGATTCTTGAACCTTACCATCAGCATCAACCACCATTTCGACGACCATCGCCAGGCGATCCACATTCGGGTTCAGGAGGTAAGATCAGTGGAAAGCTGTTCAGGAAGCATCGGGAATATTTTGGCAGCGGTGTATACAGAAGTGGTATTGTAGCTGGCGTGGTCATCGATGGCTGAATCCTTCTTAACGAGCGAGTCTACATCTGAAACAGCCACCAGGATCTTCACTTTACCTTCCGGCAATGCCTCAGCCACAGTCAACTGATCCAGATCACGCGAGTTATCATTATCTATGGATGCCCAGAGCAGGTGCCGAAGATCACGGATTCCGTCTGAACTCTTCAATTGTCCATCATTTTGTGCTGCCTGTTTTTGAAGTACATCGAGTTCTGCCAGCGCTTCAGGGGAAAATTCGGGCAGCAATCCTCGATCGATCATTGCCTTATCGGCTAAATTCTCCAATATGGTACGGTGTTTCAATTCATCGGCATACATAGGTTGTCCTTATAGACTTCGAAATTTCCATTATTAATAAGATTTTTGTGAGCCATCCCCTAAGCATTTAGAAAAGTTGTAGGTCGGAGCTATCTCCGACTTTAACCTATACCTTGCTACTTTACCGGCAGGATCTGATATTCGAACTGGTACCCTGCTTTTTCTACGATATCTTTCACTTTTAATCCGGCTTCTTTGTAGTCAAATAGATACGAATAATCCTTACCAAAGAGCGTGGATTGCTCCGCTATGGTTCCCTTACGGGCACCTCCAAAGGTATTATAACTTTCGGTCTTGATACCGAAACCGGTGGTCATACCATTATCGAGATCACTACCACTGGAAAAGCCGGATCCTGCTTCAATGAGCATTTCTGAGAATTTGACTTCTTCGCCTTCTTGTCGATTTTCAATTTGGCAGAATAGGTCAATTTCCTTTTTGCGAGAAATGTTTTGCGTTCAGCGATGATCGCAGAATATTCCCAGACACCTTTCTTTTCAATCCACTTCCCCTCAGGAAAATTCAAAGCTTTCTTGATTTCATCCATCAGATTTGTCGAAAACATATTTTTCCTCCGTGGTAAGTTCGCTTTATATCATAAGTATAGGATAAGATGGGGATTGTGTCAGCATGTTTACAGTTAGGCATAAGCACAAATAAATAAACATCATCCATTCATTAGTCGGATTTCGCCATATCCCTAATCCTTCCCTACGCGATACTTCGTAATCGACAGGCATAGGATACGGCTCGGGAGTAAGCTTCAATTCATCGCTACCTGCTATTCCTTTTCTTTTGCCACATCCAGACGGCACCAGGCATACAGGGCATCGTAAACTTCAAACTGGTGAGACAGATTCTCCAGGTCATCCGGGAAGCGCAGGCTATAACCGGTCGCGATAGCCTTCAACCCGCGGGCGATGGGATCGGTGTCCATTTCTGATGAGATGTCAGCCGCGTGGACGATCTTTGCCAATCTGAGCAGTCCGGGTTCACTTAAGCCGTATTTGGCGATGATCGTCTCAAAGGAACATTTCCCATCCTGGTGTCCCAATTCAACCCCCGGCGCGTCAAATGGAATCGCCTGGATTTCTTTTGAAATCCGATCGACCTCACTTTTAGGGACAAAGATGAACTCAGCTTCGCTATCGACAAAACGCGAGATCAGCCAGGGACAGGCTACGCGGTCTACGCTTACATGGGAACGGGTGATCCATTTCATTGAAAGGCTCCAATAGATGTTAAGGGTGGTTCTGTCAGAGCACATTAATACAATTCTATCCCCGCAATGTCTTGAAGAACAATCACTCATAAACCTATCGATATTCTTATCGCTGATTGTATCCCAAACAATGCAATATGAGCCTATGACCATTTCTCCTCTACAAAGAGGAATGGATATTGTTCGATATTTGATTTTTTAGTCTTCTATACAATTCACTTACTTTTAACCAATTAATTTACGACGAAATAGCCAGCAATATTCAATCTACTTACAGTGAGAAAGATAATAGACTTATCCCACGGCAAATTAATTTTATAAATCTGCCTAACCCATGTAACCAAAACATATCTACAGATAGTATTGAGGAGAAAGGTAATTTATATGTCTGTGTTGGTGACTCAGAAATAATAACCGAATCTTCCAACCATATTAATGTACCGCTTTTTCCTTTTGTCTTGAGCTTGATCTCTGGTCCGACATGAAAAATGATTTCGTAGATCATCTTATACCTTCCATTATCCACCTAAAAAACTAAAGACTATCTTTTCGAGGGACTCGCTTCATCACGTAGTATCCCGGTCAAACGGAAATCAACAATAACTTTTTAAGCGAACCATAATAAATTTGTCAATTTGGTAAAAATATCAATTGAACTGGTGTTACGTTCAAGCCTTTCTTCCACGATCTTGCTCTCTTCTTCAGTCAGACCATACAACTCATACACCAGCCGATCGATCTCCCGGACTGTGGATTGGATCTCACACGCCAGGCGTTCCTGCTTCTGGGTGGTGACCGGTTTGCGCTTGAGAAACAGTTATAGGAATATTGTATAACGGATTGAAAAAAGTACGGGGAAGAGTGAACAGTGATTAGGAGATCGAAGCTCAGCTCCACGTCCCTCTACCAGGTTCGGAGAAATTGTCTCAGGACGATGCAGGGGAAAGTTTCGGACAGACATATCATGCTTGGAAGAGTACGTAGGGTTCTGTCCCCACCGCAAATATTCTTCCATGCTAGAATTAACCCATGCTGGATATCAACCTGTCCCATTACAACGAGATGCTGCGCTACGAACCGCTGATGGATGAACTGCGAGCGCTGGCGGTGATCATCGTCGGCAGGGAACAGGCCGACTTGTTCAACATCATCAAATATTATTCGCGTAATTTTGCCGAGGATATCAAAGCCAATGGCAGGATCTCGGATGAATGTTTGAACCGTTTCAAGAGCGCCATGTTCACCATCACCTCCAGGCTGAACATTACTGCCGAAACGATCAATGCTTGCCCATGAAGACCAGCTTTACAAAGGCAGCGGTTTCTGGGAAATGCGCTGGAATTTGGGGCAGTTCCCGGATATTGCGGAACAGGTAAAGGAAGCCGGCATCAGCCACATCATCTGCGCGGGGATATCCGGCTGCGTGGTCGGGGAATACCTCGGGTTGGAGATGAAAGGCAGCGACATTCCGGTCGATCATATGATCTTTGAACGCGTTGATCGTTCCCCGGTGAAAGGTGTGCTTCCAGCGAATTTCGAGCTGGAGGGAAATCGCATCCTGCTGATCGAAGATGCAGTCCAGGAAGCCAGGACACTGGGAGTTATGATGACTACTTTGAACGCCATGCAGCCTGGCCTGGAGTTCTCCCTCTTCGCGCTGGACATTGAAGACAATGAAGAGACCCGGCTTGGATTGCAGCCGGTCAAGAAAATATTCAAGTTTGAGGCGTAAAAGGCTTTTTGATGGGTAAGGACAGGGAGTATGGGCACGATATATCATGCCCATAGATAAAAGTCGTGCCCTTATTTGGTCAGTTCCTTGTACCTGAAGCAATCCACCACGTGGTCATTGACTAAACCGGCGGCCTGCAAAAACGCATAGGTGATGGTCGTGCCGCAGAACTTGAATCCGCGTTTCTTCATATCCTGGCTTACCCGGTCGGAGAGCGGTGTGCTGGCTGGGATCTGGCTCATTGAAGTCCATCCATTTACCACCGGCTTGCCATCCACAAATCCCCACAGGTAATTGTCGAGTGAGCCGAATTCTTTCTGCACTTCCAATGTAAGGCGGGCGTTGGTTACGATGGCAGCTATCTTGGCGCGGTTGCGGATAATCCCGGCATCCTGGAGTAATTCTTCCATCTTTGCAGGGGAATAGCCAACAATAATTTCAGGACGAAACCCGTCAAATGCTTTGCGGAAGTTCTCGCGCTTCTTCAGGATGGTCAACCAGCTCAAGCCTGCCTGCATGCCGTCCAGGGCGATCATTTCAAATAACTTGACATCGTCATGGACAGGGGTACCCCATTCCATGTCGTGATAATCCACATATATCGGGGTTCCCAGACTCCATTCACAGCGTGAAATCGAGTCTGATTCCATATCCCTCCAGATCAAATCATGGGTAATATAATCGTGCAACAATTTACACAATTTCGCCGATCTCACCCGGGAGGACTTGAGGTTTGTCCCGTCCGGACATCCGTCGGTAAAATATAAAGCTTTCCACCGAGAAGATGATGAGTGCCAGCCAGATGACGATAAATCCGTAGAGATGGGAAACGGTAAATACTTCATGAAAGAGGTAAATTCCAAGCAGGAACTGGATGGTTGGAGCAATGAACTGAAGGATACCGATCGTGGAGAGGGGCACATTTTTAGCTCCAACCGAGAATAACAATAGAGGAATAGCTGTAACAATACCTGTTAGGCCAAGCATATATTGATCAATGGGGTGGTATGACCAAATGCGCCGCTACCGTTCGCTTGAGCCAGACCAGGATGACAAATGCCGGGATGAAGATCATCATCGTTTCGAGGGCAAGCCCATGCAGAGATCCGAGCGGAGCCAGCTTCTTGATCAGCCCATAGAGCGCAAATGAAAATGCCAAAGCCAGTGAGATCCACGGAAGCTGGTCATAACTATAGGTAATATATGCCACCCCGAGGAAAGCCAGTACCACCACCACCCATTGCCACGGACGGAGCTTCTCGTGTAGAAAAATAACTCCCAACAGCACACTGACAATGGGATTGATGAAATAACCCAGGCTGGTTTCAACCACCCGGCCTTGTCCCACCGCCCATACATAGGTTCCCCATTAATTGCCAGCAATGCACCTGCCATGAAGTAAATACCGATCTTCCTCCAGGTGAGGGAACCAATGAAGGATTTGAATTCTTTTCGGATCAGGATCACCAGCATAATAAAAAGGAATGACCAGACCACCCGGTGGGATGTTGTCTGCTCCGCCGGAACGCTGGATAAGCGCATGAAAATAAATAGGGAAGAACGCCCCAGATGACATATGCAATAATGCTTGCAACAATGCCTTTATTCATTACCATCCCTCACAAAAATATATATCCGGCTATCATATCAGAAAAATGCCAGTTATATATGAAATTGCATAACAGCAAGTAGATTAGCAGTGTTTGTAAAAGCTGGTTTATATACATATTATCTGGTACGATCTTTGTTGCCAAAAGATATTTAACTTCAATTTCAGGTAACAATGGTATTAAAAACCATTACTTTAGTACGGTGTAAAATTTTTACCTATTTGCACGCTAATTATTTCACGTATTAACCAATCATTAACATTTTACACGGATACCCTTTACAAATAGGAGAGTATGGTATAATTCCTTTTGTCTAAGACAAGGTTTGTCTGCAAAAGCCGCAATCCTTTTTATGGAGAGCGGCAATTTAATAGCCGGAGAACATTTCCGGAAGGTTAGGAAAAAGATGGAAACAAAATTGTATATTGGGAACCTTGCGTTCTCAACCACAGAAGATGAGTTGAAAGGCCTGTTTGCAGAAGCTGGCACAATCACCTCCTGTGAAGTGATCAAAGACCGTTTTACGGGCAGCTCGAAAGGTTTCGCATTTATTGAAATGAGCAACCAGGCAGAAGCCGAAAAAGCGATCAATTTGTTCAACGGCTATAGCCTTGGAGAACACGCAATAAAGGTCTCCCCCGCGAAACCCCGCGAAGAATCTGGTTCAGGTGGTTTCGGCGGCCCGCGCCGTGACGGTGGAAACCGTGGTGGTCAGGGTGGTCCCGGTGGTGGACGCAATCGAACAGGTAGTGGTGGCGGTCAACGCCGGTACTAAAATAATAATCAACCAATCAAAATCAATTAGAACAGAAACGGAAAAAGAAAATGTCGGATAAAGTCACAGGAACAGTAAAATGGTTTAACGGCACCAAAGGTTATGGTTTCCTCTCCCAGGAAAACGGCCCGGATGTATTCGTTCACTTTTCAGCCATTCAGGGCGACGGTTACCGCTCCCTTGAAGAAGGTCAAAAAGTCGAATTCGATATCGAAAAAGGTCAAAAAGGCCTACAGGCTGCTAAAGTAACCCTCCTGTAAAACCCAAATAAACCAATTTAAACCCGCTGATCTCAGCGGGTTTTTTCTTGCCTATCACCCAACCTGATGATTAATCCAGTGAAAATATTATCCGGTCTGTGAAGCTGCTGCTTTATTTCTTGAATTCACCATACGGTTTAAGCTGACCACAATGATCAACATGACGAAGATGAGTATTGTCACAAAGACAACACTGGCAAATGGACTTTTATTTTCCATGAGATAGCCCTGCATCAGGGGTATCGACACACCCCCGGCACTGCCCATTGCTGCACAGATACTGGCTGCCTTGCCGGGGTTCTCCGGGTAGCGGGAGGTGATGATCGCCATGACCGTCGGGTAAACAGCACCCATACTGAAGCCGAGTAGATAAAACTCCTATGATCGTGACCGCCAGGTTTCCAATCCCCAGCACCAGCAGACATCCACCAAGGGCAGATAATGATAAACATAACAATAATATCCGACCGGCACTGAGTTTAATACCCAGCGCTGCTCCTCCAACCGCCCGATGGTCAACAAACCCCAAAATCCTGCGGTTAGCAATGCCCCTGTTTCGATCTTCACACCGGTGGTCATTTGTGAGAACGTGGTCGTCCAGCCGCCCATTCCGTTCTCCACACCAACATGCATCAGCAATAACAATCCGAAAGTCCACACCAGTGTGGATCGATAAACACTATTCGAGCTTATTATTTTTGTGGAATCTGTTTTCACCTGAGGAAGGCCTTTGATCTGTGAATACAGAAATGCGATGACCAGCAATCCTCCGGCAGTAAACCAAAGGACGATCAAGCCCTTTCCGAAAAGAGTTAAAGTAAGGCTGACCAATGCCGGGCCAACGAATGCTCCTACCCCGAAAAAGAAATGCAGCAAATTCAAGGAAGTAACATTCTTTTCCTGGAAGACTCTGGCAACCAGGAGATTTGTGGTCAGGTCAACTGCTCCATGGCCTAACCCTGCAAAAAAAGTCAAGCCGAGGATCAACCATAAGGAATGAGTGGTTGTAAATGCCAAAAAGCCTGATGCAAGGACGATGAGACTGGTGATAAGTACTTTCTTATGACCGATCCTATCGCACAAAGGACCGGCTATAAAGTTTGAAACCAATGCTCCCAGGAATAATGCTGAAATGACACCACCTATCTCGGTCAAACTCGAGTTGGCGTTGTTAGCCAGTTCCGGTAAAACAGGGCCGATACCGGCTGTAGCCATCCCGAAAAACAGAAATGTGGCACATGCGAGGATGAGGATGAGTCTGCTTTGTTTGGTCGCCATTTACTACTCCTGGTTCAATGTGATTACATGATGTACGGGTCCATCCAAAATGGAAAGAATAATTACAAAAATGCTTACCTGATTTCCCCAAGTTAATATCATGACAATTCTTATGGTCAGCATAAATATGCTACCATTAAATGAGCAATTTGTGCTACATTACTACAATAAACTCAACACCATCAGCATGGAGCCAGGCATGGAAATTACTCAGGTGTCATCCCCAAAAGATTTGAAAACATTTATAGACCTGGCTTACCAGGTGTATAAAAATGATGCGGTCTGGGTACCGCCTATGCGCAGCGACCTTGCCGGTCAATTTGACCACGTTAAAAATCCATTTTTAGACCATTGTATTTATAAACTTTTCATTTTGTGGAAAGGGGAAAAACCCGTAGGCCGGATCGCTGCTTTTTATGACACCCTGGCAAACGATTATTGGCATGAGCAGGTGGGATTATTTGGTTACTATGAATGCCCTGCCGATGCTTCAGCTTCAAAAATGCTGCTGCACACCGCTGCTGGTTGGTTGAAACAGGAAGGGATGACAGTCATACGCGGTCCCTGGAGTTTTGTCTCCCAGGAATGGGGATCCGTTATTGAAGGGTTCAAACCTGCTCCCGTGGTGATGAGCCCATATAACCCGCCATATTACAACGATCAGTATTCCACGTTTGGATTAACAAAAGTGAAAGACCTGCTGGTTTATTACATTGATGCCCGGGAAGGATACCAGATCCCGGAAAGAATTCTGACCCTGACTGATAAAGTGGCAGAACGATATGGAATTCGGGTTAGGCCGATCAATATGAAGAATCTCGAACAAGAAGTGAATACGATCATGTCCCTCTCGAATGACAGTCTGGAACACAACTGGGGTTACTCTCCGGTGACAGATGCTGAAGTAAGGACCATGGCACATGACTTGAAACCGGTCATCCATCCGAAAGCGGTCTTATTCGCCGAAACTCCTGATGGAACACCGGTCGGGTTTGCCATCGCGATCCCCGATGTGAATGTGATCCTGAAGAAAATAAAAGGCAGGTTGTTTCCTTTGGGTTGGATCAGGTTACTATTTATGCTGCCCAGGTTAAAAAGTTACCGCATGTTTGCCCTGGGGGTGATCCCTGAATACCATGGCAAAGCAGTCGACAGTCTTTTATATCGGGCTTTATATGAATCAATTTTCAATCCTGAAATATTTATGGAAATAAACTATGTCCTGGAAGACAATGCTCCCATGAATAATGCCATTACCAAACTTGGTGCAAAGCCATTCCGTAAGTACCGCATTTTCGAAATGCCGATCTAAAGGGATCCTGTTTGGATTTTGTAAAACTCGAGACTAATGTGTCAATTCCCTGGCAAGGCCAATAGCACCCAGCACTCCTGAGCGTGTACCCAAACCCGGACTGACAATATATTGATCGATGTTGTTTAATATTTTATCTGATTGGACATAACCATTCAGCAATTGCTGAGTTTTCAATCGCACCTTTTGCAGCAATCCCTTATGCTGTGAGACTCCTCCACCCATAACGATCCGCATGGGGGAATATAAATAGATCAGGTTGGTAAATGCCAGGGCAATATATTTGGCTTCAAGGTCCCACCCCGGGTGATCGTCTTCCAGTAAATTTGCCGGTTTCCCCCAGCGGCTTGCCAGCGCTGGCCCCGTAGCCAATCCTTCCCAGCAATCTCCATGGTAAGGACAATACCCTGCAAAAGGATCTTCTTTTTTGTCATGCGGGATTGAAAGGTGTCCACCTTCTGTATGCACCAATCCGTGCACAGGTTTGCCATTGGCAATCGCTCCTACGCCTATCCCGGTACCAATGGTTACATATAAGAATGGGTCGAGGTCCTTATTTTCCGGCATCCAGTAACATTCTCCAAATGCCGCTGCATTTACGTCAGTATCAAAAGCAACCGGGATTTGTAACGCTTTTTTACTCCGCCCAATAGATCCGTAAAACTCCAATTCGGCTTGGGGGTCGTTGTGATAAATCCATAGGTTGAGGAGTTTTGATTGAGGTCTACCGGGCCGAATGAGCCGATCCCGACTGCAGCCAGGTCACCTTTCAACGCGAATGGTGAAAAGAAATCGTTAGTTCGTCTGATCGTCTCTTCTGGTGTTGTGGTCGGAATCCTGGTTTCAGCAATGATCTGATCCGGGCTGGCAGCCACCATGCAATTGAACTTAGTGCCGCCAGCTTCTATTCCACCATATAACTTCATTTCTGCCTCATGCTTACAGGATAAAATACCTGAATACCTAATTATAAGCATATTCCGGGGTTCAACAAAATATGAGCGGCCTGAGAACCAGATCGCCCATATTAAAAATTTGTAATTATTTCCAGTAATACCTGAAGATCAGGTAATTTCCGGATTCGATTGCGATAATACTTTGGGTGGTATAACTTTCCTCGCTGCAGCCGTTTCACCCGATGCAAAAACCCGGTAGAAAGTCAGGAACAATACACTCGCTCCACTCACCCAGTAGATCACACTCATCCAGAGTGTATTCGTATCTGTTCCGGAAGTCACACCATGCACTAATGCTCCAGCAAATGCCAGGAAACCGATATAGTGAATGGATCGCCAGGCTTTGGTGCCGATCTTCTTTCGAATGTAGAAGGAAAAGACCAACCCACCCCAGATGTAGAAAAGGAGCTGACCAATTCCCACCCATTCCGGTCGATAATCACTCGTGGCAAAAGGTAGCAATACCTGCACAAGGATATGTTCATGTAATGATCACCCATCAGGATCAATCCATGGAACAATCCGGCTGTTAATCCAGCGATGCTTAAGAACTGGTGCAGATCATTTGCGGTAAACCCTCCCGGCCATATTTTTGCACTCCGGCTTGACAAAGCAGTCCAAATACCATGGATGCCCATAACATCAAATATGAGATTACCGCTGATGACCTGGAAAGGTACCAGAACACCTTGGGTTCTGGTCCTAGTAAGGAACTGATCAGGCCTGGCAGGATAAATGGAAGTATGATCCCGGATAGTAAAAGACCCACAATGACAGCCATAACCCCTAAAATAAATGGGTTGGTGCTATGGTCCAATTCTGTATCCAGTGTGGATATTTTTTCTGAGTTTATTGATTCTGACATGTTTTACTCCAACAATAATTTGATAAATGCCTGCTGATTAATTTGCTGTTATCCATGCGGACGATATATCCGGCATGGTCTGGTTGATCCTCCAACCAGCTTAATCCCGCTTCGCTGCCCAAAATGAGCACAACTTTTGCTGCTATTTCAGCCTGGATCACATCAGGAGCGACAACGGTTACAGAGAAGACATCGCTTTCAGCCGGCCTTCCGGTGCGAACATCAATGATATGGTGCATCCGGGTTCCATTTAAGTTCCAGAACCTGTAATCCTGGCCGGATGTGGCTACGCCCTCTCCCGCCAGGTATAGCATTTCCAGGTCATCGTCCGGATGAAACGGGTCGGCAATGGCGATCGGCCACGGGCTGCCATCCAGTAAAGCTGAACCAGACATGATATCGCCGCCTGCATCCATTAAAGCTGGACCAAATTTTTCAATTTGTCAATCACCTTTTGAGCAGCCCAGCCCTTGGCGACTCCGCCAAAATCCAAACGCAGCCCTTTAGGAAGTAAAACCAGTTTTTCCTCTTCGACCATGATCAGATCTTCAAGACTCGCTTTGGATGTGAATTCTTGATCGATTTCAAATCCTCCAGAGCGAATGAGATCAAAATCTTTCGAGTATCCGGCAGTTTCAAGGGCATTCAATACTGCGGGTGTAACCATTCCCTGGCTGGTATGTTCAGTCTGAAGACTCAAATTCAGGACATCCCAAAATGTTTCACTTACCCGAATCATCTTTTCCTGGGACCGGTTCAACCTGCTCAATTCACTTTCCGGTCGAAAGCGGCTTAGAGACTGTTCCCATTCCTCGATCCACTGTGGAACTTGCGGTAGGATGGTTTCAGCCAGTTCAAGATCAACTTCCAGGGCAGCCATCATCTGGCTGCCCATGGCTCTAAACTTTATTTGATTAATCATTATCTTGAAGAATTAGTTCTGGCGGCACCCTTTTTTCCACCGCCTCCACCACCAGATGGTGCTGCAATTACCATGGTCTGAACAACTGGAGCAGTTTGGATGGTCGAATTCTGAGTTGGACCAGTGACATTTCTCAATCCTGTAGTCGAATTATTAACTTCAAGGTTTACACCTGATGCTTGACCTGCTGCATACGGGATAAGGGTTGGTAACTCAACTAAACCCGTATTATCCTGATCTTGCGCCTGGACACTGGAATTATTTAATGCTTTTCCTGCCAGCATACTCCAGATACCCATTGCCCCTGCAACAGCTCCTGAGGCAATGACGATTTTGATCCCGTTAATACCCCTGCGGATGGTTTATTACGATTTGTTTGCTGCATTGGTAAATTCTCCTTTTTGATCTGATCAGTTGCGTTACTTCCGCTAATCATCATCTTCTTCTTCATGTTCGCCTCTATTTGAGGAACCTGATCCGCCCCCACCTCCACCGCCGCCACCATAACTTGCTGTCTGTACCTGCATTTGAACAACATAGACTACTTGCCCGGCCAAATTGACATACACCTGGTCACCTGACGTAAAAGCTACAATATCAACCTGCTGACCGTTATAAACAGATTTGGATATGCTGGCATAAGTAAATCCAGGCATGTAATTCATTGCTGCTTGAATGGCCTCCTTGTCAGTGACTGCTTTTGCAGCGGAACCTGTCAGGCTATTGAATAATACTGCTCCAGATAAAGAGTCAACATATAACTTAATGCCTTCCCAGGAGTTAATTTCATATGCTGTCGATCCATTGTAATTGACCAGTTCTGGTGGATTCGACATCGTCAACCCAAAACTTCCAACTGCGGTCCTGGCATTTTGAATCGCCTGATCCGGGCTGATTGCTGAAGCTGTTAGGATTGGTTTGAACTTGCGCCAATCTGGTATTTGCTTCTTCAATCGTCTGTTTATATAGTTCTTCGCGGGCTTGTATTGTCTGTTCCAATTCTTGCACCTTTGCGTTTGTTTGAGAAACAGAAACTGCTTTAACCACACCTGCAACAGTACCTAATACCAAAGTTGTGATAAGTATGGATATTATGATGGCTGATTTTTTCATATTATTCTCCTTTTGAATACATCTAGTACAAAGATACTCCGCCAGTTAATAGAATGATTGAGAAGTAGGGTATATTTTCCAATCATTTTCCAATCTTCCCGTGCTAAACTATATAATCGGCACAGTTGTATTTATATAAATGGATAATTATTTTTGCAAGAATAACAAGGGTACAGGGATTGTCATGCGTGTATTAATTCTTGAAGACGATAAACGGTTATCCGGTTTGATTTGCAAGGTCCTGTCTGATGAAAAATACAGCACTGATGCTGTTTATGATGGGGGCGCCGGATTGGAGTTGGCATTACGTGGTATTCACGATGTGGCAATTATCGATTGGATGCTTCCCGGCCGTGATGGACCTTCCATAGTGCGTGAAATTCGAAAAAACCACATACCCATCGGGATACTTATGCTCACCGCACGCAGCCAGGTGGAAGACAGGGTTGCCGGATTGGATAGCGGGGCGGATGACTATCTGGTGAAGCCATTTACATTTGATGAACTCCTCGCAAGAATTCGGGCTGTCTCAAGACGTTTTTCACCAGTTACAGGTTGACAACCATGAATTTCGGGTTGGCTCACTGGTAATGGATATTCAGCTGCATAGCTGCCGCCGCGGGGATATTCCATTGGACCTAACCAAAACAGAATGGGATTTACTTGAATTTCTCCTGCGTCATCCACAGCAAATCCTTTCCCGCCAGAGTATTGTAGATTATGTCTGGTCTTTTGACAGCACAGTCAGGTTGGATCTTGTTGATGTATATATCTCATATCTACGGCAAAAATTGAATATTCCCGGAAAAGCCGACCCGATCCTCACCGTTCGGGGTGTTGGTTATCGTCTGGATCCAGATCATGCTTAGAAGACTTCGAATCCAACTGACTGTCATTTATATGCTGGCCGGAATTTTATTGATGGTCATCCTGGGTGCTGGATTGTACTGGCGTCTGACCAGTTATTTTCAGACAACAACCGACCTTGCGCTTAAGTTTAGACTTGCCCAGGAGCTTCGTTTGCTTAGCGCGCCTATTACCCCTGATCTAGAAAAAGCGGAACAGGATTGGGAAGATAGCCTGGATTCCAGTTTCCGAATTTTTAAACCGCTTCCTTCACCCCAAGCAATAATTGCACCGCTATTAACTCCTTCTCTAACTAACGACTTCGTCTGATAATGATGATGAAGAGGAAAAGAATAATGGCAGTTCTGGCGGTGGTGGTGAGCATATCTATAAATCAGAAAGACAACAGATTCTTAACAGCAATTCACCCGACCCAAATAGATTTCGCCAATGGTATTAGCCAACAGATAATTTCAACACCTACCCCAGCCATACCAGTCGATGTAATAACCGGTACATTATTGGATACTGAATTAGCATTAATTTTTGTAATTCCATTAAATAGTAATGGATCCATACAACCATGTAACCACCGCTCAAAAATTTCCCATCCTGCCAGATAAAGCCGCCATGCAAGCCGCCTCCATAACCGGAGAAGATATTCGTACCATCAAAACAACTGATGGTGTTCCCATCCGACTGCTTACCTATAATCTGCCAGCCGGTTATCAGATACGATTCTTACAACTCGGTCGGCCGATCGATGACCAGACGAGATTATTAAATCAGTATTTGATGGGACTGATCGGGATCAGTTTGATCGTTTTATTATTAGTGGGTATCCTTAGCTGGTGGTTGGCAGGAAATTCACTGATTCCGGCCCAACGATCTCTGGAAGAACAACAGGCTTTTATAGCAAATGCCAGCCACGAACTGCGCACTCCTCTTACATTGATCAGGTCCAGTGCAGAGATGGCTTCCCGTTCAATTCCCGAGGGTGAACCAAAACAATTATTAAATGATGTTTTGCATGATGTTGATTATATGAGCAGGATGGTGGAAGATCTACTGCTGATGTCCCGGCTTGATAATAAACGCCTAACGATAAACAGAAAACCCGTCAGTGTAAATATGTTATTAGCTGATATTCAAAACCAGGCTCAAATGATTGTTGGAGGAGATATTGTTCAGATAAAACTTCTCACTCAGGACATAAAGGTCTTGGCTGATCCTGACAGGCTGCGGCAGGTATTATTGATCCTGCTCGACAACGCCATCCAGTACACACCCAAAGACGGAATTATTCAGCTTGAGGCAGAAATCTCAAGAAAACAGGTCGCCATCATTTTTGAAGATACAGGTTATGGTATATCAGCTGAAGATCTACCGCACATATTCGAAAGGTTTTATCAGGTTGCACCTCACAATGAAACCCAAAATCGGGGAGCAGGTTTGGGATTGTCGCTCGCAAAAAGTCTAATTGAAATGCAGCGTGGACACATCCAGGTTCAGAGCCAACCCGGAGTTGGTACCCGGTTTTCAATTCTTTTGGAGCAATCCTAATAGTAAATTTCCAATTTAATTTGGTTGGAAAGCGAAATCTACTGCTGCCCGGGCATGAAGAATAGTTGTGTCAAAGACAGGTACGTTTACGACACCTGAACTGATCAGTAATCCTATCTCAGTACAGCCTAAAATTATCCCTTCAGCACCGTTTTGGATTAATTTACTGATGATTTCCAGGTAGGCTTTCCTGGATTCAGGATTAATCTTTCCAAGAACCAATTCCTGAAAAATTACTTGATGAATTTTTTCCTGGTCGACGGTTGATGGGATGATCACATGAAGACCAAACTTGTCCTTCAACCTCCCTTTGTAAAAATCTTCTTCCATCGTGAATTTAGTACCCAATAAACCAATCGTTTTGATACCCATCTTGCAGATTGCTTCTGCTGTCGGGTCGACAATGTGAAGAAATGGAATTTGAAGGGCAGCTTCAATTTCCGGGGTACATTTATGCATCGTGTTAGTACATAAAACCACAAAGTCGGCTCCACTTTTCTGCAAAGTGAGTGCAGAATCAGCCATCATTTTCCCGGCTTCCTGCCACCGGCCTTCATGCTGGAGGAGCTCCACTTCGGCGAAATCCAATAAATCCATAATGACTTTTGCGGAGTGGTAACCCCCCAGTCTTTCTTTGACCATTTCATTGACCAGGCGATAATATTCCAGAGAAAACTCCCAACTCATTCCACCGATCATACCAATTGTTTTCAATCTTTATTCCTTTCCTTGTTAGTGAACTGAATTTCCCATTCAAGGATATACTGAAACTTCAAAAAAACCAAGAATAAATCTACCATATCATCAACAGCATCTCCATATCGCCGTTCACTGAGTGGATCATCCCATCAAAGACACCTGATCCATACTGACCTTCCCAGGAAAAATCATAGCTGCTGCCTGCAAACCCGGGAAAAGTAACATCTCCTATCCCTGTGCCAGAGCAATATCCACTCTCAGAGCAATTACCAGTAAATGTCAGATCATGTGTAATCCTGACCACTTTGATCTCAACGTCAGGAGGTTGAAATACGTCGGCAGCAAGAGTGCCATCTCCGATTGCTGATCCACCACCCGGATGAATATTCAATCTCACTTCATTCGTGATCAATGCACAATCATTCTTTACGGTGCAAAAACCATAAATGTCTTTTACATTTATTGAAAGTCCTCCGGATAGCAATACTTCGTTAGGGGTTTTTGTTTCACTTGATTCGCGGGTGGATTCCGAAGGTGAGGCAACCTTTTCGTTTGTCGGCGTGCCAGTCTCGTCCGGTTCTCTCGTGGAATCCCCATTTGATGATTCATCAACTGTTATTGTCTTTTCAGCTTCTTCATCTCCGGCTAGTTCCTCAACTTCATCGTCATGTTTAGTCAGTTGACCAGCGATCTCTTCGCTCAGATATTCTGCCATCTCTTCGGCTTGCTCCTCATCGATCCCCATTTCCTGCAAACCTTCCTTGATCTGGTCACTGACCTTTTCAGTCATTAATCCGCTGGCATAATCAAAGGCGCTGGTTGTCGGGTCATTGTACGTCTGCTGGATGAACTCAACCCACTCGTTTATCTGGTTGGCATACTCATCTCCCTTCTCGATTCCCGGAAACTGAGCTTCAAGAGCGCCCTTGATGATTTCGACCTCCAACTCGGCACCTTTCTCTATTAGTACTGCACCTTCTTCGTGGGCAATTTGTAATATTGGCCTGTTAGTCCCGCGATTTTGCTGCAGGGCATTATAAAATGATTCCTCGTCGCATAAGAAATTTCTAATACGATTTGCCTGATCGGTTAATTCTCCTGCCTGTAGTTTTTGGATCATCTCGTCAAATGACTGTGAGTTACCGGTCATCGAAGGTGTAAAGTATTCAAAAGCATCCGCTTTTTCACCCGCACTCATGGCTGCAGATCCTTTGAGTATGTCCTCCACAGCTCGCTGATCAACTTTTTTGATCTCCCAAAAATACGTTACCAGTGATTCGAGAATCCCATTTTTAGAACTACAGACCCCTCGACAGTTTATCCCCCCTGTTCCATAACCTGACCTCATTTCCAATTCAAGAAGGGCATTCGTAGCTTCTTCCTGTTTATCAAGGATGCCATTATATGTCTCGCGTAAAATCTTAAGCTTGCCAGCTGACATATCTTCGTTGATCGAGAATAAAGGAACTGTAAAATCATCGGAAAAGAGTGAAAGGTAAGTCAGTTTTCCCCGCCCAATACTTACCAGTGTATTAGCTATCAAGATCAATTCTTGTTTCCTGATGGGATGTTCGATACCTCCAGTTGATTCTGATTAACTCACTTAAAGTCGACTTTTCCCTGTTGCTCATTTATTGTCACCCTCCCGAATGAGTAAACCAGGTCTTGCGTTCCAGCAGCTTCAATATAGTAGTTACCCGGTGGTAGTATCCAGGGGTCCTCGTTGATATTACCTACAAATTGGTATATGGCTGGTTTCGCTCCATCCAAATTGATCGCAACTGCGATTATAGGAGTTGAGTTTGATTGACTTTTCGGCACAGCAATTTGATTGGTCATCCACGATAAATTGCCGCTAACCAGCATTGCTAACAAATAGCACAGACAGAGCATGATGATCAAACTGATACAACCAATCCCAACAAATAAAAGTGTCTTCCTCCCGCTTTTATTTTGGGAAAACTGATCTACTCGCTGGCTGCCAGAGTTCTTTTCCATTCCCTCCTCCTTTAATTTGGATTAAATGGATATAACAGAAACAGCGCAAATGTGTCAGTTCACACCAATAAATGGGATAATTCGATTTTGAAGCTGAATGTTGTGCCTGAATGAGGTAAGAATGAATGTTAATATTTACTTAACTAACAATAAATATTCTTTGTATCAAATGATATTATACAGAGAAAAAGGTGGGAATTCTTATAGGAAAGGATCAGTAATTTGTATTACCCGGGTTCAGAATTCTATTCTCAAATAGGTATGTGTTATTAAAGCTTGATAATCTGATTCCCGGGTAAATAATTACCCTTAGTTGTATCCAGGTTTATTCTCTGCAAGTAATAAGACTTTCCGGA